>NZ_JADEVV010000008.1 GCF_015207985.1 Synechocystis salina LEGE 00031 | reverse complement strand
AAATAGTCCTTGGCCTGCTGAATTTCTTCTGGGGTCATAGATTTTTCCTGTTTTTCTTATTTTTACAGCAATTTTCTCTACTCACATCACTAAGCATTTATACTCAGGGCAAAAGTGGGATGCTCCCGGTTTGACGAACATCATCTAAATGTTTCCAGTGGCTATGGCTGGTGATTTTGTACCAAACCGTTAAGCTCGCTTTGGCATTTGGATGCTTTTCCCAGAATTGCTTCAGGGCAGTTTTCGAGATGATGTGCATAGGCAACGTTGCTCAAGATGGGGTTGACAGCCATCATCTGCTTTCCTCGACTATGGGGTTAACCACAAGTTGATCTTAGCGTTTTGCGAAGTTTTTTGGCAATGGTTACTACACCATTTTCTGACGATAGGGGCATTAAAGCGGATGGTTAATTCGTACTTTGTCGGTGAAGAGGTTGTACATCAGTCATTTTTTCTGTAGTTTGAGTTTTCTGTCGATATTCAACAAGTCTGGCTCAGTTCATCAAACATTAGTCAATTTCCGATGGCCATCGTTCCTCTAGTTGACCCCCATTCACCTGCAGAATTTGAGCCGATCGCCGCCAGCGGTCATCAAAACGATTTAAGTGAGTAGTGGTGATTAGGGTTTGAAAACGGTCTTCAATGGCCATCAACAATTGCCCCTGGCGATCGAGGTCTAACTCCGCCAAGACATCGTCCAATAACAACAGAGGCGGCTCCCCAATTACCGTTTCAATTAAACTTAATTCGGCCAATTTCAATGCCAGCACCAGGGTGCGTTGTTGTCCCTGGGAGCCATAGGTTCTGGCCGGGGTTTCATCAATGACAAACCCCACTTCGTCCCGATGGGGCCCCACCACCGTTGCCCCCAGATGCAATTCTGCCGATCGCCGTTGGGCCAATCTTGCCAAAAAAGCCTCGTGTACTACCGCAGGATCATCCCCTTCCCAGATCACATTGGGCTGATAAGTCACAGTAAGGGTTTCATTGCCGCCGCTAATGCGTCCATGCCACTCTTGGGCCAGGGGAGCCAACCGGGCCAAGCCCCTCGCCCGACGGCGGGCCACCCTAGTGCCCATTTCCACCAACTGTTGGTCCCAGAGTTCCAACGAAGCGCTTAATTCTTCCCCCAAAGCTAGACCCGTTTCCCACTGCTGTCGGAGGCTTTTCAATAAAGCATTGCGCTGCTTAACAATGTGTTGATATTGGGCCAAGATATGGGCATAGAGGGGTTCTAGCTGGGTTAATAAAGTATCCAGCCACTGGCGACGACAGTCCGGTGCGCCCCTGACCAAATCTAAATCTAAACAGGAAAATTCCACTGCATTTAAACAACCCAAAAAATCTAACTGGCGGCGGCATTGGTTTTGATTAATGCGTAGATTGCGCCGGCCCGATCGCCGCAGGTCAATTTCCAACTCCGCCACACTGTATTGTCTTTCCAGTAAAGCTTTAATTTGACCACTGGCCGCCCCATCTAAAACTAATTCCTGGTCCCGGCTAGTACGATGACTTTTTAGGGTTGCTAATAGTTCTACTGCTTCCAATAAGTTAGATTTGCCCTGGGCATTATTGCCCACCAAAATGGTTTTTTGAGCAGAAAATTCCACCTCCTCTTCGAGGTAATTGCGAAAGGCCCGTAAATAAAGTTTCTTCAGATACATTTTCTTACTCAACGGGGCAAAAACTAGCAACCTTTTCCGGTCTAGGAAGCAAACTGTTGGGCATGGAAACGGGCGTAGCGGCCTTGGTGGGCCATTAACTCCTGATGACTACCCATTTCAACAATTTCCCCCCGTTCCAACACCACAATGCGGGTGGCCTTACGCACCGTGGCCAAGCGATGGGCAATGACAAACACGGTTCTTTGCTGGACAATGCGCTCCAAAGCTTCCTGCACCAACGCTTCCGACTCCGAATCCAACGCTGAAGTGGCCTCGTCTAGAATTAAAATGCTGGGATTGCGTAAAATTGCCCGGGCAATGGCAATGCGCTGACGTTGGCCTCCAGACAGGGTGACTCCCCGTTCCCCCACATAGGTGTAATAGCCCTGGCTCAACTCCGTAATGAACTGGTGGGCATTGGCAATGCAAGCTGCTTCCTCAATGGCCTTTAGGTCTAAGTCCGTTTTGCCAAAGGCAATATTCTGGGCGATCGTGCCAGAAAAAAGAATATTTTCCTGGGGCACAATGGCAATTTGCTCCCGCAAACTTTTCAAAGTAATGCTGTCAATGGCATGGCCATCAATGCGTAAACAACCACCGGTAACGTCATGGAGCCGCATCAATAGGTTCACCAAGCTGCTCTTACCGGCCCCGGAAGCTCCCACCAAGGCGATCATTTCCCCCGGCTCGGCCTGTAAATTAATCCCACTCAAAACCGGTTTATTTTCTAGGTAAGCAAAATCGACGTTCTCATAATGCACCGCCCCCTGCAGGTGATCAATGGCCACGGCGGTGGGACTATCTTCCACCGAAGGTTGCAGGGCAAAAATTTCAAAAATGCGGTCAACGGAGGCTTCCCCCTGTTTGAACAAATTGTAATTGCTGGTGATGTGGCTAATGGGGTCAATGAGCATGGCCACCCCAGTGACGTAGCTAATAAATTCAATGCCAGTTAAATTACCGAGGGAAATTTGCCAAGCCGCCAGGCAAAACAACACCACTACCCCCATGGCTTCCAAAAATCCCACCACCACAAACTGCAATGCCTTCATGCGTTCGGCCAAAAACTGCGATCGCCGATGTTGCTGAGCCTCTTCCCGGAACAAATCCAATTGGTAATCTTCGGCGGCAAAGGCTTTGACTAAACGGATGGCCCCCAACGTTTCCGTCAACAGAGAAGACAAATTAGAAATTCGGGTTTGACTACGGCGGCTGAACTTCAACAACTGTTCCCCAAAAAAGCCAATTAACACTGCCATGAGGGGGGCAATGACCAACACCGCACAGGTGAGGGCCCAGTTGAGATAAAACATGTAACCGAACACCACCACCAATTGCAATGCCGAAGGAACAAAATCGTGAAATAACTTGTTCACCACCTCGCCAATGCGGTCAATGTCCTCGGTGAGTCGATAGGATAGGTCTCCTGTTTTTGCCTCCTCAAAATAGCTCAGGCTTAATCGCTGCAAATGGGCGTAGGTTTTTTCCCGCAGGGTCAACGCCATATTGAGAGCGGCCTTGGCCATTAGGGTATCCTGACCATACTGGGCCATGCCCCGCACCAAAAAAATCACCGCCGCCACCCCTGCCATAATCAAAATGGAGCGCACATCCCCCTCGCCGATGTATTTGGCCATGCGCCCCACCAACCAGGCGAGGATAGGCCAAAAAACGGTGAATAGCAGAGTACAAAGAAAAGCCAGCCCAATGGTACGCCGATGGGGACGAATATAGGGGATTAACAGCCAGTAACGGGACTTAAGGGAAGATTTTTTCTGCAAAGGAATAAACTACGTCGGGGAAAGAACCCCGTTGATTCTACCAAAATGTTACTGGTCCAGGGGCCATAGGATTTGGGTCTCCATCGGGATGATGGCTCCCGTTTTAGCCCTACCCCTTGGCCCAGAACCAGTCCCTATCCCTTGGACACTGGGGGTAAAGCCCCGGAATAAATCAAGCCTTTTTGGGCATCAATGGTGACAATGGCTCCGTCCCGGATTTTTTGGGTAGCTCCTTTAAAGCCCACAATCACTGGCACCCCCAGCCGCAAACCAATGATAGCTGCATGGCTGGTTAGGCTTTCTTCTTCGGTGATAATGCCCGCCGCCCGTCGCATCATCTCCACACAGTCAGCATTGGTAGAAGGTACTACTAAAATTTCTCCCTGGGTAAACTGGGCGATCGCCTGGGGATGCGCCGCTACCCTAGCCCGACCACTGACGGCCCCCTGGCCAATGCCTACGCCCCGACCGAGAATGGCCTTGACCACTTCCACTTTAATTAAATCGGTGGAGCCAGCCACCCCCTGCAATGTCCCAGCAGTCATCACCACCAGGTCCCCATCCCGGAGAAAATGGTTTTCCTGGGCCACGTTAATGGCGGCTTGGAACGTTTGACTGGTGGAAGGTAAATCTAACACTAGGAGAGGCTTAACTCCCCACACCAATTGCAACTGACGGGACACGTCCACATGGGGAGTAACGGCCAGAATGGGGGTTTTGGGGCGGAACTTGGACACATGGCGGGCAGTGGAGCCGGTTTTAGTCAAGGACATAATGGCCGCGGCGTTGAGGGTTTCCGCAATCTGGCTGACCGCACTGGAAATGGCGTTGGGGATGGACGTACGGCTAGCTTCCGCCTGGGAAGGGTTGATATCTTCTTGCTCAATGCGCTCCGCAATTTTGGCCATAATGGCCACTGCTTCCACAGGAAATTTCCCGATCGCCGTTTCGTTGGAAAGCATCACCGCATCGGTACCATCGAGGATGGCATTGGCCACATCGGACACCTCAGCCCTGGTGGGTCGGGGACTGTTAACCATACTGTCCAGCATTTGGGTGGCGGTAATAACGGGAATGCCCAAACGGTTAGCGGTGGCAATGAGCTTTTTCTGCAAAATCGGCACATCCTCCGCCGGCAGTTCTACCCCCAGGTCCCCCCGGGCCACCATTACCCCATCACATTTTTCCAGCACCGCCTGCATATCCTTGATGGCTTCGTGCTTTTCAATTTTGGCGATCACCGGCACTGATTTTCCCGCCGCCGCAATTAAACCTTTAATTTCATCAATGTCCTGGGGATTGCGCACAAAGCTCAGGGCCACCCAGTCCACCCCTTGGTCAAGGCCAAACATCAAATCTTCCTTATCCTTGTCCGTCATCGCCTTAACGGAAAGACAAACCCCAGGGAAGTTAACCCCCTTATTGCTAGAAAGGGTTCCCCCCACAATTACCCGACAGTGCAGATCCCGATTGACCCGGTCAATTTCCTCCACTAGCATTTCCAGTTTGCCGTCGTCGAGCAAAATCCTTGCCCCAGAGGGAACTTCATCCGCTAAATGCTCATAGCTGATGGAACTAATAATTTCAGTACACTCTACCGGGCGACTGGTAAGAATGTAGGGGTCACCATTTTTCAGTTGTACAGAACCCGCATCATTCAAAAATTTGCCCACCCGAATTTTGGGCCCCTGTAAATCCTGCAAGATGCCCACCGGTTGGTTCAATTCAAAAGCAATTTGACGAATCAAACGGATACTTTGTTGATGGTAGCTATGGTCCCCATGGGAAAAATTGAGGCGGAAAGTGGTGGCACCGGCTTGGATTAATTGTCTCAGCACTTCCTTGCTTTGGGTCGCAGGGCCGATGGTAGCGACAATTTTGGTACGACGGGGAAGGGGAGACGTTTGCATAATGGGCTGAAATTAGGGGCAGTTAAATATAATAGTTAAGGCCGTGGAATTTTAGGCGGCGCCAGGGAAATATTCCCATTATCCGCCACGATCGCCGTTTCAGTTGCACCAGATTAGGGGGCGAACGATGGTAGGCTGGGCGGTGGGAAATTTTTTCTCCAAGGTTTTATAGGATTTTGTATGGATGGTTCCGGTTCTGCTCCGTTGGCTCTGTTAAAGGATTACAGTCGTTTAGAAATCCGCATTCCCCAGAATGATCAAGAACGGGATGACCTACGCCGGGCCATTCTCTGGATTTGTGGCCAGAGCGAAACGGAAAATTTTGGCATTTGTGCCGACGACCAAAGCAGTGCCGAAGCAGCCTTGGGACAATATCTCCAGGCCCTGGACTACGACGGGGCGATCGCCATGGAAGAACAAACTATCCAGGGGCCAGTCTATTTGAAATGCCAAAGCCAATCCCTGCGATTTTATGTGGCCAGTTACGAAGGTAGTTACCGGGGGGTGTTGATTTCCTGCCAAACGGAGGATGAAGCCCTGGCGGGCACCTATGGTTATTTCCCGTTGGATTTGTTCGCTGATTGAATGGAAGTTGAAAGACTTGGTTCAGCCCACTTTAACCGAACTAATCAAACAAACGAAAGTAAGGATAGCGCTTGGGAATGCCTTTTTCCTTTTCCAGGTCAAAGTTAATTACCCGCCAACAATCATCCGCTGTACCTGGGGAGCTAAATTCCACCGGCAGACCGTAAAGACGGGGTAGGGGACTATCCCTGTCTTCGGGATTACGCCAGCTACCTTGCCGTTGCAGATAAACGCTGACCAAATCGTAGTAACGGTGGGCAATGATTACCTTGGTGGCCCGGTAACCTTCGGTGTAGAGACGGTCCAAGGCTTCATGAATTTCAAAGCGGATACCGTCGGGGTGGGTATGTTGCCGGTACCATTCTCCCTGCCAAAAGCGCCAGTGCCTTCCAGATTGCAAATGGACTAGGTCCTCCGTGTCGGGATTAACTTCAAAGGCTCCATGGCGATTGCAGAGGTAGGTGTCCGTTAAGGTCAAGGCTGGAATGGTTTGCCGACAGTGGGGACATTGGATTTCTGGACCAAAAAGGGGGTATTGTAAACCGAGATTTTGCATGGAAAACCGTTGGAATGGGCGGTTAAAGCAGAGGCCCCCACATTATAACCAAGGGATCTTTTCCTGGGTTTCTGGCCTAAACTTAGGCCGACAATCATTCTTCCTTCTCCCTGGCGATCGCCTATGCTAGATGCCCTCGACCTTTCCCTCAAACTGGATAAAGAGAGTTACAAAGAACAACTAGAGGATTTGATGCGGCAGTTACGGAGTCTGCAGCAATCCTGTTGGGAAGAAAAAATTCCAGTGATCATCGTCCTAGAGGGTTGGGCCGCCGCCGGTAAGGGCACATTGCTGAAGAAAATTGTTAACTACATGGACCCCAGGGGGTTTTCCGTTAATCCTATCTTTGCGGCCAATGAACAAGAAAGAATGTACCCTTTTCTTTGGCGTTTTTGGCAAAAGCTTCCCCCCAAGGGCAGTTTGGGTTTTTTCTACCATAGTTGGTACACCAATTGTCTAGAAGAGCGTTTATTTGGTCGTATTCCCGCGGCCCAAGTCCCCCTCGTAATGCGGGATATTAACGCCTTTGAGCGCCAGTTGGTGGAGGACGGAGCGGCGATCGCCAAATTTTGGGTACATATTAGTCAAAAAGAACTGAAAAAACGCCTAAAAAAATACGAGGCCGACGAGCTAGAAATGTGGCGGGTGCGGCCGGAGGATTGGCAACAGGAAAAACGCTACCAGGAATACTCCGCCCTCGTGGAAGAAATGCTCACCTACACCAGCACTGGCTATGGCCCCTGGACTCTGGTGGAGGGAGACTGTGAACGGTGGTCCAGGGTAAAAGTACTGTCCCAACTGGTGGCGGTGATTGTCCAGGCCCTAGACCAAAAACGGGCCAGGGCCAACGTCAAAATTGAACTAAGCCCGCCCCAAAAGGAATTGCTCCCCACCGAGCCCAATTTCCTCGCTAAAGTGGATTTGAGCGCGCAACTAAGCAAGGATGACTATCGGCAACGGTTGCGGGATAGCCAGATTGAATTACGTAAATTACAGGCTAAGATTTACCAGGAAAAAGTGCCAGTGATTGCTCTGTTTGAAGGCTGGGATGCCGCTGGCAAGGGGGGAGCCATCAAACGTTTAACGGACACCTTGGACCCCCGCAGTTACCAGGTCAACACCTTTGCCGCCCCCACCGAGGAAGAAGCCCAATTCCATTACCTTTGGCGTTTTTGGCGTCGCATTCCCCCTGGCGGAAAAATTGGTATTTTTGACCGCAGTTGGTACGGCCGGGTGATGGTGGAACGGGTGGAAGGGTTTGCCCGGGAAAAAGAATGGTTACGGGCCTACCGGGAAATCAATGAGTTTGAGGCGGAGTTGACGGCGGAAGGCTATGTGGTGGTGAAATTTTTCCTCCATATCAGCCCCGAAGAACAGTTAGCCCGCTTTGAAGAACGACAAAACAATCCCTTCAAGCAATACAAACTCACGGATGAGGACTGGCGCAACCGGGAAAAATGGCCCCTCTATGATGTTGCCGTTAACCAGATGATTGCCCGCACCAACACCCCTGCCGCTCCCTGGACAGTGGTGCCCGCCAACGATAAATATTTCGCTCGGGTGCAAGTAATTCAAACGGTGGTGGAAGCGGTGAAAATGGAGCTTAAACGCCGGGGCAAGGATTGATAACCCCCCTGGCACCTTTGCCCACCATGATAAAATGCCCTTTAATTTCGATCCAGACCCCTAACCCCATATTGCCGTGGTTCTAGCATCTTCCCGTCCCCCGTCCCCCTCCCATTCCCCGGCCGATCGCCACGGGACTCTGCAGGCTTGGTTAACAGGTCTGAGTCAGCGCATTATTGACGGCGATTGCCTGACCAGGGAAGAAGCATTACAGTTGGCGGCGATCGAGGGGGAAGAGAATATTCTCCTGCTCTGTGAAGCGGCCAATCGCATTCGGGAAGCCTGCTGTGGCAATGTGGTGGACCTTTGCAGCATCATCAACGTTAAATCTGGTAACTGCTCTGAAAACTGCGGCTTTTGCTCCCAATCTAGTCACCATCCCGACCCCAATTCCCCTATTTATGGCCTCAAAACCGAGGCGGAAATCCTGGCACAGGCCAGGGCGGCGGCGGCGGCGGGGGCCAAACGTTTTTGCTTAGTTAGCCAGGGTCGGGGTCCCAAATACCATAGCCCCAAGGATCGGGAATTTGAACAAATCCTGGCCACGGTGCGGCAAATTATCCAGGAAACCAACATTAAGCCCTGTTGCGCGTTGGGGGAAGTGACCCCGGAGCAGGCCCAGCAATTAAAAGAGGCTGGGGTAACCCGCTATAACCATAACTTGGAAGCATCCGCCACCTATTACGACAAAATTGTTACCACCCACACTTGGCAAGACCGGGTAGATACGGTGAAAAATCTTAAAGCGGCGGGCATCCAAGCTTGCACCGGCGGCATTTTGGGCATGGGGGAAAGTTGGGAAGACCGCATTGACCTCGCGTTAGCCCTGCGGGAGCTGGAAGTGGAATCGGTGCCCCTCAATCTGCTCAATCCCCGCCCTGGCACTCCTTTGGGGGAACAGCAAAAGTTGAATCCCTATGATGCCCTCAAGGCGATCGCCATTTTCCGGTTTATTTTGCCCCAACAAATTATTCGTTATGCTGGCGGCCGGGAGGCGGTGATGGGGGAATTACAAGATTTGGGTCTAAAGGCAGGCATTAACGCTATGCTAGTGGGCCATTATTTAACTACCCTGGGCCAGCCCCCCGAACAAGATCAACAATTATTGGCATCCCTTGGCCTCGAAGGGGGAGAGGCCCCTGTCCCCGGTGAATACCAATCCTGAATCTGACCTCGACCTTGTGACGGAGGAGATTGAACTCCCCAAGCCTTCCCTGCTGGCAGAAGTCCTGTTGGCGATCGCCGGACTGCTGTTGACTGTTTTTTGTACCTTTGTGCAGGTATTTGCCACCAATCCCCCTTGGCAATGGTGGGAGGATGGCATCTATTCCAATCCCCTGGGCACAACCTACCAGGTGGGGGCCGTATTGCTCACCGCCTGTTTGGGAGGGGCTAGGGCCGGGGCGATCGCCCAGTTGGGTTATATTATGCTGGGCCTAGCTTGGCTACCAATTTTTGCCCATGGCGGCGGCTGGGACTACTGGCAACAGCCTACCTTTGGCTACTTATTAGGTTTCATTCCGGGAGCTTGGGTCTGTGGTTGGTTGGCTTACCGTTCCCAAACCAAAATTGAAACCCTGGCCCTCAGTTGCCTGGCCGGTTTGGGGGTCATCCACGGTGCAGGTATAGTTTATCTAGGGATGATGTCTTTGCTGAAACTGGGTAATCCCCCCATTTTGTCCCTGCCAGACCTACCCCAGGCCCTGTTGACTTTTTCCCTCATAGCCCTGCCCGGCCAGATTATTCTGGTCTGTCTGACTGCTGTGCTGGCGTACTTTTTGCGGAGAATCCTGTTTTATTGATGGCCCGGTCTTTTTCCCTCGCTAAAAACCCCCTCTTCTGGCAAGTGGCGATCGCCGGCATTATCTTGGATCAGATCAGTAAACTTTGGGTGAGCCAGGCCATGGACCCCGTGGGTACCACTTGGCCGCTATGGTCTGGGGTGTTTCATTTCACCTATGTGCTCAATACCGGGGCGGCGTTCAGTGCTTTTCGCGGCGGGGCTGGCTGGTTAAAATGGCTTTCCCTCGGAGTAAGCGTCGGCTTAATTATCTTTGCCGGCAAAGTTCCCCTCCGCAAGTTGGAACAATTAGGTTACGGTTGCATCCTGGCGGGGGCAGTGGGTAATGGCATTGACCGTTTTTTGTTTGGCCATGTAATCGATTTTCTCGATTTTCGCCTGATTAATTTCCCCATCTTCAACCTAGCCGATGTTTCCATTAACATTGGCATTGCCGCCCTACTCTGGGCCAGTTTTTTCCCCGTTTCCTCCCGCAAGGTTGATTAAAACCTAAGGCTATTTAGTGGATCGATGTAGACCGATAAATTCATCTCTCTGAATTTTTTAAACATCTTCTAAACCAGCAACGGTAATAACTTGTGAGCTTGTTTGGTTAACTACCCGGCTCAACTGAGATCGCCAGTTTGACTCGGCTGTCCCCGTGTACGCCAATAGTACTTTTTAAATTCCTCAGCCGGGATAGGGCTCGAATAATAATACCCTTGGGCCATCGAAATCCCTGCAGATTGGAGAGCCACAACCTGTATTTCGGTTTCGAGCCCCTCGGCGACGACCTCTAATTGGGTCGATTGTAGCAAGGCTGAAAGCCCCCCAAGCCACCCCGGACAGGGGCAATCGGAAGTGATCTGGGCAACGAGGGACCGGTCGATCTTAATAATATCCAAGGGACAACGGGACAAGATAGCCAAATTTGCACCACCTAGCATCACGTCATCAAGGGCAATTCGGACACCAGACTGAGTAGCAGCTTCGAGGGCAGCAAGGCCTAACCGATCCGGTAATCCCCTTTCAGTTACTTCAAGGATGAGCTGTCGCCGGAGGAGCGCCAACCCAGTCTTGTCTGCGGCATACTCCAGTCCGCCCCGCCCCAGAATTTCCGGCGGTACATTGAAACTGAGATGGGCCTCTTCGTGGACCCGGAGCCACTCGCCTAACTCGGCTGCCATGGTTTCAATTACCCAATAGGTCAGCAACCCCGATACGGGAGTGTCCTCGATCAGGGGAATGAACTGGTCCGGCATCACCGTTCCGGATGGCCTTCTCCACCGAATCAAAGCCTCCGCACCGACACAGTGGCCCTCGACAAGTCTGACAACAGGTAAATACTCTAGGAAAAACTCGCCCTGATCTAAACCAGCGCGAATTGCATCAATGGTGATCATCCAGCTCCGTGAGTTGATAGCCCAAATATCCCTTTTTCATCAGAGTGGGGGAATTTTGGAAAAAGAGGGGAGAAGGCACGGAGTGTTGAGAAGGTAAGGGAACATCAAAGGATGGCGACTGTTTAAACACCTACGATACAGCAAATTTTGAATCAGTTTGATATATATACAACAGTGATAACACTTATTTTCATAAGAGTTTTGCTGTGCGACTAAGATGCTGTAAACGCTGTAAATCCGATGAAGCTATAGTTCCGGAAGTGGGGACAGATGAGACTTCAAAATATAGCTGCTATGCAAATGTTAAGTGACATAAAAGAAAACGTCTACCTGTGATGACACCATTAACAGAGCTATAAAGTGAGATTGTTTGAACAGCTAAAACTTAAAGCTAGTTCTTAAAGCGGCTACCCAGAGGGGATCTCGGCCATTGGCGGGATTAATGCCAATCCAAAAGGCCGGGGTAAGGGAAATATTATCGTTGAATTGGTAGAGGTAAAAGGTTTCCACAAACCAAGGGGCGTCGGTGGTGGCGGGGGTAATATCAGGCACATTATTGTTATTACTGATAAAGGAAGCATAGGGAGGTTGGCCCACTGATACGACTCCTACATTGCCCTCCTTACCCAAATCGGGAAAAGCTAAGCTAACTTTCCAGTTCCAAATGTCTGCCGTATCCCCTTGGCGATCGCCACTTTTGGCCGTTGCATCGCTATACATGCCCCAACCTTCCAGGCTAAACCAATCGGCCAACTGCCAGGTCCAAATAACGGCGTAATGGTTAGTGCTACTGGCGGCGTCATCAAAAGGGTTATCAGTGTTGGCCAAACCGGTGAAGCCCAAAGCAGAAAAGCTGTCGTATTGCCCCTGGGGGATGTAGTTATGGAGATAGGAAAAAGCCACTCCAGTGTTGGCGGCGGGGACATAATTCAACTGGGCCCCCACCCCAAATTGACCGTTAAATAGTCCTTCACTTTGATTGGGGGAAAAGCCCTTACCGGCGGAATAAAAGCCTCCCAAACTCAGGTCATCGGTGAAACTGTAGGAAAAACCCGCCCCGGGACCAGAATTGTCGTTGGGTAAATAAATGGGGGCGATCGCCCCGAAGAAAGACACCGCCCCATCGGTGAAGGAATTGGTGTAGGGAGCGAGGGGGTCCATGATGTCGTCCATGGTGATGCGATTACCCGCTAGCCAAATGCGAGCCCGATCGCCAACAGGGAAATTGTACTGAACTTTATTAACATTTAAATTGCCCTGTTCTTCGGTGGCGGCAAAGTTAAAATCAGTTAAATTACTACCGCCTCGGGCCAAGAAAAAATTGCCCGATTGTAAGCGCACCAACAGATTGTCTTCCCCAGAAAAGCTAGTATTAAAATTAATCCGTTGACGGAAGTTGACTGTGACTTGGCCATTTTGTACCGGTTGATCCGGCGGACCATCGGCCTGTTCACTGCCTCCAACTCCAGACAAAACCCAAATGGAATCCCCCGTTAACTTAGTGGTGACAGAAAACTGGTGATCCTCTAGGTAAGCAATGCGAGTTTCTAAGTTATCAATGCGGGCACCGTAGGCATTTAATTCCTGTTGAAATTGTTGGGCTAAAAGTTTGAGTTTATCAATATCCTCCCGTAAAACTGCCACATTTTCCTGCATTAAACGCTCCATCACATTCATGCAAGCATTTAAGCCAGCGGCAAATTCCCAGCGACTCAACGCCCGATCGCCCCGGAAAGTACGGTCGGGATAGCCCACAATACAGCCATAGCGCTCCACGAGGCTTTGCAGGACTTCATAGGCCCAGGCAGTGGGTTGCACATCCCGCAATTGATCAACACTGGTCACTTGCCCCATGGTAGTTTGCAAACTACTAACGGACGTTTGGGCATTATTATCGACGGTAAAAGTTCGTCCCAATCGTCGCCGCTGGGGAAAATTATTCTGTGCGGATAAATTGTCTAAATTATCCAAGGACTGGGCGAAAATGGGCTCCGTATTTCTTCCCCCCACAATGACCGTGGCTAATACAGTGATCCCCAAGGAAGATAGGCAAGCAAACTGTTTGGTGAAGTTCATTTTTTAATTGATTTAGTTAATGAAAAAGTCAGACACTAGATGCAAATAAAAAATAGATGGTGGGGAGATTGGTCAGCTACAGATAATTAACCAAGGGGTTAATGAAACTGACTTGATAGGTGGAGAAGATTATCGGCTACCTGCATAGAACAAGCATTACAGCCGCAGCAGAAACCAAGCTAAGCCGTCACTGCCTTTGCTTTTTTCTTCGCCCGACCAACGGGGTCCATGTAATTTTCTAGCCATTTGAAGACGAAGGAAGAAAGGGTGGTGAGGAGTAAATAAACTAAAGCAACGGCAATATAAACTTCGAAAGCCCGATAGGTAGTGGCCACAATCAATTGCCCTTCCCGGAAGAGCTCCTGGAAGCCAATCACAGCGGTTAAACTGGTGTCCTTAATCAGGGTGATAAACTCGTTGCCCAGGGGCGGCAAAATGCGGCGGAAGGCTTGGGGGAAAATTACCTCTTTCATGGTCTGCCAAGGGGACATACCCAGGGATTCACAGGCTTCCCACTGACCCCGGTCAATGGATTGAATGCCCCCCCGGATAATTTCTGCTAAATAGGCGGCCACGTTCAGACTGAGGGCAATAATGGCCGCGGGAAAACGGTCAATGGTGATGCCCAAGCCAATTTCCTTGAATAGGGCTGGTAAACCGAAATAAATGATAAATAGTTGCACCAGCATGGGAGTGCCCCGGAAAAACTCCACATAGATTCGAAAGAGCAGTTGCAGGGGTTTAATGTCGGAAATTAAGGCGATCGCCACCCCGGTGCCACCGATTAAGCCAAAGAACACTGAGAAGGCCGTGAGCAAAATGGTGAGAATGGAACCCTTAAAGAGATTGCGGAACAGGGTGATGAGAAAATTGTCGTTGGGGCTAGCTTGACTGCGTTCGGTCAGGGTCTGGGCCGTACCCACTTTACCCACCAGAGAGGGGGCCACTAGGGGTAGAAAAGGCGGATTCTTTTCGCCAAACCATTTTTCATAGATGGCGTTATAGGTGCCATTTTCAATGATTTGGAATAAACCCTGGTTGAGCGCTTCCCTGGTTTGATTAATTTCCCCCGCGGGTGCTAGGGGCATGGCAATGCCGTAATAATCTTCACTGCCCACATTGGCCCCAATTTTGACGTTCTTGAGACCCGCATCTTTGATAGCGTAGAGTAACACTGGTCGGTCGTTGATCACCGCATCGGCGTTACCGTTCACTAATTCCTGCAGGGCGGAAGTGATGGAATCAAAATTGGTCACATTGGCCCCAGGTACTTTGGTGGCCACCATGGCCCCGGTGGTCCCGATCGCCACAGCTAATCTTTTCCCTTCCAAATCCTTCAGACTTTTGATGGTGTCGTTGCCATCCTGCACGGCGATCGACAGCACTGACTTGAAATAGGGGCTAGAAAAAGCCACCGACTGGGCCCGCTCTGGGGTAATGGTAATGGCACTGATGGCCGCCCCCACTGTGTTGGATTGCAGGGCGGGAATAATACCGTCAAAAGGATAGCCCTGGATATCGATGGTGACTTGGGCAGCCTCTCCGATCGCCTTAATCAAATCAACGTCAAAACCGGTTAATTGCCCCGTGGCTTCGTCGGTCATTTCAAAGGGAGGAAAGGTTGGTTCCGTGGCCACAATGATGGTTTTGCGGGAAACCTGGGAAAAGGCCGGGGTAAACTGCATGGCGATCGCCAAAAATATCCCCAGGGCCAGCAATAGGTAATAACGCCAAGCCCTCCCCCAATGATTAAATTTCACCATGCCCTACATTCCTCATACCGTGGGTCTAGCCTCCGCGGACTTTCGTTTAAATTTTTAACGACTAAGGGAGACAGTTAACAAACTTCCCCAGTATTTCGGGAAAAGCCAGGGGGAATAGCATCGTAGAATACTTTTTATTCCCCATCTAAATCTAAGGTCAAACTGGATCTACTTCCCGTGTCCTGCGAGAACAATCATGATTTATGCCCGATCTCCGGGTTTTGGAAGTATTCCCGAATTTAGAGTTTCAACTTCATTCCCACGATGAAATCGCCTCAGATTCGGGTTGTTACTACTTAGATAAGTAGCCAAATCCTAGAGGCGATCGCCGTTCAGGCAGGGAATCGGTATTTTTTTGACGAAAGATAGCCATATTCCTATCAATAGATAAGTTGATGGGAAGATAGGTTATTGATTATGGCTTCAGATGAAATTTACCCCAAAAGTTGGCTGTAGGGCCTGTGCCTGGGGAGAGTCAACCGCAAAAACGTCCGATGAAATCCAGTTCCAGTTACTATCGGTGTTCCAAAGACCAACTTCGCCAGTACCAACATTTTGCCAAAGGACTTGATTAATACCATCAACGGTTTCCGCCGCTAACCCCTGCCAATCACCAAAACTTCCGGTAACAAAGGCCTCACCCAAATACTTAATGGGGTGGGTAAGATCATCGGCTGTTTGGACATGATAATAGTCAAATATTCCTTGTACAAAAACAGTGGTACAACCTTGATTTTCAACAATAGAATAGTTATCACCTAAAAGGTCGTCATTATTGATGTCAGTCTGGAACGTAACCTCTGCTTCAAGGGTTTTAAGGGACTCAGTGGGCCAGACGTCCGATGAAACCCAGTTCCAGTTACTATCGGTGTCCCAAAGACCAATTTCGCCAGTATCACCATTTTGCCAAAGCACTTGATTAATACCGTTAACGGTTTCTGCCTCGATAGCTTGCCAATTACCAAAAGTTCCACTGACAAATGGTTCATTGTCGTATAAAAGATTGATTTCATCGCCGTTGGCCAACTGAACGAAAAATAAATCATTCCTGGCTACAATACCGACATCATTATCGGGTACGTTTGGAAAATCATCATTGATGATAGTACCGATGACGGAGCCAGTGCTGTCGATGGTATAGCCAGTGCCACTATTCAAGGTCAAGACCACTGTGTTGTCCGTTTCGACGATAGTATCGGCGGTGGGATCAATGGTGAGGATGGTGGTGTTTGACCCAGCAGCAAAGGTAATGGTTTTCCCCGTTCCTGGGGTGGCACCGGTGTAGTCGGCTGAGTTAGCGGTGCCGCAAATGCTGTAGTTAACAGTCAGGGCACTGGTGGGCGTTCCGTTGCGGGTGAAGGTGTAAACCAAGTTGGCCGCACCATCTTCAGTGACGCTGTCGGGACTAACCGCGAGGCTAATGCTGGGAGCTGTTGTGTCAGGGACAGCATTAACCGTGACGGTGTCATTATCTTGGACAGGAACAGTTAAAGCATTTCCCGCCACATCCTGAATTACGGCACCTACCGGAATACGCAGAGCAATAGTACCTGTGGTGCTAGGAGTTACTTGAACGGTAAACACTCCCGCTGAAGTTTCCGTAATTGTCCCAATCTCAATAGTTGCTGTGCCGGCATTGTTAAAGTCAGTGGCACTAACTGTGGCGGCATTGATGTCTTCACTAAAAGTAACCGTGTAGGTCAGGGTGTCACCAACGGTAACCACATTATCTGCGTCACCATCATTAATACTTACAACTATCGGAGCTGTTGTGTCAGGGACAGCATTAACCGTGACGGTGTCATTATCTTGGACAGGAACAGTTAAAGTATTTCCTGCCACATCCTCAATCACAGCACCGCTTGGAATACGAAGAGCAATAGTACCTGTGGTGCTAGGAGTTACTTGAACGGTAAACACTCCCGCTGAAGTTTCCGTAATTGTCCCAATCTCAATAATTGCCGTGCCGGCATTGTTAAAGTCGGTACCACTAACTGTGCTGGCATTGATGTCTTCACTAAAGGTAACCGTGTAGGTCAGGGTGTCACCAACGGTAACCACATTATCTGCGTCACCATCATTGATGCTTACAACTATCGGAGCTGTTGTGTCAGGGACAGCATTAACCGTGACGGTGTCATTATCTTGGACAGGAACAATTAAAGCATTTCCTGCCACATCCTCAATTACAGCACCGCTTGGAATACGGAGAGCAATAGTACCTGTGGTGCTAGGAGTTACTTGAACGGTAAATACTCCCGCTGAAGTTTCCGTAATTGTCCCAATGCCAATAGTTGCTGTGCCGGCATTGTTAAAGTCAGAGGCGCTGACTGTGGCGGCATTGATGTCTTCACTAAAAGTGACCGTGTAGGTCAGGGTGTCACCAACGGTAACTACATTATCTGCATCTCCATCGTTAATATTTATAACTATCGGAGCTGTTGTGTCAGGGACAGCATTAACCGTGACGATGTCATTATCTTGGACAGGAACAGTTAATGCATTTCCTGCTAAATCCTCAATTACAGCACCTACTGGAATACGGAGAGCAATAGTACCTGTGGTGCTAGGAGTGACTTGAACGGTAAACACTCCCGCTGAAGTTTCCGTAATTGTCCCAATCTCAATAATCGCTGTGCCGGCATTGTTAAAGTCGGTACCACTAACTGTGGCAGCATTGATGTCTTCACTGAAGGTAACCGTGTAGGTCAGGGTGTCACCAACGGTAACTACATTATCTGCGTCACCATCATTGATACTTGCAACTATCGGAGCTGTTGTGTCGATTACCAAGTTTTTGTTACTACCCAGGGAATTGGTAGTTCCTGGAGCCGACAAAGTCAGGACGGCATCGTTGTTTGAAGAGTCTCGAATTGTCCCACTATTAAGCGATAAGGCTAAGGCATTAATATAGTCGAGATCTGTACTCGTATCTCCTGTCTGCACTATGTAGCTAAATTCTAATGTATTTGTTCCTGAACCAGTAAGGTAGTCGATGGTTCGATCTGTGGTTCCAGTTTCAAGGGTTAGTTGAGGAGTTCCTGTGACATTAACCACTTCGCTAAAAGCAACTTGAATGCTAATTACGTCTCCGGCGTTGTAGATTCCATTGGGAGTCAAAGAAGTTACATCTGTAACACTGGGGGCAGTTGTTTCAATTAGATTGACAGCTGTAAAAGGGCCATCAGCAAATTGGAAATTTTCAACATTGGTAATGGTGTCAGTTCCGTCTGGAGAACCACCCCTTTCATCGACAATCGTATATGTACTGCCGCTTAATGTAATGGTGTAATCGCTCCGATCGCCAGAATATTTTAGGGTATCAGCCTGATCGCCACCATCAATGGTGTCATTGCCGCCCCCCCCGGTGATGGTGTCACTGCCAGCACCACCGTTGAGGGCGTTGTTGCCGGTATTTCCCAAGATGACATTATCAAGCCCATTGCCTGTACCGTTAATGTCACCTTTTCCCGCTAAGGTTAGATTTTCAACATTGGCGCTCGTTCCCAGATCAAAGCTGACAGAAGATATAACCGTGTCTGTCCCTTCTCCTGAATTCTCAGTAATCGTGTCAGTTGTACTATCCACCACATAAATGTCGTTGCCGGTGCCACCGACAAGGGTATTAATTCCACCTCCTCCATTCAGGGTATCGTTACCAAGACCTCCGATTAAAAGGTCATTTCCTGCACCTCCAGTCATATTGTCATTTCCTTCGCCCCCATCCACTGCGTAGCCCCCCGAAGCCGTTTCCGCAATGGTAATGAGATCGTCGCCTGCTCCAGTATTAATGGTATTGCCAGGGCTAGTAGTTGAGGCTTTGATGATGTCGGCCCCTGACCCCGTGTTAATAATTTGCATACCAGCAGCAGAGGTTGCATTCACAACAACGGCATTTGTACTTGTACTGGTAATAGTCTGTGCGCCTCCAACTGATGTTGCATCGACAAATGTAAGGTTGGTACCATTGCCACTGTTGTCACCAATTACCTGTGCTCCTGCTCCCGTCGTGTTTGCAAAGACTGTATTAAGACCGACACCTTTAATATTCAAGGCACCCGCATCGGATTTTGCATTGACAGTGGTTGCCCCTGACCCCGTTAAAATCGTTTGAGCACCTGCGATGGAGGTGGTGTTAAAGGTTGCTTCTCCCGTAAATGAAGCTGTAGTGAGATTAATCGCTCCTGCCCCAGTCGTTGTCGTTGTTAGTTCTACGCCCAGGGGCGCAAACGCAGCCTCAAAATCCACCCCTGTCGTAATCGTTTGGGCGCCATCGCCTGTCGTATTGATGACGACTTTTTCAATATTCTTCAGATTAGACCAGAGAGCATCGGGCGGTGTAATTGCAACATCTAACAGATGGTCAATATGCAAGGTATCAATACCTAAACCACCATCGAGAGTATCGCCAGAATTAAACGTATCTGTAACCGCAGCATCATAGATTCCATTAAAAATGTCGTCATTAATGTCACCCGTGAAATTGTCGTTGGTAATCTTTAGATTGAAAGTAGCCATGGTTTTTTTAAATTAATTTAGATGTGCTGTTTCGGCAATCTAAGTCAAGCCATATCAATAACTAGTTTTACCAATATGCATTTCAAGCTTGATCAACAGATGCTTTGTTTCTAGTTTGACCAACAGATGGTTTATTTCTAGTTTGATTTAGATGAATTGTTTGAAAAGAATTTATTATGATTACGAGATTACGCAAAAAATTGGGGTCAAGGTAAAGTTCGGAAAGACTAAACGCCTGGCCCAGTAACAAATTCAAAATAACCACTGCATAAATTTTCCCAAAAAAATTAACCCCCACAGAACCCGGAGGTTCCCTGGAGGCATTTTTCAGATTCAAATTTCTTAGATTTTAATTAGTTCGGCAACTAGTTAGCCGGTACGGGCTGTTGTCGTAGGGCTTGAAAATAATTATCCCAAAATTGTTTTTGGGCATCGATCATCATCGTGGCGGATTTCTCCTGGGCTTCTAGGTAGCTTTTGACCATTTCCTCTTGTAATTTCAAACTGGTTTCAAAGGTATCGGTCAATTTAATTTCAGCGGTGCCTTTGGGCAAGCTTTCCATCCAAGTACTAAAAAACTTTTTCTGCCAGTCCAGCAACTGGGTTTGGTATTCTTCAAAAAACTGGGTGTTCATAGGGCTAAAACCGCTAATATCCCTAAACAGTCAAAGGTTTAAGGGGAAGCAGGGCGGTGCAGACCACTTCCAATGGATATCGGTATCGCACGTCTCCATTATAATGACTGGTCTCAGTTCACCCAGGGGAAAGTCCGGGGGAATATCACCAAAGTCTGACATCCTTTACCCCCCTCCTTTTTTCCAGTCAACCCTAGAAGCTGAGATTAAAACCAGGGCCGGCGATCGCCATCGGCTGCCCTAGACAATTTCTTCACTGCGATGATTTCAGATTGGTACCTGGGGGCAAGTTAGTTTTTCTCGCCCCTGTGTCAACTGTCCCTAACAATGCTCGGTGGGGTGGGTGTAGAGTCTTGGCAGAGACCTTACACTACTCTAAAGTTAGCATCGCTGTTGCAAGCCTGGATTGCCTGAGTAACCATTGCGGTTATGGGCGGCGATCGAGCCTCTGTACTTTGAGTTAGCGTTGGCTAGCCTGGGTGATGTCACCCCGACTTTTTCATCAGGAACAATCAATGATTGATCAATCTACCCTAAACACTTCCCCCCAACCCACTATCAAAATTGAAGATGACCGCACTGGCATGAGTGTGGCCACCCTGAAGCGGGCTTTTTTGGATAACCTTTTCTATCTACAGGGGATTGATCGTTCCCAGGCAACCCTCTACGACTACTATGTTGCCCTGGCCTATACCATCCGCGATCGCCTGTTGCATCGTTTCATCAAGACCGTAGCCACCTATAAGCAGGACAAAGTGAAGGTGGTCTGTTACCTGTCGGCGGAATTCCTGATGGGAAGGCATTTGGGCAATAACCTGATCAACCTGGGACTCTACGAAAAAGTTGACCAGGTGATGAAGGAATTTGACCTGGACTTAAACGAAATTATTGAGCAAGAACCGGACCCTGGTTTGGGCAACGGTGGCTTGGGGCGTTTGGCGGCCTGTTTCCTCGATTCCCTCGCTTCCCTAGAAGTGCCGGCGATCGGCTATGGCATCCGCTACGAGTTTGGCATTTTTCACCAACGTATTCAGGACGGTTGGCAGGTGGAAGTGCCCGATAACTGGTTGCGGTTCGGTAACCCCTGGGAAATCCCCCGGGCCGATGAATCGGTGGAAGTGAAGCTGGGGGGCCACACGGAAATCATCCACAACGAAAAGAACCAACCCAAAGTAGTCTGGATTCCCGAAAGGACTATTCTCGCCATTCCCTACGACACCCCGGTGCCCGGTTACCAAACCAATACGGTCAATCCCCTCCGGCTCTGGAAGGCGGAAGCCAGTGAAGAATTCAACTTTGAAGCCTTTAATTCTGGGTTATATGACCGGGCCGTGGCGGAAAAAATGGACGCAGAAACCATTTCCAAGGTGCTGTATCCCAATGACAATACCCCCGCTGGCCGGGAATTGCGCCTCGCCCAGCAATATTTCTTTGTGTCCGCTTCCCTGCAGGATTTAATTCGCATCCACCTCCGCACCCACGAAAATCTTGATACTTTTTATGAGTTAACCGCCATCCAGCTCAACGATACCCACCCCGCCGTGGCGATCGCCGAATTGATGCGGCTGTTTGTGGATCGTTATGACTACGACTGGGATAAGGCCTGGGAGATCACCCAAAAAACCTTTGCCTACACCAACCACACCCTGATGCCAGAGGCCCTAGAACGCTGGTCGGTAGACTTGTTTGCCCAACTCCTGCCCCGTCATTTGGAAATTATTTACGAAATTAACCACCGCTTCCTGACAGGATTACAAACCTGGTTCCCCAACGATGAAGCCCTGGTGAGCAGTCTTTCCCTCATTGAAGAAAACCATGGCAAAAAAATCCGCATGGCCAACCTAGCCTGTGTGGGAAGCCACGCCATCAACGGTGTTGCCGCCCTGCACACGGAATTGTTGAAAAAGGATACCCTCAAGGACTTTGCCAAGCTGTGGCCCCAAAAATTCTTCAATAAAACCAACGGTGTTACCCCCCGCCGCTGGATTTTGCTCAGCAATCCTGAACTTTCCGCCTTAGTAACGGAAAAAATTGGTGATGGTTGGCTAAAAAATTTGGACGAAATGCGGCAAATCGAAAAATTTATCGATGATCCCGAATTCTGTCGTCTCTGGCGGGAAATCAAGCAGAATAATAAACGCAGTTTAGCGGCCTACCTGCTCAAGTACCGCAACGTGGAAATTGATGTTAATTCTTTATTTGATGTCCAGGTTAAACGGATCCATGAATACAAACGTCAACATCTTGCGGCCCTAGAAATCATCCATCTCTACAACCGCATTAAACAAAATCCTGAACGGGTGATGGTGCCTCGCACCTTCATTTTTGGTGGTAAGGCGGCCCCTGGTTACTTCATGGCCAAACTAATCATCAAGTTGATCAATGCCGTTGGGGAAGTGGTTAACAATGATCCCGATGTGCGGGGCCGGTTAAAGGTGGTCTTTGTTTCCAACTTCAACGTCTCCCTGGGGCAAAGGATTTATCCCGCCGCTGACCTTTCCGAACAAATTTCCACCGCAGGTAAGGAAGCCTCCGGTACGGGCAACATGAAATTTGCCATGAATGGAGCCTTAACCATTGGTACTTTGGACGGGGCCAACATTGAAATTCGCGAAGAAGCAGGGGCAGAAAACTTTTTCCTATTTGGCCTCACCGCGGAAGAAGTTTATGCCATGAAAGCAGGGGGTTACAATCCCCAGGATTATTACCACAACAATCCGGAACTCCAGGCTGTTATTGACCGCATTGCCCACGGCTATTTTTCCCCCGGTAATCCCGACCTGTTCCGCCCCATTGTTGATTCCCTGCTCCACCACGATCCCTATATGTTGCTAGCGGACTTCCAAGCCTATGTGGATTGTCAAGACCAGGTGAGCAACACCTATGAAGATCAGGAAAAATGGACAAAGATGTCTATTCTCAACTCGGCCCGCATGGGTAAATTTTCTTCTGACCGCACCATTCGGGAATATTGTCAGGAAATTTGGAATGTGCCTCCGGTGAAAATTTCCTTGAATGAATATCACCCTGAATATGTTGATTATTGATTAGTCTTTAAACTCTAAAGAAATAAATCGACAGTCTGGCTGACCCCATTGGCCCAGACAAAACCAGGATTGTATCGGCCATCATTTCCCCTTCCAGAACAATGGGGGGACAATGGTGGCTTAACTGTCAGCGGAGAAACTAAGCCCATGCTCTGGCCCTATAAGACCCCAGGAATTACAGATGGCCTATTTGAACGATTACCGGGCATTCCCCTCAGCAAAAGGGAGGTGCGCCTGCTGATTATTTCCGCTTTGCAGTTGAAGGAGGAGTCCATCATTTGGGACATTGGGGCTGGCACTGGTACCATTCCGGTGGAACTGGGCTTACTCTGTCCCCGGAGTAAAATTGTGGCAGTGGAAAGGGATGAGGAAGTAGCGGGCTTAATTCGTCGTAACTGTGAACGGTTTGAAGTGAGCAATGTGACTGTCCATGAGGGTAGTGCCCCGGATTGCTTACCCCAGCTAATTGCCCACCCCACCCATATCTGCATTGAGGGAGGCCGGCCCATTAAGCAAATTTTGCAGGAAACTTGGGCCCATTTAGCTCCTGGGGGTCGTTTGGTGGCAACGGCGAGTAATTTGGAAAGTCTTTATGGCATTTCTGAAACTTTGTCGGCCTTACAGGTCCGCAATGTAGAAGTGGTGCAAGCGGGGGTAAATCGTCTGGAAAAACGGGGCTTACAACAGGTTTTTGCCGCAGTGGACCCCACTTTTATTTTGGCGGGAGAAAAATTGTCCTAGTCGGGGAAATAGGGAAGAAGGCCTAGGGGTTTGCTTCTGTTCTAAAATAAAAACTAAGAAAAGGTTAACAAACAGTGAATTTTGTTCAGTGCCGGGTTGACACTTTCCCTTATTTTTGGTCTTTTTTACCTTTACCATGCCCACCCAGAGAATTATTAGTGCGGTCATCGGCATTGCCTTGGCGTTTTCCCTGTTAATTTTGGGGGGTTGGTACTTTAGCGCGGCGATCGCCTTAGTGATTTATCTGGGGTTGCGGGAATATTTCCAAATGGTCAGGGCCAAGGGCATTGCGCCAGCCGCTAAGACCACCATGGTGCTGTCATTGATGTTGCTACTGTCGGCCACGGTGACCCCCCACTTAACCGACGCGTTTTTTCCTTTAACCGGAGCATTGATCTGCTTTTATTTGCTGTTTCAACCCAAAATGGCCACCATTGCCGATATTTCCACCTCGTTACTGGGCTTGTTTTATGGCGGCTATTTACCAAGCTATTGGGTCCGACTACGGTTGGGGGACGGAGCCGTTAACCCCATGGGACTACACTTACCCCTGAATGGCTTTTGGCCAGAGTCCTGGGCCCATCCAGAAAATTTTCCCACCGGCCTGCTGGTGACCATACTTGCCTTTGCCTGTATCTGGGCGGCGGACATTGGCGCCTACATTATGGGTAAGTGGTTGGGACGTACTCGTTTGTCGGACATTAGCCCGAAAAAAACCGTGGAGGGTTCCCTCTGGGGAGTGGGAGGCAGTTTATTAGTGGGGGTATTGGGGGCCTGGTATTTACAATGGCCATATTGGGAAATCACCGGCGCTTTACTGGGCCTATTAATCGGCATAGTCAGTCTGCTGGGGGACTTAACGGAATCAATGATGAAACGGGATGCGGGGGTGAAGGATTCTGGTCAATTAATTCCGGGGCATGGGGGCATTTTAGACCGCACTGACAGCTATGTTTTTACGGCTCCCCTGGTTTATTATTTTGTTGTTTTACTATTGCCCGTGCTTAATAATCTTTGATTGAACGTCTTTACGTTTTTCTCTGGCGATCGCCTTGGTCAGAAGGGGGCTATTTGGGCAGCGAAAATAGAACATAGCCCATAGACCATACCCAAGAATTGACCTTTGCTCAGACTAGTTTCTTTCTGGGGAGATTGTGAAACTTCCCGTTCCGGCCAACTGGTTATTCCTCGAAAGGCTGGGGTGGACATTTTCGTCGGTTGGAGTTTATCCCAAGTTTCATTTTGTTCCATGCCGCTGAAACCACAGTTGCTAAGCCATCATATAACGGGGCGCAGGAGAGCTGACCATGGTGGCCTTGATTCTTTCAATGTCAGTCTCCGCTGTGTCCCGACTAGAGTTTTTCGCTTTTTGGAAAGTGGCTTGGTTTCGATCATTCATGCCCTTTATGGCGATCGCCGGGGCAATGAAGGGTAAAAATTAGCCAATCAATGAAGTTAGCTCAACCAGCCATTTTTGTTGCTGGGGATGGTGGGGGCAAAAACCTGCAGTCGTTCAAACTGGGCTTCCCGAATTTCGTACATGAGGCTGATCAAATCATCGGCATGGGGGGAAGCGAGGATCTTTTGCTTAATTTCCTCAAAACCCTCATCCAAAATATTGTTAGCTTCTGCCAAGTCATCGGTGGCTTGGAGTTGCCGCTCTAATTCACCAAACTTATTTTTCAACATCTGCCCCTCGGCATTATCTGGAAAAGAAGCCACCATCTCCCCAATGGCCACCTGCAATTGTTCCAGTTCTGCTTGCTGGGCCGTGGGGCTGGCGATCGCCTGGCTTTGTTCCATGGCGGGGGGAGCCCCATCAAAGTTCAAACCATTAGGCACCGGAGCCTCCGTGGGGGGCATAAATAGGGTAAAAGCAGAAACTACAAAGCAACCAACACACATGGGACTAATTCTCCTAACACAATTTATAGAAGTAGGGGCGAGCAATTGGGACTTGGTGACTCCCCGTTAGCTGGCAACTAGAGCACCCCATTCTGAGGGGAAGCCGCCGGCCGGACCGCAAAAGCTGAAATTTGCCCCACCTTAACAAAAAACTAGCTTCAGCTTCCAGGGTGCCAGTTTTAGAACTGTTTCTCATAGCGAATGATGAACTGACTAAAATTGTAATCGTAGGTGAAACGCATATAGCCCTTGTCCTCCACTTCGTAGATAGCTTCGAGGAAAGGCACCACCCGGAAGTCCGTGCTCTTGATTTTGTCGCTGATAGCCGTTTCCACGTCGTAGACCAATCCCTGGAAAATCATTGGGATCGCCAGTTGGGTAATGCCCACCTGCAATAACTGGCTGGAGTTTTTGCCCTGGAGCGCATCCACCAAAACAATCACCTGTTCTCCCAAGAGGCGAACAATTTCCCCTTCGGTACGGGGAGGACTGCTGGTCAGGTTCAGGGCCGGATTACTAAAAATTTGTTCGTTCTCTACCCCCTGGGCGGCCAGAATTTGTAAGCAGCGGGAAAGGCGATCAAGTTGAAATTCATCAAAACTCCCCACCCCTGTGAGCGGTCGGAAGGTGACAGTGGGGTCACAAACGGCGCTGTAGCGGGGATTAATATTGGGCAAAATTTGGCTCAGACTGCCGTCAATGGTGAGGCGCACATCAATCCGCTCAATTTGATTCAGACTGTCGTCGGGATATTCATTGGTTTCCTGGGAACGCATCCGGGCTGATTGGGGCAAATCGGACACAATGGTGCGCATGGCGATGTTCAAGCTGGGGTTAATTAGGTCCTCATCTGAATAGAACGTAATGGTGTTGGGGGCCCGGCGATCGAGCAAAAAGCGGGTATCAAAAAAGCTGACCCGACCCCGGTCGAGGTTAATGGTGCCATCGGCCCGCAGATCGTTAAAGTCAGTCAGGGGGCCATTGACCGTTAATCCACCACCAAAGGTAAACACATAAAGAGGCTCCTGCTCGATATGAAGATTGTCCAGGGTGATGCGTAGGTCATTCAACTGGGGTTCCACCAAGGGCGATCGCCTTGTGCCCTTGAACCAACCCAGTCTGGTGCGTAATTCCGCAATGCGGCTTGGTTGACTGTCCAAGCTCCGGTCCGGCACAAATACCCTGCCATTGGCTAAGGCCACGTCCCCGGTGAGTTTTGGCGCCAGGGCAGAACCCTCAACGGTCACTAACCCCGCTAAATTACCTTGGTAAAGATTGGGAATGGCGATATTGGTCGGTTTAATGCTGACCTGGAGGGGATTTTCCAGGCCCGGCTGGGCATCAAATAGCGGCAGTACACCGGCCACTTCGATCCGACTTTGGTCCAGTTGCCCCGTTAACTGTTCAATGGCGATCGTTGTGTTGTTAAACAGAATTTCCCCATCCACCTGCACCGGGGTTGGTAGGGCGGCACTCCTAATTTGTGCTCCATTGAGACTGACCTTACCCAGGGCTCTAAGATCGGCAATGCCAATGCCGTTATGTTGGTCAATTTCCCCTTCTACCTTTAAATCCGCTTGTCCTTCCCCGCCAAGCCAGACCAATTGTTCTTGACTGACCACGTCTAACAACTCCAAGGAATTGGGGGGAATTTTGAATTCAGCCCTAAAGGTACTTGGTCCCTCTGCGGCCTTCGCTTCCTGGGGATTCCAATAAAAGGGCACATCAGCCCGCAAGTAGAGGGGAGAAGCTTCCGAAGTGACCAACTGCAATAAATTATTTTGGTAATCGAATTGTCCCCCCACTTCTTCCGGCACCGGCCTAGCGTTGAGGGTGATCTGGTCAAAGTTGAATTTTCCCGATAGGGCAGGGCCGGCGGCGGTCAGGGCCACACTTCCTTCGGCGTTGAGACGGGCACCAAAGGCGGAGGACATTTCCACAAAGGAGTCCAAATTGTTCAGATTAAAATCCTTAATTGACCATTGCAATTGGGTTTTTTCTAGGGAGAAAATTCCCTCTGCCCCCAGGCGAGATTCCCGAATTTGCACAAAAGAGGGTAGTAGGGCCAGACGACCGTCAGCAAATTTAGCTTCCAGTTGAAACTGTTCAATGGGCAGGAAGCGGGTTTCATTCATCACTAGCCCGATGGGGGGCACAATGTTGGGAAAGGGCCCCTGGGGGTACCAACTCCAATTTCTGCCTTGTACTTTGAGGGCGAGGGCCGGATCCCGTAGGGTGCCATTCAAGTTAAGCGCCGCATCAAAATTTCCCTGGACGTTTAACTGGGTCGGTACCCCCCCCCGTTCGTACTGCTGGGCGAGGGCGATAATGCGCTGGTCAATGACGTAGAGGAGATTAAGCTGATTTTCCAACGACCCATCGGGGTTGCCCAAACTGAGGGGACCAACGATATCGGCAGATTCCTTGGGGACAGACTCTAAACCCGTAAGCCGCAGTAGGGAACCCACATCGGAAATATTGGCCGCCGCCAACAGGGGTGCAATTTCCCCACCGTTGACGTTTACATTAGCTTGGATGGCTTCAGTTCTGAAGTTGAGAGAACCCTGGGCTTGATATTGACCAATGGGGGTTTTAACCTGGCCTTGTTTGAGTTGTAGGGTTTGATTTTGATAGCCCAGGGCCGCTGTCACTTCACCGATCGCCGAGGAGCCAAGGCTGACAGCATCAATGGCCAAATTACCCTGGCCGTTACCGTTACGGAGGTTAACCACGAGGTCGGCGTTGAGGTTGCCATCCAGTTGCCCGGCAATTTGGTAGCGTAGCCCCGGCCGCAGGTCTAAAATGGCAAGGGGAAAATCTTTCACTTCCATGGCTAGGCGATCGCCGTTGAGTTTGCCCTGGGCGAGGATGGGTTGCTCCCGACCATAGGCCTGACGCAGGTTAAAACTGGTGGGAAGGTAGGGAAACAGGCAATTGCCCCGGCAGGGTTTGAAATTCACCGCCAGACGATCCACTTGCCCCCGGAGATCCACTAGGACATTTTGGTTTAACTGGACCGACAGGGGGCCCCGCAATTGGGGCTCAAAGCCAAAACCATTCACGGCTAAGTTATTGAGCTCCAGATTGCCCGCTAATTTTAAATCTGCCAAACCAGTGACGTTGCGCCCCGTTAACTGCCCGGTAAATTGGCTGGTGCCCTCCATAGCCAAAGCTTGGGGGCGAAATTCCGGGGCCAGGGGCAGTTGGGTCAGTAGGGCATCGATGGGCAGGGGCGCAAAACTGAGGCCATTGCTGACATTGAGATTGACATTGGTCAGGGCCGGACGTTGGCGGAAGTTGCCAATGGTAATCTTGCCGTCGGCATTGAGGTTCTGGGGCCCACTGCGGAAAGCGGCCCGTTGCACTGTGACGGGGATAGTGCCCGCATTATTAGCGGTGGTGAATAAATTAGCTAGGTTACCCGCCAGTCGCACTTCCCCCTCCACCGGGGCCAGGGCAGAGCCATCGGTGCCACCATATTTTGCTAGTAAGGGATTGAGATTGATTTCCCTAGCAGTGAGTCGACTTTGCCAGGTGAGATTTTTCAGGGCACTCACACTGGTTACAGTTCCCCCCGCCACCTCCAAATCCACATTGGCGATCGCCGCCACCCGACTCAAATCCGGTTGGGCTTGCACCAGGTCGGCCAGATTTGCCCCCAGGGAGATACGTCCTCTCTGCACTTGGGCAGGGACAGGAATTTCTGGAGCGAGGGCGTTGAGGGGAATGGCCCCCACATTGGCGATCGCCCCTAAGTTGCCATTGAGCAGAGTACCGTTTACCGATACGGGGCCATTGGCAACGGTGAGTTTTAACTGCCCCTCCCCCTGGAGACGGTTGAGGTCAAAGTTACGCACACCTGCCCAGGTATTAATGTCCCCCACAAAGGCACTGCCCTGGATTTCTCCTGTGTTTAACCTAGCCGCCACCGGCAACCCAGGTAAAAAGGGATTAAGGGCGATCGCCCCCAGGGTCGCATTGGTTTGTACTGTACCTGCCTGCAATTGGGCATTGCCAGTGATTTGGCGATCGTCCACCAGGGCCGTAAATTGACTGCGGGCCTGTATTTGTCCCAGGGGTAACTGCCCCGTCAATAGAGGAGCCAAGGGGAATTGGCTTTGGGCGCTGACGAGGGAGAGGGCCACCGGCGCGGCTAAAGCAGGCACATATTGATTGACGGCAATGTTGCGGGCTTCTACCTCTGCCTGGACTTGCCCCCGGATCAAATTGGCAGTAATGGCGGCGGTTTGTTGCTGACTGGTGAGTTGGATGTCGGCATTGCCCTGCCAAACGTTGGGGTCAAAGGCAAAAATTTCCCCGCTCACATTGCCCTGGCCCCTGGTGAGGGTGAGGGGTTGCGCTGTCAGTTGGGGGGAGCAAAAGTTACTTTTTTCTAGGCCACACAGGCTTTGCAAAAGGGGGTGCAGGGGAAATTGGGCCGTGTTCCAACGGGCTTGCCAACGATCCTGGGCAAAATTGGCCTGGCCCTGCACTGTCAAGGAACCCTGGTTGGTGCTTACTTCCGCTTGGGTGAGGGTTAATTGGGGCCCCACTAAATTAGCTTCCCCCCTAGTGCCTAGGTTAAGACGGCCCTGGCGATCGCCATCGGTGGTTTGCCATTGCAAATTTAAACGGGGATTCCCTAAGGTGCCCCCAGCCTGGCCAGAAAAACCGAAGTTACCGATTTCAACCTGCCGCAGATTCAATGCGTAGGTATCCAACAAGGCCATGGTGGCAATCGCCCCACTGATCCGGCCTGTCACGGGAATGGCCTGCCACCGCCACTGGTTCGCTTCGGGGGTGAGTAATTGCCGTAGTTTCCAGGGGGACTGTACCCGAGCTTGGATTTCCCCTCCACTGACAGGGCGTAAACTGACATCGGCCAAGGTAACTTGGTCTAAATCGGCCCGGAAATTAATTCCCAAGCGATTCAGGGGAACTCGATCGAGGGTTACCGTGGCCACATTGGTCAACTGGCCCTGGAGTTGGGGGTCGGTGAGGGTCCCCTCTAACTTTCCCTGGACCTGGACTTCCCCTGTAATGGGTAATGGTAGGGGGACAGCAATGGTATCCAGGAAAGCGGCGGTGTCAATGGCCTTGGTACTGAACTGGACATCGTAGCCCGATCGCCAGTCAATGGTGCCCTGGAGCACAGCATTGAGGGGGCCGAGGTTAATATTGCCCTGGTTGATCTGCAACTTTTGCCCAGTCAATCCCAGGTCTAAACCGACTTGCAAAGGGGCCTTGACCTTATCAATGCGGGCCTGGAGTTGCGCCAACTTAACATCGCCCACGGTTTGCAGAGCGGACCACTGTTGCCAACTGGGTAGGGTACCCTGCACCTGTCCGGACACCTGGCCCTTTTCCACTGTCACAGGCAAAGGGGGTAAAAGACTGGCTAAAGCAGGTAAATCGAGGCGGTTAATAGTGACATCGGTTTGACTTTCCCCCGTATTGAGGACCGTTTGCCCCTGGGCCCGGAGATCACTGCCAGCTAATTGCACCCCTAGGTCATAGGTAACGGTTTGTTGGGGGCCATCATCCTGACGCCGATATTGGTAACCTCCTTGGCCGGCGGCGGTAATTTCCACCGCTTGCTGAAAACCCTGGGGTAACAGTTGTAGTTGGGCATTTTCCAGCGTCACCCCCACCGTTAAATCCAGGGGGAGGGAAAAGGGTTTGTCCCCCTCCGGTAACGTGATGGTGGTCCATTGCCCTGTAGGCTGTTGCTCCAGGGTCACCTGGGGATTAAAAATGGTGGCGCTAACTTCCACCGGCCTGCCCACCAAAAAAGGTAGGGGATTGACATCCACTTCAATGGCTTCAATGGCGATCGCCGTCGCATCATCGGCCGTCCGTGGTAGGGAAGAATTGCCCAGTCTTACCCCCAGTAAACGAAAATCCTCCACCGGGCCAATGTCCACCGGCCGCCCCAACAATCTGGATAATTCCGACTCTAAAAATGGTGATGCTTCCCGGTAGGCCAGGTGTTGCCCTCCCAGATACAGGCCCGTACCCGCCACCGCTAGACCCCCCAGGGTGATCAGGGTGCTTGGTCTAGTTAGCCAACGTCTCAATTTGGCGATCGCCCCCGCACTGTGAGGGGAAGGATTGTTGCTCATGGGTACTTGGCAAAATCAACTCAGTTCACGACTCACTGACCATGGGGTCTAAATGGACTAGACCGCCGCCAGGGATGGTTAGTTTCTGTTTTAGCGGAGAAAGTGGTCTAGGGCGAACTGTTAGAACAAATTGGTCAAATCAGGCAGGGTTTGCAAATTTTTCGGGTTACTACGGCCTTGTTAACCGAGTTCTTGTCCCATTTCTCCACCATTGCCCGACTGGGAAAAGCTACCCCTGGCATTTTAGGGCATTAACCCAGGGCAAAATCGAACCCATACCACAGTAACCCAGCTAACCGCCTTACAACTGTTCATGGAAATAACGCTGGTACAAAGGACAGCTAGCACTGCACCGATCGCCACTGAGGGTCACTAGCCCCATGCTTTCCAAGCGGTAGGCAATGGGGGGGTCCAACTGCACCGGACTGTCACTGTTAACCACCTGCTTCATGCTGGCGGCCAAATCCGGCGTCCCCGTCAGTAAGCCCCAAAGACGGCGGAGATGATTGCTATAAATACCGCTCTGGGTAACCGCATTGGCCAAAATGGTTGTTAGATCTACACTGGTCTTCTGTACCGCATCCAACGCCAAACGAATCAGATAGGGATGGCCCCCCACCAGTTCGCCTAAATTCAATAAATTTTCTTCTTCAATTTGATTTTCATCAAAACCATAGGCGCTTTTCAGTTGGAGAATTTGCTCCTTGGTGAAGCCAGTTAATTTCCACTGACGCCCCACATTAAAGGGGGATTGATTGGCATCTAGCTTGACATAGGCTTCGGTGGAATTGGCAATGATTAAACGGAGTTTTTGCCATTGGGCCAAGTTATTACTTTCTTCATGCCAATAGCGCAACATGGGCAGGAAGTCCTGGGCAATGACAGGAAACTCAAATAAGCGGTCTAGGTTATCAATAGCCAACACCAACGCCCGGTCAGTTTGACCAAGTAAATAATCTTGTACGTAGGTTTTACAACTAACTAAACTGCCAAACAATTCTTCGTCCCAATAGTCATCTAAATTGGGTTTAATGCCCAATTCCCGACTGAGGTTGGCACAGAACCACCGTAAAAATTTATCCAGGTTACTAAACATGGCACTTTCCGCCGTTTGGAGGTTGAGATAAATATGGCGATCTCCCGTTGCCTCCACTTCCGCTAGCAAAAATTGCAATAGAGATGTCTTGCCCATTTTTTCCGGAGCTTTAATGCGCAATAGGGCTCCCCCCCTGGTCAGTTCCTCAAGACATTGTTGCTCCGTGGGCAGCCGTAGAACATAGATGACGTTATCTCCCAGGGGACTGCCCCGGCCAACGGTTAATGCTGGGGTAAGGCCATTAATGCCGCCAGCCAATTGCTCACTCTGCCATTGGGGATATTTGACCTCCTTAAACCAATCCCGCAACAGTTGGAACTTGCCTGGTCCGCGACTGCTGGCATCCAATTCTGGGCAACCCCCTGGCTTATCATTGGCAAAAACCCCGTAAATTTGGGTCATTTGTTTTTTATAAGTTTCATGGCTAGCGGCCTCAGCAATCTCCCACACCTCCAGGTCGGACTTGCGCCAATGTTCGTAGGCAAAGCGAGCTAAAAATACCTCCTTAAGCTTGCCCCGTAGATTGTAGTCGTGGGTAATGTCTAGTAAAAATTGGTTCCAACCAGTTGGTTTCATCGACAAATATGGTCTCGGTAATTAAGTGCTGAGCGTCTGCCCAACCGATTTAATGGTAGCGCTGAAAACTGCTATGATACCACTGAATAATTAACAATATTTTAGTACAAAAGAGGAGTTAAACCCATGGCTAAAAGTGGACGACAAGGGGCCGGTGGATTCTGGCGGGACTTTAAGGATTTTATCCTGCGGGGTAACGTGGTAGATCTGGCCGTAGCCGTAGTAATTGGTGGTGCTTTTACCAACATTGTTAATGCATTTGTAGCTTGGTTAATGGCAATTTTGCTCCAACCAGTGCTGGATCAAGCCGGTGTCAGTCAATTACAGGATTTACCCTTAGGTTTAGGGGAATTAGTGATTGCAGTGGTGAATTTTATTATTATTGCTTTTGTGATTTTCCTCATCATTAAAGCCATCGAAAAAATGCAACGTAAAAAAGCAGTGGAGGAAGAAATTGTGGCGGAAGTGAAGCCAGATCCGATGCTAGAAGCCCAAACTAATTTAACCGATTCCATTAATCGTTTAATTACGACTTTAGAAAGTCAGCAATTCCCCCCTCAATGATCACTTAACCAACCGATCGCCTGGCGGATCCAAATTTCAGGATCGTCGCTCTGGGCCACCTCTGGAAATTGGCTGACCATGGCGATCGCCTGCTGGATTTCCGTCTGACTGTAACCCAAGGCCAATAGGGTCATTTCTAGGTCTTCCAGTAGGGCAGTCTGGGGCAGGGCAGAGTCAATTTCCCCAGCCCCCATTTGTAGCTTGTGCCATTGGGATAACTTACTTTTCAGCTCCAGGGCTAACCGTTCCGCTCCCTTTTTCCCTACCCCCGGCGTTTGACATAATTGTTTGATATTGCCCGTCACCACTGCCTGCACCAAACCTTCAAAACCCAGCGTTTCAATTAAGGCGATCGCCAACTGGGCCCCGATGCCGGTTACCCCCATCAATTGACCAAATAAATCCCTTTCCGCCAGGCGGCCAAAACCAAATAGGGCCATCTGGTCTTGACGTACCAAGAGGTGGGTAAAAACCTGTTGGGGTTCCGGGGGCGGCGGAGTCCATTGTTGGGCTAAAGAATGGGGCACCTGCAACTCATAACCCACCCCATTAACGGACAAAATTAAAAACCAACGGTTCTGAATATTTTTTGTGACTGTAATAACTTGGCCGTGGAGAAACTGAATCATACTAGTTTGCTTTTAAATCAACTGGGCCGTAGCTGCCATGCCGATGGCGATCGCCGCGCCTAGGAAAGTGTTAATGCCGTTAACTACTTCATTGGTGAGCCAGGGCCATTTGTTTTGCAAGGTTGCCCCAATCACACTCTCTAGGTTGGTGGCCCCAAAGGCGGCCAGGGTGGAGAACATAACGCCCCCTAGGGTGATCAATCCCAAGCCGTACCCTAAAAATGCCAGAGCTAACCCGGCCACAAATCCCGCCACGGTGCCTTCCACACTCACTGCTCCCTCTGTTCCCCTCGGCACTGGTTGCAGGGTGGTAATTAAAAAAGTGCTTTTACCGTAGGCTTTGCCCACTTCGCTGGCGGTGGTGTCCGATAACTTGGTGCTAAAACTAGCGACGTAACCCAACGCTAACCAGGGTTGCCACTCCTGCGGACCAAAGGCGATCGCCAGGGCACAGAAAGCAGCAGTCAAGGCAGAACCCCAGACATTTTCCGGGCCTCGTTGGCCGGATCTTTTTTCAGCAATGCCAGCGGCTTCCTTTTCCGCTTGGCCAATGCGGGTGACCGCGGAACCCACCAAAAAATAGGCTAAAACTACCAGGTACCCTTGCCAGCCCAGGGCGGCCCAAATGATTACCCCCAGCACCCAGGCATGGCCGTAACCCGCAGTGGTTAAAAGCTTCTTTGGGGCGATCGCCGCAAAGGCCAACAGCAAACTATTGAGCACAATACCGGTAAGCCAGGGGAAGGCCAAACTTTGCCGCCACACTTCACTAATCAGGGAATTGTCCATGGGGAAAAAATACCAAAAACATCGATGGTTGCTGGATCAAGGGTCACTCCTAGGAGCGGGCCAGACCAAGGGCAATCGCCAGAAAAAGGATTAAATTTTTTCCGGGAGCCGGGCCCTAGGGCAAAATAAAGATCAAACTGTACGACAACAGTCTGAAGCAAAAGAGATTATCGGATTTTAGCCAAACACCATGACTGCATTGAACCATCAAATTATCGTTGTTGGAGGGGGAGCCGCAGGTATCACCGTTGCCGCCCAGTTATTAAAACAGCAACCCAAACTCGACCTGGCGATCGTCGAACCCTGCGATAAGCACTACTACCAGCCAGCCTGGACTTTAGTGGGGGGGGGAGCCTTCGCCATGGAAGACACCATCAAAGCAGAGCAGGATTGCATTCCCAGCGGCGCCAAGTGGATCAAAGCCAGCGTCGCCAGTTTCGACCCGGACAATAATTCCCTCACCCTCCAAGATGGCCGTTGTCTCAGCTACGAATATCTGGTGGTTTGTCCCGGCATTCAAATCAATTGGCACCTAATTCCGGGGCTCCAGGAATCCCTCGGTAAAAATGGCGTCACCAGCAACTACGATCGCCGCTATGCCCCCTACACCTGGGAGCTGTTGCAAAATTTCAAAGGAGGCAATGCCCTCTTTACCTTTCCGGCCACACCGATTAAATGTGCCGGCGCACCGCAAAAAATTATGTATCTAGCGGACGAAACCTTCCGTAAAAATGGTGTGCGAGATAAAACCACCATTACCTATGGGGTGGCGGTGGGAAAAATCTTTGGCATCCCTGGTTACTGCGAGTCCCTAGAAAAAGTAGCAGCCAGCAAGGATATTGATGTGCGCTACCACCATAACCTCAAAGCCATTAATCCCGATACCAAAGAAGCTACCTTTACTGTCAATGGGGAAACGGAAGTCACCCTGCCCTACGACATCATCCATGTGGCGCCCCCCATGGCCGCCCCGGATTTTATTAAAAACAGTCCCCTGGCAGCGGCAACCGGTGGTTGGGTTGATGTCGATAAATTCACCCTGCAACATAATCGCTACAGCAATGTATTTAGTTTGGGGGATGCCTCTTCCCTGCCCACATCCCGCACAGCGGCGGCGGTACGGAAACAGGCCCCCGTGGTGGCCACCAACCTTTTGGGCTTGTTAAACAGCAAACAACCCACGGAACAATATGGCGGTTACACCTGTTGTCCCTTGGTCACTGGCTACGGCAAAACCATCATGGCGGAATTTGACTACGACGGCCAGCCCAAATCCAGCTTTCCCTTTGACCCCACCCAGGAGCGTTGGAGCATGTGGCTAGTAAAACGTCATGTTTTGCCCTGGTTGTATTGGAATCGTATGCTCAAAGGAGAAGCCTTTGAACCGGACAAATGGAAGCCCCTTTTGGGCAAATCCTAGGGTCAGTTGACCGAGGGCTGGGGAGGGTTTTGGTGAAAATTCTCCCTTGTGAAGACATCTAGACAAATTAGCCATCAAATTCTGGCGGTTGGTGCTATGATCAGCCAGTGAGATTAAGGATCGGTAGACGCACTTGTTATGAGTGTTAGTGCATTGTTTATGGTTACGCTTAGCAGGCTTCTCTCCGAAACCCACTCTCTTTCTTTTCTCTGGTTTTGGAGCTAATTTATGTCCATTTATGTCGGGAACCTTTCTTATCAAGCCACCGAAGATGACGTTTTGACTGTCTTCTCCGAATACGGCACTGTTAAGCGGGTTCAACTCCCCACTGATCGGGAAACTGGTCGCATGCGGGGCTTCGGTTTTGTTGAAATGTCTTCCGAAACGGAAGAAGCGGCCGCCATTGAAGCTCTGGATGGAGCCGAATGGATGGGGCGGGATCTCAAAGTTAATAAAGCAAGACCGAGAACCCCTCGTTAAACTTTTGCTGAATTATCTAAATTTAAGATTTCATTCGTTGTGGAAGGGAAGGTGTCTGAGTCATCTTTCCTTTTTTGCTAGGCAGGCTTACTGATAGACTGGGGGAGGTAAATCTGGCTCTTTCCCTATGTCGCTTATTCGTGCCCTGCACCAAAAATTAATAGATCAAGAAATTTCCGCCGTTGCCGTTGCCCAGGCGAGTTTGGCGCGGATTGAAGCGGTGGACGACAGATTGAAAAGCTTTTTGCAGGTGACGGCACCCCAGGCGATCGCCCAGGCGGAACAAGTAGACGCCAAAATTGCGGCGGGGGAACCCATTGGCCTACTGGCGGGCATTCCCATTGGCATTAAGGATAATCTGTGCACCAAGGGCATTGTCACCACCTGTGCTTCCAAAATTTTGCAAGGTTTTGTGCCCCCCTACGAGTCCACGGTGACGGAGAAGTTGCAAAAGGCCGGGGCGGTGATGGTGGGGAAGACCAATTTGGACGAATTTGCCATGGGCAGTTCCACGGAAAATTCTGGCTATCAAGTCACCGCTAATCCTTGGGATTTGACCAGGGTGCCGGGGGGGTCCTCCGGGGGATCGGCAGCGGCCGTAGCAGCGGATGAATGTTTGATTGCTTTGGGCTCCGACACGGGGGGATCCATTCGCCAACCGGCCTCCCTCTGTGGGGTGGTAGGCATGAAACCGACCTATGGTTTAGTCTCCCGTTTTGGCTTGGTGGCATATGCCTCTTCCTTGGACCAAATTGGCCCCTTTGCCCGGCGGGTGGAGGATGCGGCTATTCTGCTCCAGGCGATCGCCGGCCATGACAGCAGGGATTCCACCAGTTTAGATGTGCCCATTCCCGATTACACCCAAGCCCTTAAGCCCGACCTCAAAGGAGTGAAAGTGGGGGTAATTATGGATGCCTTTGGAGATGGTCTGGACGACAGCGTTAACCAAGCAGTGCAAGCGGCGATCGCCAAACTGCAGGAATTGGGAGCCAGCATTGAAGAAATAAACTGCCCCCGTTTCCGTTCCGGCATTGCGGCCTACTATGTGATCGCCCCTTCCGAAGCGTCAGCTAACCTAGCCCGTTACGATGCGGTGCGCTATGGCCTCCGGACGGAGGCGGACAATTTAATGGATATGTACACCCACACCAGGGCGAAGGGATTTGGGGCGGAAGTTAAACGGCGCATTATGCTCGGTACCTATGCCCTGTCCGCTGGTTACTATGACGCCTATTACCTCAAGGCCCAAAAGGTAAGAACCCTAATTAAACAGGACTTTGACCAGGCATTTACCAAAGTGGACGTGTTGGTTTGCCCCACCGCCCCCACCACGGCCTTCAAAGCGGGAGAGAAAACTGATGACCCCCTCAGCATGTATCTCTCCGACTTGATGACCATCCCGGTGAACTTGGCGGGGTTACCAGCCATGAGTGTGCCCTGTGGTTTTGACGATAATAATTTACCCATTGGCCTACAACTGGTGGGCAATGTCCTAGGGGAAGAAATGCTATTTCGGGTGGGCTATGCCTATGAGCAGGCTACAGCATGGCACGATCGCCAACCGGATCTGTAGTTGTGTCAATTAAAAAACAGATTTTTACCCGTCCCCGTCCCTGGCCATCAGCCTCAGTGGCATCCGATGGTCGTTGTCAGGGTACATTCCCTTGCCGTAAAAATTTCTGGCTTCCCCTCACCAACGCCCCCCAGAATATTAGCTATCGTTGATTAGTAATTGGTCAGTCATACATTTTGTCAGCAATATTTTGAATTTGAAGGTGCAACCAAAACGGCAACGGCGATCGCCAAAGACCACAATCTCTATGGTTGGGGCCTTTCTGCTCTTGGGGTCATTTTCGACTCCACCCATCCTTACCCAGGGCCAAACTGCCCCCCTCACTGACCTTTGCCCCGAACCGATCGCCAAGAGGATGACTCCCCATGTAGTCAAAGCCGGGGAAACCATCGATAGCATCGCTCAAAAATATCAACTGGTGGCGGAAACCCTGATCAGTGTTAACAGTCAGTTATCCAGCGGCTCTATCACCCCAGGGCAAACCATTTTAATTCCTCCTTTTAACGGTCGTTTTGTTACCGTGCCAGCGGGGGCCACCTGGCGCGATCTGGCGGCGGCCTATGGCTTGCGGGCGGATATTTTATTTGAAATCAACGGTTGCACAGAAAAGCCCGGTCGGGCATTTATTCCCGGCATCAGTTGGGGCAATCGGCCCAGCCCTGCGGTGGATAATTACACAGGTTTGGCCCAATGGCCCATCCAGTCCCCCGCCCAGATTGGCCTAGATTACGGCTGGCAAAACCAAGGGGCCGGGGAAGATGCCTTTTTTCACAGTGGGGTAGATTTGCTAGCTCCCCTGGATACCCCCGTTATGGCCGCCGCCGCTGGGGAGGTAATTTTAGTTAGCCAGGAAGGGGCCTATGGTTTCCTAGTGGTCATTGACCATGGCAACGGCCGCCAAACCCGCTATGCCCATCTCAGTCGCTTTGCGGTGGGCCCTGGGGAAAAAGTCCCCGCTGGCAAGGTCATTGGCTACGTCGGCAGCACTGGCCGGCCAGATATTGCCCCATCCCATCTCCATTTCGAGGTAAGGGTCCAATCCCCCGTTGGTTGGGCGGCCCAGGATCCGAAATTGCATTTACCCCGCCAATAGTTAAGGGATTTTTAGTCTCCCCTAGCCCCAGGGATAACCTCTGTCTTCGCCATATTTTTGGTAAACTAACAACGCTGTTGCCTTTAGCGGTTTTGCCATGGAACTGGAACATCCCGACGATCTCTATTATTTGGATTCCCACGAATATGTCCGCTTTGATGGGGAAACGGCCACCGTTGGCCTGAGTGCCTTTGCCGTGGATGAGTTGGGCGATATTGTCTTTGTGGAATTGCCGGAAGAAGGGGATAAGGTAGAATTTGAGCAATCCATGGGGGCGGTGGAATCGGTCAAGGCTGCATCGGATCTCTATTCCCCAGTTACGGGCACTGTAATCGAAAAAAATACTGTCCTCGAACAACAACCGGAATTACTGAACCAGGATCCCTACGGCGAAGAGGGTTGGTTGATTAAGGTGCGCTTGGATGACGTGGAGGATGCCAAGGAAGGATTAATGGCCGCTGGAGACTACCGCGCCACCCTAGAAACGGGAGATTAGGCAGTTGGGGCGGAGGTTAGATATTAAACCTTTTCCCACCCCATGGATAGTTTGTAACAGTTCAAATTTTCGATACCAGGGCAGGAAATCATTATGCAGGCTGTTGATTACACCACCCTAATGGCCATTTGTGCTGAATTACAAGATGACTGGTTACCGGCTCGCATCGAACAGGTTTACCAGCACGATCGCCATGGTTTATCCCTCGCTTTACGAACTTTAGAAAAACGGGGTTGGTTAACCCTAGCGTGGCATCCCCAGGGAGCAAGGCTTTGTTTAGACGTTCCCCCACCCCAGGAACCGGATACGTTTACCTTGAGCGACCAACTGCGTCACCAGTTGAAGGGACTAGCCCTAACTTCCCTAGCACCTCTGCAGCCCTGGGAACGGGTCATTGACTTGGCGATCGCCAAACGGCCGGGAGACGAACCTCTGTACCATCTTTTTTTGGAGGTCATGGGCAAGTATAGTAACCTGATTTTGACCGATGCCCAACGGCAAATTATCACCGTCGCCCACCAGGTAAGTGCCCAACAATCCAGGGTGAGGACAGTGCAAACGGGGCAACCCTACCAACCACCACCGCCCCTGTTGGCTACGCCTCCCTTGTTAACAGAAAGTTTGGACGACTGGCGCGAAAGGGTGCAATTAATTCCAGGTTTATTGAGCAAGCAGTTACTCAAAAGTTACCGGGGGGTCAGTCCCATGGTGGTGAAAAGTTTACTTGCCTGGGCCGGTATTGATGACCAAATTAATAATCAAGCTTTAACCCCCAACCAATGGGAAAATCTTTTCTCTGCCTGGCAAATTTGGTTACAACGACTAGAAAAAGCAGATTTTGTGGGCAAAAGGTTGCCCCGGGGCTACACAGTTTTGGCGGCAAGTAGCGATGTTCATGGAGTTAAACCAGCTCAGGAAAAAGGCGATCGCCCTTTGCTTGCCATTAATGAGATGGTAAGTGAATATTACCGGAGGGAGTTAGGACGGGAAAATTTCCAGCAATTACAGCACCAAATTCAACAAAAGTTGGCAACTTTGATTGGTAAATTGCAACAGAAGGCCCAGACGTTTCAACAAAGGTTAGCAGCGGCGGCCAATGCCCAGCAATATCAACGGCAGGCTGATCTGTTGATGGCCTATCTCCACCAGGGGCAACCGGGTTTAAGTGCCATTACTCTGCCGGATTTTGACGACCAAGCTCCCGTTACCATTCCCCTACAACCGGATAAAACCCTGATCCAAAATGCCCAACGACTTTATAAGCAACAACAAAAATTAAACCGGGCAGAGGCGGCCATTCTTCCATTGCTGGCTGAAGTTAATCAGGAATTGGCCTATCTCACCCAGGTGGAAACCAGTGTGCAGGCGTTGACGGAATTTGATGCTCCGGCCGATTGGCAAACGTTAACAGAAATTCGCGATGAACTGGTGGAGCAGGGCTATTTAACCCTTAGCCATGGCCGTCCCCGACGTAAGGAAGCGGAAACCTTTGAGCCCCACCAAGGCCTGACCCCTTCTGGTTTTCCCCTCTGGATTGGCCGCAACAATCGCCAAAATGATTACCTCAGTTTTCGGGTTGCTACTGAGTATGACCTTTGGTTCCATGCCCAGGAAATCGCCGGCAGCCATGTGTTACTCCGATTACCCCCAGGGGCGATCGCCGACGAGCAAGATTTACAATTAGCGGCGGACTGGGCGGCCTATTACAGCCGCGGCCGGGGGGAAGAACAGGTGCCCGTGGTCTATACCCAACCCAAATATGTTTTCAAACCCAAGGGCAGTAAGCCAGGCATGGTGATTTATCAACAGGAAACGGTTATTTGGGGTAAACCCGGAGCGGTTAATTCTAAAGAGGAGAAAAGTTAAATGCCTGTTAATTTCGACACCATTATTACCACATCAAGTTCTGAAAAAGACTTTTTAAAAGTTTTTGAAGATGTGTTTTCTCAGCAAAATCAATCATTTCTTGAAGCACACAGAACGATTCTCACAGCCTGCTACAGAAACCCGGGACTTTCTCCAAGTTCAAAAAAGGTAAAAGGTCATGATCAAGAATCTCTAGTAAAAGTTTGGCTTAAAAAATACAATGACGGTTTTAACAACAGAATATCTCAACGTGTTTCCAATCCTCCGGGAACAGTTGCCGATCCGATCATCGATACGATTATCAATACTCAATTAACAAGGCTGACAACAGAGCATCTTGAGCAAATCAAATATGCCCATCGGCTATCAATGTCTGCTGAAAACATTCTTGGATTACTTCTGGAAGAATTTTTAGCTGAGCAACTTTCTAATTATGGTTGGCATTGTTGTTGGGGAGAAACTATTCGGCACGTAGATTTTTGCAATGTTGATGGTTCTCTCTTGCAGGTCAAGAACCGCAGCAATACGGAAAATGCCCCATCCTCAAGCGTCAGAATTAATCAGCCTATCGAAAAATGGCATCGAGTTGATTCTAAAACAGGTTCCCATCGATGGTCTTATTTTAATGACAAGTACAATACGGATCGCTTTTCAGAAGAAAACTTCGTTACCTTTGTTCAAAAGGTTCTAATCGGTAATCCAGGTGCATTAGCCATTGAGGTGAACAATCCTTGGAAGGATTTGTCGGATTCATTAAACTAAGTTAAGAGATAGTTGCTTTGTTGAGGCATTTTCAAGATAGCCCATATCTTTCATCCAACTAACATCATCCGTTTTGTTGTAACGGGAATACGGAAAATCTGGGTAGGCAACCGGGGACTCACCTCTCAAGTAGGATAGCAACATTCTGGCGATCGCCCTGCCCAGAGAGGACGGTACAGCATTACCAACTTGTCGATATTGATCAAGCAAGGTACCTGCAATCATCCAATCGTCCGGAAATTCTTGAATTCTTTTATATTCTTCAATACTTAGAGGTCTGTCCTCTTCCGGATGAGCTAAATCAGTTGCAGGCATAGCTGGGTGAGTTACTAATGTCGGAGCGGGTTTATCCCAAGCCAGTCTACGGTAAAAACCGGTTTTTCCTCCTCCTGCATGATAAGAATTACCTAATGCCTCTTGATGCAACTCTTCCGGTAAATCTCGCCAATATTGCCCGGCCTTCAGCAATCTGTAATACTTGAGTCGTTTTTCAGGAAACTTAACAAAATGATGTCCATCTTTAGGAAGATCTTTTAAAGCCTCTCGCAATTTTTTCCATATTGGGAGTCCATATAGACCTTGCTCTGAATTGGTGGGTGTGAGATAAGGCAGTTTTTTTCCATCACGACTACAAGCAATAACAACTCTCTCTCGTCGTTGCGGAGATCCAAAGTTAGCAGCATTGTACAGGTTAAAAGAGACACTATACCCTGCTTCTTTTAGCCTTTGGGTAATGAAAAGTAATGCGCCCCCCCTTTGTTCATCTTGAGATAATGGTGGAAAATTTTTCCCTCTCATTTCATGAGGTCTATGTTTTAATGGGGCGGATAATAATCCTCGAACATTTTCAATTACTGCAAATCTGGGCTTAAGTTCAATGATTAAATTGATGAACGTTAAAAAGACGTTGCCTCGCTCATCATTGAATCCTTGACGCTTTCCCGCGCTGCTAAAGGCTTGGCATGGTGGACCGCCAACTATTACATCAATCTCATCAGTTATACTCAGTCCTGCTTTCTCTCGAATTTCTGCGGCTGAGTAATCCCGAATATCCCCAATTAGCGCTATATCTGGTCGATTGATTTCAATGGTTTTCCGGGCGGCTGCATCGATTTCAGAGGCAAGTAAAACCTGTATACCTTCCTTTTCTAATCCCAAGTCCAAACCCATACAACCAGAGAAAAAACTCAAAGCTTTTAAGCCAGGTTTGCTAAATGCACGCCTACCATGGTCGTGAATCTTTAAGCTTGTATCTTCTTTCTTAAGACTATAGTTCTGAACAGACTCTGATGCTACAATCCACCGACTGCTGATCCTCTCGCCGCTGATTTCGCCATACCGGAGTAGCTGACGAACATATTGCTCAGAGCAGTTTAAGATTTCAGAGGTCTCTTTTACAGAAAAATACTGGGTGGCCATGATTTCGGATACGAAACTGAAATTAGGTACCAAGTCTACACCCCAAGCGACATAGTGGCAAGTACTGTGAAAAAATACCTTTACCTCGGCGTTTTTTCCGAATAGCAATGATTGTCTAACCTAAGCGGTTACGATAATCTTCATAGCCAAAGGTACGCCACAGTTCAAATTCCCCCGATCGCCGCAGACAACCGATGGCGGGATGGTGGACCCCATTAAAAGTGGTGGTTTTAACCATGGTGTAGTGCATCATATCTTCAAAAATCAGGCGATCGCCAACTTGTAGGGGTTGGTCAAAGGCGTAGTCCCCCAGAAAGTCTCCCGCTAGGCAACTAGAACCCCCCAAGCGATAAACTCGATCTCCGGTTGTCGGTACCCTGGCCCCCCGCACCTCCGGCCGATAGGGCATTTCTAAACAATCAGGCATATGGGCAGTGAAGGAAACATCCAGCATGGCATGGGTAAATTCCGGTGTTTCGATCAGATCCTCCACCGTACTAATTAAAAATCCTGTCCGCCAGGCGATCGCCGATCCCGGCTCCATAAGCAACCGCAGATGGGGATGGCGTTGGTGAAATTCCCGAATTACTGCAATGGCGTAGTCCACGTCGTAGCCCTGGCTCGTCAGCAAATGACCCCCACCCAGGTTTAACCATTCAATTTGGGGTAAATACTGACCAAATAACTTTTCAATTTGCCCCAGGGTTTTTGCCAACGCCAAATGATCACTTTCACAAAGGTTGTGGGAGAGGAAGCCCGTAATACCTAGCGGCAAATTACCCTCCAACATTGCCGCTTGTACTCCCAGGCGGGAACCGGGCACACAGGGATTATAAAGATCGGTCTGCACGGGGGAATATTCTGGATTAATGCGTAACCCTGCCTTTACCGTTGTATTGCGCAACAATTCCCCATAACGGTGCCATTGTCCTAGGGAATTGAAGGTGATGTGGCTCGCCAAAGGGATAATGGCCGGCAGATCATCGGGGCGGTAGGTGGGCGCATAAACATGCACTTCTTTGCCAAATTCCTCCGCCGCCAGCCGTGCCTCCCAGAGGGAACTAGCCGAAGCCCCCCCCAACCCCGAACGCAACCAAGGAAAACAGGGAAAGAGGGCAAAACCCTTCAGGGCTAACATTACCTCGATGGGGGCGGATTGCTGCAACCGCTCGAAAATCGCCAAATTTTGTTGTAACAATTCCTCTGCCAACACAAAACAGGGGGAAGGTAGGTTGGATAACAGGGGGTTTTCGGGAATACTCACCGCAGAAAGGCTCACTTCAGCTACAAAAAGAAAAAAAAGACTACTGCTAAAACAGTAGCCCAATCAAGTCTTGAGATTAACGGAGGTTGCCGGGGCACTTTACTACAGATGCCCTAGGCGAGAAAACCTAAAAAAGTTAGGGTAAATCGAAAAATTACAGAATGCCGAAGAAGTGAAGTACACCTTGCCCAGAGACGAGCTCGAGGATCAGGGCAGAGGAGAAACCGATCATGGCCAAGCGACCATTCCAGTTTTCGGCGAAGGCGGTGAATCCAAATTTAGTGTTTTCGTTGTTCATGGTTAAGAATGTAGTTACGAGCTGGGAGGGTTGTCTATGTAAATAAATGTAACAGAGTATTGCGCCCATGGCAAGTCTGTGATGAAAAAGCAATGGGAAGATAATGTTAGGCTCAGACAGAACAGAAGGGACTAATCCTGGGAGAGCAAGGTAATGTTGCCCCTAATTTTGGCGATCGCCCTGTTGTGGGCCTTGATCTGGTGGGCTAGGCGCCGATCCGGTCGGAAAATTGCCCGGGGTAGGGGCCGCCGTAATTCATCTGGTTTCAAGCAAGCCATCCAAGCTTCCCGCCCAACATCAGTCAGGGTGCCCGGTAAGTTGCGGCGGGATCTAATTCGCATTGCCGGTAATGCCCAGGTGGCGGAAAGGTTGGTGAGCAACCTACGGGCCAAACATCCCGATCGCCCGGAAAACTGGTATTGGGAAAAGGCAATTTTTGACCTGGAGCGTGATCGCCATTATTAATTCAGGATTGTTGGTATGGTAAAAGTCCGGTGGGGGTACCATTGCCATGGACTATAACCAATTGACCATGGGTTGTTGCCGGTACAATGCCCAAAATACTCTAATTGGCGGAACTGCCTACATTAAACTCATTAATCCGAAAAATTGCAGTTAAGTTAGCTTCACCGCCCTATTTTCCTACTATTTCTCGACTATGGCCGTTGGCACCTTCAAACAAAGTAGATTTCAATTCCGTTGGCCCCGTTTGTCCGTCATGGACCGGTACCTGTTTGTGGAACTGTTCTTGCCGTTCATTTTTGGCATGGGCATGTTCACCTCCCTGGCCCTTTCCATTGGGACTCTTTTTGACCTGGTGCGACGGGTGACGGAATCAGGCTTGCCCATGGACATTGCGGTGAAGATTCTCTTCTTAAAAATGCCGGAATTTGTGGTGCTGGCCTTTCCCATGTCCATGCTTTTGGCTAGTTTAATGGCCTATAGCCGTCTTTCCAGCGACAGCGAACTGATTGCCCTCCGTAGCATTGGGGTGAGCATTTACCGTCTAGTAGTGCCGGCCCTCCTGTTTGGCATGGTGGTAACTGGCATTGCCTTTGTTTTCAATGACCGTATTACCCCGGCCGCCAGTTATGAAGCGTTAGCTACCCTAGACCGGGCTGTACACCAAGACCGCCCCCCCCGGCAAGAACAAAATATTATTTATCCGGAATACGGCCCAGTGCGGCAACCGGACGGCAACGAGAAAAATATTTTGAAGCGCCTATTCTACGCCGAAGAATTCAACGGCAGCGAAATGAAGGGGCTGACCATTCTTGACCGTACCCAGAGCGGGGTTAACCAAGTGCTCACAGCGGAAAGGGCCAGTTGGAATATTTCTGAAAATACTTGGGATTTCTACGATGGCACGGTGTACCTCATTGCCCCCGACGGTTCTTACCGGAATATTGTCCGCTTTCGTCATCAACAATTGGCGTTGCCCCGGGCACCCTTGGATTTAGCTAGCCAGGAACGGAAGGATGGTGAAATGACCATTGCCCAATCCCGCCGCTATCTGGAAGTACTGCGGTTAAGTGGGGACGACAAAAAGGTACGTAAACTAGAAGTCCGCATCCAGAAGAAGTATGCCCTGCCCTTTGTCTGTTTTGTGTTTGGCCTCATCGGGGCGGCGATCGGAGTACGGCCGCAGAATACCAACAAAGCCACTAGCTTTGGGATCTGTGTGGGCTTAATTTTCTTCTATTACCTACTTTCTTTTTTGAGCGAGTCCATGGGCATTTGGGGCGCCCTGGATCCCTTCACCGCTGCTTGGTTTCCCAATTTACTGGGGTTGATTGCGGGCATCGCTTTGTTGGTGCAATCTTCCCGTCTGCGTTGATCTGCCCCCGTTGCCGGCCCTATTGACCCTATTTGTCCTTTTGGCCGCAGGTCTGGAGTTGGCGCAGAAGTACGTCTATCTCTGCTTCTAGATATAGGTATTGCACCTGTTGGGGAGTTTCGTAAACCTGTTTTTGGCGATCGCCAGCGGGTTTGGCAAGAACAGCAGATTTGGTCATGGAATTGTTTTTTATAAAGGGTTTTATCAAGCGAAGGCATTATACTGCTTTTTCGGTGAAAAAACACAAATTTTTGTGACAATGTTTCGATTAGCCCCTATGCTCCGGCTCCAGGTCAAACCAGGGCACCAAGGCGATCGCCAGTGGGGAGGAATGGGTAAAAACGGTAACTTTCCCCACTGTTACGTTAAGCAAAAATACTCAATAATCTGTCCTGGGGTCGTTGCCATCCGGCACAGATCGGTGGAACAATCGACTCTTTGGTGTTATCTGTATAGGTTAAGTTTCCGCTTGTTTACCAAAATCAGTGTGGTGTTGAGGTTGTATGGCGAATAGTACCGAGTCTGCTCCGTTGCAGTCCTCCAGCACCGTCAAAGTTCGCTCCCATTACCGACCCCATACTGCCCCTGAATCTGACCAGGGCGTCCCGCGATCCAAAAGGGCCCTTCCCCCCCTAGGTAAGGGTTTAGTTTGGGGGAGTTTGGTCACCTTAACCGCCACCGTAGCGGCGATCGCCGGAGTGGGTATCGGCTTTTTTACTCCTGGACCAAGAGGATTGGTGCAACAGGTTATACCGGGTCAATCCACCGGAGTGGAAGCGGGTCAGGGAGATCTATTTCCTTACCACATCAGTCGTCCCGTCAATATTTTAGTTATGGGCATTGACCGGGTGGAGCCGACGGAAACTGAACCCAATGTGGATGAGTTTGGTGGGCGCAGTGACACCATGTTATTGGTGCGGTTCGATCCCAGGGAAAATAGCTTGAAATTACTCTCCATTCCTCGGGATACTAGGGTTTTCATCCCCGATGTGGGCTATACGAAAATCAATGATGCCAATGCCTATGGCGGCCCCCAGTTGGCAGCGAGGGTGATTAATCGCAACTTGGGGGAAGTGCCCATTGACCGTTATGTCCGGGTCACCACCGACGCGTTACAGGAATTGGTGGATTTAGTGGGGGGAGTGGAAGTGTTTGTGCCCCGCCCCATGTTTTACGAAGATAAAACCCAGCAGTTATTAATTGATTTGCCCGCTGGACTGCAAACCTTAAATGGTGCCCAGGCAGAGCAATTTGTTCGTTTCCGCTACGACGCCAATGGGGATATTGGCCGGGTGCAACGCCAAGAAACCCTGCTCAAAGCCCTACAAAATCGCCTTAGCCACCCCAGCATGATTACCCGCATTCCTAAGGCGATCGGCATTATGCAAAAAACTGTGGACACCAATTTGACCATGGAGGAAATTTTGGCCCTGGTCAATTTTGGGCGTCAACTTGATCGCCAGGAAGTACAAATGGTGATGTTACCAGGGCGGTTTAGCCAGCCCACGGAATTTGATGGCCGTAGTTATTGGGTGATGTCTGATGCCGGCAAACGGCAGGTGCTCAGGAACTACTTTGATGTGATTGAAGAAGTCCCCACCTGGGCTGAGACCCCCGGGCGATCGCCAGAAAGTTTACGCATTGCGCTACAAAATGCCACTGACGATCCCCAGGCCTTGGAACGGATGAAGGAATATTTACTTGCCAAGGACTTCCGCAATTTCTATGAAACATCGGAATCGCCGGAACTATTAGCAGAGACGAAAATTTTGGTTCAGAGGGGGGACTTGGATGGTGCCCATTATCTACGGCAAACTCTGGGGGGCGGCGTAGTGGAAGCTTCCTCCGTTGGCGACCTAGGATCGGATTTAACTATCCAAGTGGGTATGGATATTGACCAATGGCTCAAGGAACCGACCCCGGAGGACGACTCTGTTCCCCAATTTTAAAGCTCCAGATCTTCTCCCCACCCGATCGCCATTGCCATTAGCAACGGGTAAGTTGGGGCAATGCTCTTTGCCTGTTTAATTTTGCCTCAAGATAAATATGAACGAACTTAAACTACCCACGACCCAATAAGGTGGCCAGGGGGGTGAGCCAGCGGGCTAGCTGATTTTGTAAACGATTCCACGGGGAAGGGGCAGGAAATTGCCTTTGCTCTCCAGGATATTGATCCAAGATTTGCTTAGCCAACGGTGTGAGACGAAAACTGTCGGTAATACCCTGGCCGTCCACCTCCCGTCGCAATAGCCCCACCTGAATGAGCCACATCAACTCCCGCTCCACTCGATTTTCCGTCAACACTTGCCCACAAAAACCTTGCTTAACTCCCCCGGCTCCGGCGATCGTGGGTAGGGGCACACTGGCCTGGGCCATGGCTCGAAACAAGTCCAGATAAAAGGGACAACACTGGAAAGCCCTTTGGGCCCGATCGTAGGTGCGAGTAGTGTAACTAGCTAATGCTTTCGGGGAGGCCAAAGAGGTGTTCATGGCAAAATATTCAGTCAAAAACCTAACGATTTACAGTGGCAATCCATCGGCGGGCAAGGCTCTGCAGTCTCGAAAAAAATTAAGAACAGTCAAAGAATCTGGACATAGACCAGCCCATAACCCAGTGGTCAGAATTTTTTTGCCCGGCCTTATTCGGTCCTATTTACCCATTGTGCCCAAATCCGACCATTGTTGCCAATTATTCCCCGGGCAACCACGGCGATCGCCAAGCAAAGATTTAAGCATTTTTTCGCATTCTTGCTAATCTCCCTGCCGAAGAGCTGGGTTAACGTTAGGGCAAGTCGGATGTCCTGGTGTGACCGGGTCATCTTTTTGCTATTTATTCCCCAGGAGTTTTTTTAATGTTAAAAATCGGCATCAACGGCTTTGGCCGCATTGGCCGTCTTGTGGCCCGCATCGCCATGGCCAACCCCCAAGTTACCCTAGTGGGCATCAACGACCTTGTACCAGCCTCCAACTTAGCCTATCTGTTTAAATACGATTCCACCCATGGTTCCTACGGTGGCACTGTAGTGGCCAAAGAAGATGGCATTGTCATTGACGACCAATTTATTCCTTGTTTTTCCCAGCGGGACCCCGCCCAATTACCTTGGGGAGAGCTAGGGGCAGATTATGTAGTGGAGTCTACGGGGCTATTTACTACCTATGTCACCGCTGAAAATCATCTCAAAGCCGGCGCTAAACGGGTGGTTATTTCCGCGCCTAGTAAGGATCCTGAAAAAATTCCTACCTTTGTGGTGGGGGTAAATCATCTCGACTACAACGCTGACACCGACAAGATTGTTTCCAATGCCAGTTGCACCACCAATTGCCTGGCCCCGATCGCCAAAGTATTAGACGACAATTTCGGCATTGTGGAAGGATTGATGACCACAGTCCACGCCATGACCGCCACCCAACCCACCGTCGATGGCCCGAGCAAAAAGGATTTCCGGGGGGGTAGAGGAGCCGCCCAAAATATTATTCCCTCATCCACTGGAGCGGCCAAGGCAGCGGCTTTGGTACTACCACAGCTAAAGGGTAAATTGACCGGCATGGCCTTTCGGGTACCGACCCCCAACGTATCGGTGGTGGATCTAACCTTTAAAACGGCAAAAGCCACCAGTTACGAGGAAATTTGTGCCGCCATGAAAACCGCTTCCGAGGGGGAACTCAAGGGCATTTTGGGTTACACAGAAGATGATGTGGTGTCCATGGATTTTCGCACCGATCCCCGTTCCAGTATTTTCGACGCCGGGGCCGGCATTGGCTTGAACAGCAACTTTTTTAAAGTGGTTTCTTGGTACGACAACGAATGGGGCTATTCCTGTCGAGTCATTGATTTAATGTTGACCATGGCGAGCAAAGACGGCCTGGTTTAGGTTTGATGTTTGTTAGGTTGTCCCAATTAGCCTAGCTAGATTTACCGGGATCAATTTCCACCCCGGTAACTTTTTTGTGTTTGGTTAACCCCCTTTAGCAAAACTACCCATCACTAGGGCCGATAGCAAAATACCGGGGACGAGGAGGACAACTAACATCAACAGTTGATCGGCGGTCATGGTAAAAATCCCACTAATGCAAAAAATTCATAATTCCTAAGCCATTAGCCCAGGTGAGGGACAAACCCTATGGGCATGGTAACGGACATTTTTGATTTTTCACCATTTTCGGAGAAGTGGTTTGCTGACAATGGGCTAGAGTTTAACTGGGATGTCAGGAAACTATGCCTCAAAAAATGGAAGCTACATTTGAGGTAAAGACACGCCAGTCAGAGAATACTTTAAAAGCCCCCTTGGTACCCCATGCCTGGGAAAAACTAGAGAAAATTCCTCCAGAACTGCAATCGCCTTACTAGGTCGATTTAGGAGACAAACTGAAAGAAATATTGCCAATATACTTTTAAAAGAGGAGCTGGAACAATCATCATCGTCACCTTTTTGCTCAGGAGAGAATATGACAACCACCCTTAAGCTACAGCCAGCGATCGCCATTGATTCAGATAAATTTTTCCAAATTTGCCAACAAAATCCCGAATTGATCATTGAAGAAAATGCCCAAGGAGAATTGCTAATTATGTCTCCCACTGGTGGCGAGATTGGCCGCAAGAATGCAGAATTAATAGCTGATTTTATTATCTGGAACCGAAAACATAAATTGGGTTTTGTCTTTGACTCTTCCACTTGTTTTCAGCTTCCCCAAGGAGGACGACGATCGCCTGATATAGCTTGGATCAAAAAAGAACATTGGCTAGATTTATCTACCGAAGAAAGAGCAAAATTTCCACCCATTTGCCCAGATTTTGTGTTGGAACTGCTTTCTCCTAGTGAAACCTTAACTGCAACCCAAACGAAAATGGAAGAGTATTTGGCTTCTGGATTACGCCTAGGATGGTTAATTGATCCCCAGAATCAACAGGTAGAGGTTTATCGCAGTAATCAACCCAAAGAGATTTTAGTCAAATCAAATCAATTATTAGGGGAGAACATTTTACTGAACTTTATTTTAGAAATTGACTGGTTATGGAAATAATTTCTCCATCGTCCAGAACGAAAAATTGCTAGGGATAAAACCTAGAAGTAATCGATTTAAATCTCAGCAATTAATCCTTATTCGTCAGGTTAGAACTAGTGTTAAATTGGACATAAACAGAAAGTATAATTTTTTTCTTTATGAAAAAGAAAAGGTCAATCAGTTAAATTAATTACATAATCATAAAAATCAGGCTCGGAAGTAAACTGACAACGATAACTGAGGGCTTTCTCTAACTGCTTTTTATAATCTTTTTCTTCCACTTCGTAGGCTCCAAATCTTTCCAGGTGGGGATTTTGTAGCTGGGCATCGAATAACTTATAGCCCCGTTGTCGCAAATGCTGCACTAATTTAACCATGGCAACTTTAGAGGCTTCAGGGACATTGTAAAACATCGATTCCCCAATGAAAGCCCCCCGGATAGCAATGCCCAAAATTCCCCCCGCTAGGCGATCGCCGTACCAAGTTTCAAAGCTGTGGGCCCAACCGGCAACGTGAAAGGTATGGTAAACCTCAATTAATTCTTGGGAAATCCAGGTTTCAGGGCGGGCGGCACATCCCTCACAAACAGCGGTGAAAGCTTGATTAATTTTGACTTGGAAACGATTTTGATTGAGCACCCGTTGCAAAGATTTGGGATAACGAAATTGATCGTCTAAGGGAATTAAGGCATGGCGATCGCTGGAATACCAACCCAGCCCATGGCGGTCATCGGCCATTAAAAACAGACCCTGGGCATATTGGGCAATGGCATAGTCAACATTAATTTTCACCCTTTATTTCCTCGCAATTCCCTGGTAATTCTTGGGGATAAATCATTGCTTTTTTGTTTTTATCAATCTTCTCCAGCATGGTAAGAACTCCGCACCAAGGGCCCCGATCGCACATGGCTAAAGCCCAATTCCCTGGCAATTTGACCCAACTGTTCAAACTCCTCTGGAGTCCAATATTTTTGCACGGTTAGATGCTCTAAAGACGGTTGCATATATTGTCCTAACGTCAGGCGATCGCAACCCACGGAACGCAAGTCCTTGAGGGTTTCGACAATTTCATTCACCGTTTCTCCATGCCCCAACATCAACCCAGACTTGGTAAAAATGCTGGGATCAAATTCTTTCACCCAGCGCAACACATTCAGAGAACGTTGATATTTTGCTCCCCGTCGTACTTTGCCCTGCAATCTAGCCACTGTTTCTAAGTTATGGTTATAGCAAATAGGTTTAGCCTTGGCCACCGTCAACACCCGCTCTTTTTGGCTGATTTCTCGACCAATACCACCCCAAAAATCCGGCGTTAAAACTTCTATGTCGGTAGCAAAATTTTCCTTACGAATGCGCTCCATCACGTGCACAAACCAACCAGCGCCACCATCGGCCAAATCATCCCTAGCGACGGAAGTTAATACCACATATTTAAGCCCCAATAATTGCACCGCTTCTGCTACTTTTTTCGGTTCATCCTGATCCAATGTCATGGGAGCTTGGCCCTTTTCCACCTGACAAAAACCGCAGGCTCTGGTACAAATTTGACCCATTAATAAAAAAGTAGCTGTTTGGTTGGCGTAACATTCCCCCCGATTAGGACAACGACCTTCTTCGCAAATGGTGTGAATTTGACGCTGTTTAATAATTTGTTGAACTGTGGACAACTCACTAGCTCTACCAATGGGGCGTTTTAACCAACTGGGCAAACGTGGGGGGGACTCACGGGGCGGGGAAGGGGTATTCATGGTGGTCGTTGGGTAGCAGGGCAAAAATGGGTCAACCTCATCAAATCGAACTGGAAGCCATGGCGATCGCCGTACTTTGTCTGGCCAGCACAGCAAAACATTAGCAATTCTTCCCAGAATAATTAACTAGTTTTGGCCACCTCCTGACGGGACAATCTTTGCACCGTTTCCCCTTTAAGCATTCGATCCGTTTCCTGCAAAATTTCTAACACCCTCTGTCGGTGGGGACTGTGGGCTAAACATTGCCAGAGTTTTTGCTCATCAAAGTTGCTGGCCGGTTGACCAGGGAACCAATGGCCGCCGTTGCCCAACAGGTTGTAGCGCATTTTGCTGTATTCCACCAAGTCAAAGCTTTGGCAAAGATTATAAAGCCAGAGAATTTTGGGAATGTTAATTTCCCCAGGGGTATTTTCCGGGCTGGGTAAACCGATGCGCCAACCATTGACCCAATCTTCCCCTAAAGCTTCCACCATGGCCCTATGGAGGTTCGCCAAAATCGGTTGTAAAACTTTTTCAGTCTCCTGCTCCGATGCTAGATAGGGCAGGGTTTTTATATGCTCATCAAAATCCGTTGGCCGGGATGCACCAATACTGAGGGTGTGGACTTGGGAATGGGATAGGCAAAACAGATTGTTAAATACCATCGGGCTGAGGGGTTGGCATAAATTCACCAGCTTTTGGGGCGGGTTATAAAGTTGTCCTCCCTTATCGGATGGGCTAATAATAAAGACCCCCATATCCTGGGCCGTGGCGGCGGCGATCGCCGGCCAATTGTCTTGAAAAATGTAGTACCAGTGGAGGTTGACGTAATCAAATTCCCCGGAATTAATCGCTTCGGTAATGATTGCGGTGGGGCCATGGGTGGAAAAACCAACAAACTTTACTAGGCCTTCCCGTTGTAATTGCCGACAAACAGCTAAACAACCGCCAGGACGTAAACTTTGCTCCAGGGTTTCCCGATTGTTAATGCCGTGGATGCCCAACAAATCGACGTATTCCAGATTTAAGTAACCCAAAGATTTATCAAACTCCCGGCGAAAGTCCTTAGGGTCATCCTTAGGGCTAACCTTTGTCTGCACAATCAATTTTTCCCTGGGTAATTGGGGCAAAATTTTTCCCAACTGCATTTCCGAAGTGCCATAACCCCTAGCAGTTTCAATGTGGTTAATGCCCAACTCCAGGGAACGCTCAATGGTGGCTTGCAAATTGTGCTGGTTATCCTGCGGAACCTGAGCGAAGGGCGCATCCTGCCATTGGAACTGATAGCGCATGCCTCCACAGGAAAAAACCGGCATGGACAATGCAGTGCGGCCAAAACGTCGATAAAGCATAGGGTGGGGGAAATTTGCGGAACTTCGATCAGGAAATGTCATTGGTTAATTATTTTTTAGGGTAACCCAAAGCTCCCTGGGCTCCCAGGGAAGTTCCTCCATGGATGCGCCAAACCCTTAAAATGAGACTCGGTTTGCATTGTGAAATTATGGCGTAATGGCTGATTGGCCATCGATTGCGCCTCCATAGGAGAACAGTTTATGACAGCATTAACGACACAGGTGGCATTGGTAACTGGGGCATCCCGGGGTATTGGTAAGGCAACGGCTTTGGCCCTGGCCGCCACGGGGATGAAGGTGGTGGTGAACTACGCCCAATCCAGTACTGCCGCCGATGCTGTGGTAGCGGAAATTATAGCCAACGGGGGAGAGGCGATCGCCGTACAGGCCAATGTGGCTAACAGTGAGGACGTGGATAAGTTGATTAAAACCACGCTGGACAAATTTGGTCGCATCGATGTGTTGGTGAACAATGCAGGCATCACCAGGGATACGTTGCTGTTAAGAATGAAGCTGGAAGATTGGCAGGCGGTCATTGATCTGAATTTAACCGGAGTCTTTCTTTGCACCAAAGCAGTGTCTAAGTTAATGCTCAAACAAAAAAGTGGGCGCATTATTAACATCACCTCCGTGGCGGGCATGATGGGTAATCCCGGGCAAGCTAACTACAGCGCCGCCAAAGCAGGGGTAATTGGCTTCACCAAAACCGTTGCCAAAGAGCTGGCTAGTCGGGGGGTGACCGTCAATGCGGTGGCTCCCGGTTTCATTGCCACGGATATGACTGAAAATCTTGATGCAGAGCCAATTTTGCAATTTATTCCCCTGGCTCGCTATGGTCAACCGCAGGAAGTGGCCGGCACTATTCGTTTTTTGGCCACGGACCCAGCGGCGGCCTACATTACCGGGCAAACCTTTAATGTGGATGGCGGCATGGTGATGTTCTAATGTTGTACTGGTGGGACGGTCAATGGTTTGAGCAGGATGTAATCGAATTACCGATTAATGAGCCTGGCTTACTGTACGGGGCCACTGTATTCACCACTCTGAGGGTTTACCAGCAATGTCTTGACCATCCCTTTACCCACTGGGTTGATCATGGCGATCGCCTGCGACGAAGTTTAGTTAGTCTGCAATGGCCTGCACCAGACTGGGGGCCGGTGGATCAAGCGGCTCGGCATTTGAGCCAACGGTATCCAATCCTACGTCTAACCTGTTTTCCTTCGGGACAGATATTAATAACAGGGCGGGCACTGGCGGAAGATTTGGAACAACGACAACAATTAGGCATTAATGCTTGGCTGATGGCCCCCGGTCGTTACCAACGTTCCCTAGCGGAATTGAAAACGGGCAATTATTTCGCTCCTTGGTTAGCCCAACGTATTGCCCAGGAAAATAACGCTCAGGAAGCCATTTTGACCGATGCTAACGGCCATTGGTTGGAGACGTCCACGGGGAATCTCTGGGGTTGGCGGGACGGCGAATTTTTTACGCCCCCTTTAACCGGGCAACAGTTACCGGGTATTACTCTCCAGCATTTAAGGGGATGGTTGCAGGAGCAAGGGTTAACCATTCATGGCGATCGGTGGTCAAAGGATTTGGTCCACACTTTTCAGGGTTTGGCCTACAGCAACAGCGGCGTGGAAATTGTCCCCATCAATCGGGTCGGGAAGGAGGGAGAAGGTTGGTTAAATTTTGCTTCTGCCCAGAGTCGGGAGTATGGCCTGCTGGCGAGTTATTGGATAAAGAATCGCTGAATTTTTACTCAAGCCAACGTAAACAAAGATTACGAAAAGCTCCAATTTATGCCCATTCTGTAAAGATCCATCTCAATTTTTTCCTCGGAACTAAATCCCCTGCCAATAATAAAAATATCTGCAATTATTTCTTGGGTAATTTTTGCCCCATTATTCCAGCTTGATTCAATTTTGTTTAACTTTAAATACAACTCTGTTAACCAGAGTGAGGTGATCTATGAACCGTACCGCTAAATTAACCATTGCCATGGTGGATTGGCCACTGCTCGTGATGGGCAGTTTGGCCATGTGGCTCGCCGGTAGCTTGGTGATGGATTTACTGGTGGTGCCCAGCCTTTCCGCCGCTGGTATGATGGCCGAACCGGGTTTTATCAGTGCTGGCCATTTACTATTTTCCGTTTTTAATCACCTAGAACTCTTATTTGCGGGTCTAGTGGCGTCTGGCTGTTTTTTACTCCATCAACAGGGCTTTTTCTCTGCTCCAGGACAACGATTTAGTCGAATTTTCGCCATTATTCTGTTGGCGATCGCCATTGTTTATACCTACATTTTGACCCCAGCCATCACGGATTTAGGCTTTGATATGGCGAGTTTCACCAGCACCGGGGAAATGCCTGCGGCGATGATGCCCTTGCACTGGCTCTATTGGGGGCTAGAATTAGTTAAATTGGCACTGGGACTAACTCTCCTACACTGGTCTTACCAAGCAGCAGTGCGCCATTGACCAATTCTTATTGACACTTAATGTTTGCCTTACCTCAAGCCGGCGATCGCCGTGGCGAGATCATTAAAGTACTGCTCAGCAACGGCTGGGACTACATGAACGGCCTCTTAACCATGGGGAAAGTGGGGGAACCACAAATTCCGACACCGGAAGTTCTCACCAAAATCCTCGTCGAGTTGGGGCCGTTCTACGTCAAATTAGGGCAACTGCTCAGCACCCGCCCCGACCTTTTACCTCCCCGCTACATCAACGCCCTCACTGCCCTACAATCCAACGTTCCCCCCTTACCTTGGTCGGCGATCGATGATTTATTGCAGCGAGAATTTCCCCAACCGCTGGGGGAAACATTTCAAGAAATTGAGCCTGAACCCATCGCCGCGGGTTCCATTGGTCAGATCCATCGAGCGGTGTTGCAGAGTGGGGAAACCGTTGCCATTAAAGTTAAACGTCCCGGCATTGATGCCGTCGTGGAGCAGGATAGTTTACTGATTAAAGATGTAGCTGAGTTGATTTCCCGGACAGAATTTGGCCAGAATTACGACATTGTCAAACTAGCGGATGAGTTTACCCAAACGGTTAAAGCCGAGTTAAATTTTGATACCGAAGCGATTTATACCAATACCCTACGGTCTAACCTAGCTAAAACTACCTGGTTTGATCCCAATCAATTAGTAATTCCGAAAGTTTATTGGAAATTAACTAACGAGAAATTTCTCGTGTTGGAATGGCTTGATGGAGTGCCAATTTTAACGGCGGATTTAAGTCAGCCCCCTAGCGAGAAAAATATTACCGAACGCAAAAAGGAAATTACCACCCTGTTATTCCGGGCCTTTTTCCAGCAACTTTATGTCGATGGCTTTTTCCACGCCGATCCCCACCCCGGCAACATTTTTTACTTAGAAGATGGTCGTTTAGCTCTAATTGATTGCGGCATGGTGGGTCGCCTTGATCCCCGCACCAGGCAGTTATTAACGGAAATGCTATTGGCGATCGTTGATTTGGATGCCAAACGTTGTGCCCAGTTAACGGTGGAGCTGTCGGAATCGGTGGGCCACGTTAACTTCCAGCGGTTAGAGGTAGATTATGAACGCATGTTGCGGAAATATTATGACCTAAGCTTGTCGGAATTTAACTTCAGTGAAGTAGTGTATGAATTTCTTCGCATTGCCAGGGTAAATAAACTGAAAGTTCCCGCTTGTTTGGGACTATACGCCAAATGTTTAGCCAACCTCGAAGGGGCCGGACGCCAATTTAATCCCGAATTAAATTTATTTACCGAAATTAATCCCCTGATTACTGATCTTTTTCGTCGGCAATTGTTTGGCACTAACCCTTTGCAAACAGCCTTAAGAACAGTCTTAGACCTCAAAGCAGTTTCCCTTAAAACCCCTAGGCAAATGGATGTATTGCTCGATCGCCTAACAACGGAAACGTTGCAATGGAATGTCCGCATTGAGGGTCTGGAACCCCTACGACGCACCATCGATAAATCAGCGAATCGTTTATCTTTTAGTATTGTGCTGGGTTCCCTAATTATGGGGGCGGCAATCCTTTCCACCGGCAATGATCAACAGCTAACTTTAATTGCCAATGTTCTGTTTGTGGCCGCTACGGTAATTGGTTTTTGGTTGGTGATTAGTATTCTTCGATCAGGAAGATTAAAATAATAATTAGTTCGCCTGAAAACGGTTATAGTTATGCGATCATAGCCAGCAAATTATAATTTTCCTTGAGGTCAATAAAATGGGTTTAGTTTATGCCAATATTGAGCTTATTAATCCCAAAGAAAAAACGCTACAACCAATGAAGGTCAACGCCTTAGTTGATACAGGAGCGATCACCCTTTGCATTCCTGAGCATGTTGTCATTCAACTCAAATTAGAAAAGCTGGAACAGCGGGAAGTCACCACCGCAGATAGCAAAAAAAGATTAGTTGATTATGTGGGGCCAATTCAAGTGAGGTTTGGCAATCGCAACTGTTTTACTGGGGCCTTAGTCTTGGGGGATGCAGTGTTGCTGGGGGCTGTGCCCTTGGAAGATATGGATTTGGTTATTAGTCCCCGTTCACAAACCATTATGGTCAATCCTGAAAGTCCTAATATTCCTACTGCTTTGGTAAAAAATATACGGTAATTTACTCTCATGGGCAACAAATTTTCTGAAAATGTTGGTAGTAAGACATATTGTCAACCCATCCGCATTGCTGTTCACAACTAAGACTCATAAAGACTCCGCTGTGGAAATAACAGTTTGTTCACTTGTGGGATGAAAGTAATCATAAATCGCCTGGGCTAATTGGGGGCCAATTCCCGGTACTTCCTGTAATTGTTTGACGCTGGCCTCCCGAATATAGTCCAAAGAACGGAAATGGGCTAACAGTTGTTTTTGGCGACTAAAACCTAAACCGGAGATTTCATCCAGGCGCGATCGCCGACTTTTACTAAGTCTTTGTTGACGGTGGAAACTGACAGCAAAGCGGTGAGCTTCATCCCGCAAACGACGCAATAATTGCACTCCAGGCTGCTCCGCATGGGTGAGCAACGGTTGAGATTCCCCCGGTAGAAAAATTTCTTCCCTTTGTTTAGCTAAACTAACCACGGTAAATTTATCCAGTAAATCCATTTCCGTTAGCACTTTAACCACTGCAGATAGCTGTCCTTTGCCACCATCAATCATAATTAAATCTGGCCAATCTTGGTTACTATGTTGACTTTTTCCAGACGGACGGAAACGACGGCTAATTACTTCCGCTAAACTGGCAAAATCGTCGGAGTGGCCAACTTTAATGGATGGATTTTTGATTTTATAATGGCGATAATATTGTTGGGCTGGCACTCCATCAATGAATACGACTTGGGAAGCCACAGCGTTAGAACCTTGAATATGGGATATGTCATAGCCTTCGATACGTTTTGGCAAAGTTTCTAAATCTAAAATTTCCGCTAAATCTTCTAAGGCTGTAACGTTCTTAGCAGTCTGTTTTTGTAGCCTTTCCAACTCGTATTGGGCATTGCGTTCTACCATTTCTAGTAGTTCAGCTTTGGTTTGTCTTTGGGGCAGGTTAAAAGTTACTTTTCTTCCCCTTTGGCTGGTTAACCAATCGTTGAGCAATTCCCCTTCAGGCAAAGCACAGGGCAGAATAATTTCACTGGGAATTTCCACCGCATCCACCTGTTGATAATGCTGTTCCAACACCCGTTGTAATACTTCCCCTTTTTCTTGTTCTGACTCTACTCCGTCAGCGAAAAACCCCAGCCTTCCCACCAATCTCCCCGCTCGGATTTGAAATAGCTGAATGGCGCTAATTTGTCCGTCACTGGCCACGGCGATCGCATCTCTGGAAATGGTGTCCTGGGGTAGGGAAACTTTTTGATCGGCGTTGAGTTTACTCAAAGAATTAATTTGATCTCGAATGGTGGCCGCTTGTTCAAATTTTAAATCCGTCGCGGCTTTTTCCATTTGTTCTGTCAATAGTTGGTGTAGCTCTTGGGTACGACCCTGGAAAACCATGGCTACTTTCTGCAACGTTTGGCGGTATTCTTCTGGGGTAATTAATTCTTGGCACACTCCAGGACAGCGACCAATGTCATAATTTAAACAGGGACGATGTTTAAACAGAGGCTGGCGGCGTTGTCGCAGGGGAAAAATACGCTGTATTAATCTTAGTGTTTGCCGTAAACTGAAACTATCCACATAGGGGCCATAATAGCGATCCTTAGCTTGATTTAAACGGCGTTTTCTCGTAATAAAAATACGGGGATAGGTTTCCGACCAAGTTATGCAAACATAGGGGTATTTTTTGTCATCCTTGAGCAAGACATTAAAATGGGGTTGATGTTGTTTAATTAAATTTGCTTCTAAGGCTAAAGCTTCCGCTTCCGTATCGGTGACAATAAATTCTATGTCCGCTATCTGTTGCACCATCAAAGCAATGCGAGCAGTGTGGGGTTGGGAGTCCCGAAAATAGGATCTCACCCTAGTTCTCAATTTTTTTGCCTTACCAATGTAAAGAATTTCCCCCTGGCGATCGCCCATGAAGTAAACCCCGGGCTCCTGGGGAATTTGTTGCAGTCTTTGCTCCAATAAATCCGGCTGTTGTATTAAGGGAATGGGATTGGCCGTGACTACCATTGCTAAAAAAGAAAGGTTTAAATTTCAATTGTAGGAAGTTTTAGAAAAGCTGACACTGTAGCAAATTAATTTGGGAATAATAGTCGACGAATATTACCACTTGTTCTTATGAACACTGGAACGATAAAATATTACTATGCTTTGATGGTATGGTTGTCGACAAACAGGTCAACTTCTAGAAAGTTATCGCATCGAGGAGATTATTAAGAATGGTGATGGAATCTTGGTTGGGAGCAATAGTGAGTGTTGGTGTAATGACGGTGGTTGCCATGCCGGCTCTAGCCCAAAATCAGCCCTTATTTTTAGCTTATCCACCCCAAAATCACCAGACCAGTAGCCCGACGATTTTTTTCATCGGTTCCGCCGCCCCGGATGTGACGGTTACCCTGAATGCTCAGGTGATTGAACGCAGTGCCCAAGGCAATTTTGCCCCTGTGATTCCTCTCCAGGTGGGGGAAAATCAATTTGTCTTTCAGGCGGGCTCCCAACGGATTGAGCGCACTATTACCCGCATTAGCACTGGCCCCACATTGCCGGCCCAAGGTGGTTTTGCACCGGGTTCCCTTACCCCGGCGGTGTCCATCAGTCGCCCCGCCGATGAACCGATTTGCTTTACGGCGATCGCCCCCACCGATGCTACGGCTACAGTAACTTTGGCAGGGCAAACCATTCTCCTCACCCCCCAGGGCAATGTAGTGCAGTTGCCGGCAAATAACACAATTTTGCACGGAGAAAACCAGCCCAAAGTAACGGCAGCGGATCAGTATAAGGGCTGTCAAAGCTTTACTTCTGAACAATTGCCGACTTTGTTGGGCACACCCCAATTTAATTTGCAATGGCGGGGACAAACTTTTTCTGCCCCTGGCCCTGGCAGCGTTACCTTACTTAACGGCGATCGCCCCCAGGTAGTTGCAGTGACCAGTCAGGCAGGGGTGGCCCGCACAGGCCCTGGCACTGATTATTCCCGGTTGACCCCTTTGCCCCAGGGGAGTCAAGCCAGTGTTACTGGCCGGGATGGGGACTGGTTGCGCTTAGACTATGGCGGCTGGATTAAAGCGGATGAAACTGTCACTCTACCTAGTCAAGCTGCGCCCCGTTCTATCATTCGCAGTGTGGGTTATCAGGTTTTTGGCGATCGCACAGAAATGCGTTTCCCCCTGCAATTGCCGGTGCCGGTCACAGTACATCAAACTGAAACAGGATTCACTTTAAGTCTTTACAATACCACCGCCCAAACTGACACTATTCGCATTGATAATGACCTCATTATCCGGAATTTAACTTGGCAACAAATTAGCCCAGACCGCATTGATTACTACTTTACTTTTAAAACCGATCAACAGTGGGGCTACGACCTCCGTTATGAGGGCACCACGTTAATTTTGTCCCTACGCCATCCCCCCCGTATTTCTTCCCAACCAGGTAACTTGCAGGGGGTAAAAATTTTGCTCGACCCAGGCCACGGGGGCAGTGAAGCGGGGGCAGTGGGCCCCACTGGCTATCCAGAAAAGGATATTAATTTGTTGATTTCCCGACAATTGGCCGATCGCCTCCGGGCCCAGGGAGCCAATGTCCATCTGACCCGCACCGGAGATGAATTTGTGTCCCTGGTAGATCGCCAAACCCAAATTAACCAAGTGCAACCGGCGATCGCCATTTCTATCCATTACAACGCTTTGCCCGATAGCGGTAATCCCAATGAAACCGACGGTATTAGTACGTTTTGGTACAATGCCCAGGCCGCCGATTTAGCCAACTTTTTACAACGTTATTTAGTGGAGAATTTGGGTAGAAACTCCCATGGGGTTTATTGGAATAATTTAGCGTTGACTCGTCCCACCATCGCCCCAGCGGTGCTACTGGAATTGGGATTTATGATCAGCCCGCGGGAATTTGAGTGGATTACCAACGCCCAAGCCCAGGAACAATTGGTGCAAGCTTTGGCGACGGGAATTACCACTTGGTTACAGCAACAACGTTGAGTCCACTTCCAGAAAATTTCCCGCTTCGTTTAAGTACCAACTTCTGCTGGTGCTGAACTTGCCATCCTTACCGGCAGCAATGAGGTAAACATACTCTGGCCAGGCAATCGCCCGGTCAAATTCGGATGGTATGGGCTGGCCATGGGGATGGGAATGGAAAATACCAATAATGCTTAAACCCTTAGAGCGACAATCCTTTTGGGCAGTGAGCAAAACTTTAGGGTCAATGGCAAAGTAATGTAACTTGCTGCCTTGATTATGATCCTGTCCAAATTCCTCCACTTTTCCCCAGCAATTTTCCGTCGGTTGAACTTCTAACACTTGCCAATGGCGATCTCGCAGAGATCCGCTGGGCGGTGCGCCGTTTGTTTGGGTAACTACCTGTCCTAGTAAGAGACCACAACATTCCTCTGGGTAGCACAGTTCCCCATGGCGATAAATCTGGGCCTGGTGAGTCCGACTAAGACTTAGTTGCATCACTTCTGTCAGTTCTCCCTGCGCTCTTTCAGCAATCCTGTAAAAATCCCGGCCATTTCTCAAACTTTAGTGAAATAACCAGCGCCAGAGGGGATGGCGGGGGCCAATTTTACGAATTCTAGCGGTGCCCCGGATGAGATTATTCCTTTCTTTAATGGATAGACCCCAAAGAAGATGGCAGCTTTGCCGGATTAACACCGCCCCAGTGAAACCGATGCTAGCAAACAAAGTAAAGGCCGGCACCAACTGAAAAGCAAAACCATAACGAATTGCTACCCAGGTGAAATGGTCCTGTAATAGAACAATGTCTTCCCGGAATTGCCAGAGGGACCAGGGGATAAGGGTACACCAAATTAACGCCACCACCAGCCAACGACCATAGACCCCCGCTTGGTAGAGACGATAGGCGGGTTTGCTCAAACACTGATCGGGCATTAAGCGATGGGGCATTGATGTTGAAATTTTCACGAAATTAAGTCCGTTAACTCTGGAACGGGGGATTCCGTCTATTGTCAGAATGTAAGACTAGCTACTCCTTGGGGTAGAAAGATTCGACTTCAGCGCAAGCGAGTCGGGGTAGTTCACGCTCCAATACCTAACCTTAGGGCCCAGTTGGGGCTAAAGGGAATCAGGGTGAGTAACATCAATAGCAGAGCCAGCAGTCCCAGGCCGGCCCTGGTGTCATCGGGCTCCGTCAACTCGTTTAGACTGGGCCGTTCTAGTTGCCGTTGCAAAAATAAAACCACGATCGCCCAGTAGAGGGGGATGGGATTAGCGGGGTTAAAGAGGGTGATGCCCCCCAAAATAATCAACGTGGCAATGGTGGTCCGCCGAGCTACTTTGCGGCCGTAGATAGCTTGAATAATGCGGCCACCGTCCAATTGGCCCGCCGGGAGTAGATTCAAACCATTAATGACTAAACCTAACCAACCGAGCACCGTTAGGGGATGAATGGCCACAATGTCCTTAGTCAAGGCATCGCCGAGGATGACTTTGGCCACAGTGCCCACCAGCAATGAACCCTGCAAAAACTGCACCGGCAACTGAAAAAGGCTATCTTCCCTGGAAAGTATTAAACCCACTATCAGGAATAACAGGGACACTAAGCTCCCCACCGCCGGCCCGGCGATCGCCACGTCGAATAGGGCATTACGACTAGGTAACAGGGACTCAAAACGAGTAATGGCCCCAAAGGAACCAATTTGCCAATTGGGTAAAAAGAATGGCCAACTGAGGCGTACATCCCACTTTTTCGCCTGCCAGAGATGGCCTAGCTCATGGGCTAGTAAAATAATGCCCACGGCGATCGCCAGGGGAACCGTTTCCCCCACCCGTTGCCAATTGTCTACTAAGTCAAAGCCCAACAGGGCCGCACTTGCCTCCAACGTAGTGACAATGGTGGCCACCAGTAATACCACCGCCAAATTTTTCTGGGCCAGGGTGCTGGGCTGGGGGTCATTACTGCTGGGGAGAATAACTACCACCGGCCGGTCTTCGCTACCTTCCACCAAAAAGAGACGGTATTTATCCCCCATCAAATCCTTGAGTTTAGCCGAAAGTTTGCCAAAGGCGTCCTCCGCCTCCGTCCGTAAATTGCCCTTAAAAATTGCCCCCTCCTGGTAGGCAATGGTCTCCGTGGCAAAAAAACTATCAATGCTAAAAATCCCTTTAATAATTGCCAAATCTTCCGGTGGAATGGGGGAAGCATCCTCTTCAAGGCTAGTGGTGGCATTGACTTCGCCAACAGTTGTGCCCTGATCTGGCTCCTTGGCCAAATTCTGCAATCGTTGGGCCGCTTTTTGACGCAACAGTTCCGCTTGCCCTGCCTCCCGCATTTGCCGACCGAGATAGATGTAAATTCCCGCCGATACCAAAAGCAGAATTAATACTGCGGGCAAACTGAGGAACAACCCTAAGCTAAAAAGGACAAAATACAACAGCCAAGGGGCCATCAGCACCACGGACTGTAGCCAAGCAAGTTTGCCAAGCTTACCGAAGGGTTTGGCCCGCCGGTAGCCCCAGACTAAAACACCGATCGCCAGGGCAAAAATGACGAAGACAATGGGGGTTAAAAACTGGTCTAGGGTAGTGGGCATGGGTAAAGCAATGTTGGGAGTTGGGAGTGGAACTATCTCTGGGCAAGGTTAGGGGGCTAGGGCAAGGCATCCATGGCCTGGCGTAAATTACCACCATGGCTGAGCAGTTGGGCTTCGGCGGCTTCCAGACTGAGTCCGGACCAATGCATTAACAACGCTAACTTAACCCGTTGGCCACTGGCATTCAGTAATTGGCCCGCTTGCTCCCGATTTAAATCAGTTAAATCTTGCAAAATACGCACTGCCCGGTCTTCTAGTTTGCGGTTGGTTACAGCCACATCCACCATGCGATTGCCGTAAACTTTGCCTAATTTGACCATGGCACCGGTGGAAAGAATGTTCAACGCCATTTTAGTCACCGTACCCGCTTTCAAACGGGTGGAGCCAGCTAAAATTTCTGGCCCTGTCAACAATCGAATATTCACATCCGCTGGCCTGGGGGCTTGGATTTCCGGCACACAGGCAATGAAAATTGTTTTTGCCCCCCTGGCCCGGGCCGCATCCAAAGCTCCATGGACATAGGGAGTGGTTCCCCCGGCCGTAATGCCCACCACCACGTCCAATTGGGTAATGCGATGGTCGGCGATCGCCCGGGCTCCATCTTCCGCAATATCTTCCAACCCTTCCGAACTGCGGAGTAGGGCACTAGCTCCCCCGGCTAAAATACCCTGCACCAACTCCGGCGGGGTACAAAAAGTGGGGGGACATTCCACCGCATCCAACACCCCCAGGCGGCCACTAGTGCCGGCCCCAATGTAGAAAAGACGGCCCTTTTTAGCCAAAGCCCCACTAATAATTTCAATGGCCGCCGCTAAATCTTCCCTCGCTGCGGCGATCGCCGTTACCGTCAGTTGATCCTGTTGGTTAAATAAATCTACCAACTCCAGGCTAGACAACTGGTCCAAATTTTGGCTTTGGGGATTGGCCTGCTCTGTTAATAAATGACCGCGTTCTTCTATGCTTTCCGTACTAGGCATGGGGTATGGGTGGGGATTGGGGGCAGGATTATTAGGTAAAGAAAAAATAAATTAGAAATTAAACAAAATCAACCAAACCAAATTTAGTGAACCAACCAGGACTAAGCTTTAAAACCATGGTTAGTTAAAGTCAGGACAAGCATAACCACAGTTTTTCTACAACAATCCTTCTAAGCGACGGCGAATATTTTCCAGCTCCGCATCGGAAAATTCAGTGTCTGGTTTTTCTTCCTCCTGGCCTTGGTCATTGCTCTGGGCTTCCCGGGCTGCCTGCAAGACCCCATCTGGGTCCCATTCCGGTTCCGCCACATTTTTTTCCGGGGGAATGGCCAGCATACCTTCCGCCACAACTTCGCAATCGTAGCCAGCTTCTTGGCAAAACTCTTCAATATCCCGGGAATCCATGGCTTCAATGGAGGGCGGCGGAAAATCCTGGGCCTCTAAAAGCAGGGCGTAACGGGTGGCATCATCCTCGGAAGCGAACATCAAAATCTTATTGCGTCCCCCCATTTGTACGGTGTGGATGCCTTCATTATCCGTACCTGCGTTGAATAAAAGAACGTAAACACGCATAGAGTCAGCAAAATCTAAAAGTTGTCTATTCCTACCAGCATATCGAGCTAGGGTAGTTCTGCAAAAATCAATGGGGCCACCGACGACATAACTCAAGCTGAGCATTCTTCGATGGCCCCCAGGGGAGAACCTAGGCTCTGCCCCTATGGTGGGATAATCCGGTGGAGAAATGAACTAGAAATTAAGTTCAGCGGCTTGAACTTTTTCAATTTGTTTTTTCTTCAACACCAACAGAATTTGGGAAAGCATAATTCCCGCCAAGAAGAGGACCAGGAATTTAATGCGGGTGGGATTTTGCAGCACCACTTCCGTATCTTTCTGGCCAAAACCGCCCACATTGGGATTATTAGTCAAAAATTCCCCTGCTTCGACAGTTTGACCGGCACTGACGATCAATTCGGGACCAGCAGGAATGTCTACGGTTTCCGTACCATCAGCAGTGGTGAGAATCAGTTGATAGCCACCAGCTTCCAGGGCGTTAACTTCTGAGATGGTGCCAGCTTTGGGCGCTTTAAAGGCATTGTTATTGCTCAGCAAACCGGTGGGATAGATTTGGCCACGACCACGGTTAGCCCCGAGGTGCACAGCGAATTTACCGTAGTTAATGCTTTTATCCTTGGCAGGGTCGGGGGACAAGACGGGGAAAACAATTTCCTGATACTGCTCACCGGGCAAAGGACCAACAATGACCACATTTTCCATATCTTCCCGATAGGGCTGGAAGTAGGTACCACCAACTTTTTCTTTCAGTTCCTCCGACAGGCGATCGGGGGGCGCAATTTTAAATCCTTCGGGCAACATCAATACGGCCCCTACGTTCAAGCCACCCTTGGAACCATCCCCCAGCACCTGTTGACTATCGAGGTCGTAGGGAATTTTCACTACCGCTTCAAACACGGTGTCGGGCAAAACTGCTTGGGGAATTTCCACTTCCGCCGCCTTTTGGGCGAGGTGACAGTTAGCACAAACAATGCGACCAGTGGCTTCCCGGGGGGTCAAAGGGGCAGTTTCCTGGGCCCAAAAGGGATAGGCAGAGGCGGCCTGGGGGAGGCTGACATCGGTGATTAAAAAGACGCTGACTGTGGCGATCGCCAACACCGTGAAGCGGCGCAGAGCAACCATGGTTTTCGTCCACAGCCCCAAAGTATCAGGGTTTCTCATCGTTAAGTTGAACGGATTAGGTTTAGGTAAACAGTAGGGGAAAAAGACCAGTCTCAGACAATTACACAAAATTACAACAGTGTTGCTTACTCAACGGATAGCAAAGCTAAACCTAAGCCCACCAGGGATCTTCGTCGGTGCGGAAATCGGTTTCCGTCCAGGGGCTGAGCACTAATTTGTCATCGTCGGTAACTGTGGTATGGGCCAAAGCCAAAGAGAGGGGAGCCGGGCCACGCACCACTTTACCTTCGGCGTTGTACTGGGAACCGTGGCAAGGGCACATAAATTTATTTTCGCTGGCATTCCAGGGCACCACACAGCCCAAATGGGTACAAACCGCATTAATACCATAGTCGGCGATCGTGTCATCCCCCTGGACTACAATATAGGTCGGGTCGCCCTTCAAACCCTGGGCCAACACCCGATCGCCAGCGTTATGGGAAGCCAAAAATTCCGTCACCTTAACATCATTACCCAAGGCATCCTTCGCAGTTACGCCGCCACCGGTCCCACCACTGGAAGGAGGGATCAAATACTTAACCGCTGGATAGAGGGCTCCGGCCGCCACCCCAGTGATCGTACCAAAGGTCAATAAGTTCATAAACTGACGCCGACCCAAATCGGGGACATCAGGGGAGCCAGAAATCTGTGTCATAATGAACCGTCTAAATTTAAGGATTTTTACTAACATTCACCGGAGGAAGCCCGGCAACATCGTTACAGAGAGGCAGACCGGCTAAGTTACCGTCACCCCGGGGATTTGCAATAAAAAATGTAACAAGTCCTGTTCGATTATGACAGAAAACGCACCAGCCCATCTAGACAAGGCTTTGGGCTACATTTCTTGATCTGCCGGTAACAGTTTTCGTCCCCCCGTGCCTTAGAAGACAAAAAAATCCCGACGGGGCGGGATGCAAAAAAGATTAACCAAAATTAGGTTGAGATTAAATTGGGTCAGGAATACGTCGACAACCCCAAATCAACCAGCCCAGTCCACACTGAAGCCTTCGAGAATCAGAGAAGAGTTATAAATCTGTAAAATAATCAGTAAGAAAACCAGAAAAAGTGCCATAAATACCCCCATGACAGGAGTGGTACCCCAGCCCGGTACGACCTTACCGTATTCCGAGTTGAGGGGTCTGAGGATATCTCCTAACCGAGTGCGCTGTGCCATAGATTTCCCGTAAAAATGACTAAATGAGTTTTTGTAATGTTCTGTAATAATATAAGACAACAGAAACAACTATCAATCTTACCCCATGGAATCCGCAACAGTTCTTAGCATTACTTTTGCTGTCATTCTCATTGCCATCACTGGCTTGGCAGTATACACCTCTTTTGGTCCCCCCTCCGCCGAGCTGGGTGATCCCTTCGATGACCACGAAGATTAGAATTTTTCCTGGGGGAATGGGCCCCTGCCCCTACCCTTGACTTGGGGTAATAGTGGTAGCAACGCTAAAAAGCTTGAATCCACTCCTTGACCTCGTACTCCGTCCAGATACCGTTTTGCCAGTAGGGGTCATCTTGCACCAACTTCTCCACTGTGTCCTGGTCTGGTGCGTCATAGATGGCAAAAACCTGCTGTAAATCCTTGGTGGGCCCAATGGTAACCAACACGCCACTTTCCTTTTGGGCTTTGAGTCCGTCCAGATGGGCTTGACGATGGGGCGCTCTTTTTTCTTCCACATTGTCGCAATAGGTCCCCCAAAGTACATATTTAGCCATTGGCTACACACTCCTTTCTCAGCAACGAATTCACAAAGTCACCTAGAATTTTAAATGATAATGGCCAGGGCCTTGCCCTCCCCACCGTAACCAGTGGCCATAAACCATGGCTCAGGAATTTCCTCGAATTGTCTCGGGGAAGTATTGATCAGAATCGGACATTTGGTCGGCAGTTAGTTTAGTTAGAACTTGTTAGTTTTCCTTGATAGACCATACCAGCGGCGTCAGCGGCAAGGATAGTTTGATCATCCATAAAAATTACAGCGTTAATTCCCGTCGAGGAAATTTGATGTTCTTCTACCACTTTTCCCGTGGCTAAGGAGATAATTCCCACAAAACCTTGATCATCGGCGATCGCCAGGAGAAAACTTTCCCCAGCCAAGGTAAGAAAATTTCTGCGGGAATGTTTCATGGGTGGATGAAGTTTACATTTTGGCTATATTTTGACCCTGAACCGTTGTTGTGAAAAACTAAAATCCTCACCGGCACTCTAGCTTTTAGCCATAATTAACTTCAATTACACTTTTGGCAAAGGTCTGATAGGCAGTACCCATTTGTTTGGCCATAGTATCGTGGGGAAAAACATGAAATTCGCCGGATCTGAGGGCGTCGATAATGGCATCTGCCGCTAAGGTGGGGGGCTCGGCAATATCGGCTCTTCCAGAGGCATGGGTCATTTCGGTGGCCAACGGGCCGGGGTGGACACTCAGAACCAGAGTGCCTTGCTCACCAAGCAATTCCCACAATGCCTGGGTAATGGAATAGGCTGCGGCTTTGGAAGCGGAGTAGGTGGCCACATTGGAAAATGATTTTAGGGAAACTACTGAGTTAAGTTGCACAAAGGCCCCTCCCCCATTGGCCTTGAGCACCGGCGCAAAGGCTTGGGCCATGGCAATTAAGCCATACACATTGGTCTCCATTTCAGATTTTAGACAGGCGATCGCCCCTTCGTCCAAGGGAGATGCTACTTTTTGCACCCCGGCATTATTGACCACAATATCTACATCCGTGGCGGTTTGGGCGGCGGTAGCAATGGATTCTGGGTCCGCCAGATCAATAAAAATAGGGACTACTTTGTCGCCATATTGCTCGACTAGGGGGGCGGCACTGTCCAGGTTTCTAACGGCGGCGTAAACTTTAGCGGCTCCGTGCTCCAAAAAAGACTCCACCAGCACCTTCCCTATGCCACGGTTAGCACCGGTCACGAGAATGATTTTGTTGGCAATATCGCAAGTCATTGGCATATCTCCAGAAATGTTATTTGAAAGTTATTTGAAAACTTAAACCATCAGTGTGGAGTCCCAAAAGTTGCTAGATGTTGGGAAAATCAGCAGAAAAAATGGCAATGGGAGTAAATTCTGAGTGGCGATCGCCCTTTTGGAAATGACTCCAGTCAAGGGAAGAAAATTTCTGAGCAGGGACCAATACAGTAGTACACGTATCGGGCTGTCAAAAAACAAAATATTCAGAACCCTTGTTAATATACCCCCTACGAATTTTACCACATTGGGTGGGCACTAGATCCAGAAAATAAGGTCGTAAATGTAAGTAGAATTAGGATTGTTTCACTACAGAGAGCTTTCCATGAAATTGAAAAAAGTAGTTTTTCAACCCCTTTTGGTATTAGGGGTTTCCCTTGGCCTATCTTTGGCGTTTTCCCCTGGAGCCTTTGCCTTAAAAACCCTTTATCAATTGCCATTCTCTTTGGCAGTGGAAGCGGCCATGGAAGCTGTTAACAGTTGTCAGGGAAATGGTTATAACGTTACCGCCACAGTGGTCAATCAAGAAGGTTTAGTGCAAGCTGTTATCCGAGGGGACGGAGCCACTCCCCACACCATAGAAAATAGCCTTTATAAAGCTTATACTGTGATCACCTTAGGACCTATCACCAAAGAAGATTCCACAGAGGCGATCGCAAAAAAAATGACCCCAGCTCCGTTGCCTGTGGGTTCCGTGCCTCTGGCTCCCAATCCCATCACCGGTCTGAGTTATAGCACCGGCGGCCTGGCCATTAAAGTCGGAGACCAATTAGTGGCGGCGATCGGCGTTTCTGGTTCCCCCAATGGAAACTTAGACCAAGCCTGTGCCCTCCAAGGTATTGAAAAAATCAAGCCCCGTTTAATTCTTTAAAAATGTTTTGAAGAAAATTAATGACCACCCATTAGTTTTCCTTGATAGACTATCCCAGCGGCATCGGCGGCCAGGATAGTTTGATCATTTGTGAAAATTATTGCATTAATTCCGGTCGAGGAAATTTGATGTTCTTCGACTACTTTTCCTGTCGCTAAAGAGATAATTCTCACAAAGCCTTGATCATCGGCGATCGCCACTAAATTTTGGGAATTAATGTCTAACGCATTTAGCCAGGAATCCACTTTGAAAAGAGTCCTACTGGCACCGCTAATTAGGTCTATTTCCACCAGTTCCCCCGTGAAGTAACCAATCAGTAGCTTTGAGCCATCAGGGGTAAATTTAAACGTGTTAACCCGACTATTTATATTTCTGAAGGTAGTTGGTTGGACGGGATTACGCAACGTGTTGCGGTCGATGGTGAAAATGGTAATTTCACCACTGTCATAGCTAACAGCTACCTTGTCAACTTCGGCATTGGGGGCACGAAAAAAGGCGAGATTTCTAGCTACACCAATGGACTCATAGAGTTTTAATGTGTTGACTTGGGGCGGAGAAAGATCAATGATCCTGGAAATTTGTACAGTACCATCGTCGGAAGAAGATAGTAAATAATCTTGGATAATTAGAGAGTCAGTAACCGCCGCTTTATGGAGGGGAATATCATACTTTGCTTGGGAGTTGGACAGAACACTACTGCCTGTGTAAATGGAAGAAATTAGCAATGATTTTCCCTCAAGATTTCCATATCTGGCCCGAAAAAATCTCTTACAATCCTTGAGAAATAGCTCGTCTTTCCAGTTTAAACTATTATCTAAAAAAATCAAATTACAGTTATTAAAACCGATCGCCAGTTGTTCCGACTTAGGATCTTGAGCGATGGAAGCTGATGTTCCATACTGGCTAAGATCAATCTTTTTAACAACAAAGTCTTTTTCCTGTCCCCAGGCCTTTTCCTGGTGGGGAAAGAGCCAAAGGCTGATTAGGAGAAATAAAATAAACAATAAACAATCAATTTTGTTGTGCCTCAATTTCCCCCAGGGAAGAACGTTCAATATTTCGTTCATATTTTTGAATTTTATAAAGTTACAGAAATTAGCTGAATTTGATGCCAGTTTTTTCCTCTAATTTATTTCGGATCAATGATTGGGCTTGGGGATTTAAGCGACTATAAAGGGACTGATAAACTTTCATTAATTTCTCAGTGCCCTGGGATAAATCCGGATTAGTTGCCACCATGCCTAATTTTTTAGTCAATTGTTCATACGCCTGTTGATTATATTCTTCCTGGGCTTTGATTTGTTTAGCTTGATAGATGGGGAGCAGTTCTTTTATTACGCCTTGGGTCGAAGCAGAGAGAGAGTTCCAAAAGTTGGTATTGAAAAATGTGTTATACCCCGACCAGGCATGGTTGGTTATGTTTAAATATTTGGTTACTTCATATAACTTAAAGCCTAGGGCTACAGACATGGGATTTTCCTGAGCTTGGACATTACCATTTTTAAGAACTTCGAAAACTTGATTCATGGTAAATTGCTTAGGGACCGCACCTAAAGCTTCCATGGTCGCCATCATATCAGCGGAAGGAGGAGTACGAATTATCAGGCCTTGAAAGTCCTCTAGTTGATAAATTGGTTTGCTCTCTATGGACGTAACACTTCTCATGCCATTGTCAAAGGTGCCATTGGGCAAATAGGTGAGATTGTATTGGGAGACGGATTGATTAAGAATTTCAGCAAATAAGGGCTGATTAATAATTTCAAAAACTTCTTGAGGTGATTGATAAAAAAGTCCAATATTTTGAATGCCAATAACATCGGGACAGACTTTGTCAATAATGGGGCCAGCTACACTAACAATTTCAAAACGTCCGCCAGTAATAAATTGCACTGCCTGGGGATCGCCCGCCGGAAGGGAAGCATCCTCGGGCAGGGGGGAGACAAATAGTTCTCCATCGGTTTGCTTAAATACTTCCAGCCATAACTCTTCCAAAGCTTTATGTAAGGGGCTAGTATCGGGTTGGTTATGGAGGTGGAAGGCCCTAATTTTTGCTTGACCATAATATTCTCCATATTTCCCAGGAAGGGGCAGGATTTTATTTAAAATTTCCTGGGGGATGCCCTGGGCTAACAACTTCGGAGCGGCGATCGCCAACAGGGAACTGGCCCCAGCCAAAGCTAAAAAATTTCTCCGTGAATGTCTCATAGTTAGTACTAAATTGTGTTACTAATAAAGTTAATTTTTTAGGGTTTGAAGGTGTTGACAATAGCTTTCAAAATTTCCTCTGGCGCCTCTTCTGGAATGTAATGACCACACTGTTCAATTACATAACTTGTAATGTCATCACAATAGGGAGAAATACCGTTATAAATTAAAGATTTAGTGGCAAACTCTCCCCCCATAGCAAAAATAGGCTGGCTGAAATGGGTATCTGCCGTCGGCGTATTAGCTTTAGTTGTTTCCTCCAAAGCGGCATACCACAGAAAACCAGCTTTCATCGCCCCAGGACGACTATAGTAACGGGCATAGTAATCCATCACTTCCGGGGTAAGATTCTCCTTTCGTTTAGACTTGTTGGTGAAGTACCAACTGAGATATTCCTTTTCCTTCCCCGTCACCAAGCTACTGGCTAAATCCGGCACCATATGGAAATAAAATTGCCATACCTTGGGGGCATTAACCACAGAAAAGAAATCATTACTGACCAACCCGGGAATTGCCGCATCAATGAGCCCGGCCCCCAGTACGGCATCGGGAAAAAATTTCAACACAGTAAAGGCAACCCAAGCCCCTACATCGTGACCTACTAAGTAAAAAGAATTAATCTTCCTTTTTGCTAAAAAATCTTTGATTTCCTTCGCCGCAGTGCCACAGTCGTAAGGGCCATCAGGAATGTCTGAATCCCCTTGACCCCTCATGTCCAAGGCAATAACGTGGAAATGTTGCCCCAATTGTTCCCACAAAAGTCGCCAGACGTAACAGGTTTGGGGCCAGCCTCCCAATAATAATAAAGGTTCTCCCCTTCCCCCTTCTATGGCATGGAGAGTGACATCTCCAACGGTGGTATAAGTGTGGTTAAAACCAGAGGGCAAAGTAATGGGAATATAGGGCTGATTCATGGTGATGTACTTGGTAAATTTATTGGTTTTGGTAAGTTTGCCGCAGAAATTTCACTCCATCCCTAGCAATATCTGCACTGGTGGGGGCGAGGGGCCGCCAAAGACGGGCTCCAGAAGCTAATTCTTGATCTTCAAAATTAAAACTTTCAATGGTTACCCAGCCTTGATAATTAATTTCCTGCAAAACCTTAAACCAATCACTCCAAGCAAAGGAATCACTACCTGGGGTGCCCCGGTCTTTAGCACAGGCATGGATATGAAAGCATTTGTTGCCTGCTCGCCGAAAGGCTTGGAGCACGTCCTTTTCCTCAATATTCATGTGGAATAAATCCAGTAAAAGCCCCAATTGGTCACAATTGACCGCATCAAGTAGCGCCAAACCCTGCTCAACAGTATTGAGCGCATAACCCTGGAAACGATTCAAAGGCTCGATCGCCAATTTAAGATCGGTTTTCACTAGGGTTTCTGCCACCAACTTAAATGCGTCCTGCATGCGGATGGCTTCCTTTTTTTGTAGAGGTTCCCCACTGAGATAACCCACGGGATGGGGAAACGGCCCCGACAGTTGGGTGATGCCACATTGCTGACAGAATACAATTGCCCTTTGTAGATAGGCAATGGAATCCCGCCAACAGGTTTCATCTTCGCTGGTCAGGGATAGACCCTGGGGTAAACTGGTGCAAAAAGTTAACTCCAAACCCGATTGGTGGGCAAAATCCTTCAGCCGTCCAGGATCAATTTGATCAAAGAAATGGCTGGCGATTTCAACCCCATCAAACTGCCAGACCTTAGCATCTCGAAAAATATATTCTTCTTGACCCAGAAATTCCTTTTTCCAGATAAAGGTATGAACTCCAAATTTGATTGGGGGAGGGGCAATCATGAGCAAGTTACCGATTTATCGCCACGGTTAAAAGCCTCAATTGTTTCAATCACTTTAGTCAAGGCTTGTGTATTTTCTAGTTTGGCTAAATTGCTCGGAAATTCGTCACTAATGGCAGAAACATACTGCATCATATAGGAGCTTTGATTAATGCCAAACTTGGGGGCTTCAGTGACAAAAGCATTGCGTTGTGCCTCGGTCAATGTGGGTAAATTATTCAAGTCTTCAATATGGGCCCCCACTGCGGAGAAATACTCCCGCATACCGCCATCGTGATATTCAAAGTCTGGAGCAATTGCATCCCGCACCCAAATCATCGTAATTGGCAAGGTTTCATCGGTGGGATTCACAAAGCCGTGCATAAAAGTATGGGGAGAATAAATCACCTGCTTGGGTTGGGGGGTAATGGCATAAAGCGAAGCTCGGCCAGCGGCTTCCATGGTGGGAGGCTTGCCCATGTCGGGAAACTTACGTTCACTATGGAAAATTTCGATCCCCCCCTGAGGAGGCCAGAAAAATTCGTTGATGTAGTAGTGGACATGGGGCAAAGGGCCCGCACCGGGGGGAATTTGGGCATTGGTAATGGCAAAGCCAAAGTCTTTGGTGGAGCAGGAGGCAATTTCAAAAATTTCGTTGGCGGGGGTTAGGATTCGCAATGGATTCTCCAACTTCGGCATGGGAATATTTTCAATGCTATGGGTCAGTGAATTTTTGGATAGCGCCAAGCTTTGCCCAAAGACTACTCCTCCCACGGCGATCGCCAACACCAGAGCCCAACCCCAACTCCTAAGTTTGAACATAGTTGATTTCCTTTAAATTAAAGATAAGTTATCAAGAATATATTTCTAAAATCCAAATTTCTGCTTGATTAAGGTATAAGTAACTTGACCCAAAAGACAGGCCGCCGCCGCCACCAAACCTTCAAAAGGAGGAACGGGTAAGGGTAATTTGAAAAAGCCAAAAATCACTCCCAAAATCCAACCACCAAGAATAGCAAACCCTAATTCCTTATTCATAAATTTTCCCTAGAAATCCTAGAAAGACTAAAAACAAGTAACAGAACTATCGCCTTGATTATAGGCATTAATTGTCTCGATAATCTCGTTTAAACTTTGATCATCTTTGAGGTTTGCTAGTGCCGCCGGTGGTTGATTATCAAGCTTATTAACATATTGGAGAAAATAATAGCTTTGGTTAATGCCGTAGTCAGGGGCATGGGTAACGAATTTTTCCCTGGCTTGGTCAGTGATTTTCGGCAATTTTTTCATATTTTTAATTGGAATACCCACATCTTTAAAATATTCACGAATACCACCGTCGTGGAATTCATATTCTGGAGAAGTGGGATCCTGTCGCCAGATGAAAGTAAGGGGACGGGTTTCCGAGGTGATATTGACGAAACCATGCACTCGATATTTGGGACCGTAGACAATCTGATTAGGCTCGGTTTGCACTGTGTAAATGGTGGCATTTCCCCCCTGGGTCACAGTGGCGGGATTGTCTAGATCGGGGTATTCTTTTGTGCTTTGAAATAATTCCAAGCCCCCCTGGGGAGTCCAAAACCACTCATTAGTGTAGTGGTGAATGTGAGGCAAGGGCCCGGCTCCCGCTGGAATTTGGGCATTGGCAATGGTGAAGCCAATTCCCTCGGCATTACAGGTGGAAAACTCAAAAATTTCCCCCGCTGGCCCTAATATTTTTTCTGTATTTTCGATGTTAGGGCTAGGGAAATTATCCAACGTGGCGATCGCCAATGCTTTGGGGCAAATTATGGTCAGGCTCCCCAGAGCTATCAATAGTACCAGCAATAATTGGGACAACAACAGAGGAAAGCTTTTCATGTTTTTATGGAGGTTGACAGAAATTTATAATGTTTCAAATTCGGCTATTTTATAAATTTTAATTTCTGCTGCCTTAGCCAGTAAATCTGGAGATTTTTCCACAAATTCGTGAAAGTAAGGGGTCTGAAAATGATATTCTAAGGCCGCACGATTTCGCCATACTTCAAAAAAAAGAAACGTGTTATTCTCTGTTTCATCCTCATAAAAGCTGTAAGATATACAACCGGGTTCCGACCGAGAAGGTCCAATAAAAGTCTGGGATAGGGCGATAAATTCTTCCCTTTTCTCCGGTTTTACCTTGATGTTACCCGCCACAATAATAGACTGATTGGCTCCGCCATCACCATCTGCTAAAGTCGGCAAGGGAAGAAAAAGAATACTTAATAAAAAAAACAGTGGAATTACTAGGGTCAAAAGTACCCCGACCAACATCCCCTGACCACGGAATAAAGCTCTAGTTTTCATGGCATCGATAATTGCAAAAGTAGTTAAAGGTCAGTCGGAAAACAAGTAACATAAATAGTGCGGGAAAACTCAGGATTTCCCGCGTCCCCTTAAATTCTAGGGTTAGGGCACCCTGCGTAGAGCTTTGACAAAAACAATAACACGCTTGGCTGTCCCCAGCCATTATAAGAAAAACTTTAAACAGGCATTATTTTTTTAACATTTTTTCACATTAATCAGCATAGCTTATTGTTATTTCAAGAGTTAGCCATAATTCTTGTCCTGGAGGTAAGTGTTTCGGCGATCGCCAAAGTCAAACTTTCCTGACTAATGGGACTGCGGCGTAGGGCTGAGCAGAAGAAATCCAAGGTAAATGAACTCAGTTCAGGGGAAGCTTTGGTAACATTTTGTCACAGTGGAGCACATAGTAAAAAGCCATGGTATGCTTTTCAACAAACCATCGGCTGACAGGGAAGACAAAATCCTGTTTCTGCCCTATTGTTCGCGTCATTAGATTTCTTTTGGGTTATCTTTATGTCATCTATGCCAGCAAGAAGAAATTACTATTTAAACCTGAAGGCTAACTATTCCCAACCAGGGCTGGTGCCAGAAAGTCTGCGGCAGGAACTAATCGAAGAAGGGCTCAAATATGTGGCCATGAAAGAAGCCACCTTGCCCGCCATTGATGCCAATTACACCTTAGGAATCATTGAGCAGGAAAATAAAGACTGGTGGCCTACCCACTGTGAAGCTCTCCGCCAGGGCCGGGGAGATATTCTCACCGGGGAGTATCGAGAGGATTTGGTGTATTTTTGCCAGGACGGCCCTTACTCCGGTTTGGAACAACAACAGGAACGGGAAAAGCACTGGTGGGCCCTCATAGCCCAGCCCGGGGTAACTATGGTCTGGCCCATTGTCATGTTCTATGGCGAGCATACTTTTTTTGAGTGGAAGTGTGTGGACGACGAAACCCATGAAACCATTGCGAAGGGGAATGTCACCTGGGTGCGTCGAGGTCACCGGGGCGGTTGTTATTTAAAAACCGAGCAGCTGACCTTTTACCGGGATGTGTTTGCTCCGGATAATTTGCTGAAACTTATTACCACCTAGGAGTTGGACCCAATGAGTAAGTTTAAAAATGCCGTGTTGGACGATCAGGATTTACAGGCAGGTTTAAGCGGCATTAATCCTAAATTTGGTGACTTCTGCACCAGGGTTGCTGGAGAAGCCTGGGGATTGCCTTTAATTGATCAGAAGACCAAAGCCTTGATTTTGATTGCGGTGGATGTGGCAAATCAGACCCTTGATGTTCCCTTCCCAGCCCATGTGGATATGGCCCTTAAACAAGGGGCAACCAAAGAGGAAATTGAAGAGGTGCTTTTATTGATGTGTGTCTATGGTGGATTTAATAAAGCCGCCGGTGCTTTTGCTGCTTTAAAGGCGATCTTTGAAACGGATTCCTAACTAAATTAATTAGCTTATTAGCTCATAGAAAAACAATAATTATGACCACAGTAAAAGGCAAAATTGGTGTCTTGATCGAAGAACACTTTGACGGCACTGAATACCGCTGGTTTAATGAATATTTTCCCGCCCATGGTTATGAAGTTGAATACATCAGCCACCTCTGGGGTCAACCAGAACTTAAATTTGGTTCTAACCCAGAAAATGATCAAGTGGAATACCATGTCACCGTCACAACGGAAGTCAATGATATAGACCCCAAAGATTACAAAGGCATCATTGCCATTGGGGCCTATGCCATGGACCGCCTGCGTTACCAAGCCACGGTAAAAAAAGGAGAAAAAAATCAGGCCCCAGGGGTGGTTTTTCTACGCAAAGCGGTGGCCACTAAAGGTTTGAAATTAGGCACCATTTGCCATAGTTTGTGGCTATTTTGTGCTGATCCCGATTTACTTAAGGGGAAAAAGGTTACCTGTGCCCATAACATTATTTGTGACGTGGAAAATGCTGGGGCTGATGTGGTGTACGAAGGAGACCAAACCTCCGAATTAGTGATTGACGGCGATCTAATTACCGGCAAACATCCCGGCATGATTGAACAATTTGTCAAAGTTTTTGTTGAGCAAATCGAAGCTTAGATTTTAAATCGGTACTGAATCCCCATGAATGCTCAAATTAATTTCCCCGTTTCTGATCTGATTGCTGGTTATGTGGTGAGCTATGACGCCGAGGATGGCATTTTTGTCCTCCACACCTCCGATCGCCGGGAATTCAAAGTTAAGCTCAGTCCCATGGCCTATGCTAAAGTAATCCAAAATTTTGATGAGGCTTATATAGACGCAACGGGGACCATGGGGGCATGGTTAACTCCCGGCAGATTTTTGTTTGTTTACGGTGTTTTTTATCCAGACAGCGATGTTTTTGACGGTAAACAGGTGGTTTTTGCAGGGAAAAAAGCCGAGGAATATGTTTTTGAAAAACAAGATTGGTGGATTAAACAGGTTTATGCCCTGGGTAAGTTTTATATCAAGGCTCAATTTGGCGAAGATGCCATTGATTATCGTTATTACCGCACTGATCTTTCCGTCAGTGGGCAACGATCCAGCGTCAATTTTCGCCAGGAAACCGATACCATTTCTCGCCTAGTCTATGGTTTTGCCACGGCGTTTATGATGACCGGTGAAGACCAATTCCTGGAAGCGGCGGAGAAAGGGACGGAATACTTGCGGGAGCATATGCGCTTTGTCGATAAGGACGAAGATATTATTTATTGGTACCATGCCATTGATGTGCAGGGGGAAAAGGAACAGAAAATCTTTGCTTCGGAATTTGGTGATGACTACGATGCCATTCCCGCCTACGAACAAATCTATGCTTTGGCTGGGCCAATCCAGACCTACCGTTGCACTGGCGATCGCCGCATTCTCCACGATGCCGAGCAGACCATCAAATTGTTCGATAAATTTTTCCTCGATCAAAGTGAATATGGTGGTTACTTCTCCCACCTCGACCCGTTAATGCTGGATCCCCGCAGTGAATCCTTGGGGCGCAACCAAGCCAGAAAAAACTGGAATTCCGTTGGGGACCATGCTCCGGCTTATTTGATTAACCTTTGGCTGGCTACGGGCGAACAAAAATATGCAGACATGTTGGAATATACCTTCGACACCATTGAAAAGTACTTTCCCGACTACGACAACAGCCCTTTTGTGCAGGAAAGATTTTACGAGGACTGGAGCCATGACACTACCTGGGGGTGGCAGCAAAATCGAGCCGTGGTGGGCCATAATCTCAAAATTGCCTGGAATTTGATGCGCATGAATAGCCTCAAACCCAAGGAAAAATATGTGGAGTTGGCCAAGAAAATTTCTGACCTTATGCCGGCGGTGGGCAGTGACCAACAGCGGGGCGGCTGGTACGACGTAGTGGAGCGCCTCCTGGACAACAACAGTGGTTATCATCAATTTGTTTGGCATGACCGCAAGGCCTGGTGGCAACAGGAACAGGCCATTTTGGCTTACCTGATCATGGGGGGAGCTTTGGATAGCGACGAATACCATCGCCATGGTCGGGAAGCGGCGGCTTTTTACAATGCTTGGTTCCTAGATTTGGAAGATGGGGGCATTTATTTTAACGTTCTCGCCAACGGCATTCCCTACCTAGCTGGTGGTAACGAACGGGCTAAGGGGAGTCATTCCATGAGTGGTTACCACTCCTTTGAATTGTGCTATCTGGCGGCGGTGTACACCAATTTCTTGATCGCCAAGCACCCCATGGACTTTTACTTTAAGCCCCTACCCAATGGTTTCCCCGACGGAATTTTGAGGGTCGCCCCCGATATTCTTCCCCCCGGCAGTGTGGCGATCGCCAGTGTGGAAATTGACGGCCAACCATACGAAAATTTTGATGCCCAAAAGCTGACAGTCCAGCTTCCCGACACCCAGGAAAGGGTCAAAGTAAAAGTTCGTTTAATTCCCACCAACTAACCGAAATCCATGGACATTCAGATTGACCAACAGGAAGACATTGTCCTTGTCACCTTAGGGGGGGAAGTAGACGCCAACACTGCGCCCCAAATCCACCAAGCCATTCTTCCCCATGCCCAGCCAGGGGCAAAAATTCTCTTGGATATGACTGGGGTGCCCTACATGTCCAGCGCCGGGTTAAGGCTTTTGCTCTACCTCTATCGCCAAACAAAAGGTAACTCCGCCCAATTGGTTCTAGTCGGCCTGTCAGAAGAACTGCTGGACACCATGGCCGTAACTGGTTTTCTCGACTTTTTTTCGATTTGTCCCACCCTTGCTGAAGGCAAGAACGCATTTTCTTAGGCCACCATGGAACGCATTGATGTCCATCCGACCCACACCATTAACGGTTATCAGCTCCGCTGTGGCCAGCCTTTCCCCTTTGGGGCCACCATTGTGCCGGGGGGAGTTAACTTTTCCATCTATTCCAGCCATAGTACCGACTGTACCCTCGTGCTATTCGAGAAACAGGGCTCCCAACCCTTTGTGGAAATTCCCTTTCCAGAATCTTTTCGCATTGGCAATGTCTACTGCATGGTGGTATTTGACCTGGATTTCGAAAATCTGGAATACGGCTACCGCATGGACGGCCCCAACAACTTCCAGCAAGGCCATTGGTTCGATACCAGTAAAATTTTGCTTGATCCCTACGCCAAAGTAGTCAGCGGCCGGGACGTCTGGGGCACCCAACCCAATTGGGATGACGTTTACCAACACCGGGGACGCCTGAGCTTTGACGATTTTGATTGGGAAAATGACTCTCCCCTAGAGGTTCCCCTGGAAGACATGGTCATCTATGAAATGCATGTGCGGGGCTTCACCAAAGACCCTTCCTCCGGAGTTAAGGAAAACCATCGGGGGACCTTTGCTGGCATTCTGGCCAAAATTCCCTACCTGCAGGAATTAGGCGTCAACACCATCGAATTGATGCCGGTGTTTGAGTTTGACGAGTTTGAACATAGCCGTTACCACCCAGAAACAGGGGAGTTTTTGGTTAACTACTGGGGCTATAGCACCGTTAATTTTTTCGCCCCCAAAGCAGGCTACGCGGCCACAGGCAAATTTGGCATGCAGATTGACGAGCTGAAAAACCTAGTCAAAGAACTGCATAAAGTGGGCATTTCCATAATTTTAGATGTGGTATTTAACCACACGGCGGAAGGCAATGAACGGGGCCCCACCATTTCCTTTCGGGGATTAGATAACAAAACCTATTACATGCTCACTCCGGAGGGTTACTATTTCAATTTCAGTGGCACCGGCAATACCCTCAATTGCAATAACCCCATTGTGCGGGGCATGGTATTGGACTGTCTGCGTTACTGGACAGCGGAATTTCACATTGATGGTTTTCGCTTTGATTTAGCCTCCATTTTGGGTCGCGATCCCTGGGGCTATCCTTTGGCCAATCCGCCCCTATTGGAAACCCTGGCTTTTGATCCCATTTTGGCCCGGTCTAAATTAATTGCCGAAGCCTGGGACGCAGGGGGACTATACCAAGTAGGTTGTTTTCCTAGTTATGGCCGCTGGGCGGAATGGAACGGCAAATACCGGGATACGGTGCGGAAATTTATCAAAGGGGATGTAGAGGTCATTGGGGAAATGGCCCAACGGCTCCAGGGTTCCCCCGATCTTTACCAAGGGGCAGGGCGACCTCCTTCCACTTCCATCAATTTTGTTACGGCCCACGACGGTTTTACCCTAGCGGATTTGGTGGCCTATAACTACAAACATAACTACGCCAACGGGGAAAATAACAATGACGGAGCCAACGATAATTACAGTTGGAACTGCGGCGTAGAAGGCCCCACGGATGACCAGGGAATTCTCGCACTGCGGGCGCGCCAAATGCGTAACGCGATCGCCATTTTGTTGGTTAGTCAGGGGGTGCCCATGTTACTGATGGGGGACGAAATGGGCAAAACCCAGGGGGGTAATAACAACACCTACTGCCATGATTCCCCCTTGAATTGGCTCAATTGGAATTTACTCCAACAAAATCAGGACTGGTTCCGGTTTGTTAAACACTGTATTGCCTTCCGTTTGGCTCATCCTGTGCTGCGCAACAGTGAACATTTCCAGAACTGCGACTACCTAGGGGCGGGTTTTCCTGATATCAGTTGGCATGGGGTGAGGGCCTGGCATGCCGATTGGTCCGCCGATAGCCGGGTTTTAGCTTTTATGCTCTGTGGTCAACATGCCAAAGGAGGCAAAGTTAAGGACAATCAAATTTATGTGGCCATGAATATGCACTACGAAAGTCTTTGGTTTGAGCTGCCAGCCCCCCCGGTGGGCACTACTTGGCACGTTTTTGCCAACACCGGAGCTATGCCCCCGGAAGATATTCATCCCCCTGGCCAGGAACCCCCTCTGGAATGCCAGTCGTCCATGCTCATTGGCGATCGGAGTGTAGTAATTTTATTGGCGAGGTAAATTGCCAAGGCAAATCTACTTTTATTCAATTATTCTTTTCTTATTAACCATGGCATTTAGCATTGAATTGGAAACCATTAATGGTCAGGCAAAATTAACCCTCATCGGCGAACTAGATGGGGGTACGGCTCCCTTGTTTAAAGAACAAATCGAAACAGCGGCCCAAGCTGATATCACCAGATTAGTTTTGATGATGGATCAGTTAGAATACATGTCTAGCGCCGGTTTAAGGGTTTTGGTGTTCGCCAAACAAAAAATGGGAATGGGGGTAGAGATTTTTTTGGTGGGAACCCAGGAAATGGTTAACGATACCATTGAGCAAACGGGGTTACATCAAAGCTTTCACATGGTAGATAGTTACGATTTTGCAGTCTGAGGCCGCTAAATACCCATAATCCTTTTATTAACTCGGGGAGAGAGGAACTAATTGCCTAACAATAAAGTAGAAACCGCATTGGTAGAAACCTAAATTATTCTTGGTACAGCACCCCATGAAACTGATTCAACCGTTCATGCAATCAATTCGGTTTCGCATTGTTGGGCTTCTACTACTTTGTCTGATTCCTCCTACACTGGGAGGGATTTTTCTCATCGACTCCTATACGGGAAGGCAATTAAAAAAAATTGCAGAAAAAGATCTTCAAGGCCGTGCAAGGTTGATTACCCAATTAATTTCCCGTGCAGATCGGGAGCGGCAACAAAGTACTGCTTTTGTTGCTTCCGAACCAGTAATAACTGAATTCAATGTCGAAGAATCCCGGTATTTTTTAAACGAGTTCGTTAAATTTCATCAATGGAATGGCTTCTTCGTCGTTGCTAACCAAGAGGGAGAGTTAGTTGCCGGCAGTGATGGTGCCAATCAAGAAAAAGAATTGCCTCTGAAACGTTGGTTTGAAGAGGTAAAAGAAACAAAGCGGCATGTAAACCGTTTATTTCCTGGAAAGACCTATGCAGAGAGTAAGGATTGTTTAATTGTGCCTATCCACAACAAAAATGATCAAACTCAAATTGGCATTGTTGTGGGCTGTGTTCCCCTACCAATTATTGCTGATTTTGTTCAAAAAATTCTAAAGGATGCTGAGCTTGAGCGTATCTTGTTAGTCAATTACCAAGGATATGTTTATGCCGATACCGATATCAAAAACTATAGCGTACTAGAAAACAGAAAAAATTCTCTTCTTGTTAATCAATTGCTCAATAATCAAGGTGGATTTGTTTATAGCCAAGGCCGGTTTTCTTATCTTTCTCCCGTTCATTTGCGTGGAACAAAAACCTGGGGGCTAATTGTAGAAAATTCAGAATCTGATATTCAAACAGCTATTTTGAATGTTAATAGAATTGGCTATCTGTTGCTTTTAGTAATTGGGGTGATTGTGGCCTATGCTTCCTGGAGTGTCGTCCACCACAGCACAATTCCTATTTTAGAACTTACTAAGGCCTCCCAGGCGATCGCCGAAGGAAATTTGGACTATCCCATCACAGTTCAGGGCAAGGATGAAATAGGCATTTTGGGTAACAGCTTCATCCATATGAGAAATCAAATTAAAACCTTGATTGCCCAGGAAATTAAAGATGGTATGAACCGCTTGGAGCTGGAAAAAGGCCGACAAATCCAACAGAACTTTTTGCCCATTAGCTTACCCCAGTTACCCCAATGGCAAATAAATGCTGTTTTTGAACCGGCTCGAACCGTCTCTGGCGATTTTTATGACGCTTTTTTGCTAGGCAATGGCTATTTGGCGATCGTCATCGGTGACGTATGCGACAAAGGAGTAGGAGCCGCCATGTTTATGGGTCTATTCCGTAGTTTATTAAGGGTATTTTCTGGAGAAACCATGCCAGGAGATACCTGTATTCGTGACGTTAACTATAAATGTAGTGTCAGTGATAGTGATGACAAAAAAAAGGTTATTGTACAATTTTTAAATGCAGTGCGACTTACTAATGATTACATTGCCACTGAACATGGAGACATGGCCATGTTTGCCACTTTATTTTTTGGTGTAATTGATATTAGTAATGGCAATCTAAGTTATATCAATGCTGGTCATGAACCAGTTTTTATTTTAAATTCTGAGGGTATTAAGCACAAATTAAAATCCACTAGTCCCGCTGTGGGGATGATGCCCGACTCCACTTTCACAATTGATAGTCTAACAATCGACCCTGGAGAAATATTAATTGGCTATACTGATGGTGTTACCGATGCCCGATCGCCAACTAAGGAATTTTTTGGACGCAAAAGACTAGCGGAAACGTTAACAACAAATTTTTCGACAGGAACAAAAATTCTAGACATAGTCAAACAAGAATTAATCAGTCATATTGATGGTTCCATTCAGTTCGATGACATTACTATGATTGCTGTTTATCGTAATTAAGTGCCATGACTATTTTAAATTTTCCCGCTGATTTAGACGCCTTAAATAGTATTGGAAAACATATTTTAGATCAAGCTCAAGTGGTAGGATTACCAAAAAAAAGAGCTTATAAATTGAGATTGGCAGTGGATGAATTGGCAACTAATATTATTAATTATGGCTATGCTAATGCACCGGGACACAATCAAATTAGTATCCAAGTAGAAGCGGATGAGCGTAAATTAAAGGTCACTATGGTGGATACTGGTCTCGCCTATGATCCCCGTGATCGCCAATTTGATCAATCAATTCTGAGCTTGGAGGCGGAGGACCGACCAATTGGTGGATTAGGAATTTTTTTGGCCCTGCAAAGCGTAGATGAATTTACCTATGAAGCGAGGGATGATAAAAATATTAGTTGTTTGGTGATGAACCTAGACTCCTCAGGCAATGGCTAATATTGCAATGGGAAGCAAATTAATTGAATAATTACAAAAATTCCTAACATTTGAATATTTGATTTGGCCACTGTAGTCCTTCCCTTGTTATTGCGCCCCTACTCATGGCGATGTTACCTCTGCCAAACTATTGCCGAATTGCCCCCCGCCAACCAGAGCCGTTGCAAGAATGTCATAGCCAGCGGCCTATTACTTTGCAAAGTTTTCCAGGACTTAGTTTAAGTTTGCCTGAAGGAGGCTATTATTTAACGGCTAGAAAGTATTTGTATGAACAGTTTAACCATAATCAAGTATTTAATGCTTGCATTGATTATCTGGCAAAAGCCTTAGAAAAATTAGGACTGTTAGACAGCAATACTTCAGCTAAATTACTGCTAGTTTTTCCTGACCACACCCGCACTGCCATTGCTACCCGTCTACTTTTAGACGTTATTTTTTACTTCAAAGAAACCTATAACCATTTAAAATTTACTATACTTTTTGGTTTAGGTACCCATCCCCCTATGAGAGACGAAAGTGTCAGCCACTATTTGGGAGAGGATCGTTATCAAAAACTGATTGATCTAGGGGTTACTATTCGTCAACAAACTACAACTTCTCCAGTGAAACCTCAAGTTGAAATTAAGGTGCAAGACCAGTTAAAGCTGGACGAAGTTTCTGATTATAGCTTTGCCAGTTTGAATAGGAACACTGCCCAATTACAACAACAATTACATCAAACGATAGCTCATTTAAATACAGTTAACTTATCGGATTTAGATGAAAATTTATTAATAAAAAATCAATTTGGATTCACTGATCAAGCGAATGAATTAAATAAAGAATCTCAACAAATTACGACAGATTTATTTGATAATTTAAGTCCATCCCAAGAATATTATCTTTCCTTGCCTGAGGAATTATGGCAACACCATCTCACCATTGTGGCAGGAGATACGGAGCTACATCCCTACGAAAGAAGAAGCGGAAGTGGCGGCTTGAATAAAATGTTGGTGGTAGGTTTAGCCAATATTCAGGCCATTCGCCGTAGTCACAGCACTAAAGTTTTGCTTAGTGCGCCGGTCAACCTCAACACAGCAGAAAATGCCTTCGTTCATACCTTGGATCATTTAGTGGAGTGTTTTAATCAATCGCTATTAACCCATACTCCTTGCCTTGCCCGTACCTATCCCCTTGGTTTTTCCATTGTTTCCTTACAAAATCAGCATATTAACGGTTTTTGGTTCGGTCAAAAGGATAAAAATCGGCAAGCTCTCACGGCGATCGCCAAAGAAAGTCACACTGTTCACTTACCTGAAAAAATTCATATTTTGGTGGCGGATACAGACGAGAAGAAAGGTACGGATATTTTAGCTGGGGCTAGGGCTCTACAATACTTCTGCGAGTGGGATAGTGAGGAAAATTGTCTGTTAGCGGATACTCCCCGTCAAAGAGTTGCCCTACTATTTAACCCTTGTCGAGAACAGCAAAACCATGGCGGCATTGGTAATCAGGGGACAAAAAAACAATTAGATGTTTTACAAAAAATAGTTTGCAATAAAATAAATTTGCTTGATAAACAGTTACAGATTTGTAAAGATTTAGACGATGCTATCGGTATTATAAAAAGTTACCGTCGACAAGTTTTGACCGCTTGGCATCACCATTTACAATTGATTAGTGAATTTGATGATTTTCTTGTAATGATCAAGAATCTAGTGTTGATAATCCAAGAACTATCCAGCTTATCTAAACATCAAATTAATACTAGGGAATTTCTGCAGGCAACTTTGGCAAATTATGCCAGTGACTACAGTGAAGAAGGAAAATGTGTTCAAGAATTACTTGATATTTATCTTAACCAGCAAAATTTAATGGCAGTGATTACTAAAATTGATCAATTCCAAGAATATTATCAATTTTCTGAGGGTTTAGGAGAAGGGGGGCAAAGGGCTTTGCGGTGTTTAAAGCTACTGCATAAATTTGAAACGTTCTTGCTGGCCACAGATAATCAAATCGTATTAAATTATTTAGCAAAGCTTGATCCAAATTTGGACAACTATCTTCCTTCAACGTTGAGAAAAAAATTAAGTGAACACAAAATTCGTCTAAATTTACTAGGTATTTGGGGCATTGATTTAAAGGCTTACTCACCCCAGCAATGTTTGGAGTTAGCGATCAACTATGGGCAATATTATAATCACCAGTCTCAAGATTTACGTATTGCTTTCTTGCAAGAGCCATTAATTGTTTACCACTAGTTATGGTTAACTAATGAATTCATTCTTGATTATTATTTTTCATCTCTATCTACCCATTGGTGTGGCAATTTTAATTGGTATTTTACTGAGTTTTTTTCTTAAAAAATTACAGGTAAAAATTCTCAAAAATAATCATCTTTCTTTAATTATTCCTGATTATTTAGGTAAGTTTCTGTTTTGGTGTGGAGTTCCCCTCGGGGTAATCAATTTCATTCACAAAGCAAACTTATCTGGAGGAATTTGGCTCTCTCCCATTGTGGCGTGGTGCGCAGTTTTACTGGGGCTTTTTTTAAGCTGGCTCTGGATCCAAACCCTTTTCCCAAAACCTTCCCTTGCTTCCCAAACTAGTTTTACTCTCGTTAGCACAGTAGGCAATACTGGCTACATCGGCTTCCCCATTATTTTATTGCTTCCCCAACTGGGACCAGACTATTTTGGTTGGGCAATTTTATATGATCTTTTGGGAACCTTCTTGGCAGCTTATGGTTTGGGGACGATTTTAGCAAGTCGCAATTTACTTACCCGCAATAAAGTAATAAACTTTGGCTCTGGATTATCAATAGTTTCCATTGATCAAACCACTATATTCCATTCCATCAAATCATCTATATTGCAAATTGTTCGCTGGTTACAAAATAACCTAGTCATCTTAGTTAAAAATCCTACTCTAATTGCTTTTATTCTCGGCTTAACCTTGCGTTCTATAGTCTTTCCTCCCTGGCTAGATATTTCCTTAGAATGGTTTGCATGGTCAATAATCATGCTTTCCCTAATATTAATGGGTATGAGACTACAACAACTTGACTCATGGAGCAACATTAAGATCGCTTTCAGCGCCGTCTCGATTAAAATGCTTTTAGTTCCCCTAGTTATAGCCATGGCCCTGACCACCGCTGGACTGAGTGGACCGCCTCGCCTAGTCCTGGTGTTGCAATCCGCCATGCCCTCTGCTTTTGCCAGCCTCATATTAGCAGAAGCTTATGATCTAGACCGGGATTTGGTAGTAACGTGCTTGGGGCTAAGCTCGTTGATGTTGTTTTTCACCCTGCCTTTCTGGCTATGGGGTTTTACCACTTGGTAAGTTTGGTTACCTAAAACTCTCCATTAATCACTGACTGGTATCAACATTTTGCATAAAACTTTACCAAGATTTTTATCCTTTCCTATTACCATTTGTCTGGTAACTTTCAGTTCTTTCGTTTTATTTGGCTGTGATTCTAATCCAGTTAACACGGTTTTAACCCCTGTTGATGATAACGTATTAAATGTATGGTGGAGTGAAGGTTATTACCCAGAAGAAACAGAAGCAATTCAATCTTCAATTAATGCCTGGCAAACTAAAAATAATGTTGATGTTCAAATAACTTTTTTCAGTGAAAAAGATTTAGTGCAACAGGTAGAAAATGCCATAAAAGCAGGCAATGCACCGGATATTATCTATAGTTACAGTATTGATCTGGTGCTCTTACCCCGGCTAGCCTGGGAGGGAAAATTGGCAGACGTTTCTAGCATCATTGATCCGATTAAACAATCCTATGATCAAGAAGCGCTTAAAAACGTCAATTATTTCAATAATCAAATTCAAAAGCGTTCCTATTACGCTGTCCCCATTTCTCAACAAACAACCTACATCCATTATTGGCAAGATTTACTAGACCAGGCAGGAATTAGTAATGATAAACTTCCTAAGGAGTGGGATAGTTTTTGGCGCCTCTGGGAAGTTGCTCAAACAAATTTGACTAAGCAGAATATTAACAACATTTACGCTATTGGTTTGCCTATGTCCGCGGTGGCAACGGATACTTTTACGGTATTTGAACAGTTTTTAGAAGCCTACAATGTGCAACTTTTAGATGATCAAGGCAAGCTCCGCTTTGATGATCCCCAAGTCCGTCAAAGCATTATTAAAGCATTGCAAGCCTATACTAATCCCTATTTAGAAAATTTTGTTCCTCCCAATGCCATAGAATGGGGAGACCCGGACAATAATATTAATTTTCTGAGCAATGGTACCTTGATGACTGCCAACGGTTCCCTCTCAATTCCTGGCTCTCAAAAGGGAGATCCAATTAATTATTTCCGAAGAATGCGGACAATTCCCTGGCCTAATAAGCCGGACAATACCCCCATGCGCTATGTCACCTCTATTAAACAAATTGCTATCCTAGCCGAGACAGATCGCCTAGAGGAAGCAAAAAGTTTGGTAGGGTTCTTGGTCGAAACAGAAAATTTGGAAGCATATTTGCAGGGAGCCCAGGGACGATTTTTACCTGTCATGCCGGCGATCGCCGCTAATGAATTTTGGTCTAGTGGAAAAGATCCCCATATTGCAGTGGCCATCACCCAATTCGACAACGCCCGTAGTTCTTATGTAGTGCTTAACCCGGCCTACAGTGAAGTCTTAGCCCAAAACGTCTGGGGAGAAGTTATCCATGCCATTGCTACCAATCAAATAACGCCTGAAAAAGGAGCTGACCAAGCCATAGAAAAAATAACTGATATTTTTAGTCAATGGAAATAATTTCCCTATGCAAAGCTGGCGACGCAGGTTCCTAAGTTATGTGCTTATAGCCTGTTTATCCTGCATTAGTTTTACTGCTTTCATTACCTACATTAGTCTACGCCAAGCTGTAATTCAACCCACTTTTGAATTTTTAGCACAGGTAACAGAAGCCAAAATTGAGCAATCAAATCATTGGTTTGGTCAATTAAAAACTGATTTTAAAATAGATTTAACAGATACTCAAGTCAGAGAAAATGCCATTGTTTTATTAACTGAAAGACTGAATATTAGTCCAGACTATCAACAAGCTTACCACTACCTACATAAACGCTTTAGTGAAAAATATCAGCAACGCCTAGCTACCTCCTTAATTACCAATAGTGGCATAGTAATTTTTTCCACTGACCCTAATCAGGAAGGACAATATCGTCCCCTACAAAATACTACAACCTATTTTAAGCTGGAAAATATTGATGATTTGACACCAAACTTTTACCAGTCTGCCACCGACCAACTGCCAATGATAACCCTGGCAAGTCCATTATTGGACCAGTCAGAAACAAGAATTGGAGTGTTGACCATAGATTTAAATTTATCTGATCTTGACCGGTGGATTCGCCAACCTATAAAACCCAAGAAAAATGTCGGCAAATTATCAGGGGAAATAGATAGTTACTTAGTGGGAAAGTTGTCTTTAACTACTAACACCTTCGTCAGCCAGAATATTCATCGAGAGGGAAATCAAACTAATTTTGCTGAAAATACTATCTCAATTTCTACCTTGAAAAGCGATGGTATTAATAATGCTTTAGGAATGGAAAGTGGTCAAGGCTTGTATTTAAACTATGAACAAATTCCTGTTTTGGGAGTTTACCGTTGGTTGCCAGCTTATCGCTTTGCCTTACTGGTGGAAGTTCAGCAGGCTGAAGTATTTCAATTGGCAAGGTTCCGTGCTGGGCAATTATTTGTTGGTGGTCTGGTGTTTATTGTGGTGGCCTCCCTCTGTTTATTACTGATTAAACTTTAATTTAAAATCATCTCCCAAATAAGTTATAAATACATAAGCATGGATGGCCATCATTAAATTTACAGAACGTATTTTAAACACAGGAAATCAAGCTTTTTTTCTTGGCAGAAACAGCATCAATTTTGCGGCTATCAAAAATGGGACAAACCCTAATGTATAAATTTTCCGGATGCCCATTGGTAAAAAAATGTAGAGTCGCCAGACAAAGCCAGCCCCAATCCTTATCTTTGCTGGTGTACCAATAGCCTCCATATTCCTCTTCTCGATTTTCAAACTGCAGATGATAACTAGGAAAACCCTGGGCATTAAAAATCAACTGAAACGTTGAGCCATCCCTAGTTTCAAGGCCGAGACGAGCTTTGACTAAATGAGTTAAAACTGCATCAGCTCCAGCCACAAATGATTCTGCCCAAAGCCCAACTTCCGGTGCATCAAAAAGCCAAGTATGGCCTAACCAATAGGATTGGATGATAAATAAACTATTGTTCATGGGATTCCACCAATTGATAAATAAAACTAGCGCAACGGTCTGAAGCGAGCAGATACTTTGGGATCTATCCTGTCCCTTTGACCGGTTACGGCAGATTCTATGACGAGGTGGTACAATGAGGGACAAATATTCAGGGGAGTTCATCGAAAAGTAAAATGCCAGCTCTATCAGTTGATCTAAGAGAAAGGATAGTCAAGACCTATGAAGGTGGTGGAACCTCGGCATTGTCTGCTTAGGGAGTGAGAGCTAGAATTGTTACGCAGTATAAGGTTGAAAAAAATGAACTGTATCTATTGTGAAAGTGAACGGGTAGTGAAAAATGGAAGAAAGAAGCTGAAGACGAGACA
>NZ_JADEVV010000059.1 GCF_015207985.1 Synechocystis salina LEGE 00031 | reverse complement strand
TCCAAGATTTTATGCTTAAAACTATTGCCTAAATCTATGAACGGAGAACTGTTCAAGGAGTTTATTAAAGAAACACTTATCCCGCAACTTTGGCAAGGTGCTGTCGTTGTTATGGACAATCTAAATGCTCATAAAGTTGAAGGGGTAAAAGAAATGCTTGAAGCAGCAGGAGCTAAGGTCATTTATTTACCCCGCTACTCTCCAGATTTTAACCCTATTGAACATCTTTGGTGGGAACTCAAAGCTTTCATTCGGCGATTTAGACCTAAAGATAAAAAATCTGTTGAAAAGTTAGCAGAAATTGGTGTTATGCTGAATTCTGCTACAACTAGACAGAACTATTTTACTCATTGCTGTTACTGTGCCAGTTAGATGCGGAATCCGCCGTAATGGTTTCAGCATAGGTAAATTTTTTTGCGGAAGGTATGGACAATGGCTGTCATTTACCTGGAATTCACCTGGAAATTCTGCCACTCCCACAGGAAAGGCCGCCTAACCCCGTAAAATGGGTGGCAATTAGTTTTCTCGTATTTTTTTCATTGTTGTGAATACCACGGCTTCCCCCCATTGGCCCCTCTTTCTCCAGCAGTTGTTGGACCGCCAATCCCTCACCCGCCAACAGGCAGTGCAATTAATGGAGGGTTGGCTTGACGATGATATTCCCCCGGCCCTTTCCGGAGCCATACTAGCGGCGATCCAAGCTAAGGGGTTAGATCCTGAAGAGTTGACGGGCATGGCCCAGGTACTCCAGGAACAGTCCCAGGGGGCCCAAAGACCGGAAATGGTGGATCCGTTGGTGGATACCTGTGGCACCGGGGGAGATGGTTCTTCAACCTTTAACATTTCCACGGCGGTGGCTTTTGTGGTGGCCGCTGGCGGAGTGAAAGTAGCCAAACATGGTAACCGTTCCGCTTCTAGCAAAGTTGGCTCTGCCGATGTCTTAGAAGGGTTAGGTCTCAACCTCCAAGCTGGGCCCGACCAGGTGGCGGCAGCGGTGTCGGCGGTGGGTATTACTTTTCTGTTTGCGCCGGGTTGGCATCCCGCCCTTAAAAGTGTGGCTCCCATTCGTAAAACTCTTAAAGTCCGCACCGTATTTAATCTCTTGGGGCCATTGGTTAATCCTCTCCGTCCCACAGGCCAGGTAATTGGGGTTTATTCTCCGGATTTTCTCTCCGTGATGGCGATCGCCTTAAAAAATTTGGGCACTGCCAGGGCCTTGGTGATCCATGGTCGGGAGAAATTAGATGAAGCCGGCTTGGGGGCTCCCACAGACATAGCTAGTTTCAACCAGGGGGAGGTAACCACCCAAGTGCTGGATCCCCAGGATTTTGGTTTAACTCCGGCTCCTTTGACCGCCTTAAAGGGAGGGGAATTGGCTGAAAATGAGGCCATCCTCAGCCAGGTTTTGCAAGGCAAAGGAACCCAGGCCCAGATTGATGCGGTGGCCCTCAATGCCTCGTTAGCCTTTCAGGTGGGCAATGCCGTGCCCTGGGGCGACCATGGCCAGGGTATTGATTTGGCCAAAGATATTTTGAAGCAAGGGGCGGGCTGGGACAAACTACAACAGTTGGTAGTATTCCTCGGGGGCTAGGTTTAGCTAACTTTGTTCCCACAATTGTCGTTGCTGCTGAATCAAATCCACTCCCCGGGAAGTGCCCAAGCGGGTGGCGCCGGCCTCGATTAAGTCTATGGCTTGCTCCACCGTGCGAATCCCCCCGGACGCTTTAATTCCGACCCGTCCTTGACTGATTTGATGTAACAATCGCACATCGGCAACGGTAGCCCCCTTACCCCAGCCGGTGCTGGTTTTGAGATATTGCACTCCCGCATCCAAACAAATTTCCGCCGCTACTCTTTTTTCCGATTCCGTTAGCCTACCCATTTCTAAAATGGCTTTCACCGTTAGCCCTGTGGATTCCACAATGGGGGCAATGTCGTTGTAAACAGCTTCCATATTGCCGTCTTTCAATAGCCCCAAATTAATTACCACATCCAATTCGGTGGCTCCCAATTCTGTTGCTTCCTGGGCCTCGTAAAGTTTACTACTGCTGGTGCTGGCCCCGGAGGGAAAACCAATCACCGCACAAATTTCCACTTTTTTGCCCCGCAACAATTCCACTGCCTGGGGTAGGGCACTGGGGTAAAGACACACCGCAACAAATTTATGGTGCAGAGCTTGGGCACAACAGGCGGCGATCGCCTCACTGGTGGTAGCGGGGTCTAGGGCCGCGTGGTCAATGTAGGGGGCGAGGTCAAACTGACGGGATTTTTCCATGGGGTTAAATGACAAGGGCGGGGTTAATTACTGGACTTTTGCCTGCGGATTTCAATAAAAATCGCTAGTGGGCACCTCGTCATCGGCTGGAGCAATGGGTAAATTGGCAAAACCCTCCAGCAAACCGTACACAGCCCAGATCGCTATGGCCCGCAGATAATGACTAGCCCGGAAAGTCCCTACCGCAGTGATTGCTTCTGGAGTGCGGAACTGCAAACCATTGCTATACACCTGGTTAACCACCGTCTCGGTCATTTTTAAAGCTTCTTCTTTTTTGCCCATTTGGATCAAAAAAGCCGCTAAACCGAAGTTAATGCCCGTCCATACTTCCAGGGGATGGGTATCGTTGGGATTTTGGGGGGAACCGTCGGGCAAAAGACCATTGGCGGCCCCTAGTTCCCCATGGGCAAATTTGAGGAAACAGGTGTCGTAAACTTTGGCCAAAGCCTTTTCCGCGTAATGATTTTCCACCACATCCGGCAGATTTAATAACCGGGCATAAAATTGCCCACAGAGTTGATCCGCCATCACCACCTTGGAGCCGCTTTGACTATCCAGGTTGTAGTATTCGCCATTCCAAAGGGTGTCGTGATACAAACTGCGGGCTTGGACTAACCAAGTCTCATACCTGGCGATCGCCGTTTCTATTGCTTTAGTATCTAAACTCGTTTGTTGGGGAGGATTTGCCAACAGGTATTTACCCATCACCAAAGCCGCCTCCAGGGCCGCAATCCATAAACCACCACAGTAGGCACTAATGCCCTGTAAACGCCAATCATCAAAGGTTTGATCCGGGGCGCCGGAATTTTCCGGGATGCCATCGTTATCCAGATCAAATTCCTTCAAATAATCCAACGCCGCTGTGACACTAGGCCAACATTCCCCCAAAAATTCCCCATCCGCATCCGGTAAAAGCAAAAAGTCTCGGTACACTAGTAAGACAAAGTCACTGCCCAAGTCCTTCCAGAGGTTACAGTCCTGGTAAGCAGTGTAATTACTCCTTTCCCAAGGATGCTCGTTGGGAGCCCCTAGGTCGTGGGGAGTGGCATTTTTTACTTTGCGGGGAGCGAGGGAAAGGTTATAGCCAATTACCCGTTCCTTCGGATCTTCGGTGGGAATGGCCCGAGCAAAGGCCAACATCACCGCCTGCTCCAACTTGGGCCAATGCATCAAAAGCCCAAAGGAGCCATAGAGACGCACATCTAAGCTTTCATACCAGCGGTAGTCCATGCATTCACAGACCCCAAACTGTCCCACTGGATCATTTTCCGTCGCCGCTGTCCACAGACTTCCCCCCTGGGTTAACAGGTATAACTCGTTAAAGAGGGCCATTTTGAGCCAATTGGGTAACTGGGGGTTGTCCAGAATAGGGCCCTGCCAAGCCTCGATTTTTTGCCGCCAAGTGTCGCTATGTTTCAGGGCAGTGCGGATCACGGACCAAACATTTTTGCCGTTGCGGCCGTAGAAATCCGTATAGCGACGGTAATAGGTCACCCCCTCTGCAAATTCGGTAATGGGTAAGTCCCAAGCCAACAGGAAGGGAATTTTTTTGGTTTTTCCCGGTCGCACAGTGAACCTTAAACAAAGGGCCCCCGCAATTTGTTCCCCCGGTTCCGCCGCCGTTTCATCCTGGATATCCGGTAAGGAACCATTGCCCGCAAACCAGTCCCACACATCGGCTCCGTCCCCACTGGGATTCCAACGATTGTGATAAAACACCTCTACACTGGGGTTGCTGACACTGGCAATGCACATTTGCCCTTCCCCTTCCCGGAGAGCGTCGTGGGGTTGCACCCGATTAAATAAACAGCCGACCCGGAAACCATCCTGGATCCACTGGTTAAAATTGCCCGTACTGTCGCCCCAGCGGGGTTGATATTCATACTCAGGGCTACCATCGTCCCGGAGTTTGACAGTGGGGGATTTGATGGCATTGGTAAACCAACCCACGGTGTTCTGCCAGGTGAGCATAATGCTCAGGGTGATGGTTTTATCGGTGGGATTATGGACAGTCCAGTCAAAAATGGCGAGGGGATAGCTACTTTCTTGGTAATTGCCTCCCCACACCGGGGAAAACTGTTCACAGATTAGTTCACTTTTAAAAACGCCCTGATACTCGTTCCAACTGCGGGGATAGAGGGCGCTGTATTGCCCTTTCTCCTTGGGATACCATTGCCAACGGCCTAGACTCCCATCCTCTGGGGCTTCGGTGGCCATGGCATAGGCTTGGGCTTCTTCCCCTGCCACCTGTTCGTAAATACTAAACTGACAGGCTGGCAAATTCTTAAAAACGTGGTTGCCCCCATCCAGATGCCAGAGGTTAAACTTGCCCGTCGGCGATCGCCCAATGCAACCGGCCCCAAACCCCCCTAGGGGCATGCCATGGTCCGGGCCATCGTCAAGGTTACTGGCGTAGCGGACAGTGTAGGGCTTTTCCCAATCCTTACCAATGGGTCGTTGCCAAGCGCAGGAAGGAATTTCGGGTTTCTGGACTAACAGGGACATTAGGGGCAGGGACGATGGATTGGTTTAGTTGACTGTCTGCATCATGGTAGTCGAACAAGGGGAATGGGGGAAGGTATGGCTTTTTGTGGCCAAAACTAAGGAATAGTCTTTCTGAGTTCCCCATTGAAAAGGCGATCGCCAAAAGATAAATAAGCCATATTCCGGCGAATGACCATTTCAACCTTTAATTATTTTGGTTAGCAACGAATTTATTAACCAGTTCAACATCAATATCTAATTCCTTGGCAATTTCGGCGATCGTCAGGCCTAATTTCTTCAGCAAGGGGATGGTTTCCAGTTTTGCTTCCAGCCGACCTTCTAGTTTCCCTTCCAGTTTGCCCTCCAGTTTGCCTTTGAGTAAGCCTCGTTGTTCCCCTTCCCGTAAGATTTCTTGATAGACAGCAGATTCCTTCATAATTTCACTCCTTAAAATTGTTCTAATAAGCTCAGGGGCCAGCAGAATTCCGCCAAAAACCGAGGTTGCTGCTATGAGATTTGCCTTAACTCGATTATCCTCAATCTGATCTAGCACAGTGGCCACTTCCCTCAATTTTAATGCGGGGTCAGAGGTCTGGGTCAATACCGCTAGGGGCAATAGTCCTGGACTCTGGAGAAATGCTTCCGATGGCTGCTCCCAGAGCCGAATCGATTGATAACGGTGCAAAGTCTCCCCTACCTGAAAACTATCCTGATAAACTAAGTCATTATTACTGGGTTTCAAGTAGATGACAAATTGGTGCATCGTCTTCTGGGGAAAACGACGATATACCCTCACCCGATAGTCCAGCATCCGAAAACCCATGGTGGGGTCAGGCTCCGTTTGGAATTCCAGATGTAACACTAAGTCTTCCGATTGCTCCAAAATCAGGGAATCAGCCCGAATTGGCTCCAAAGATAGTTCCGTCGGACTGAGCTTGGTCAATTTGATTGGTCGTCCCAACAACCAGGCGGCGTAGTCTTCGGAAAATGATTCGGCGAGGAATTTACAGAGATTATCAAACATACCGAAATTTTACTGGCGATCGCCATTGGAGAAAAAGATCCAGTAATTCGGTATGACGATAACCGGCTTCGCATTATGGGTGCTGATTGGCGGGAAAGTATAACCGGCTAAAGCCCGGCTTTCTGTGGGGTTTAAATTTGATGGCACCGTGGATTACCACCGTGCATTGAGGATGTTGCAGGCGATCGCCGGATCGTCAACGCATTCCGCCAGAAACACTGCCCCAAAGCCGCCAGTGCCCAGTAAAGACTGTAGGACATACCGCCCGCCCAGACACTTTTGCTCTAAACCTCTCCAGGACGACAAAAACATAGGCTTTCAGATAATTCCATTAATTGCTTGACTATTATTAGAGTTAGAATTCCTAGGTAATCGTCCCTTTTTGGAGAAGTATGCCGCAATCGGAATCAAACATTGCCCTGCTAATTGATGCGGATAATGCCCCTGCGTCCAAAATTGAGGCGATCGTATCGGAAATTGCCAAGTATGGAGTGGCCAACATTCGGAAAGCCTATGGCAACTGGAAAAGTCCTAACCTAAAAGCCTGGGAAGAGTGTTTACATGAATATGCCATTCGTCCCGTGCAACAGTTTGATTACACCAAGGGTAAAAATGCCACCGATGCCGCCATGATTATTGATGCTATGGATTTACTCTACACTCAGCGGTTAGATGCCTTTGCCATTGTGTCAAGTGATTGTGACTTTACCCCCTTAGTGATGAGAATTTTGACCAATGGACTCAAGGTTTATGGATTTGGTGAGAAAAAAACGCCCTTGCCCTTTGTTTATGCTTGTTCAACATTTTTATACCTAGAAAGTATTGATCAAATTGAAAATTCTGAAGGGGCCCTCCAAAATTCCACCAGTGTTAAAAAAACTGGGAAGGAATTGAAACAGGACGCAAAATTAATTAGTTTACTCAGGAGTGCTATTTCCAGCACCGTTGACGACGATGGTTGGTCAAGCTTAGCGGAAATCGGCGGCCACATTAAAAATCAGGCATCCTTTGACTCCCGCAACTATGGTTACGCCAAACTAAGTAGTTTGTTTGAGGCGATCGACCTATTTGAAATTGAGCGCAAAAATAGGGCAATTTACGTCAGGAACAAACAGAAAAAATCTGCTCCATTCAAATCATAATTCTAGGGCTCACCATCGCAGAAATATTTCAATATTCTATTGGACTGAAACTAGCCATCGTTGCTAATCTAGACAGAGAAGAATCGAGCAGCATAGTCAATATTGCAATAACCTTGACGACCCGCCGGGGCACATCTTCCCCTTGCAAGGTTAATTCTCAAAAGTAGAAGATGTACCAAAAAAATTAGTGGCTAGGTCAATTGATCAATGGTTAAAGTTTAACATGGCTACCATCACAGTAGGGGGGATTATCTGTGTGTTTACAAAGGCAGAGAGTGACTTTTTGGGCTTTCTCCAAGGTGAACTTTTTCGGAGTAAAACCCGTACCTTTATGGCTGCCATCGCAGAAAGGTTGATTGGCAGACTTGCCACAGGCACACCAATAATAGTCTCCTGCTTCAAGCTCCATAACGATGGGTTTTGTATCTGCAACTGTTGGTTCAGTCATTATTTTCTCCTCTCAGGATGTTAGTGAAATTGGCTAAAGTTGACAAAACTAAGGCAAGTCAAACAGCAAAAATTCCGTTGCTCCTTCTTGGCCAGTAAAGGTGATGGTTTGCTCTCCGCTAATGCCTGCTCCATCTCCGGTTTTGAAGGTTTTCCCATTTAATGTCAGATGACCTCGGACAATCTGTAGCCAAGCCTGACGGTTCGATAGGCTGTAGCTAATCGTTTCCCCCTTTCCTAGGACCGAGGCGTAAACGTAAGCATCTTGGTGGATGGTGACGGAACCATCTCGGCCATCGGGGGATGCCACTAGTCGTAATTTGCCCTGTTTGTCCTCGGTGGAAAAAAACTTTTGCTCATAACTGGGTTCCACCCCCAATTGATTGGGAGTGATCCAAATTTGCAACAGATGAACAGACTGGTCTGGGGAGGGATTAAATTCGCTATGGAGAATACCGGTGCCGGCACTCATGCGCTGCACATCCCCAGGGCGGATAATTGAACCATTGCCAATGCTGTCCTGGTGTTTTAGTTCTCCTTCTAAGACATAGGTGATAATTTCCATGTCTTGATGGCCATGGGTGGCAAAACCCTTACCAGGGGCAATGTAGTCTTCGTTAATGACCCGCAGGTTAGAGAAATTTATGTGGGCGGGGTCATAGTAATGGGAAAAGGAAAAGCTGAAATAACTATCTAGCCAGTCGAGTTTGCCACGACCCCGGGCTTCGGAGGGGCGGAGTGTGATCATGGTGACCTCCGTTATTTTTGTCGGTTGAGGTTTGTGACCTTGGTTCCCATTCTAGTTTGCATCCCCAATAAAGACAATATGCTAATTTAAATACAGATTGCATCCAAAAAAGGGACAATAAGGGAATCAATGGACAAACTTGAAAGTATTTATGCCTTTACCCAGGTGGTGCGGGAGGGCAGTTTTGCGGCGGCGGCGAGGAAAATGAATTTGGGGCGATCGGCAGTGAATAAGATGGTAATTGCCCTAGAAAATGAACTTAAAATACAGCTTCTCCACCGCAGTACCCGTAAAGTTACCCTTACTCCCACAGGGCTAGCCTTTTATGAAAAATCGGTGCAAATTTTGGCAGATTTGGAGGAGGCGGAATTGTCAGTGTCCCAACTCCATGGAGAACCGAAGGGTCTGTTGCGGATTAATGCGCCCATGACCTTTGGCACTATGTACGTTGCGCCGCTGGTGGCGAAGTTTATGGCTTTACATTCCCAAGTAGAAGTGCAATTAACGTTGGAGGATCGATTTGTGGATGCGATCGCCGAGGGATACGATCTATTAATTCGCATTGCCCAACCGGTGCAATCGACCAGTTTAATTTCCCAGCCCTTGTGCCAGACTAAGTTACTGCTATGTGCGTCGTCGGAATATTTAGCTCGATCAGGTATGCCTGAAACTCCGGGGGATTTGAAAAACCATAATTGCCTGCTCTATGGTTATTTCAGCACGGGCAGTCAGTGGCGGTTGCTCAATCAAGGGGGGGAAGAAACCGTATCGGTCTCCGGTAGTTTTTGCTCCAATAATGGGGAGGCTTTGGCGATCGCCGTGGCCCAGGGTTTGGGCATTGCGCTGTTGCCCCAGTTTATTGTCCAACCCTATTTGGAAGAGGGAAAAATGCAGGTCATCTTGCCGGACTATTGCCTACGGGAATTAACTGTTTCCATGGTTTATCCGGTTAACCGCCATCTGGCCACCAAAGTTAAACTCTTTACTGAGTTTCTCAAAACCCACTACCGCAAATAGGCAATGGTTACTCCCGATCCCCCTTCATTCTGGGGCGCGAGGGCATAACTTTTCACCAGGGGATGGTGAGACAAGTATTCCTGCACCCCTTGGCGTAATTTGCCGGTGCCTTTGCCATGGATAATCCACAACACTCCCGAATCTAAGGCTTGGTTCAGGGCCTTTTCTACCCTGGATTCGGCCCGTTCTAGGCGATCGCCACGGCAGTCCAGGGTATTCTTTTCTGTCCGCACAACCACAGGGGTTGATTTGGTTTCCGTTACCTGGGGCTCAGCTTTAACTTTTTTTTGTGTCGGTTCCGGCTTGGGGGGCGGCTCCACCTTTTTCCCATCTAGGGATTCAATATCCGCCATGGGCACCGTCATTTTCATCAGACCCAGGGTGACGTTAACGGTTTGGGCAGCGCCATTGACCTGGGTCACTTCCGCAGTTTGGCCAAAGCTGGGAATACGAATTCTTTCCCCCACCATGGGCTGATAACCCAAGGGTTTAATGGCCACCATGGCCTTTTGCTCAGCTTGGATTTCCCCCAGGGCCTCTGTGGCTCGTTGGGCCTTTTGGGCGCTGGGTTTACCCCGTTGTAGTTGGCGGATAACTTTGGCGATTTCTTCCTTGGCAGCGGCGATCGCCTGTTGCACTTCCTGGTCTTGGTAGGACTTTAATTCCCTTTCCCTGGCCTGCAGACTAGCCGCTTTTTGGGAAACCTGTTCATAAAAGATTTCCGTTTCTTGGAGTAATTTTTGGGCATTGGCCGCCTTTTGTTCCTGTTCCCGCCGCTGACTTTCCAACCCGGCAATGACTTGGTTAATGTCTTCAGAAAAACCGCCTAATTTGTCCTTAGCCTCTTCAACTATGGCCAGGGGCAATCCCAAACGTTGGGCGATCGCCAGGGCATTGGAGCGGCCGGGAATGCCCCAAAGTAAACGGTAGGTGGGGCTAAGACTTTGGTCATCAAATTCCACCGACGCATTTTCAAAGCGGGCATCTTGATATTTCAGCGCCTTCAGTTCCCCGTAATGGGTGGTGGCCACCGTTAAACAGGGCTGGTCGGCCAAGTGACGCAATAGGGCGATCGCCAATGCACTGCCTTCGGTGGGATCGGTGCCAGCCCCCACTTCATCCAGCAAAACCAAGGAAGGGGACACAACCTGGGCTGGGGAGTCAATTGCCTGGTCAACATCATCCGATTGATGGGGAAGAGCCTGCAAAATGCGGATAATGCGGCAAATATGCCCCGAAAAGGTGGAAAGATTCTGTTGCAAAGACTGCTCATCCCCAATATCTGCCAATACCTGGGCAAACCAAGGAAATTCCACCGGCTCCTTGGCGGGAATATATAGCCCCACTTTGGCCATCAGAGCCACCAAACCTAGGGTTTTGAGGGTGACGGTTTTTCCCCCCGTATTGGGCCCCGTAATGGCAATGACCCGAATTTGGGCATCAATGGTCAACGTGATGGGCACCACCGCTGGTCCCCCTTCCTTTTCCGCTTGCCAATGGAGCAGGGGATGGCGTAACTGTCGTAATGTAATTGGTTTGTTATCCCCTGGAGTTAACCATTGGGGGGGATGGGCCCCCAGCCAGAAACTATAACGAACCCTGGCCGTAGCTAAATCCAAGCGGGTGGCGATCGCCAACAGATGTTCCAAATCCGGCAACACTTCCAGCACTTGGTCACTGAGTTGCCTTAAAATCCGTTCTTCTTCCGTTTGCTCCTGGCGACGGGTTTGCCGTAGCTTATTGCCCAATTCCACAATGGCTTGGGGCTCCACATAAAGGGTGTTACCACTGGCGGAACTATCGTGGACAATGCCGGGTATTTGTTCTTTGTAACCCGCTTTGATGGGTAAAACAAATCTGTCCCCCCGTTGGGTAATGACCGCTTCTTGGAGAGCATTGCCTTGGCGTTGAATGATTTTTTGTAATTTTTGCTGGATTTGCTCCCGTATGGCTTTTAATTTTTGACGAATTTCCCCTAATTTAGGGCTGGCCCGCTCCGCCACTTTGCCATCTTCCCCAAGGCAATGGTGAATGGCCTGTTCCAACTCGGGTAGGGTTCTTACTTCCGCCACCAAGGTTTGCAAAATTTCCAGGTCATCCCGTTCTTCAATGACCCGCCGCAATCTTCTCACCCCGGCCAAGGTGCTGGCGATCGCCAACAGTTCCAGCCCCGTGGTCAAGCCTCCCCGTTCTACCCGGGCTAACGGTTCAGTGATATCGGCAATGCCTTTAAAATGCCAGTTGCTCTCCGGGGAATTTTCAATCAGCTCCACCGCCTGGGTCTGGGCCAGCAAGGCCTGACTTTCTTGCCATTGGTCGGGAGGCAACAAACAACGGGCGGCGATCGCCCCCAGGGGAGTTTGGGTAAAAGTGGACAAATGCTGACAGAGCCTCGGCCATTCCAACAGGGCTAAGGTCTCCTCTGCAATGGTTAAATTGATGGAATCACTCACTCTTTATTTCTTAAGACATACTAATCTATTAACTTTCCGGGGTATCCTCAGCCAAATCCACTAGCACTATGGTGATATTGTCTGAGCCACCGGCATTTTTGGCTTCTTCAATTAATTGGGCGGCCTGCTGATCACATTCCCCTTGACTGGCGAGGATTTTTTCAATCAGATTATCGGGCACTTCCTCCGTTAAGCCATCGCTACACATCAGAAAAGTGTCCCCCGGTTGGGCATCCAGGGCTTCCACCTCGATAAAATTCAAATCCTGCCGCCCCAAACATTGAAACAGCACATGACGCCAGGGATGGGCTTTGGCCTGGGTAGGGTCAATGTCCCCCATTTTTAGGGCCCTGGCCACCCAGGTGTGGTCTTCCGTTACCCGCTCCAATTGCTGATTCCGCAAACGATACAGGCGAGAATCCCCTACATGGGCCCGCCAAGCGCCATCGTCCCTAAAGGCAATTAGCACTGCGGTGGTGCCCATATCCCGCCGTTCCAGGTTGATTTTTTGGTCTTCGAGAATACCCTCGTTAGCATCCATCAGGGCATCCCTGAGCAACTGTTCCGAGGTAATCTCCGATCGCCAATAGGTGTCTAAGTAATCCCGCACCCTTTCCACCGCAATGCGACTAGCCTCTTCTCCGCCGGCGTGTCCCCCCATGCCATCGGCCACAATGTAGAATCGTCCCTCCGGATCAAGGTAAAAATTATCCTGATTGTACTGACGAACCAGACCGGGATCCGTTTGCCCCGTGGAACTACTACTAACAACTGATAAATTCACTTCTGTCACAGGCCTTAGAAAATTGGATTAGTTTTGGTTGGCAGAGAGAGAGTGCTTGTCTTTTAAAACATCCGGTCTTGTCTTTCCAGGCGTTTTAATAATCGCCAGAGGGCAAAGGCTGGCACCAATGATATTAATAACACAACCGCCGCCGCTACAAAATAATTATTTACAAACAATAGCGTGGCCGACAACACCAAAGCACAGGTAAATAAAACATAGTTGGTGCCCATTTGCATGGTACCCATTCGTCGCAGGAGGCGATCGGTTTCTGTGGATCTAACCCGGACTCGGATATCTCCCCGGTCTAGGCGATCGAGGCTGTCTTCAATGCGCCTGGGTAACCCCAGGGCACTGTTGCCCACTTGCACCGCCTGGCGACCCAGTTCATCCATGATGTTACTGGCGGGGTTAAAACCATTGGAATTGTTCATAATTTGGAGAGCGAAGGGTTGGGCCACAGCCATGAAATTGAAATCCGGATCTAATCCTTTCCCCACTCCCTCCAGGGTCGAAAAAGCTCGCATCACAAAGGTGAAAGTGGCGGGAAAACGGAAAGGCTGATCGTAGGCAATTTCGTAAAGGTCGTCACTAATTTTAGTAATGGACTGTTCTTCAAAGGGTTTATCCATGAAGTTGTCCAATAAAAATTGCACCGATCGCCGGATGGGCCCCATATCTTCCGTTTCCTTGAGGGCTCCTAGGGCAACCAGGGAATTGACAATGCGCTCGGCATTTTTTTCCGCCACCCCAAACAGGGTATCCATGAGTTTGTTTTTTGTGTCTGGGGTGATTTCCCCCATCATGCCAAAGTCATAGAAAATCAAGGCTCCAGCTTCGGGGCTCACCGCCAAGTTACCAGGGTGGGGATCGGCGTGGAAAAAGCCATGGTTTAACAATTGGAACAGGTAGGCTCGGGCACCCAGTTGGGCTAGCTCTTTTCGTTCTAACCCCGCCGCTTCTAGGGCATCGTAATGGCTAATTTTAATGCCGGGCAAGTATTCCAACGTCAAAATTTGGGTGGAGGTGTAGCGCCAATAGACCCGGGGCACCTTAACCCAATCTTCCCCCCGGAAATTACGCCGAAAGGTGTCAGCACTGCGCCCTTCCCGGAGATAATCCGTCTCCTGCCAGAGAATTTTGCAACATTCGTCATAAATCCCGTTCCAGTCCCGCCCCCGGCCCCATTTGGGATGGTTTTGGAAATATTGGGCAATTTTTTTTAGGATGGCCAGGTCAATGGTAAATAGTTTTTTCAGCCCTGGCCGTTGCACTTTCACCACCACATCTTCGCCCGTATGTAACTGGGCCTTATGCACCTGCCCTAAACTAGCCGCCGCCAGGGGCACGGGGTCAAAACGACGGTAGAGAGTGGCGATCGGTTTACCTAATTCCCCTTCGATAATGCTGGCGGCCTGTTCGTAGCTAAAGGCGGGCACTTCGTCCTGTAGTTTGGAAAGTTCCTCTACATATTCCGTCGGAAACAGGTCGGAACGGGTGGAAAATAGCTGGCCTACTTTAATGAAAGTGGGGCCAAGGCTGAGGAGATTTTCCCGAATCCATTTGGCCTGACGCCGCTGCCGTTGCTGGAGTTTTTCTTCCGTGTAGCCCCCGGCATAGCTCCATTTTTTGCCGTTTAACCAAAATTGATACAGCAAAGTCAGCACAAAGCCCCAAATATCGATGCGCCGCCGGGTGATGGAATAGTTGCCCCGATTCCAACGATACCTCCCCTCCGCTTCTAGGGGAGATCGCCTTTGAGGAGGTGGGGAATTGGAATAGGATGCTGTAGGCTCAAGCTTAGTGGATAGGGCAGACACACTGATATTAAGAAAGGGCTAAATGGAAGATAGACAAGCGAACAAAAGTCAGACTTCGGAAACTGAGGATTCCTTTTCTTCAGATTCAGGGGAAAAATTAGGGGTTACATAGGTGCGACCACTGGTAGCTTCCCTCCGTTTTATGTCTTCGTACATTGCCTGTAAATCATGGTTAAATGACTCGGAGTAGGCTCGACGAATTCTGTGAATTTCTTCAACTATTTCATCCTTAAACATGGCTAATCTCCTAGAAGTTCATAGGGGGTACATAATATTGGTAGCTTGAAGCCAAAATCGCCACTTATTTGCGCCAACTTTTTTTGAATTTGAGCATTGGCAATATGCTTACAATTCCATGTTAGTAGATAGTCAAGGCGCTGAACTGAAGCAATGGCAATATGAAGAGCATCAACATCAGCATCTGGAGGCAGGCTACTTTGGTTCAAAAACTTTATGGCTAGATCTGTAGCAGATTGCGTGGCAGGTAACAGGGTTATTCCCTTCAGTAATTTCAACCGCTCTGAGGCCATTTCAGGGTCCCCTTTAGAAACTTCTTCCACCACAAACTCAGAAGCATAAAGGCGAAAATCCGCTCTTTTTAGGCTCCACCACTCCCTGGTCACCCCTACGTTGGCCACCAAAATTAAATTCTGACTGGGCCTCGCAGTCAGGTAGCCAAAAATACTGGTTTCTAGGTAAACAGTTTCAGCCATGAAAGTTTGGTTAACCCTGGCTATCCCGGTAGGTTTTCAACTCAGATTTCAAGCTGGCAATTTCCGCCCGCAGTTTATCCAATGTTTCTTGCAACTCGTCAGCGGTTACGGGGCCATCTACAGTGGCGATCGCCGCCCCTTCCTGGGTGACATCATTGGCCGCCCGGGACTGTACCTCGGTGATGAACTGCCGGAGGTTTTCCCGTTGTTCCGCATCAAACTTGCCCAACTCACTCAGGGCATTGGTGACGCCGTCTTCTACCTTTTCGCTGAGGACTTCGGCAAAGGCACGGCCGAGAAAAAAGGCCTGGAGGACTTGGTTTTGCATGGACTTTTTCTATGGTTGCATTTGTAAAGAATTATAACGTGCCCCACCCTGATTCTCATCCTCCCCCTGGGAATCTAAGTTCCAGTCCGGTTGGGGAGGGAAACCTTGCTCAGACCGGAACATTCCGCCGCCGTCCTGGGGTTCCGTAGGCACTGTAAGATCTGCATCTGTCACTACCCTAGGGGGAGCTGACCGCAGAGCCATGCCAAAGCCCATGCCTGCCGCCAACATAATGCCCGCCGTGAACACAAGGGTTTGCCACAGGGGATGGGGAGCAAAAATACGCATACTATGAAGTTAACTATTTGCTAACTGTAAACAAAGGGTCAGCCTAGGCATCGGGGAAGGTGTTTTCAAAATCTTCGATCAAGTCGTCTAATTCCGCCAAAGCTTGGGAAACGTCCAGGGAAAGGATGCCCAAGTTAGGTTGCTCCGCCAGGTCTTCGAGGAATTTACGCTTTTGTTTGATGGTCAGGATGCTTTCTTGCAAAGTAGTTTTATCCAGCATGGTGATTAAGGAAATTTAAGGGGTCACCTTTGATTTATAGCCCTTTTCAGCCGGGCTAACAATGGTGATATTCCCCCATCACCAGCGAATGCGGGGATCCACCAGTTGGTAAATTAAGTCCGCCAGGCTACTGAAAAAGACAATTAAAACCGCATAGAGAAAGGTTACTGCCATCACCACCGGGGTGTCACTGCGGTAAATGGATTCAATGAGCAACGCCCCAATGCCGGGTACCCGGAAAACCTGTTCCGTTACCAGGGCTCCGGTAAAAATGGTGGGGACATCCAAGGCAATCAGGGTGATTAGGGGTAAGGAAGCGTTTTTCAAGAGGTGATTTTTGAGCATTCCCCAGGTACCTAAACCCTTGGCGTAGGCAGTGCGAATGTAGTTTTGGGGCAATTCTTCCAAGACCGCTGAGCGCACAAACCGGAGAATTACCGCCGACTGATAAAACACTAACACCGCCACCGGCATCAACAACTGGCGAATTTGTTCCCCCAAGCTGGCCATGCTATTCACTGCCAGGGTACTGTCGTAGATGAAGGGGAGCCACCCCAGTTGCACACTAAAAATGAGAATGAATAACAGCCCCGTTAAAAAAGTGGGTAGGGAAAAGCCCATTAAACTGATGCCGCTAATTAGAGGTTCCCACCATCGCCCCCGATAAATTGCCGCTGTCACCCCCAAAGGAATGGCGATCGCCAAGCTGATCAGGTAGGCAGTGCCCATTAGCCAGAGGGTAGTGGGGAGTCGTTGGCCAATTAAATCCATGACGGGACTACGGCTGGTGAAGGAATAGCCCAAATCCCCCTGTAAAAGACTCCAGAGCCATTTTAAATAACGGATGGGTAACGGTTGATCCAGCCCTAAACTGCGGCGCAAATTATCCCGCACTTCCTGGGAAATGGAAGGATTGGTGGCTAATTCCCCCAACGGATTGCCCGGTGCAAGGGCTAGCAAACTGAAAATTACTAAACTAATGCCCAGCAGGGTGATGACGGCGATCGCCAAACGTTTGCAGATAAGGCCAACGGCGGGGGGCAAAGGGGGCATAGGCATGGACCACAAAGGAGAGCGCCAGTTTAATTAAGCACAAAAGGGGGATTTTTTTCCGTCACTGACAGCTTAGACTTTTGTGATAGGCTATGCGGAATAAATCAATCTAAGCTTAATTTTTCAGGGGATTGCCATGCGTGTGGGGCTGTTATTTGGTGGGTGTTCTGGGGAGCATGAAGTCTCGATCAAATCCGCCCAGGCGATCGCCAAAGCATTGGCCAGCGGCGATAACCAAACAAAATACCAAGTAACCCCTTTTTACATTCAAAAAAATGGCGTTTGGCTAGGGCCGGAAGCTTCCCAGAATGTACTAAGTCAAGGTCTTCCCCTAGGCGATCAACCCGTTACGCCCCAACAACGATGGCAATTTCCCTCCGCAGCAGCCCAAATGGATGTGTGGTTCCCCATTTTGCATGGCCCCAACGGCGAAGATGGCACTGTGCAGGGACTATTTAGTTTGATGCAAGTGCCCTATGTGGGCAGTGGGGTGCTGGGCTCCTGTGTGGGCATGGATAAATTGGCCATGAAAATGGTTTTTGAACAGGCGGGCTTGCCCCAGGTGAATTACATGGGGGTGGAACGGGGGGAAATTTGGTCTAATCCCTGTGTTTTTCCAGCCCTATGCGACAAAATCGAAGCCCAGGTGGGCTATCCCTGTTTTGTTAAGCCGGCTAATTTAGGTTCCTCCGTCGGCATTGCCAAGGTCCGTAATCGCACCGAATTGGAAGTGGCCCTGGATAACGCCGCCAGTTACGATCGCCGCATCATTGTGGAAGCAGGTTTAACGGATATCCGGGAAGTGGAATGTGCGGTGTTGGGTAATGACAATCCCCAAGCTTCCGTGGTGGGGGAAATCACCTATGACAGCGACTTTTACGACTACGAAACTAAATACACCGATGGGCGCTCCCAAATGCACATCCCGGCCGATTTACCTCCGGAGGTGGTGAGTAAAATTCAGACCATGGCCATCCAGGCCTTTAAAGCCATTGACGCCGCTGGTTTGGGAAGGTTGGACTTTTTTTATCAACCGGCCACAGGGCACATTGTAATCAACGAAATTAATACCCTGCCCGGTTTTACCGCTTTTAGTATGTATCCCGAACTATGGCGAGCTTCTGGGGTAGAATTTCCTAGCTTAGTGGATCGATTATTGCAGTTGGCGGTGGCATACCATGGCCAGCCTAGTCAGTAAAAAACGGAATTTTTAACTCCCAAGCTTTATTAACAATCAATATGGCCCGTTTGTCCCAGGAATTGCAGGATTACTTTTTTAAGGAAGACCGTGGCCCAACGGTGAACCTGGCCCAGGTTTTGGCGATCGCCAAGGAGAAAATTTTTGGCATTGTCTTGGTTATTCTTTCCCTGCCCTCTGCTCTGCCTCTACCAGCCCCCGGTTACTCCACCCCCTTTGGGGTACTAATTTTTCTGGTGGCAATCCAACTTATCGCCGGTCGTCAGCAGTTATGGTTACCCCTGTCCTGGCAAAGCAAAACCATTAAAACCAGCAAAGCCCAAGGCATTGTCAAAGCCGGTGTGCCGTGGTTGAAAAGATTAGAGGCGATCGCCCACCCCCGCTTACCCTTCGTTTGTCAAAGTCGGCTGGGTCGAGTGCTCATGGGCATTACCATTGGCTCCATGGCCATTTCCATGATGATTCCCATTCCGGGCACCAATACCCTACCGGCCATGACTATTTTCATCACTGGTTTTGGTCTGCAGGAGGACGACGGTTTAATCACTGGGGCGGGGATGATCTTTTCCGTTTTGATTGGAGTGCTAATGGTGTCCGTGATTTATGTTTTCTTCAATGGCGGCATCACCATGATCGACATCATCAAAGACTGGCTAAAAATGCAACTGGGGGGAGCGTGAAAGGTGGGTTAGGCTTTTTCTAAAGGAGCCATGGTCAAACCTTCCCGTCGTAATTGTTGGTGGTACAGTTCCGCCTGTTCCTGGGGCCCCACCCACACCACAGCCAAGCCATCGAAGTGTACTTGATTGGTCAATTCCCAAGCCCGATCGCCAGTCATGCCGGGGATATATTTGATCAAACAATCGGACACATGCTGGAAAGTGTTGAAATCGTCGTTCAGGACAATTACCTTAAAGTTGGGATAGGTTTTGCGGACTGTGCTAGTTAGGCGATCGGGGGTGCTGGTGGCGGCGTTGCTAATCACGACAGTAATCCGGTTGCTGAGACTGATAATCAAATTTTATCCTGACCCCATTGCTCCCTTGCTAGGGGCCTGTTAGTGGGGTTTAAATTTATTTCCTCAATTTCCCCATAATGGGGAATTTTGAGCTAGTTTTCCTCCAAACCTGTGGGGTGAGCAAGTTTTGCAAACCTACTCTAGGATCTTTTCTAGTTTTCCCCACCCGTCCCAGGACATTAATGGCAACGGTATGACAGCTACATCCCCTCGGCCCACTTTGGTGATCGGTTACGGCAACACCCTGCGGGGGGACGATGGCGTGGGGCGTTACCTAGCGGAGGAAATTGCCCAACAGAATTGGCCCCATTGTCGGGTTATTTCCACCCACCAACTGACGCCGGAATTGGCCGAGGCGATCGCCGCTGTGGAGCAGGTAATTTTCATCGACGCCCAATGGCACCAAGACCAAAGTTCACCATTGGTGCAATGCCAACCGTTGTATTTGCCGCCGCCGGAGCAAATATCTGGGGAATTGGGACACCGGGGCAGTCCGCTGGAGTTGATGGCCCTAGCCAAAATCCTCTACGGCGTTGAGGTGCAGGCTTGGTGGATATTGATTCCGGCCTTTACCTTTGACTATGGGGAAACCTTATCCCCCCTGACCGCCATGGCCCAAGCTGAAGCCTTAGCCAAGATCCGCCCCTTGGTACTGGGGGAAATATAAAGCCAGGGGAAACTCGGAATTGAAGAGTTAGGCTTCTACGGCCACAGCTTTAGCTTTTTTCTCTTTTTCTGGTTTTTCTGGGGTGAGCTTAATGCTCAAAAAGCGCATCACATTGTCGTTAAGACGCATATCCCGCTCAATTAAAGCAATCTGCTGGCCCTCACCGTTGAAGTTAAACAAAACATAGATGCCATCGTTGAAGCGACGGATTTGGTAGGCGAGGCGACGTTTGCCCCAGACTTTGACCGAAACCTCTTCGGCGGCGTTGTTGGTCAAAAATTCTTGGTATTTGGTAACTTCTTGGCTGACCCGTTCTTCGTTGAGGTCGGGACGGAGAATTACCATCAGTTCGTAACTATTCACAAGCACATGACTCCTTATGGACTTTAGGGCTTAAACTCAGGCGTGGAGCAGCGACCACCATAGTCAGCATTGGCCAGTCCCCACCGGGAGAACCGTCACCACCGCTAAACCCATGGCTAGCTGACACCAAAGTTTGAGTAAAAGCAAGGATCTTTTATCATACTCGTTAGGGTGGCCGGGGAGCTAGGGGTCAATGTCACAGTTAAACCCTAACCACTAGCCTATCCGTGGACTCACATCCTGCTCCAGCTTTGACTTTAGACAAAAGTTGAGCATTGGCTGTCCCCCTAATCACTTTCTTTGACACCACTATGGTCCAACGCTACGTTCGTATCCAGGCTGACTCTGGCACCGTCCATTATGGTTTGTTCCAATTGGATCACAGTGTGATTTTGTTAAGTGCGGCACCTTGGTTGGGGGGTCAAGCCCTAGATACGGCTGTCAGTGAAGGGGATTACCACTTATTGGCTCCCTGTGAGCCTTCTAAAATTGTGGCGGTGGGGCGCAATTACCGGGCCCATGCGGCAGAATTGGGTAACGATGTGCCAACGGAACCTCTCTTGTTTTTCAAACCTCCTTCGGCGATCGCCGCTGACCAGGAAGCCATAGTTTACCCTCCCCAATCCCAACGTGTGGACTACGAAGGGGAATTGGCAGTCATTATTGGCAAACAGGTGAAAAACATTAGCGAAGAAGAAGCGGTTGGTGCCATTTGGGGCTACACCATTGCCAACGATATTACGGCCAGGGATTTGCAACGACAGGATTCTCAATGGACGAGGGCAAAAGGCTTTGATGGTTTTTGTCCCCTGGGGCCCTGGGTGGTGCGCCACATTGATCCGGAGGCCCATCTGGAAACCACTGTTAATGATGAGGAAACTCCCCGGCAAGCCACGGCCATCAGCGATATGGTATTTGCCCCCCCCATGTTGGTGAGCTACATTTCCCAGGTGATGACCCTCTACCCCGGCGACGTAATTTTGACCGGCACCCCGGAAGGCATTAGTTCCTTGCAAGTGGGGGACAAAGTAGAGGTGGAAATTGAGGGCATTGGCAATTTAACCAATACCATCATTGCGCCCCCTTTACCTGCCCCAGAGTTACTGGAAACGGTGGAGTTGGAAGCCGATGGCTAACTATTAACTGCCCGCCGTTCCTGTCCCTTGTTGACCGAAAATTTTTTCATGCCCATGAGTGAACCCAACCTTAACCCCGCCTACACCCTCGACCAGGCGATCGCCAATTTGCAACAAACAGAAGATGCCAGTGCCCGATACTATGCGGCCTGGTGGATTGGCCGTTTTCGGGCCGCTCAACCGGAAACCATTGCCGCTCTGTTGGTGGCCCTGGAAGATGAGACTGATCGTTCCCCGGACGGTGGTTATCCCCTACGACGCAATGCGGCCAAAGCTTTGGGAAAATTGGGCGATCGCCAGGTGGTGCCGGCCTTGATCAAAGCATTGGACTGTGAAGATTACTATGTGCGGGAGTCCGCGGCCCAGGCTTTGGAAGGTTTGGGGGATAACCGGGCCATTGCCCCTCTGATGGCCAAATTAACCGGAGGGCTAGAGAAGGCCCAGCTTGTGGAGGGTAAACCCCATTTAACCCAACCCTATGAAGCAATTATCGAAGCCCTAGGTGCTCTCCGTGCCATTGAATCCATTGGTTTAATTGAGCTGTTTTTAGATCATTTTTCCCAGAAAGTTCAATACGCCGCCGCCCGAGCCCTATTCCAGTTAACCGGGGATAACCACTACGGTGATCTTCTCATTACCGCTCTAGGGGGAGCAGAACTACAACTACGGCGTTCTGCCATGATGGATTTAGGCGCCACTGGCTATTTACCCGGTGCCCAGGCGATCGCCAAAGCCTTTGCAGAAAATAGTCTCAAGTTAATTGCCCTGCGAGACCTGTGGGCTGCCCATCAGCAAAAGCAAGAATGCTCTGAGTCCAAGGCGCTCAGTCCAGCCAGCAGAGAAATCTTGAAATTAATGGATAGTTTGCTTTAACGTTCCCCTGCCCCCCAAATTTGGGTTAGGGTGTCGATAATTTTTAGGTTAATCCCAGGGATTCTTCCAAAGCACCAATAACCACTTCCGCCACCTGCTGAATACGGAAACGACAGGCCAGAGTCTCAGTCGAGTTGAAACTGCCATTTTCCCAAAACTTATTACTGCCAGCACCGCCGCCACATAGGCCGAAATAGTCACAGGTTTGGCGACATTTTTCTACCCCCTCGGTCATGTCGTAATAAATGCGCTGGAATTTTTCCGTTTGACAGACACATTCAAAGGAATCCGTTAACACATTCCCCAAAATAAAATCACCATACTGGGGCGTTTTAATGGCTAATAATTCTGGATCAAAGGTGGAAAAATTGCCCTGGTGGTCAATGCTGACAATGGCAAAGGGGCGATTCATATCTGTGTGGTCGAGGCGGTCTTCAGTGTAAATTAGGTTACATAAACATTCAAATTCCCGCACCCGAAACTCTGGCTCGCTGGAGCTGGTCAATTGCCAAAATCTTTCCAAAAATTGTCTATATCTTTGCAAAGTCCCCTCTTTATTAAGGGAAGATTCCGTATTAATGCCTTCCGTTTCTTCCATATTAAAGCCCACATCCAGTAGATTATGATCCCGGAAAAAATGGAAAATTTCATCAGGATAATCTAAAGATTCCTCCGTTAAAACGGCAATAACGCTATGGCAAATATCGTTTTTCTGTAACCATTCAATGCCCCGCATGGTGGCGGCATGACTACCCAGCCCCGTTCTGGTTTTACGGTGTTTATCGTGGAGGAAAGCGGGACCGTCGAGGCTAATGCCCACATGGACAGGATATTGTTTAAACAGGTCACACCAAGCTTGGTTGATTAAAATACCATTACTTTGAAAAGAGTGGTCAAACCACAACTGGCGGTGATTATATTTTTCGCCGTAGGCTTCAATCTGGGCAAAGGCTTGGCGGTAAAATTCTAGTCCAGCGGCCAATGGTTCCCCTGCATGCCAACAAAGACTAAAGTTGCTAGTGGTGAATGGGCTGGCAAAAATTGCCTGCATAATTGGCTCCAGCAGTTCCAAGGGCAGATGGTTTTTTAAATGGCGATCGGGTAGGTAACAGTAATCGCAATCTAAATTGCAGTAGGAAGTGGGTTGAATAATAACTAAAGTAGTGGGACCAAATTTAGTTATATCTAAGCTAGAATCAACCGTTGTAGTTTCCTTGACTAAGCCTTGCATAAGCAGTTACCAATTAAAATAAATAGTCGGTTATCGCCATCAAAAAGGCGGTGTACATAGCCAAATTGACTTTTGTGTATCGTCCGGATCGATAATTAATTCCGGCGCTAACCCTGATTCCGACGCTTCAGTTGCCCCAAAACTAGAACCGAATACTTTTTGCAGTCGGTCCCGGGAAATTTCTATGGGAACATCAAACGTGACAGCATAGACCCCCCAGGTACCAGCCGGGATCATGATTTCTGTGACGGGGAGACCGTAATAGTTAGTTTGAATTTGATAGTAAGCAAAGTCATCTTCAATTTTCTTGGGGAGCAGATCATCAAAAAAATCCTGACTGGGACGATCAATGCCTTCCCAAGGAGCAATATACATGCCCTCCAGCCGACACTCAGAAAAGCCCTGCATCATATCTTGAAACCTATTGTCAATGGCATCCGACGGGCCGGCCATCAAGGGGGCGATCGCCAGCAGTTGATAACCACCAATTACTAGAGCAATCATGGCCGCCGGACAATCAAACATGGCAAAGGAAGAAAAAAACAAATTTATTTTCCCTTGGTCTCAAGGTTCAGAATCCTTTCCGAGAGGCTGATGTCTTAGATGCCTTACTACCAACGGTTAACAAAACCGCCGCCACCAACCCGGTTCGCAAAGCCACCGCCATCCCCCCAACCGTTGCCCCAGGGATTATTGATATTGGCAAAACCGCCACCACCACCGCCATCGGCCCAGCCGCCTCGCCCCACATTGGCAAAGCCACCACCACCTGCTCCATTGCCCCATCCTCCCCGCCGAGCATTGCCAAAACCGCCACCACCACCACCCCGGTTAGCAAAACCTGCTTGCAAGTCAGCTCGATTGCTGGGGGCTTCCTGGGAGGGAAGTTGATTGGCCCGTTGTTGTAGGGCCGCACTCAGGTTATTTAAGCGAGCGGCTAGGGGATTATGGGCGTTAGCTTCTAGGGCGGAGCTGGGTTCTGCCACTGTCCCGATCGCCGTGAGGGCAAGAACAAATGCCATCCAGCTAGAGCAGTTATTGATGGACATAGATATTTCTCCCGGATTGATGAGGTGATAGCAGAAAAGGACAGGTCAGACTTCAATGATAAGCTCTACCAACGGTTGATGAAGCCGCCTCCGTTAGGCCAACGACGGTTATAGAAACCGCCCCGATCGCCCCAGCCATTACGC
>NZ_JADEVV010000058.1 GCF_015207985.1 Synechocystis salina LEGE 00031 | reverse complement strand
GGCGTGCCGGGGGTCAAAGCAGGGCAGGTGACTATCCTGGGGGGCGGCGTTGTGGGTACGGAAGCGGCCAAAATGGCGATCGGACTGGGGGCTGTGGTGACTATTTTGGATGTCAATGTGGATCGTTTAAACCAATTGGGGGAATTATTCGGCTCCAGGGTGGATCTACGCTATAGCAATGCCAGCGAGATTGAAGAGCTATTACCCCACACCGATTTACTGATTGGAGCGGTATTAATCCCTGGAAAACGAGCTCCTGTTTTAGTGTCCCGACCCCAAGTGGGGCAAATGTTGCCGGGGGCAGTGATTATGGATGTGGCGATCGACCAAGGGGGCTGTGTGGAAACTTTACGGGTTACGTCCCACAGTCAACCCAGTTATGTGGAGGCGGGGGTAGTCCATGTGGGGATTCCCAATATGCCCGGAGCCGCTCCCTGGACTGCTACCCAAGCCTTGAATAACAGTACATTGCCCTATGTGTTGAAATTGGCCACCCTAGGGGAAAAAGCGTGGGAAAATGATTTGCCCTTAGCCAAAGGGGTTAATGTCCAAGCGGGAAAATTGGTGCAACCGGCGGTGCAAACTGTTTTTCCTGATCTGTAATGGCTAGTTTGGATCAACAAGATTTACCACTAGTAAAGGCGTTGAAAAACCTTGCCCAACGGCCGGATACGCCTTTTTATGCACCGGGCCATAAACGGGGTCAGGGTATTGCCCCTGCATTTAAACAATGGTTAGGGCCAGCCCTATTCCAAGCTGACCTGCCAGAATTACCGGAGTTGGATAATCTTTTTGCTCCCAGCGGGGCCATCGCCAAGGCCCAGGAGTTAGCGGCGGATTTGTGGGGGGCAGAACGAACCTGGTTTTCCGTTAATGGTTCTACGGCGGGCATTGTGGCGGCAATTTTGGCCACCTGTGGCGATGGGGATAAAATTCTCTTGCCTCGGAATGTTCACCAAGCAGCGATCGCCGGCATAATCCACGCTGGGGCAGTGCCAATTTTTCTAGAGCCGGAAATTAACCCCGATTGGGATTTGGCCTTGGGGATTAGGCCAGAAACCCTATGCCAAGCGCTACAAAAACATGACGATGCCAAAGCGGTATTTTTGCTCCATCCTACCTACCATGGCGTTGTGGGGGACTTGCAGAAGTTAGTTGAATTAAGTCATGGTGCTAAATTACCTGTTATTGTTGATGAAGCCCATGGGGGCCATTTTCCCTTCCATCCCCTGCTACCTAGACCAGCTTTGGAATTGGGGGCAGACATTGTGGTCCAATCCACCCATAAAATGCTGGGGGCTTTAAGCCAGTGCGCCATGGTTCACAGCCAAGGAAATCTAATTAATCCCCAACGGATTAGCCAATGCTTACAGTTAATCCAGTCCACCAGCCCCAATTATGTTTTGCTCGCTTCCCTCGATAGTGCCCGGCACCAAATGGCCAATGTCGGTCGGGAAATGATGGCAGAAGTGTGGGAATTTACTCTCCATTACCGTCAAAAGTTAGAGCAAATTCCTGGATTAAATTTATTAGCAGTCACCCAATCTGGCCCCGGAGCTTTAGCCCTTGATCCCACCCGCATTACCATCGATGTCACCCAATGGGGAATGTCAGGATTTGAATTGGATGATTGCCTACGGGAAAAATTTCAAATTACAGCGGAACTGCCCACCCTAAGGCAACTGAGTTTTATCGTCAGCATTGGCAATCAAGCCCAGGATTTAGCTCGTTTATTGGAAGCTTTAATTCGGTTAGCGCCCACGAATTTTCAACAACCGTTTCAATTAACTTTGCCTGCTTTACCTAGTACTATTCTGGCCATGACGCCCCGTCGAGCGGCCTACGCTGCCCAAAAGTTGGTGCCAGTTAATGAAGCCATTGGACAAATTAGTGCCAGTCTGCTTTGTCCCTATCCTCCCGGTATTCCCGTCCTTATCCCTGGAGAAATTATCACCCCAGAGGCGATCGCCTTTTTGACGAAAGTTTTAAGTTTAGGCGGTACAATCAGCGGACTGGCTAATGAAGAATTAACCCATTTAGCTGTGGTGAATTAAACCAAGATTGATAAATTAAAAATCAGAAGTCTTGAACGGCAATGGCAGGTTTACCACTACAAATATCTGGATGTTTATTCGGCTTTGCATATTACTCTTATCCTTCAGAAAGTTACTTTTATTCCATGTTGGCGATCGCCTGTGAAATCAGACTGTCTTATTCTTCGGTTAAATCACTGATGCCAGTAATTGCGTCCAGAATAATCGTTAACTTTGCCTGCAGTTGAATGAATTGATAATTCATTCGATCTAATCGTGATTCTAGATGATCAAATCGATTATCAAACTGATCAAACCGAGCGTCCATATGCTTTTCCATAACCGAAAAGACTTCACTTATACGCCCGTCTGATTTCACATCTAACTCAAGGGTTTTTATTCTCTCTACAGCATTGATCAATTACCTTCTCAATTGATTGATGTATTTATTTTGTTCCTGTTCGCTCATAGGGCAAACTCCCCTGTTCAGCAGTTGATAAGTTTTATTGATACCGGATCGTAGATGAGATTTTATTGCATATCGGCGATCGCCTGGCGGGCCATAGAAGCAATACCTTGGTCAGTGGCTTTAGGTAATTGATAATATTTACCCCCAGCTTTCTGGGCTAATTCCTTACCGAAGCCGGTGGAAACAAACTTTTTCTCCGTATTGATAACCAACAATTGCATACCTAAACCCCGAATGCGGGCAGCAATTTCCAACAATTCTGCTTTAATATCTGGCTTTTCCCCCTCAGGAATTTCGTCTCCTAGGGAACGGGCTAGAGGTATGTTGCCCCGACCGTCGGTAATGGCCACGATTACCACTTGGCCAATATCCCCGGAGCGTTTGGCATTCATGCCCACATTGACCGCCTGCATTAAGCCGTGGGAAAGGGGAGAACCACCGCCACAGGGCAATGTTTCCAGCCGTTTTTTGGCCATGGCAATGGAGCGGGTGGGGGGCAGGAGAACTTCGGCGTTTTCCCCCTGGAAGGGAATGAGAGAAACTTGATCCCGATTTTCATAGGCTTCCGTGAGCAATTGCATCACTGCCCCTTTAGCAGCCTGCATTCTGTTCAACGCCATGGATCCGGACGCATCCACCAAAAAGACAATCAATGCCCCCGCTTTCCGCACCAGTTTTTTACCCCGAATATCCCCTTGTTCGACAATTACTTGGCGATCGGGATGGCGTAGGCGGCGGGATTTTTGATAGGGGGAAGCGGCTCGCAATGTAGCATCCACGGCAATGCGGCGTACTTTTCCCTTGGGCAAAATTGGTTTGAGGTAACGACCCCGGTCATCGGAGAAAATTACCGAACGGCTACCGGATTTACCCTGTTTTTGGGCCATCTGGGCAAAGTACAGCACCGACGGATCTAGACTGACCCCTTCCGGATCAAAAATAAATTCTTCCGGGATGCTGGGGGGATCTTGCTCTGCTTCCGGCTCATTGTCCTTGTCGTCTTCCTTGTCGTCCTGTTGGTCTTCTTGCTCGTCTTCCCCTTCGTCCTGATTTTGGGGCGGTGGTGGCGGCGGCGGCGCCTGGTCGGGGGGGGGAGGATTATCCATCAACACACTGCGGGGTACTATCACTAATTCCACTGCTTGCCGTAGATCATCAGCCTGCACATCACTGCGTCCATCCAAAGCGGCGATCGCCTTAGCTACCCGCATGGCAAACAATTCTCCCCGATGGCCCTGGAGTCCCCCCCGGATCGATTCCTCCACTAAGTAACCCACTTGCTCCGAGGTTAGACTTACTTCCTTGAGCCATTCCCGGGCCAAAATGATGGTGGTTTTGAGGTCGTCCAATTCAGCGTCGTATTGGTCAATAAAACTAATGGGAGAATCGGCATAGGCTAGCACCTGGTCCACCGCCGCCACCCGTTGATCCAATCCCAAAATACCGTCTGCACTCAAGGCGATCGCAATGCGGTCCAGTAAATGTCGCCGCAACGGCCCCTCTTCGGGGTTATAGGTAGCAATTAATAAAGGTTGGCAGGGATGCTGAAAACTAATGCCCTCTCGTTCAATCTGGTTTTTGCCTTCCGTTAGCACCGTTAGTAATTGGTTGGCAATTTGGTCGTCCAACAAATTCAACTCGTCAATATATAAAACTCCCCGGTGGGCCTGGGCCAATAAGCCCGGCTGAAATACCGCTTCCCCCTGTTTGACGGATTTTTCCACATCCACTGACCCCAACAGCCGATCTTCCGTTACCCCCAACGGAATTTGGATAAAGGGAGCAGGAATAACCTGGGTTTCCAAGTGATCCAGGGGAACATCGGCAAATTTTTCCAGGGTTTCATCATCCCAAGTGCCAGGATTTTTCGGATCGCACTGGTAACGATTGCCCTTAATAATTTCAATGGGAGGTAACAGAGTGTGAATTCCCCTGGCCATGACCGATTTCGCCGTGCCCCGTCGTCCCGCAATTACAATGCCCCCGAGCCCCGGATCGATCGCCCCTAGCAGTAGGGCTAACTTGATCGCTTCTTGGCCAACGATCGCCGTAATCGGGAAATTTAAGGGGATAAAAGGGGTCAGGGTGGTCATGGAGAATAAACTTTACCGACGGGAGACATAGTTGAGCAACAAGTTAACATCATCCCTTGTGGGGCAGGACTTCTGCAACTTTTTTCGGATTCGTAGAATAATGGGGGTTAACTTGGGCAAAATCTCTAGACTTGTGAACTTTGTGGATGATCTCAGTGAATTTCCCCGCCAGCATCAAAACCATTGGGGAATAGCCACCCTCAATAATTGCCGTCCGCCAGGAACTGGGCCCCTATGCTAGTTACCGACACCCTCCTGCTGGACTTTAAACGTTGTCAACGCCGGGCCTATCTCAACACCCACGGCTCCAGTGAGGAACGCCGCCCGGAGCGGGATTTTTTGCTCAAACTACGCCAAGAAAGCCAAAGACATATCCAAGAAGTTTTGGAAGAACAGTTTCCCCATTACCGGGAACCGGAAACCCCTACCCACCTCGGCCAGGAGCGGGCCCAGGAAACGAAAAGCTTAATGGCCCAGGGAGTGGATTGCATTTATCGAGGTTATCTTTACCACAGCCTGCCGGTCAATTTAAACACCGACCATAATGGCAATTTGCCAGTACTGGAATTGTTGGGCCATCCCCATCTGTTGGTTAAAGTTGCCGGTGAATCCCGTTGGGGCCCCTGGCAATATCGGCCAGTGAGTATCCAGTTAGGCCGTCGGCCAAAACCAGAGTACAAGATTCTAGCCGCTTTCTATGCCCAGTTGTTGGCAGTGCATCAGGGATCGTTGCCCCGTTGGGTGGAAATTATTCTGCGGCGGGGTAATTCTTACTCGGTGGATTTGTGGGAATGGTTGCCCCGCTTTCACCAAACCCTAGCCGACTGTGTGCAAACCCTAATTCATCAACGGGAACCGGAGGTATTTATTTCCCGCCAACGGTGTAATCTCTGTCACTGGTATGACCATTGCTACGCCATTGCCCAGGAGCAACAACACCTTTCCCTCGTCCCCGGAGTCACCCCCAGCCGCTACGAATCCTTGCAAATGGTGGGAGTTTTGACCATTGACTCCCTAGCCCGACTCCAGGCGGCCCAGGTGGGGGAATTAATGGGCTCGACGATCGCCAGGCAGTTACAACAACAGGCCTTGGCCTTGGTGGAAAAACGCCCTCTCTTAAAAACCACAGTGGCCGCCCCCCTGCCCCAGGCGACGGTGGAATTATATTTCGACATCGAAGCGGAACCAGAACGAAATTTGGATTATTTGCTGGGGGTAGTGGTGGTGAATCGAGAGGAAAAAACGGAAAAATTCTATGGTTTTTTGGCCCATAATCCAGAAGAAGAAGGCATTATTTGGCAAGAGTTTATTGATTTAATTCAAAGTTATCCCGATGCTCCTATTTATCATTTCTCCGAATATGAACGGGAAACCATCAAGCGCTTGGGTAAACTCTACGGCACACCGCCTAAATTGCGGGAACAAATGTTAGATCAATGCGTAGATTTGCATCACTACGTCACCAACCATGTGATTTGTCCAGTGGAAAGTTATTCTCTCAAATCCTTAGCTAGTTGGTTGGGTTTTCAGTGGCGGGACGCCCAGGCCAGCGGCGACCAATCGGTCTGTTGGTACGACAATTGGTTGACCAGTGGCGATCGCCAATTTTTAGAATTGATTTTGCGTTACAACGAAGATGATTGCCGAGCTACTTGGATATTAAAGGATTGGCTTAGTCAATTTTTGGCAGCGTAGTTTGTTGAACATTCACAGATTTGATCAACGGCTTGGGCAAAATTATTTCAACATCTTCATGGTCAAGGTTAGAGTGCCAACCAGTGGACTTATTTTAACTAAGAATGAGGCAGTTATGCTACCATGGGACAAAATGAACCGTCGATTTATCTGTCATCAAAACGATTATGTCCTATAGTCTTGATTTGCGATTGAAGGTTATACAGTTCATAGAAGAAGGTGGTGGTGTAACCAAAGCAGCCAAAACATTCAAAGTCAGCAAAGCAACCATTTATCGTTGGTTGGGCAGGGAAGATTTAGCCCCCACCAAGGTGGAAAATCGCCGCCGAAAAATAGATGTGAAGGAACTAGAAGAAGACGTCGAAAAAAATCCCCACACCCCATTGATCGAAAGAGCCCAAAAGTTTGGTGTGACCCCCGCTACTCTATGTTATAGATTCAAGAAAATGAAAATTACTAGGAGAAAAAATGGCTACTTTATCAAGAAAGAGAGAAAGAAAAACAATGATAATGTCAGGGATAACTAAACAATTGACAGCAAATTTCCAATTAACTTGATACAGATGAAACAGTCGCAATACTTATTTTAAAATTTTGCTGTGCCACTCAGATACCTTAGCCGCTCTGTTAAGCATAAATAATTTACCTAATCATTCCTAAAAAAGCAGAGGGGAAATTAGATTAGACGCAAAGCATGGAGTTCTATTTTTGCTTTCTCAATAACCAAAATCCGGTGGTGGTGACCCCAGAATCATCGGGCTGGAGCCATAAAAAATGTAAGCCTTTGGCCTTTTGTTGCCGCTGATTAAATATCCCCGCCGCTGTGGCCATTTCCCCGTCTTTAAAGGTGACCATCACCCATCGATCGCCGTTTTGGGTATGAAGTACCAGTCCTCCTGATTGTTGGGGGTCTTCGGCAATATAGAGCAGACTTGTTGGTTGTTGTTCTGCTAGCCATTGACCAATCTGACGACATTGACGGCCACCATAAATAACCACGCCAGGTATGGGCAAATCCGCTGCTAAACCTAGCTGGAGGGGGGACAAATGCTCCGGCATGGCTTGATAACGCATCGGGCGATCGCCAAAATAGGGCCAGATATCCTGGGCCGGCAGAGCGACAAATTGCCAACTTTCCCCCAGTAGATGATCGGGCAAGGGTTGGGGAGGAGGGGGCAGGGAATTAACCATGGTTGAGAAGTGAAAATTACAGTCGAACAAAGTTTCTAGTTAACAATTAGGCGCTTAGGCGCTACGGGAAAGATGGGATTCCAGCAACGTCACAATGGGCCAATGACGATTTAAGCGTGCTAAATCTAGGGCTGTTTGCCCACCCTGGTTTTTGAGGTTAACCTCCAAAGCGGGGAAATTAGCCAGTAGGGTTTGCGCCGCCTCCCCATGGCCCCGATGGCAAGCCCACATCAGTGCAGTGGAGCCGCTGGGATCAGCACGGTTAACTTGGACAGCGTAATTAGCAATGGCGATAATCACAGCACTCAGATTTTCCATGGCCGCCAGCATTAAAGGGGTTTTTCCCTCCCATAGGGTTTGATCGAGGTCAACCCCCGCATCCCCCAGGGCGTTAACCATGGCCGCTTGGGTCTGGGCATCCCCATGGCTGGCAGTTAGAGCTGTCAGGAGTGGCGGTTCCCCGTTGCCGGAAAAATTACCATCGGCCCCGGCATTGAGAAGTTCACCCACAATCCCCAAATGTCCCTGGGCGATCGCCAAATGTAGGGCCGTGTCCCCCGCTTGATTAACCGCATTCACCATATTCCTGGGGCCATTTTTTAATAGAACCGCCACCATGGGTTCATAACCTTCCAAACAGGCCAGATGTAAAGCTGTATCCCCGGCTTCTCCAGCTTGGGCAAAGGGATAGCCAGCCTCAATCAATGCTTGGACGGCAAAAGTGTTGCCTTCCTCCACCGCTGTGAACCAACCATTTTGATCCCAGGGGGCACCGGCTTGCAGTAAACAGTCAACGATGGCTTGGTCACCTATATTGATGGCCAGGGTCAGGGGTAAATTGCCATCCCCATCCCTCAGATCCAGCCTAGCTTGGTGCCCTAGCAGCTTCTGTACCATGGCCAGATTTTGCTGTTTTATGGCCCATTCCAGAGCCGTTGTGCCCTGTTGATCTTGGGTCTGTGCCTTGCTTCCTCCCCTTAATAAAGTTTCCACCAAAGGCAAATTATTGCGATAGGCCGCCATTATCAACGCCGTGGTACCGTCATCGTTGCCCCGATTCACCTCGGCGCCAAATTCGATTAACATTGCGGCGATCGCCTGTTGAGTTAGATTTTTTTCAAGGTCATGGGGAGGGGACTGTAGCCCTGCTAATAACATCAAGGGGGTGATGCCATGGGGCGGCCGGGAGCGGTTGGGGTCAGCCCCCGCTTGGAGTAGTTGTTTGACGGTGGTCATTTCCAGGGCCGCTACGCCATACATCAAAGCTGTCAGTCCCCTGGCATCCCTTTGATTAACCTGGTCTGGGGTGGCAGTAAATAAGTGTTTTTGCACCAATTGCCATTGACCCTGTTTAGCCGCTACCACAATGGGATTGACCATGGTTTGATTGCTGATTTTTGAGTAAAAATGCTTTGACTTTTGCCCGTTTGGATTACCCATTTCCCAAAATATCATTGTTATTCGGGGCCCGGGCATTCCCCCATCAAGGATTTTTGCCAACAACCGAGGGTGATGGTAGCGGGGGGATTTGTAACAAAAAGCAACATGGCCAGCAAATCTCGATAAAAGTTACCCTCCATTGGTTGGGAACTGCTTTAAACTAGGCTTAAGCCCCAATTTATGGCGATGGCCACCACCACAAGAGGTAATTACGAGCATGGGCAAACCCACTGGTTTCCTGGAATATACCCGCGAAATTCCCCAAGAGTTAAGCCCCGGCGATCGCCTGAGGAATTGGGACGAATTCCACCTAACCATGCCCGACGAACAGGTGGAAACCCAAGGGGCCCGTTGCATGGATTGCGGCACGCCCTTTTGCCACACCGGTAATTTGATCAGTGGCATGGCCAGTGGTTGCCCGATCAATAACCTCATCCCGGAATTCAACGACCTAGTCTATCGGGGCCTGTGGCGGGAAGCCCTAGACCGTCTCCATAAAACCAATAATTTTCCCGAATTCACTGGTCGTGTTTGTCCTGCCCCCTGTGAAGGATCCTGTGTGTTGGGCATCAACAATCCCCCGGTGACCATCAAAAACATTGAATATTCCATCATCGAAAAGGGTTGGCAGGAAGGTTGGGTGACCCCGGAACCACCCGCAAAGCGTACTGGGAAAAAAGTAGCGGTGGTGGGGTCTGGCCCCGCTGGTTTGGCCGCCGCTGCCCAACTGAATAAAGCGGGCCATTGGGTGACGGTTTACGAACGGGAAGACCGCCCCGGTGGTTTGCTCATGTACGGCATTCCCAATATGAAGTTGGACAAAGAAGAGGTGGTGCTCCGCCGGTTGAATGTACTGGAAGCGGAAGGAGTCACCTTTGTTTGCAATACCGAAATTGGCAAGGATTTACCCCCAGAAACCCTACTTAAGGACTACGATGCGGTGGTGCTTTGTACCGGTGCCACTAAGCCCAGGGATTTGGCGATCGCCGGTCGGGAATTAGAAGGCATTCACTTTGCCATGGAATTTTTGACTGCCAACACTAAGGCAATTTTAAATAAAGCTCCAGGCCCGGACTTTATTAGTGCCAAGGACAAAGACGTGGTGATTATCGGTGGCGGGGACACCGGCACTGACTGTGTGGGGACTTCCCTCCGCCACGGTTGCAGAAGCTTAGTGCAACTGGAAATTATGCCCAAACCCCCCGAGGAACGGGCCGCCAATAATCCCTGGCCAGAATGGCCCAAAGTGTACAAAATGGACTACGGCCAGGAAGAAGCCGCCGCCGTCTATGGGCACGATCCCCGCAGTTATCTCACCACCGCCACTAAAATTGAAGGGGACGACCAAGGGCGGGTTAAAGCTGTACATACGGTGGATGTCCGTTGGGAAAAAGATGATCAGGGACGCTTTATTCCCCAGCAAGTGGCCGGCACAGAACAGGTCAGACCGGCCCAATTGGTACTGCTGGCCATGGGATTCCTCGGGCCGGAAAGTCAACTATTAGATGCAATGAAATTGGCTAAAGATGCCCGGGGCAATGTCAAAGCTGAATATGGCCAGTATGAAACTAGTATTCCTGGCGTCTTTGCCGCTGGGGACTGTCGCCGGGGTCAAAGTTTAGTGGTCTGGGCCTTCAATGAAGGTCGAGGGGCGGCTAAAGCCTGTGACGTTTACCTCATGGGGGAAACGGATCTCCCCTAGGTGCCCATAGCCATCGGTTAATTGATCATATGAATGAGCGTCGGCAGCGGCGATCGCCCCCTAATTTTTTTGATTAGCAATGCTGAACAGTCGAATTAAAAATTATCATAATCCCTTATATTGTCAAAGGGCCCAAGGTTTCCTATGCTTTTCATAGGGTAGATAATCAAATTTCCGTAAATTTTTTATTTATCCTCCTAAATTCGACCTCAACAGCAGGAAAGTCTGTCAAGAGCCGATACTTTTTGTGTCGGGGGTTTGTCTTGGGTTCCTAAGATCTGCTCTGAAATTCTCTTGATTTTTCCGTTCACCAAAGCTGTTACTGTGGACTGTTAGGCAATCAATCGGGTTCTGAGTTTTGATCCCTTGGTGGGAATGGCCAGATCCGGCTCTGCCTCTGACCACAGTCGAACTCGCCTGCTAACTTTTACCCGCCCTTTCACGATTCTAGGAGACTATCCCCCATGTCCATTGCAGTTGGAATGATCGAAACCCGTGGCTTCCCCGCTGTTGTAGAAGCGGCCGACTCCATGGTTAAAGCCGCTCGGGTTACCCTGGTGGGCTACGAAAAAATCGGTAGCGGTCGGGTCACCGTCATTGTGCGGGGGGATGTGTCCGAAGTACAAGCTTCTGTTTCCGCTGGTATCGAAGCCGCTAACCGAGTCAACGGTGGCGAAGTGCTTTCCACCCACATCATCGCCCGTCCCCACGAAAACCTGGAATACGTCCTCCCCATTCGCTACACCGAAGAAGTTGAACAATTTCGGACATATTAATTCCCCTTTGCTTGGCGATCGGTAGTCAACTACACAGAATAGCCAGCACTGCCGAGCCTAAGCCGTGGCCGCTGATCAGCGTAATTTTGATTTTTTGATTTGATATTCCCTGGGAGTAACTTAAACCTATGTCAATTGCAGTTGGAATGATTGAAACCCTCGGGTTTCCCGCCGTTGTGGAGGCCGCCGACTCCATGGTGAAAGCCGCCCGGGTTACCCTGGTGGGCTACGAAAAAATTGGTAGCGGTCGGGTTACCGTGATTGTGCGGGGTGACGTGTCTGAGGTGCAGGCCTCGGTTACCGCTGGCATCGAAAATATCCGTCGGGTGAATGGTGGTGAGGTTTTGTCTAACCACATTATTGCCCGTCCCCACGAAAATCTGGAATACGTCCTCCCCATTCGCTACACCGAAGCAGTGGAACAGTTCCGGGAAATCGTTAACCCTTCCATTATCCGCCGTTAGTTTTCCCTGTAAATTTTGAGCCCAATTAAGCCATGCAACTTGCCAAAGTTTTGGGGACCGTGGTCAGTACATCGAAGACACCAAACTTGACCGGCGTCAAGCTGCTTCTGGTTCAGTTCCTCGACACCAAAGGCCAACCCCTAGAACGCTATGAGGTGGCCGGCGATGTGGTGGGGGCAGGCTTGAATGAATGGGTGCTGGTGGCCCGGGGTAGTGCCGCCCGTAAGGAACGGGGTAATGGCGATCGCCCCCTGGATGCCATGGTGGTGGGCATTATCGACACGGTTAATGTGGCTAGTGGCTCCCTCTATAACAAGAGGGATGATGGGAGATAGTGCTCCCCCCCTTTTCCCATCCTTCCTATCCACTGGGGGAATAGGGTTTTGCTTGGGACGTATTTGAACCCGATGCAGTGCTAGCAAAGCCCCTGGGCTGGTTGTTCGCTGTATCTAGGAGGAACTATTGCATGGGATCTCGCACCGCCTTGGCCTCCAGGCCTTGGTCCAAACATTTAGCAGACCCCCAAATTGACCCGACGGCCTACGTGCATTCGTTTGCCAATGTGGTGGGGGATGTGCGCATTCAACCTGGGGTCAGTGTTGCCCCTGGTAGCTCCATCCGAGCCGACGAGGGCACCCCCTTTTGGATTGGCAATAATGCTTTAATTCAGCACGGAGTGGTAATCCACGGCCTAGAAACTGGTCGGGTGCTGGGGGACGATGACCAGGAATATTCTGTTTGGATTGGGCCGGGCACCTGTGTGGCCCATTTGGCTTTGATTCACGGCCCAGCTTACCTAGGGGCTAATTGCTTCATTGGTTTCCGTTCCACTGTGCTCAATGCACGGGTGGGGGATGGGGCGGTGGTGATGATGCATTCCCTTGTCCAGAATGTGGAAATTCCCCCCAACAAGTTGGTGCCCTCCGGTGCCATGATTACCCAGCAACACCAAGCAGATAGTTTGCCGGATGTGCAAGCTGGCGATCGCCATTTTGTCCAGCAGATTGCGGCCATGCAAGGGGAAAGTTCTTCCCCGACCCAGGGGAATAGTCCCGCCGTCTGTGTTTTGCCGGAGTCCCTCCCCGCTGTTACCCCCGTTACCGAAACTCCCTATATAAATTCCATAGACAACATGAGTATTAATTCTGACATTACCAACCAGATCCGCTCCCTCCTGGCCCAGGGCTATGGTATTGGGGCAGAGCACGCCAACGAACGACGTTTCAAAACCAAATCTTGGCAGAGCTGTGGCACCGCCGATGGTTTCCGTCCCGACCAGGTCATTGCCACGGTGGAAGGTTGGCTCCAGGAGTTTGCGGGGGAATATGTGCGCCTAATTGGCATTGACCAGGGGGCCAAGCGCAGGGTGGTGGAAGTGATTATCCAACGCCCCGGCGACGTACCCGGTTCCCCCAGTCGGGGCACCACTACGACCAAGGCCTTGAGCAGTGGCAGTTCCAGCCGGAGTAGCGCGGCCCAGGGAGGAAGCTTAGCTGGGGACAGTGCTAATCAGATGCGCGCTCTGTTGCACCAGGGTTGCAAAATTGGTTTGGAATATGCCAGCGCCCGTCGCTTCAAAACCGGCTCTTGGTTGACCGGGGGGACTATTAGCAGTCATCGGGAAGGGGAAGCTCTGCAGGAATTAAATCGTTTCATTGCTGACCACACCAATGAATATGTACGCATTATCGGCATTGATCCGGCGGGTAAACGGCGACTGGCAGAAATTGTTGTACACCGTCCCAATGGCAATGGTGTCAGCAAGTCCAGCAGTGCTAGCAGCGCCGGCACCTACAAATCGGCTCCAGTGAGTGCCCCCGGTAATAGCAATGGTGGTGGTTTAACTCCAGAGGTAGTAGCAACGGTGCGGGGATTACTGGCTAATGGTCACAGCATTGGCACCGAACACACGGATAAACGTCGCTTTAAAGCCAAATCCTGGGATACCTGTCCCACCATTGACGGGGGTCGGGAAGCTGAAGTTTTAGCCAAATTGGAAGCCTGCCTCGCTGACCATGCCGGGGAGTATGTGCGGATTATCGGCATTGACCGGGGAGCAAAACGACGGGTGTTGGAACAAATTATCCAACGTCCGGGGGATAACGTTACTTCCGGGCGATCGCCGTCTTCGGCTAGTGTTAGTGGCACTGGTAGTGCTTCCAGCAATGGCTTTGGCGGTAGCAACGGCAGCAGCTATGGTAACTCGGCTGTGCGTTTAGACAATAGTGTGGTCACCCAGGTGCGTTCCCTCCTGGCCCAAGGTTACAAAATTGGCACCGAACATACGGATAAACGCCGCTTTAAAGCCAAATCCTGGCAGAGTTGTGCCCCCATCACCAGTACCCACGAGTCGGAAGTGTTGCGGGCCCTAGAAGGTTGCTTGGCAGACCACAATGGCGAATATGTCCGCTTGTTGGGCATTGATCCGGCGGCTAAACGACGGGTGTTGGAAACCATTATTCAGCGTCCCTAGTAACCACTAGTCGACCAGCCCTCCGGATTTTGCCATGCAGTTACCGCCCGTTCACAGTGTTAGTCTTTCTGAATATTTTGTGAGTGGTAACGTGGTCATTCACGAAACAGCGGTGATTGCTCCGGGGGTTATTTTAGAAGCGGCTCCGGATTGTCAAATTACCATTGACGCCGGAGTCTGCATTGGTTTAGGCAGTGTAATTACCGCCCATGCCGGTGATGTCCAAATCCAAGCTCAGGCGGCGATCGCCCCTGGTTGTCTGCTCATTGGGCCAGTAACCATTGGACAAACAGCCTGCCTCGGTTCCCGGAGTACAGTTTTTCAACAGAACATTGATGCCCAGGCCCTGATTCCCCCTGGATCTTTACTAATTAATCGGGTTGTCAGTGCCCAGACGGTAACCGCCAGTGCTCCAACTAGTGACAGCGTTACCGAAGAAAATTCCGCTTCGATAGCAAACCCCATCGCCCCGATTCCTTCCCCCTGGGACAACGACCCCCCTGCCCCTAGGACGGATTCCCCCTCGGATAAACCCAAAGAATCCATGGCAAAGGAAACAATGCCAGATCCGGCCCAATCACAGGAACATATTCCCCCCAATCAACCCCCTAGGGAATCGGTACCAACCGCTCCAACTGTGGTCACCACTACGCCGTTAGTCCCAGAAGAAATCAAGGAAAAGCCGCCCGTGGTGGGTCAAGTTTATATTAATCAATTGCTCTTAACTTTGTTTCCTGAACGACGATATTCTGGTTCCTAAATTGACGAGCATCAAACCATCGCACTCCAAAGGGGGGGTTAGGGGAGCCATACCACCAATAATGGGAGTTAAGAACTGGCTAAACCGATTATTAAGTGAGGTAATGCCGACAAAAGCAGAGTTTATTGAAGTAGTGTCTGATTTTTGAGATAAGGTATTTACCATGGGGGAGATAGTCTTGAAAAATTAGCGTCTCCCTGGAAATCTCCCCTCCTCGCCTGTAATCACGGTTTTTGTCCCGGCGCAGCTTGATTGTTGTCTTATGGGCAAAGTGGGGCTTTTTCTGGAAAAAACTGGTTGTTATTTGTCCCAGTTACCTCAGTCCATTGCGTCTCGCCTAAATTATGCTGATTTGTCCCCAGTGCTCCGCCGAAAATCCTAACCGTGACAGTGTTTGCCAAAAGTGTGGCGCGTCCCTGAAGGAACGTCCCTGTAATCAGTGTGGAGAAATGGTGCAGTACGGAGAGGCCCATTGTCCCCATTGTGGGGCGATCGCCGGTCAGATATTAAAGGTGTTGGTGACGGTGCCAGTGGCGGTGGGCCCGGACGGGGAACCGGAGCAAAGTTTTGATCCCCAAAAGATCAAGCTTTATGAAAATTTTATTGATGTGGGTCAACGTTACCAATTACTCACCCCCGTGGAAGAAAATCCCTTTACCATTGATGAGTTTGGGGGAGGGGAACAAATTATGCTCAAAAGTAGGGTGGTGGATTGCCAGCCCCTACAACCATCCGTACTGAAAGCACTATTATCCCAACAGGGAGATCTGTTAGCCCGATTACCCCAAATGTCCGACGGGGAAATTATGGCCGATGACACCTGGTCGAGCTTGAATTTACCCAAGGCGATTATTCCTTATTTTCGCTTTCCGGAATTGGTGCCCAAAATCCCCGAAGCCTACGATGCCTGGTGTGACGGAGATTATGGTTTTGTGTTAATGGAAGACCGTTCTGAATGGGATGTGTTGGCAGACATCCTGCGGGACGAAGGGGACTCCCTGCCTGGGCTGGAAATGGTTTTCTGGATTAATCAACTTTTCCAACTCTGGCATCAACTTGCCTCAGCCGGCTGGGGGAAAGGACTGTTGATGGCGCAAAATCTGCGGGTGGACGAAGACCAAAACATCGCCCTAGAGCAAATTTATGCCAATGGCAGCTCTCCGGTTTCCCTAGAGGAATTTGGCGATCTATTACATGGTTATTTTAGTCCGGTCCCCTCGGCGGGAGAAGATTTGTTGGCCATATTGCAAAAGGCGGCCCAGGGTGAGTACCAAGACATGGACGATTTATTTACGGACATCGAAGATTTGGTGATTACGGTGGAGGAAGAAGGGGAAGATTTCACCATCCATGAAGTGGATTTCGAGCAGATTCCAGATGAGGTTTTTGCGGCGATCGAAAGTGGGGAAAGCGCTCTGCAAAGGGATGAAATTCCCTCCAGTACTAACCCGGTGACCATGCCCGATGCCAATGTGTTTGACTCGGAAGAGGTAGACGATGTCCCCACGGCGGTATTGCCTATGCAGTTAATTAGCCTGGTGGATGCGGGCTACACTGACCGGGGTGGGCACCGGCAGCACAATGAAGATTTTTTTGGCATCACCACAGATGTGGAAACCCATCGCAACAACCATGGCAAGACCATCAAAGCCCAAGGAATTTATGTAGTCTGTGATGGTATGGGAGGCCATGCCGCCGGGGAAGTGGCCAGTCAAATGGGGGTCAAAACCCTGCTGGAATATTTTCAAATTGTCATGGCCAATAAGTTGCCTGATAAAAAAACCATTGCTGAAGGCATTGGCCTGGCCAACCAAAAAATTTACGAAGTTAATCAAAGTAATGCCAGCTCCGGCAGTGGCCGCATGGGCACCACTCTGGTAATGACGCTGGTTAAGGACACCACCATGGCGATCGCCCACGTGGGGGACAGTCGTATTTACCGAGTCACCCGCAAAAACGGTTTAGAACAGTTGACGGTGGATCACGAAGTGGGCCAACAGGCCATCCTCAACGGACTGGAGCCAGATTTGGCCTATGCCCGCCCCGATGCCTATCAGTTGACCCAGGCCTTAGGTCCCCACAGTAGTAGCTATATCAAACCAGATGTACAAATCTTTGAAATTGAAGAAGATTGCCTGATTCTGCTCTGTTCTGATGGCATTTCCGACAATGATTTTGTCGAGGAGCATTGGCAAGAATTACTCTTGCCCTATGTTAGCTCTAGTCAAGACGTGGACCGGGGACTGAGAAAATTGATGGAGGCGGCCAATGAATACAATGGCCACGATAATTTGACCGGCGTATTGGTGCGGCTTAAGGTTCGTCCGCAAATTCCTTTGGATGTATGGTAGTTTCAGTGGCTTCTGGTTGACGTTTGGCTAAGACAAATGCATTGATCGCCTTGCTGAGGATACAGGTATAGGTGAGGGCTTCTTCTAGCCGTTGAAAAGAGGGAATGACTAGACTGTGGCTGGCGGTTAAGACCAAAATTTCTGGCTTTTCCTGCCCCACCGTTAATACGGCTTCCACCGCGTCGGTGGGGACTTTTCCCAGGGGTTGATTGTCCAAATTTGCCCGTACAAAATGTTGGTCCACAGCACAGTACTTAACCCGACTAAGGCGCCAGCCCCGGTAAATCATAATGGCGATCGCCAGCAGTAGGGGCAGACCAATGCGCCAATCTTGCCAGGGCATCATTAAACCAAAATTAGTTGGTATCTCAACGTAAACCATCTCCCCCGCAAAAGCCCGCCGAAAACCATCCAAAATAGCGCCCAATTGCACCATAAATCCCATCATTAACATCACAAATAACAGGAAACCCGATTCCCGAAAAATTTGTTGAATTAATAGCCAAGAATCCCCCCAACGCCAACGGGAAAAAATCTGCCATTTACGTTCTGTTCTTTTTATCCCCACCCCTTGTCCTTGTTGCAATAGTCGTGCTTCCTCCTGGGTTGTAATGGGATTCAAAGCATAGGCTCCTGGTCCATGGCTAGCCTCAAAGCCCACTGGCACCGGTTCCCCCAGCAATTCTTGGATCGTGGCGATCGCCCCTAGCACCCGGTCAAGGTTTTGATCTTCTTCAAAAATCCAATCAGAACCATCGTACAGAAGCAGTTGCCCCTGCCACACCGTCGCCAACTTATCCTGAAAGGCTCCCCCCCTAATTTCCCGCCGCCGCACACCGATGGCCCGCACTTGCCCTGGATTAAATTCCATAGAAAGGGGAGGGCGTTGGGGTAATTGCAGTTGCCAACTTAAATTTCCAGCCCTATTGAGACGGAGGTAAACCCGACGAATGTAATGTCCCCTCTGAAAATTTCTGTGGCTGATAGAGTTGTCAATAAACCAAAAGATAAAAAATAAGGTAAATAACCATTGACTAGCGGTACGAAAGCTAAACGTTAGCCAAGCAAGAAGCAAAAAAATCAAAAAAAGGATGAGATTAAAAGCTTCGTTGTTTTGTACTTCCCCCGCCCACAACTCCTGCCACATTATTTTCAACAAACTGGTGTAGAGGGATTGGAAAATTTTCTTGAGCTGGACCAAAGGGGTAATGGCCAGGGCATAGGGACTGGGGGAAGGATAAAGAATGGTGCCCGTATACACCGGCTGGGGTTCGGCAATATTTTCGTCATCTGCCATGGGGAACCTCAGTGGAAAAAATAGCGCTATCGGATTATATTAAGTGGCCCCCAATGGTTAGTCAGGGAAGCCACCCTGGGACCAATAAAGTCCCTGCTGTTGCTAGTTGGCCAGGTCAGTCAGGTTAAACATAAAGGGAATGGCTGCCCCTTTGCCTTCTCCCCCCATCACCAAAACCTTGGGCATGGGAGCACCTCCTTCCCGCCAAGCTTCGATCGCCTCTTTTTGTAGGACCAATTCCCCCCCCTGGGCTTTTAAAGTTTCCGCCAGTAACCGTTGGGCTTCCGCCTTCCCCTTGGCTCGGTTGATGTCCGCCTGGGCCTGTTGTTCCGCTTCCTGAGCCACATACACTGCCCTTTGGGCTCGTTGTTCGGCGATTTGTTTTTCCTCCACTGCCTTGGCAAATTCGGGGGAGAAGGCCAAGTCCACTACGCTGGTGTCCAGGACAATAATGCCGTATTTCTCCAAACGGGAATTGAGGGCGTTATCAAAGTCTTCTTTCAACTCACTGCGTTTGGTAATTGCTTCTTCCACTGTGCGCCGGGCAGCGGCAATTTTAAAAGATTCCTGGGTTTGGGGAGCGATGATTTTGGCCACAATATTTTGTAGCGTGCCCTGGGTACGGCGAATGGTGACCACTTCGGTGGGATCAAGACGGAAGTTAATGGCAAAGCTAGCAGACAAATCCTGTAAGTCCTTAGTGGAGCTTTGGGCCGGCACTTCAAATTTTTGCACCGTCACATCGTAAATATCTACCGAGGATACTAGGGGGGGCTTGAAATGAATACCTTCTAGTAGGGCTCCGTCCTGGGCCTTACCCAACACACTCAACACACCGGCCTGACCAGGGTTAATCACCACAAAGGAGTTGAAACTCAGCAGGACTAACAAGGCGGCAATCAGCCCCCCCACAATGGACTGCCAGCCGTCAAAGGATGGTTGTTTGCTCATAATTCTTGTCTGCCTGTCGTTGTACTTGGGGGAGATCCCTGCCCAAAGTATGGCAGAAAACCCTTCCCTTCCCAATGCCTCGACTTGCGGTAACCCGATCTGAGCTACAGTGGAACTTTGAGGTGAGTTGTTGCTGACGGTGAGATCACACCCCAACTTTTAGCCAACTTTGCGGTTCCCCAACGGCCAAAATTAAGTTTTAGATATCAACTTTTAAGTTTTCCCATGGCTTCTCAATTACGTGTTTATGTGCCGGAGCATCCCTTAATTAAGCATTGGTTGGGGGTGGCTAGGGATGAAAACACGCCGCCGGTTTTGTTTAAAACGGCCATGGCGGAATTGGGGCGTTGGTTGACCTATGAAGCTGGTCGTTATTGGTTGCCAACGGTGGATACGGAAGTAACAACTCCCCTGGCGATCGCCAAGGCTAGCCTGATTGACCCCCAAATACCCTTTGTAATTGTGCCGATTCTACGGGCAGGTTTGGGATTATTAGAAGGGGCTCAAGGTTTATTGCCCCTGGCAAAGATTTACCATCTGGGTTTGGTGCGCAATGAAACTACCCTAGAGCCCAGCCTTTATCTCAACAAATTACCGGAGCAATTTGCCCCCGGCACCCATCTTTTATTACTTGATCCCATGTTGGCCACGGGTAACACCATCATGGCCGCTCTGGATTTACTGATGGCCAGGGGTATTGATGCCAATTTAATCCGTTTAGTCTCCGTGGTGGCGGCCCCCAGTGCCCTCCAGAAATTGAGTAATGCCCACCCCCATTTGACCATCTACACCGCCATGATCGACGAACAGCTCAATGACCGGGGTTACATTGTGCCCGGCCTAGGGGATGCCGGCGATCGTTGCTTTGGTACTTGATGACGCCGTTAAACTAGTAATCAAATAATTACAAATTTCACCCCCCAAAGTTAAAAACAGGAGTAAAATCATGGCCCAAAAAGATAACTTCGCCGGAGGATTTTTATTAGGCACAGTCATTGGTGGTGTGGTAGGGGGAATTTTAGGTTCCGTCCTGGCCAATCGAGCTGCCACCCAAAGCCCCGACCAGGAGAAATTGGACACTGAGGGGGTAGGAAATCTCGATAGCGAGGAAAATATTGAGTTGGCCCGCCGTCGTCTGGAAGACAAAATTGCCCAACTTAATTTGGTTATTGACGATGTCCGTGACCAATTGGGCCATGTCAACGAACTAAACAATATTAAGGAAGTGCAAGAAGAACATCGCTAATCAATCCCAGCCGAAGGCTTTTCCTTACAATTCCTTTGGTCTAGTTGAAGTTACCGCCATCATTGCTAGGGAACCAGAGGAAGTGACAGTCCAATGACATTCAAAATTAAATTTTGGGGAGTACGGGGTAGCATCCCCTGTCCAGGGCCAACAACACTGCGCTATGGGGGCAACACCACCTGTGTGGAAATGGCGATCGGACAGGAACGACTGATTTTTGATGCGGGTACGGGCATCAAGATGTTAGGGGATAGTCTTTCGGGCAAGGGGGCAGTGTCAGCCCATATTTTCTTTACCCATAGTCACTGGGACCATATCCAAGGATTTCCTTTTTTTGCCCCCGCTTTCCGCCCTGGTAACTTTTTTCGGGTTTATGGCGTGCCCACCCCCGATGGCATGACCATTGAACAACGACTCCATGAGCAGATGTTACACCCCAATTTTCCTGTGCCGTTGCAGACAATGCAGGGCATTGTGGCCTTTTATGATTTGGAGGTGGGGGAAGACATTGTCATTGATGATATTAAGTTACAGACTAGGCCGTTAAATCATCCCGGGGAAGCCATGGGTTATCGGATGACTTGGCAAGGCATTACGGTGGCCTTTATCACGGATACAGAACATTTCCCCGATCGCCTGGATGGGAATGTGTTGGCATTGGCCCAGGATGCGAATGTATTGATTATTGATGCCACCTATACCGACGAAGAATATTACGATCGCCAAATGAGTAAGGTGGGTTGGGGCCATTCCACCTGGCAAGAGGCGGTGAAGGTGGCCCGGGCCGCTGGGGTAAGGCAGTTAATTCTTTTCCACCACGACCCCGGCCATGATGATTCCATGTTAGACAGCATATTGGATCAGGCTAAACAACAATTTCCTGCCACGGCGATCGCCAAAGAAGGCATGGAAATCAGCCTAACCCCTGGAACAATGGACAGTTCCTTGGCAACCATTACCATAGTGGAGTGAAGTCAGTCTATCTTCAATGGATTCGGCTCCTGAAATCACTATTCAAGCTTTGCCGGCCGGAGGTAGCGTTACTTTTCATCTCCCCCATTCGCCACCAGCCTTGAGATCTAGTCCAGTTTTGAACCTTTTTACCCTGTCCCCATTGGCCAATAATTTTTCCCTACAGAAATTACTCCAACATCGACTCCGCTGGGCTGTGGTTGTGATTGTCTTTTTGCCCCTGGTATTCGTTGGTTGCACCACCAGGAGACCCACCACCGTTACCCTGTCCAGTGGCAGTAACCTCAGTGCCTATGCCCGCATTGGTCAACAAATTCAGGAATCAGCGGCCACCGTGGATTTAGTGGTGGAAGATGAAAAAAATTCCCAGGGTTCCCAACAAAATCTACAGCGGCTATTGGATGGGGAAGTGGATTTTGCCCTAGTACAATTGGATGTAGCCAGCGAAGCCATGAAAGCAGGGGATGTGGCCGCCGTGGCCATTTTGACTGAAGAATATGCCCACATTGTTGGCCGCAAAAATGACAATGTGAATACTTTGAGGGACCTAGAAGGCAAAAAAGTTAGCATTGGGCCCCCCGGCAGTGGCATCAACTTCACCGCCACCCGCTTATTTGACTCCACCAGTTTGACCATTCAACCCTATACCCAGTCAGCCCTAGGCCTGGGCTTGCAAAGTTTTACTGCCCCCGACAGTCCTTTGGATGCGCTGGTGTACGTGGGGCCCCTCAAGGCCAGCGATGATGTGCGGGAACAATTGACCATTGTTAGAGATGTTAATTTTGTACCCCTAAGCGAAAGCTTTATTAATTACTTGACTTTGCAGTTTCCCGAGTCCTATCGCAAAGCCTATATTCCCCAAGGGACGTACCGTGCCTTACCGCCCTTCCCCTCGGAAGATGTGCTCACCATTTCCACCGGAGGAGCGTTACTGACCAGACCCAATGTGGGGCGGGAAAAGGTAGCCCTGATGACCTGGGCGATTTTTGCTAATTCCCGGCAATTTGCCTCTTTCTACCCCAAATTAGCAACGGAAAATGGCTCGGTTAATCTTTATGAAGGTCTGCTGTATATTCATCCTGCGGCCATCCGCACCTATCGGGAGGGAGACCCCCGCATTGCTTGGTTACGTTATCTCCAGGACAACAAACCCCTGCAGGCCGCTTCCATTATGTTGTTGAGCACCACCACCATTGGTTTTTTAATTCGGGGTTGGCGCAAGCGTAAAACGGAAAAATTCCTAGTGGGCCATCGTCAGGCGATCGCCGATTTGGGCACAACAGCGAGGGAAAATCCCCAGGAAGCGTTAAGGGAAATTGAAAGTTTAAAACAGAGCTATCGTTTGATGTTGATTGAGGGCAATTTGGCACCGGATTTGTATCAACAAATTGAAGGAATGAATGAAGTTTTCATCGAACAATGTCGCATGGAAATTAATCGTCAGCAGGATAAGGATTTAACCAAAATCATCGGCGGTTTAACTGAGGTGCAACAATGGCAGGGCCATAATACGCCTTGGATGACGGAACATCTCCGACAATGTCAGGAAATTTACCGAGAAATGCTCCTCAAAGGACATTTGGACTTTCCCACTTATCTCAATCTATACCAAATGCAACTGCTGTTGGATATTCTCACCAGTCGCCCCCAGCCCACCATGGAAAGGGTTTAATCCGTTGCTGGTTTCTGGATAGGAAGCTACGACCTCAGTTTAAGTGGGTCGGAATAGTTCACTCTCCCGTTTGAATTTAACATCAACTGAAATTGACTTCCCCTAGCTAAAGCCATTGGTTTGTCGAGTCCATTGATTCAAGCTCCCTTGCTTAGACATCAGAGCTATCCCAACTCCAGGCTAAGTTGCACAAAGGGCTGATTTTGATCCTCCACTCTGGGAGCACTCTGTAATTTTTGCCAGTAATCCGCCATCCATTGTTCTGAACTGCCGGGACATTGGCGATCGCCTTGGAGCCAAGCTTGGAAGACCTTTTCCCGGCCATCCTGGGGGCAGGTGATTTGATAAATTCGCACCCGCTTTTTCTGCACAGTTTGGGTGCGGACTAATTTAATGCCAAAGCCCAGTTTTTCTAGGAAGCGACGCACAATGGTGATGGGACTAGCATTTTTGGCCAAACCAATGCCCACCACCGTTTTGATGTCATCCCGGTTGGCTAAAGCTAATTTGCCTAAAGCGATCAAATCCTCATCCAGGGCACACAATTCCCGTTGAGGATGGCCAAGGAGAATGGGAATACCAATGATGTCGTAAGTACCAATGATTGCCCCTAACTGGGAGCCATTAAAATCCGGCAGAAAGAGACTGCCCTGCCCTTGATCCAATAGTAAACGGGCAATTTTGGCATCCCGATCGCCTAGGAATGGTCTTCCCACAGTGAGGAAGTAATGCCAACGCAGTTTTTGATACCAATTTTGGTCATCTTTTTGCACCAGGTCGGCCGTCACAGGGATGCCGTAGCGTTGGGCCAGTTCATGGCGGCGTAACCTTTGGCGTTCGTGGCCATTTTTCACTAGCCTTTTCTTTAATTGTTGATATTCCGGCTCCGTTAACGGTTGAGCGTCGGCGATCGCCTGGCAGTCAGCGAGATAATTTTGTGTTCGCACCGCTTCAATGGCCTGTTGCAGGGGCTGAGGGGCGACCGTACTGAGGGGATGGTCTGGGTCACTGGCGGGGGT
>NZ_JADEVV010000057.1 GCF_015207985.1 Synechocystis salina LEGE 00031 | reverse complement strand
CTTACCTCCTCCTCCTCCCCCACCGATTAATACGGGCATAGGGAGTGGCGTTGTTCCTCCCCCTCCGGTGGCCCGGGCCGATTATGGTAATCAGGGCAGTGCCGCCCCTAGTTCCCCCTCCGCCAGTGGAGCCAGTGTGGAATCGCAGATGTATCAACAGTTGCCCAGTGGCGCTTCCCCCAGTGCCGTTGCCAGTGGTGGGGAGCAGTCTTTTAATCAAAATGCCCGTCAGCAGTTGACTAAAACCTATAATCAGGCAGGAAGTGCCACTGATCGGGGAACTAACCTTGCTACCCAACAGTTGGTGCAGGAATTAGAACGCCTTAACCAAGCTCCCTATTAGGGTTTACCCTCTTTGTCATGGAACTTTTTAATCGGGTTGGAAGGGTGTTGAAAGCCCAATTAACCCATTGGCAGCAACAACAGGAAGCGCCGGAGGAACTCCTCGAACGTCTATTGGGGGAGATGGAGTTGGAGTTGATCGAATTGCGGCGGGCCCTGGCCCAGACCATTGCCACCTTTAAAAGTACGGAACGCCAGAGAGATGCCCAGAAATTAATCGCCCAGCGCTGGTACGAAAAAGCCCAGGCTGCCCTGGATGGGGGTAACGAGGCCTTGGCTAGGGATGCCCTTGGGCAAAGACAATCCTATCAAAGTCATACAGAAGCCCTAGAAAAATCCCTCGGGGAACAACGGGCGGTGGTGGAACAGGTACGGGGACAATTACAAAAGCTGGAGCGCAAATACCTGGAGCTTAAAAGTCAAAAAAGTCTCTATCTGGCTCGCTTAAAATCGGCGATCGCCGCTCAAAAAATTGAAGAGATTGCGGGCAATTTGGACAATGCCAGTGCCAGCAGTTTATTTGAAAGAATCGAAACCAAAATCCTGGAGTTGGAGGCCGAACGGGAATTGCTCAATCCTCCCCCATCCCCGCTGGATAAAAAGTTTGAGCAATGGGAAGAACAACAGGCCGTGGAAGCAACCCTAGCGGCGATGAAAGCTCGACGCCCCCTGCCTCCATCTTCCCCATAACTGGGCTACAAAGATTTTTGTGGAAAAATTAATTAACCGCTGACTGTGCGTTAGCCCTCAAAATGACCAATCTCCCCCACCAGTGTGAGCAAATTTTTCTGTTGGACGGCGGTCTGGAAACGGAAATGATTTTCAACCGAGGCTTTGAGCTACCGGCCTTTGCCGCCCATACCCTACTGTCCGATCCCCTGGGGCGGGAAGCCTTAAAGAACTACTTCTATGGTTTTTTAGATTTGGCCAAAGAAAAACAATTTGGCTTTTTAATTGACGCTCCCACCTGGCGGGCTCAACCATTTTTTGCGGAAGAATTGGGGGTGAGGGTGGAAGAAATTCGGCAAGCCAATTTTCGAGCGGTGGAATTTGCCAAAACCTTGAAGCAGGCTTATATCACCCAAATTAAACCTTTACTGATCAACGGTTTGATTGGCCCCTGTGGGGATGCCTATGGCGGTGAACATTTCAGTGATGCGGAGGAGGCCCAAGCCTATCACCGGCAACAAATTAGCTGGTTAGCGGAGGCCGGGGTCGATCTATTGGGGGCATTTACCCTCACCAGTGTTAATGAGGCGATTGGTATTGTCCGGGCTAGCCAAGAATTTTCCTTACCCGTATCCATTTCTTTCACCGTGGAAACGGACGGTCACTGCCCTGCCGGAGGCGATCGCCAGGGTTGATGAGGCTACCCATCAGGGAGCGGCTTATTTTATGGTCAATTGTGCCCATCCAGACCATTTCTGTTCCGTGATCACAGAAGAAGCTTGGTTGAGTCGCTTGGGGGGATTTCGCTGTAACCCTTCCCGCCGTAGTCACGCCCAGTTAGATCAAGCAGATTTTCTCGACATCGGTAACCCAGTGGAACTTGCCCACTCCTATTGGATGCTGAAACAAAAAGTCCCTTCAGCCAATGTGTTTGGAACCTGTTGTGGTTCCGACCTCCGCCATATTCGGGCGATCGCCAATGTCTTTGACGAACAAATGTAAGAGATTGTCAAATTGTATACTTCATGGTCTGTCCTACTATCTTTTCTACAACGACAATATTTTCCTCGTCCGCAAGGAGAAAAATATTGCCGGTTCGCTCATCCAGGCGAACAATATTAATAGACAGATAAAGTTTGGTGAACCAGCAATACAACAGATGACACTGAATTTTTTGTTCTAACCTCCTTGTTACTTCCAGTAAAGTTCCCCCCAAGCACCTGGCAAGGGTTAGGGTGCATATTTTAGGTCAATCCAACTAAACTGAGGTTAGAGTCTTCTCCCCAGCCAAACTTGCATCCCCATTGGCTTCAGGGGAATCAGCTTCCGAGGGGGGAACCGCCTGCCAGAACTGGCCAAGATAATCGGACCAGTTAGCCAAAATTTTCTTTCCTTTGGGACTGCCTGTCCTTTCTACATGGGCCGTGATCATGGCTTTTAATTGTTCCTCCCCTTTAGGAGCGGCAATCCGTTGCAAAGTGATAATTTCCGGGTTGATTTTTTCCGGTAAATCCCCCACTTCATCGAGGAAGTAGGCCAAACCGCCGGTCATGCCTGCCCCCACGTTACGACCCACCGGGCCCAGGACGACAATCACGCCGCCGGTCATATATTCACAACAGTGGTCGCCAGCCCCTTCAATCACCGCTTTACCCATGGAGTTACGCACCGCAAAGCGTTCCCCCGCCCGGCCGTTGGCATAAAGGTTGCCCCCCGTTGCTCCATAGAGACAGGTGTTACCGATAATGACGTTATCTTCTGGTGCAAAGCTCGCCTGGGAATGGGGCACGATGACAATTTCACCACCATTCATACCTTTGCCCACATAGTCGTTAGCTTCCCCTTGCAGATGCAGAGTCATGCCATCCAGGTTAAAGGCCCCAAAGCTCTGGCCCGCAGCCCCTTGGAAATTGAGGGTGATACTGCCGGTGAAACCATTGTTGCCATACCTTTTGGCGATCGCCCCGGAGAGACGGGTGCCCACGGTACGGTCGGTGTTTACCAGTCGGTAGGTTTTGGTCACAGTGGTTTGGTGGTTAATGGCTTCTTGGATGTCAGGATCGGCCAAAATGTCGTCATCCAACACAGGACCATTGCTGTGGACAGGCTCATGGTTGAGCCATTGTCGATTTTGCTTAGTATCAGGTAGATTGAGCAAACAATCTAAGGTCAGATTCTGGGTTTTGCTCAACTGGACATCGGAGCGGACTTTGAGCAAATCGGTGCGGCCAATGATGTCGTCCAAACTGCGGTAACCCAGATGGGCCAACAGGGAACGCACTTCTTCGGCAATGAAATAGAAGAAATTGACTACCTGCCCCGGCACTCCTTTGAACCGTTGTCGTAACCGTTCCTGCTGGGTAGCAACCCCAACGGGACAATTGTTGGTGTGGCAAACCCGGGCCATAATGCAACCTTCCGCAATCATGGCAATGGAGCCAAAGCCATACTCTTCTGCCCCCATGAGCGCCGCCATCACCACATCCCAACCGGTTTTCAGACCACCGTCAGCCCGGAGCAAAACGCGGTCCCGCAGTTGGTTTTCCATGAGCACTCGATGCACTTCGGTAACGCCCAACTCCCAGGGAGAACCGGCGTGTTTGATGGAACTGAGGGGAGACGCTCCCGTACCACCGTCATGGCCAGAAATTTGAATAATGTCCGCATTGGCCTTAGCGACCCCAGCGGCGATCGTACCAATGCCAATTTCCGCCACCAATTTCACCGACACCTGGGCTTGGGGATTAATTTGGTGCAGGTCGTAGATTAGTTGGGCTAGATCTTCAATGGAGTAAATGTCATGGTGGGGAGGGGGAGAAATCAAAGTTACCCCAGGCTTGGAGCGGCGCAACATGGCAATGTATTCACTGACCTTTTTGCCGGGCAGTTGACCCCCTTCACCGGGTTTGGCCCCCTGGGCCATTTTGATTTCCAACTGTTTGCCACTCATGAGATATTCCGGGGTGACCCCAAAACGCCCGGAAGCAATTTGCTTAATGGCGGAGTTGGCCGTGTCGCCATTTTCTAAGCCGTGGAGATGGGGCAACGTGGGGGAGTTACCTTCCGCATCTACGTCATCTAGGGTGAGGTAGCGCACCGTGTCTTCGCCCCCTTCCCCGGAGTTGGATTTGGCCCCCAGCCGATTCATGGCGATCGCCAAAGTTTCATGGGCTTCCCGAGACAGGGCACCGAGGGACATACCACCGGTACAGAAGCGTTTGACAATGGATTCCACCGACTCCACCTCTTCCAGAGGAATGGCAGTCTGGTCTGGATTAAGATCGAGCAGATCCCGCAGCGCAGTAACGGGGCGCCCCCGCAGATATTGACGATACAGGCCGTAGTGGTCATAGGCTTCGGCGTTGGCCCCATTGCTTCCCCGTTGGTAGGCCGCCACTGCTTTATGGAGAGATTTAGACATCTCCGGAGAGTTCATGTGGTACTCTCCACCGGGGCGGTAGTTAACAAAGCCAAAGTTTTCCAACTTTTTAGCCATTGCCGGGAAGGCCATGCCATGGAACACCATCACTTCCTGGGCCACATCCGCCATGGTTAATCCCCCCACACGGCTAGTGGTGCCAGCAAAGGCATATTCCACTAATTCCGCCCCCAGACCGATCGCCTCAAAAATTTGGGCACCGTGGTAGGAGGACAGCAGTGAAATTCCCATTTTGGAGAGAATTTTAAACAGCCCCGCTTCCACCGATTGCCGGTAGTTTTGCAACGCGGTGGCCAGGTCAATTTTAGCGAGGCGACCGTTGTCCATCAGCTTCTGGGTTTTCTCATCCCGCCACCATTGCCGTACTGATTCCAATGCCAAGTAGGGACAAATGGCAGAAGCGCCATAGCCCACCAAGCAAGCAAAGTGATGGGTACTCCAACATTGGGCCGTATCCACCACCAGGGATGCCTGTAGCCTTAACCCAGCCCGAATTAGGTGATGGTGTACTGCTCCCACCGCTAATAAAGGGGGAATAAAGCTCTGATTCTCGCTTAATGTAGCTCCATTGGGCCGGTCGGTTAATATCAAAATTTCAATGCCGGATTGCACCGAGGCGATCGCCTGTTGCACCAGGTTATCCAGGGCATTCTGGAGACTGTTAACGCCGCCTAAATCGTACAGGGTGGAAAGTACCGCAGTGTTTAACTGCCCTTGTTTAATCGCCTCCAGCTCCAACTCATTCACCAACGGCGATCGAAGCTTGATCATGCGGGCCGCTTCCGCCTTGGGCTCGAGAATATTGCCCCGGGGCCCCAGGAACATGGCCAAGGACATCACCAAATTTTCCCGTAGGGGGTCAATGGGGGGATTGGTCACCTGGGCAAAGCGTTGTTTGAAGTAGTCGTACAGTAGGCGGGGTTTATGGGACAGCACGGCCAAAGGAGCATCATCCCCCATGCAAAAGGTCGGCTCCTTGCCCTGGTTAGCCATGGGCACAATTACCATTTCCACATCTTCTGCCGTGTAGCCAAAGGCCGCCTGTTGTTGCAAAGTCGTTTCAGCGTCGGCAAACAAACTTTTGTCAGCAAAACTTTCCGAGGCAACCATTTGACGATTGGTTTTTAACCATTCCCCATAGGGATGTTTCCGGGCCGCCTGCTGTTTAATTTCGTAGTTTTTGAGAATTTTTTTCTGGTCTAAATCCACGGCAATCATTTGCCCCGGAGCTAAACGACCCTTTTCCACAATGCTTGCTTCTGGTAAATCCACTACCCCCGCTTCGGAGCCCACCACAATGTAATCGTCTTTGGTAATGCAGTAGCGGGCCGGACGCAGGCCATTGCGGTCTAACCCTGCCCCAACAATTTTGCCATCACTAAACACCAATAGGGCTGGGCCATCCCAGGGTTCCTGCAGGCCGCTGTAATAGTCGTAGAAATCGCTAATTTCGGGATAATTGTTTAACGCCGGTTGATTTTTGTAGGCTTCCGGCACCAAAATCATCACCGCTTCGAGGGGCCCACGGCCAGTGCGAGTTAATAGTTCTAGAGCACTGTCGAGGTTGTAGGAATCACTGTTAGCCTGGTTGACAATGGGAGTTAAAGCTTCCAATTCCGCCTTGGTCCAGCCTGGTACTTCCAACGCCGCTTCCCGGGCCGCCATCCAGTTAATATTGCCCAGGAGAGTATTGATTTCCCCATTGTGCCCCAGCATACGCATGGGCTGGGCCAGGGGCCATTTGGGCATGGTGTTGGTGCTAAACCGACGGTGGTAAACGGCGAAATTACTGATGTATTGGGGATTGAGTAAATCTAGATAAAATTCTCCCAAAATAACACTGCGGACCATGCCTTTATAGACAATGGTGCGGGAAGAAAAGGAACAAACATAGAAATCTTCCGCTAGCCTTTTACCAATGATGGAGCGGGCAATATATAGGCGACGGTCCAATTCATCCCCGGCACAACCAGCGGGGCAAGTGACCAAAATTTGTTCAATGTGGGGTTGATTACTGCGGGCCTGGCTACCCAAGACGTCCGGGTTCACCGGCACTTCCCGCCAGCCCAGCACCGTTAATTTTTCTAGCCGTACTACTTCTTCCACATAGGCCCGGGCCACTTCCCTGGCCGTTGGTTCCTGGGGCAAAAAGACCATTCCTACCCCCAGGCGATCGCCGTCGGGCATGGGCAAATTGCGGGTGGCAAACCACTGGGCCAAGAGCTCCCGGGGAATGGCGGTCATTACCCCGGCCCCGTCCCCCGAATCATTATCGGCACTGCATCCTCCCCGATGCTCCATACATCCCAAGGCCTTTAGGGCCTGCTCCACCAGGGTATGGTCCGGTTCACCCCGGAGATTAGCGATAAAACCCACACCACAGGCATCTCGTTCTTCCACTAACCAAGGTTGACCAAGGAAAGGTTGGGTAGAATTGGTGGCAACAGAGGAGTTTGTCATAGGAGCTAGCAACGGATATTGGAAGGAAATATGGACGGCAATTGGAGACCCTAAAGGGTCCCTCAGCTTGGGGGCGGTGGTTAATTTTACCAGCTAGCCTAGGCAGTGGTTCGTTCGCCCTTAACCGCCTCATGGTGGCGATCGCCAAATTTTGGGAGGGAGACGAAATTAACCTGATTGATTTTGCTTGTAACTATTCTTCACATTATCGCGCACCGAAAACCCAGATTAACTATTTTTCTGCACCACAGCCAGAAAAATCGGACCACAGCCCTAGATGGGGCTTGAAATCCTAACTGCATAAGGTCAACATTCCTTGTCGTGCTAAAACTTTTTTACCGGTTAATTTTAAGATTCCCGCTATGGAAAAGGAGTATTTAGGGCTTGATGGCGATCGCCAAAAATTAGGAAAATTGCCCCTTGCTAGTGCTGAACGGGGTCCATGGAAGAAGCGAATGTTTGCGACAGTGGCCCTTGTAGCTGGGAATGACGTGAATTGTCAACTACAAATACTGATCGAACAAGCAAAAAAATTGTCTGAGGACGGGTTACATCCCACAGCCCAAACCCTGGGTGAAAGGGAAATACTTTCCCAGGCCATGGCACTATTGCAAGCGTCGGGAAAATTATGGCGCAACTACCAAGAACAATATGCAGATGCCTACGCGGAAGCCTGGTTGAAGACCCTGGAATACTTTTACCGTCATTATCGGGAGTATGACCCTAGTAAAGCTCAGGTAGCCACATGGTTGAACTTCCGGCTCAAAAATGAATTTAAAAGCCAGCAAATTAAAATCCAGCAACAACAGCAGCGTCAAATCCAAGCCTCAACGGAGGAAGAAGGAGAGGGACTACTGGCCATGATGGCTTCTCCGTCCTATGGTGACCAGGCCAAGGTGATGAGCGAAGGCATAGCGCAGTGGCTGGAGGAAAGTCCAGAGTTAGCAGAAGAGAGCATCAAAAATCAGCCCCAGTTAACGGTTAAAGTCCTCTTAGAGCAACGTTTTTTGCGGGAAGTGCCCTGGGGGGAGCTGGCCAAAGAACATAACGTTTCAGTAGCAACCCTAAGCAGTTTTTACGAGCGCAAATGCCGTCCCAAGCTGGTTAACTTTATCCAGAGCAACTACGACTTCATCACCCCCGATACTCCTATTAACCCCTGTGAACATTTACGAAGCTTGTTGACCCAAAAGCAATGGCACAAACTTAATCTTGGCGATCGCCTACAACAATGGCTGGAGTCGGAACCTTGTTTACAGGAAATTAGGCTCAGGGAAAAACCGGAGATTACTGCCCAGATTTTCTTACGGGAAACCCTAGCAGTGCTTCAACAACCACGACAGGGACTAACCCAGGTGGCAAGTAGGTTAGGGGTAGAAGCGGGGGCACTGGAAAGATTCTACGAATTTAGGGTCATTCATCAGGTTTTGGCATTTATGCATAAAATCCAGCGGGAACAGCGATAACTAATTAGGTCGAAGGCTCCGTTGCTTCAGCGGTGATCGCCAAATAACATGCCGAGAATAAATTGTTAAAACCATGAACAACTTAGTACAATCCCCATCCATTCCCCTCACGCTCCAAGACCGACAGTGGGTGCAACGGTTAGTAGTTCAGTCCGGCTGTCAGGGGGAAAAGTTACGTCGGCTTATTCCTAACCTGTTGGCGGTCAGAGCGATCGCCCATTGGTTAGATATCTACGATATTGCCTATGACTGGTCGAGTAGTTACAGCACCCAACCGTTATTGCATTTAGGGGAAGAAGTGGCGGATCTGCTTTTGTCGGGGTTAGGACGATTAGAATGCCGTGGTATCTCTCCTCAACAACAAACAGTACAGTTTAGCCCTGAAAGTTGGTCAGACCGCTTGGGTTATGTGGTGGTGGAAATTAATGCCGATTTAACCACCGGTAGATTGTTGGGCTGTGTCGAACAAGTTAGTGCCGCCCCGCTAACGAAGGAAATGTTGCAACCGCCAGATTTTCTCTTTGGTCTCATTGCCCAAGCAGAATTGCAAAAGGCCCAGTCTTCGGTGGCGAACACCATAGAAAACGGACTAAGAACCGCTGCGAGTGTAATTCACCAGTGGTTAACTACTGCCCAAGAGCAGGCTTGGCAAATGGCAGAATTTTACCTGCTGGAACCAAGTTTTTCCCCTGTCCGTAGTGCCAATACCATTGAAAGAATCATTGATAAGCTCCATAGCGCCGGTAGTGAAGCGGCTCGGCAACGGTTAATCATTACCCTAGGGGAAGTAGTGAAACCGGAAGATGCGGCATCGGTGGTGCGAGAACTAACGCAAATTATTGACCAGACCGGAGATGAAGATACCCGTTGGCTAGCGGCTGGCACCTTGGCTCGCATTGAACCCCGTCATCCCCAGGCGGCCCATCGGTTGCAGAAAACCATTGGGGCAGAGTTGAATCTGGCGGATACGGCCCTTAATTTACTCATTGCCCTGATGCCGGCCCCCGATCAAACTATCAACGGCTCCATTGAGCTGAAAACCGCCAACCAACAGCAGAGCTTGCCCCCTGGCACCCGTTTAACCCTTTTATCGGCGGAAAATGAATTTATTGACGAGATTGCCGTAACCGGAGACCAGACCCCCGGTAAAAATTTGTTGAAAATTGGCTTGACCATCGACCCCGGCACCAACTTCCGCATTCGAGTAACGGTGGGTGGGGAAAGTATTACCGAGGATATTCAACTCTAGACATTTCATGGATCTACAACTGTTGGTGCTGAAGATTATTGAGGGGGATTTTACCTCTGGTTTTACGGTGGCCCTGGATGTGGAAACCATTACCCAAGGGCAAACCAGAAGCCAGCAGAGAGACTTTTATGGTCGTTTACCACCCCTTGCTCCCAACCTAGATCTTCACCAACTGCATCGACAATGGGTCAGCGAAATTACTACTGCCCGCACGGGGCAACCCCAACGACGACGGGGTATTAAGGTAACTAGTAAGCAGGCGATCGCCAGCCATTACAACCAGCCGCAAACGGAACAAAAACGGGCTTTACAACAGGCGATGGTGCAATGGTTAACCAGTCCAGAACCGGGCTGGCAGGCGGTGGAAAAAGAAATTATTCGCTGGAGCGAAAGGGGAACAGGGGAAACCCAATTAGTGATTCAGCTTGGACAATCCCTTTATCAATCGTCCTCCCCCACTGCTTTCACTTTAGCCAAATTACCCTGGGGGGAATGGCCCCTTTTAAAGGAGCAAAACCTAAATTTAGTTCATTTTGCTATCAATACTTGCCAGTATGGTCTACCCCCTGCCCCGATCGCCAACCTAGAAGCTATTCCCCCCACTGTCCGCCTACAACGGCACTTTTTCCCTGCTATTCGCATCCTCCATGTTTTGGGCAATAACGAGGGTATTGACCTTGGACCAGACCAAAGGGTATTGGCGGGTTTAAGCCATCAGGGTAAGAAAGTAGAAGTTGTCACCCTACACCAACCGGATTATCAAGTTTTAAGCCGTAATTTGCGGGATGGGGCTGGTTTTGATCTCTTTGTTTACTCCGGCCACAGTGAAGCGTCCTTTGATCAAGACTTGGCCGCCATGTTACTGGGGCAAACAGGCACCGTGGAGGGGGTAACGATCGCCGATCTGCGTCTTGCTTTCCAGCGGGCGATCGCCAATGGGTTGAGGGTAGCGGTGTTTAACTCCTGTGCCAGTGCCAAACTAGCGGAAGCGTTGCTGGATCTGGGATTAAGTACGGTGCTGTCCATGCAGGAAGAAGTGGCGGATATAGTGGCCCATGGCTTTTTGGATAGTTTTTTCCGCCATTACGTCCAGGGAAAACAATCCATTTTTCGGGCAGTACGCAGTAGCCTAACGGATTTGGAAGAATACGATCGCCGTTATCCGGGGGTAGGTTGGTTACCGGTCATTCACCACAATCCCAGTGTAGCCCCGCCTCTCTGGGCAGAATTACGTCAGCAACCCCAATCCATCCGCCGCACAGGTCTTTGGGCAGTGGGGGCTACCATCCTGGTTTTGTTATTACGGTGGCTGGGGCTAACCCAGGGGCTAGATCTGAAATTGTTTGACTTGATGCTTCGTTCCCAACCAGTTTCCACCGCCGTTGATGAACGTATCGTTGTGGTGACCATTGACCAGAATGACCTTGATATTTTGCGTCAAAATGGCTTGCAATCTGCGGCAGGGGCCGATGTGATTTCCGATGGGGCATTGGCGGAAGCGTTGGAGAGAATAAGGCGTTATCAACCCCGTTGGCTTGGTTTGGATATTGCTCGGGATTTACCTATTGCTGAGGGTAATACTCGCTTGGGGGAAGTGTTTCGTAACGGCGATCGCCTTTTGGTGACCTGTGGTTTTGCTGATCAACAGGGGGAGCAATTATTGCCACCACCGCTTATTGATCCCCAGTATCTAGCTTTCATTAATTTCCCCATTGATCGAGATCAAATTATTCGTCGTCAATTGTTGTACGGAGAATTTACTAACACCGAATCCTGCCCCACCAACCAATCCCTGGTCCTTTCCCTAGCGTTGAGTTACCTGGGACAAAAAGAGATAGCCCCTGCTGACAGTCCTGTTTTAACCCTGAATAACGTTGCTTTTCCGCCCCTTACAGCTAAATCTGGGGTTTATCGTCCTAATGAGGTGACAGGCTATCAAATTCTCTTTCGTCCCCAGCCGAGAGGAGTAGTGAGGGAAATTAGTCTTTCCACCCTCTTTGCTGATACCGAACAACGGTTGGAACTCAAAGATAAGATTGTGCTTCTGGGTTATGGGCACAAGGACCAACACAGCACTGCCCTAGAATCCGATATTCCTGGGGTGGTTATCCATGGGCAAATGGTTAAGCAGATTTTGGATGCTGTTTTAGATGGAAAACCTCTCTTGACCACTACCTCGCAGGGAGCAGAATTACTCTGGATTCTCTTTTGGGTCGGCGTCACCACTGGCGGCATTGTCACCGTAATTATTTTCGATGGTTCCCGCCGTCAACAACAATTGGTGGTAATTGCGAGTTTAGTTGGGGTAACTGGCTCTAGTTGGCTCATTCTCTGGTCTTTGGGCCTATGGCTACCCCTGGCATCCCCATTATTGTTTTTGCTGTTGATGTTGGGGGAAAGTTTTATTAGGAGCGGGGAGCCAAACTAGGGAAGATTACAGTTCGGCGATGAGCTAATAAGTTTTGTATTGTCAATTGTCAATACAGTTGCTAGGATTAGTCTGTGGACAAAAAAATTGCTGGCTTTGATTGGGACGAAGGCAATAGCCATAAATGTGAAAAACACGGCTTGACCAAAGATGACATTGAGCAACTTTTCCAGGGTTCTGTTTGGACGGCACCGGATGTTCAACATTCAACCCAGGAGGAGCGGTTTTTGGCCATTGGCTGTTCCGTTGCTGGTCGGCCAATGCTAGTGGCTTTTACTTTTCGTAACCGAGAAGGAAAATTGTTAATACGGCCCATTAGCGCCCGTTACATGCATCAAAAGGAAGCAAAAAAGTATGAACAAGCCTTTGCCCAAAATGAATACTGATCAGGAGTTAGAAGATTTTCTGGATCAAGATCTGACAGAGTATCTAGTGCCCGAAAACTTTACCCCTGCCACGTTTGAGTTTGCCACGAAAGATAAGAGTATTACTCTACGTATTTCTTCGGCATTGTTAGCCGCAGTTAAGGAGGCTTCTAAAGCCCAGGGAATGAGTTATCAACGTTATATTCGTCAGGTGGTAGAAGAGTCTTTGTCCCGCTAAAAAACTAGTTATTTTTGTTGCAAAATTATGTAAGCGAATAATTTTGGATGTTCTTCTGTATTTATAAAATGGCAATGAACAGCATCTCCAATTTCTTGTCTGAGGGCAATTAGATCATCTGCTTGAGTGAAGATGGCTTCCTGTTCACCAATCTAACTCCGTTTCACATTCACTAATGGGGGTAGCCATACCGGTTCTAATGGATTCTCCCATGGCGGGAATAGAGAGCAAATAAAGGGTTTCTTGGATGGATTCCCAGTCTTCTTGGCTCAGAAGGATAGCATTATTCCGTTTGCCAGTAATCAAACTAATAATTACGAAGCTAATATTTTAATATGGTCTTGTCTTGATATTTTATCAAACTTGTGGTCAAAAGGAATTGGTAAAAGCAAGTGTAAACTATTAGGCTCGCGTCTAATTTTTGCTGAATTCTTATGTGATTATTACAGCGATATATTTCAGAAAGTTTCATTGTCTGATGTTTGGTATCGTATAGATAAAGAAAATTTCTATCTAGCCTCCAAAAAGCCTGATTATAATTGTGATTACAAGCTGCCTGATAAAGTGATCGAACTTCTACAGAATCTTAAAAGAAGCTCTCCACCTATTGATCTAGAGCCAGATAGTAGAAAACTTAGAACTATCTCTGACGATCTAAATCTGAAAGATATTTTAACTAAGTTTGATAACTATGAATGTAAACAAATAGATGTGATTAGAGAATGGTTAATGCTATCTAGTTATGGTGCCATTGCTTATAAAGAAATGAGGAACTCCTACGTACATGAGGGTCGTGGTGGTAAAGGATCACATGGATTTCAACTTCATGGGTTTAAAACAAGACCCACATATTTAAGTTATGTTCATACAACACCTCCAAAAATGGGCTTCAGTGTTGAATTTATGCTTAACGTATTGAGTAATTGTATTGACTCATTTGAGAAAGATTCGATCAAACTTCAACAAGATCCTGTTTCTAATAATGTCTCCTAAATATTATAACTAAAATTCAATCTCGTGCTAACAGGATACTGTTATAGGTAAACTTCTCTGCAATGGGAAATTTTAATAACAATCACTATTAATTCTTCGTTTTCAATTCTGTAAATTATACGATAATCCCCAACACGACTACGCAAAAGTCCGTTACAAGGATAAAGATTAATAATTAATAATTAATAAATTCAATTCTTGCTTAGTTTGAATAAATTTTCCCATACCTGATTATGTAAATTGATGGCATTACCACAGGATATGATCTTAAAAATATTGGTGACACTCATTAAATTGTCTTGTCGTTTGAGATAAGTTACAATCGATAGCCAGTAGATCTATTCCGTCTACGATTCTTGGAATAAAATCATTATTAATTATCAAATTTTCCCAGCATTTTTGACGATATTCCGGTTGATTTTGAAACTTATCAATGGCAGATTGCAACGGTCGCATAACTTCATAGGCAGATTCTGCTTTTTCCCTACTGATCGATGAAATGGGGGAAGATAAACGAAGAACAGCTAAATCAATCAGATCCCTTGATAAAATACTTTTATCCATAAAGCGGTCAGCATTGGCCAAAAGCTTTGATGTCCATAGGTCTTCTTCATTCAAACAGGGTAGTGATAACCAAGGTAGTTTTCTGGGTTGTTCGATGACAAATCTGGCTTCGGCAATAATCTCAAGTTTGATGGGAACTTTATTACTTTCTACTAACAAGCGGATACCGTATTGATCCATGTTACTCCGGCCAATTCCCAAACTTTTTGATTGTAAAAATAAAGCATCGTAACCTTTGTCAAAAATTAGTTTTCTCAGTTGTTTATAGCCTGTAGATTGTATGGAGCAAATGAAATCAATGTCATTACTTTCTCGAAATTCTTGATTAAGCAATGCAATTAGCGTCCCGCCACCAAAGCAAGTATAAGTCTCTTGAAAAATCTGATGATCTAGCTGATTTAGAACGTTGAGAATTTCATTATGATGGGGACGATTAAACATTATAGTTCAGTGATTAACCACGAGTGATATTTTCTGGCGATGGTTTCTAAAAAAGCTAGCTCTTCTGGCGACGGCTCAAACAGGGAGCGATATTTCCAGCCTCTCTCATAACGGCTCAACATTTCTTCTAAGCTTAATGCTTTGGGTGTTTTCATTTGCCAACATAAAAATTCCAAAAATGGCAATTGTTGGGGAATTCTGATGGGATTATTTTCAATCATGGTATTTGATATTTTGCCATCTTCTATAAATTCAATACTTGCTTAATAACTTCCCACTCAATTGGTTGTTGATTTTCTGGATCATTCTCAGCGTTAATGGTGTCTTGAACATCAATTAGATCCCCAAGTTCTTCAGCGTCGATAATGGCCAATTCACCTTGGATGATTTTTTCCGGTAATTGTGTAACGGAAAGATTCAAATGATTTGCAAAAGATTTAAGTTTTTGCCATGTTTGGGGGGAGACTTTTAACTGATTCATAGGTGGTTGAATGTTCTGATAAAGAACTTAGATTAGTGATTATTTACATTGGGCTAAGTCAATCAGGGCATTACGATATTTTTTGATACCCTCCCTCGCCAACTCCATTTTTTGGGCAAAATCAGGATCTGTAGCGGATATTTCATAGCCATTAGGGGTTTTAGTCAGATACACAGAGTCTCCGTCTTCAATGTTGAGCTGGGTAGCAATTTCCTTGGGGATGATTAGGCTAAGGGAATTACCCCGTTTTCTGACTGTTAATTTCATAGTGATATTTTACTATTCATAGTAAGTCCAAAGGCGAAGAATTTTTATTGTTTTTTCTTCTTCAATAACCTCATAGACCAAGCGATGTTGAATATTGATTCTTCTGGAGTAAGCTCCGGCTAAATCTCCAACCAGTTTTTCATAGCGAGGCGGATTGGCGTAGGGATCTTCCCGAATAATATCTAGAAGGGCTTCCGCTTTTGGCTTTAATCCGGCAGAGGCAAGCTTTTTGGCATCTTTTTGGGCTTGTTTGGTGTAAACCAATTTCCACGTCACCAATCTAACTCCGTTTCACATTCACTGATGGGGGTGACCATACCGGTTCTAATGGATTCTCCCATGGCGGGAATAGAGAGCAAATAAAGGGTTTCTTGGATGGATTCCCAGTCTTCTTGGCTCAGAAGGACAGCATTATTCCGTTTGCCAGTAATCAAAACAGGTTGATGATTTTCGGCAACCTCATCCATCAATCGAAAAAGCTGACTACGAGCTTGGGTGGCACTAAAGTTATCCATTGTCTGTCACCGTACCGGATTATGTACGTTGATGGTATCACACTCACTATATTAGGTTAGGCTTATTACTAAGACTTTTTGCCCTACGCCGACAGGAGTGGAAAAATGACGCAGAAGCCTATCAATATCAGCGTGATCCGTTTTTTCCTCTTTCTAGGTTTGTTAGGAGCGTTGTTACTGCCCCAGAATCCATTGCTGGCAGGGGAGAAGAACACAAGGGTTAAACCTCGGCCGGTACGGTGGCAACCACCAACGGATGTGGGGCAATCGGGACGACGCACTGGCAATCCGCCGCGCACGGTATTAGGGGGTTCCCGCAACGGTTGTGGTGCTTCTGGGGATTTGCCTTTGACTGCTTTGATCCCCAAGAGTTATGAGGGCAGGGTGGGGGTGGAATCCCCGGTGATTTATGTGTATTTTCCCTATGACCAGGGCACTACTTATCCGGTTAGTTTTACTCTCAAGACTTGGCAGAATGGGGCTGAAGCTGTGTTGATGGATCGGCAGTGGCAAGTGCCGGCCCAGGCGGGTTTGTTACCTATTCCCTTGCCGGAGGATCTGGAGTTGGAGCAGGGTTTGGTGTACCGCTGGCATTTTACGGTGGATTGTGGTGGCCCCCATAATACGGCGATCGATTATGTAGAAGGTAGTCTTAGTCTCGATCCTGAAGCTCTTTCCCCAGTGCTGTTAGCTCAGTTAACAACAATGACTCCAATGGAAAAAGTTGAGTTATATTTTCAGCAGGGCTGGTGGTACGACGCTATTCATAGTTTGTTGACTTTAGAGGAAGATAACACTTTTACTCTGACGGAGTTATGGGCACAGTTGTTGGCCCATGAAGGCTTAAGCTCCCTTAGCCCCATTCCTGACATATCTAGCTCTGATCAATGAAAACTCTATTATTTCGATATTGTTTAGGCTTGTTCCTGTTAGGGGGGCTATGGGTACCAGGAATAGCTTCAGCTGAGCCGGAACCCCAGATTTTGTTGGACGTACAAGGCACATTAGAAGAGGGAGATATCAAGTTAGATAATGGCGGTTTACTTGATGCCTATGATATAGAGATAATGAGCAATTCTCCTGTCTTTATTTCAGCAGAAAGTAATGATTTTAATACCTCCTTGTTGTTATTTGATCCTGAAAAGAATACTAAGGTTGCGGAGAATGACAATTTTAATGGTAGTAATGCTGGAATTTTTTTAGAGGAGTTGAAGCCTGGTAAATATCAAATTGGCGTTATTAGTTATAAACCTGGCGAAAAGGGAGAATATCGACTTCTTGCTAAAATACCTACATCATCTGAATTAGTTTCTCTCCAAGCTGATTTATTATTCAATCAAGCAATGTCTCTTCGACAAGAAGGCTCTGTTGAGTCTTTGCTAAAAGCAAGAGAATATTATGAATCTTCTCTTGTTTTATATCGTGAATTATCTAGTCATCCAAATATCAGCATTGTCCTTAATAATATAGGTTTAATTTACTCTGATTTGGGAGACAAGCAAAAAGCTCTCAATTATTATGAACAGGCACTTATTATTCATAAACAACTAGAAAACTTAAGAGGAGAAGGTATAACTCTTAATAATATTGCCGTTATACACGATGAATTAGGTGATAAGCAAGAAGCATTAAATTATTACAATCAAGCACTTGTGATTAATAAAAAAACAAAAGATTTATCTCAAGAGAGTGTAACTCTTAGCAATATTGGATTAATGTATTTCGATTTGGGTGATATCCAAAAAGCACTTGATTATTACGATCAAGTAATCATTATTCGTAAGCAATTAGGGGATATAGCTGGCCAAGGTAGAACTTTAAATAATATTGCTGTTATATATGATCGGTTAGGAGATAGACAAAATGCACTTGATTATTTAAATAAAGCACTTGTTATTCATAAACAGGTAGGAGATTTAGCTAGAGAGGGTGCAACTCTTAATAACATAGGTGGTATATATCAAAGCTTGAAGCTTGATAAAAAAGCTCTTGACTACTATAGTCAAGCACTGGTTATCCGTAAACAGGTAGGAGATTTAGCTGGCGAAGGTACAACACTCAATAATATAGGTTTGACTTACTTTAATCTGGGAGATGAGCAAAAAGCTCTTGATTACTATAGTCAAGCACTGGTTATCCGCAAACAGGTAGGGGATTTAGCCGGCGAAGGTACAACACTTAATAATATAGGTTTGACTTATTTTAATTTGGGAGACGAAGAAAAAGCTCTTGAGTACTTTAATCAAGCACTGACTATCCGTAAACAGATAGGGGATTTAGCTGGTCAAGCTTTATCTCTTTTTAATTTAGGCTATTTAGAATTTGAAAATAGGAATTATAAGATTGCCACCCAATATTTAAATGAGTCCCTTGAAAAGAGACAACAAGTAAATACTCAAGGGTTAGATGATGAGCTCCAAGTTTCCTATTTTAATACTTACAATAACGACTATCAACTCTTACAAAAAGCGTTAGTTGCCCAAAATCAACCAACAGAAGCTATAACTGTCGCTGAAAGAGGACGGGCCAGAATATTAGTTGAACTGCTCAATCAACGTTTCTCTAATATTGAAAATCCTTCTTCTTTGCGTCAGCCTACCCTCAGTGAATTGCAAGCTGTAGCTCAAAACAGCAATAGCTCTTTAGTGACTTACTCGTTGATTAAAAATCTACCAGGTACTAGCGGAGAGAAAGAAAATGAACTTTACATTTATGTTATTTCTCCCGATGGCAAGCTGGAATTTCGTTCCATCAACCTCAGCGACAAAGATATAAACCTACCCAAACTTGTCGCCACTGCTCGCCAAACCATTGCCCAAGCTCCCCCAGACCGTACCCAAGAACGCCGAGGTAACAATAGTGGTGCCATCAACAGCCTGGAAAACCTTGCCGTTGGGGATTACGTCAAATTGCAAGGGGAATTTCCCAGCGATGAACCCTGGCAGATTGTTGCCATAGACCGGGATAAACAGACCGTTGACCTCGACCAAACCCGCCGGGAAGAACCCCTCGAAAATGTCAGCATTAGCCGCATTGCTAGTAAGACCGATACCTCCCTCCAGCAATTACATCAAATCCTCATAGAGCCGATCGCCGACCTGTTGCCCCAAGATCCAGCAGAGAGGGTGATTTTCATGCCCCAGGGAGCTTTATTTGGCGTTCCCTTTGCCGCCCTCCAGGATGCCCAAGGTCAATACTTGATTGAAAAACACACCATTCTTACTTCTCCATCTATCCAAGTGTTGGCCCAAACCGCCGCCCAAAATCAACGATTGGCTAAACAAGGACAAAGTAAAAGTAAAGCCCTGGTGGTGGGCAATCCCTATCCCTACCCCGATAACCTCAAATCCTTGGAGAATGCGGGGGCAGAAGCCGAACAAATCGCTAGCCTCTTGGGAGTGCAACCCCTTTTGGGCAAAAAAGCCACCGAAGCGGAAGTGCTTGCCCAAATGCCCCAGGCAGATATTATCCACTTTGCCACCCATGCTAGTTTCAACGACCAACGGGGTCTGAGCAGTGCCATTTACCTCACCGCCGAACCAGGAGCCCCTGATGATGGTCTGTTCCAAACTCCCGGCAGGATTACCGCCGAAGACATCTTTAACCAATTTGAGGATAATCCCCTCAATGCCCGCCTAGTGGTGCTCAGTGCCTGCGATACCGGCCAAGGAGAGATTACCGGGGATGGGGTCATTGGTCTGTCCCGTTCCCTCATTGCTGGCGGCGTACCCAGCGTATTGGTTTCCCTCTGGAGTGTGGACGATGCTTCCACCAAAACCCTGATGACCGAGTTCTATCGCCAATGGCAACAACAGGGGGTGGATAAAGCCACAGCGTTAAGGAATGCCATGCTAGAAACCAAAGCCGCATATCCTGACCCCTACTATTGGAGCGGTTTCACCCTCATCGGTGAGGCAGATTAAAACTTAGTTTTGCAAACAATCTTTACCCTTTAAAAAATTATGGAATTCCCCATTGAAGTTTCTCCCCAATATTTGACAGATACGGAAGGCAACAGGATCGCTGTAGTGCTTGATCTGCAAATTTACCAATCTTTGTTAGAAGAACTAGATGAACTTCGCTGTCAACAGGGCTATCAACAGGCCCTAGGCGAGACAGATCCCGAAATGGAAGCAGGAGATTATGTAACGCTGGAGCAATATCTTTCCTCAAACAAGGGATAGAGCGTAATGACTTACACTCTCCAAATTCCTAAAACAGTGCAAAAACAATTGCAAAAAATTTCCGAACCCTTCCACGGTCAGATTATAGAAAACTTGCAACAATTAAAAAATGATCCTCGTTTTGGCAACGCTATTAAAATGAAAGGTAGTGAGGGGTATCGACTTCGGGTCGGCAACTATCGAATTTTATATGATATTAATGATACAGAAGAAACTATAACATTACGCAGAATTGCCCATCGTCGAGAAGTTTATCGCTCTCCATAATTGCTCTTTATAAATGAAATAATAAAAAGAAAGATGGAATGAATTTTGACTTAGCCATCTGATTTTAAGAAAGTTCTCTTTTATCTTCCCTTTGGAAGGCAGTCAGTTAAATACAAGACAAATTTAGAAGGTTCTCAGTGAAAACAACTTTAATTTCGATTAGTTAATTTCAGTCGAAGAAGCTACCAAGTAAATCATGAAAACATTAACACTCAAGCTAGATCGAGTTAACTTGACCGATGAACAATTCTATAATCTTTGTCTTGCAAACCCCGATCGCCAATTAGAACGCAATAGCACAGGAGATTTAATTGTTATAGCTAATTTATTTAATTTTGAGACGTTTTGCTGGAGCCAACATTCCGCTGGCTCTACCAATAGTTACTAAATTTTCGGGAAAACACTACAGATAGCGTAGTTTTTTGTATTGACTGACTGGGGTCAATAGGCAAACCCCGAAATAGGCTTGCCGTCGTACTCGATTTCAGACGAATTTGTACTACGTGCGGAATGTAAGTTAATTCAATGTGACGCTGGAACAATTTAGCCTTCAACTATCCACCCCATTAACGGAATAGATAGTTGATTCAAATTGAAAGCAATGGAATAGCTACATCCCCACTTGGTAGTAAGGAGAATGAGCCTTAGCGGAATCCATCACCTCAAGGTAGAGATATTCCGGCAGCATCTTTTTGGCGGCGACCATGAAATAATGCTCAATGGGTTTGGAAGATGGACGATCTCGTTTCCGTAATGCCCGCTCCACATTGATCTTGCAACGATATGCCGCATAGATAGATTTGGCATGACGCATTCGTTCCATTTTCCTAATGGTATATTCATCAAAGTTGCCAATCTGTTCCATCAAATGAAGGTTGGCGTTAATAGCAGAGGCACTATACTGCGCTAAGCAATCATGGAGGGTCAATTCATCGTCGGTTAATTTAGAAAGGTTGAGGTTAAAGTCACAGTAGAACTTGTCACTAAACTCATCATCATCAAGGGCCAGGGGAACAGCGGTGGCTTTGCCCCTGGGGTTCGGTCTGTTTAATGTAAGCATAGAAGGTAACATCCTTGAAACTAGGTTGTAAACGTAACTATTTATCTATCGAGGCGATCGCCAAACTTTATGCAGATTGCCCTAACTAATTAGCTTTTTTAATTAGCATTGACTTAAGCAAAAGCCACAGAAACTTGATTGCTAAACAGTGTTTGTACCCGATCCCAACCCCAGTTGAAGAAACTAACCAGGCAGTCCTTTACTGCAGTTATTGTTTTACCCACCACGTTTACCGTCCCCTGCCAACCCTGATGAGCCATGGTTTCCACAAACTTCCAGAGTTGAACTAGAATTTTCTGAATCCTGTCTAGGCATTGACGGATACCTCCCACAAGCCAGTGGAACAGTTTTGCTAAACGTTGATGACGGTTGGCTAGGTAGACCACAAATTTGTGTATGTAGGGTAAGGCAAATTGAGTTAGTCCCACCAGACCTTTAGCCAAGAGTAGGCTGCTTAATTAAGGTACACAGGTTACAGCTAAACCAAACATTAGCCCCATACCCAAAATATCCATGCCATGGCGTTTAAACATGGGCATTAAATAATTGTCCATCAAGCGTTTACGGAAACTGGGAGAATTACATAACTGATGACGGAACTTTAATAGATAACGGAGGAAAGCAATAATGCGCTCAGTGTAGGTGCGACGGGTATTTTCATCGAGGGGAATATTTTTCGTTTTCGCCATATCCTCTAGGGTGAAATTAATGGTGTCGGCCATTTCTTGATAATTACGGATTAATGCATCATCAACAGTGGCGTTGGGGGTAAAACTATTAACCATAGGATTGTAGAGTGAAGAAGTTTTAGGATTGGAAACAGAAGCAGTAGGGTAAATCATTTTCTTAACCTGCCATCATGGCTAAAATGTGGGCATATTCTGCGTTAATGTTGGCCATGGAAAACTTATTTGATGATTGGGATGAAGACGTAACTGCAGGGGTAGAAACAATTTCAAACCAAAGGATTGATTTATGGGGACTTCCACAGCGATTATCCAAAAATTTCCAGCCAATACGGAGCTTGGTGCCTGGTGCTAAGTTCAGTAACGTAGCCCCCTTGCCATTGAAAGCCACATACTTTTCTCCCGTTTCAGTGAAGATGTCATAGCGACAGCGGTAAGGATCTCCCGTCGTTTTACCAGCGGTATTGCTAGTGCGGGCAATGGTGATGTTGTCGTAATTAAGGGGAGTCATGGGGCTTACCAAAAATTGAACTGTTATTTACCTATCGGCTTCTCTCTGGGAAGTTATGCAAAATCACAAAATATTCTTTTTAGCTGGGCTGCTAGTTATTGAATTGGAAAGATGTTAGTGTCTCAATCCCTGACAGGGTAAAGGCTCCAGCCCATGACACTAAACTTTTTTGTTCCCGGTCAGCCGAGGCTCGTTTTTAAATATTCCATCTACTGCCAACGCAAGTGATATCAAGCCATGATATCGTTAGAGGGGTAAAGCCAGCACCTAAATAAATGAATAAAAAACAGGAACGGATTCCACTTGCCATCCACCCCGGGGATGATCAACCTGAGGCGTCAGGGCAGTCCATTATGATCCCGCCTCAAAAACAAATGACTGGCATGCTCGGTCATCCCGTGGCCGAGAACCCGATCGACCTCATGTTCGATGCGGTCTATGCCCATTACGACCTGCCCTGGCAGTTCTGGAAGAGCGATATCGCTTCTGAAGCAGATCTCGCCCATGCGGTCAGGGCTCTGGTGCCCCTCGGCTACCGGGGCGTCGGCATCACCGTACCCTACAAGGTGGCGGTCATCCCCATGCTGGATGCGATCGACGATGACGTAAAGGCGATCGGTGCGGCCAACTACGTCACGGTGGAGCAGGGTCGCCTGATCGGCCACAACAACGACGGCAAGGGGGTGGTGAAGGCGATCGAGAAGGTGGCCCCCCTCAGAGGACAGCGCGTGGTGATGCTTGGCGCCGGTGGCGCCGGGAGGGCGATGGCAGCGGAACTGGCCTGGGCCGGTGCAGAGCAACTCACCCTAATTACCCGGCGGCAGGAGCAAGGTGAGGAAGTGGCTGCGATGGTGACTCGTGTGTCCGGTGTTCCAACGACTTGGCAACCCTGGCAGGGGAAGGTAGTGCTGCCGGAAGGCACCACCCTGCTGATGAATGCCACCCATCTCGGTTGCGCCCCTGAACTCGAGCCGGTGCCCCTGGACTGGAACAGCCTTGCTCCAGGCACTGTGGTGGTGGATGTGATCACCAATCCGCGGATCACGCCCTTCTTGGCGACGGCCCGTGAACGGGGTTGCCCGATCGTGGATGGGGTGGAGATGCTTGTGCAGCTAGCGATCCAGATCTTCGAGCAGTGGACGGGCATCACCCCTGATGAGGCGGTGTTCCAGAGGGCTGTGGCGGAAGCACTGGGCGAATAACGCCAGCACCACTGTCAGCAGATGCGCGGCAGCAGTTCACCGCTCAACGATGTGAGCAACCGCTCCGGAGAGCAGGGCCAGGGCGGACGCCGGCCATGGTCGTTGGGGGCAAGGGGGTGTCCCAAGGCAATGGTTCAAAAGTTCGAGTCTCTCTAAACGGGCTAAAAGCTGTCTTTCACAAACCTCATCCGAATAATGAAGTCGGGCGCAGTTGTTTAAGAGAGATACCCCAACTTCTAGGGTCAGCTAACGTTTTTTAGTTTTATATGAGTAAGGTTTACTAAAAAAATCAATAAAATAAGGGATCGTATTTTTGTATGTTTTCCCTTTTTTAAAAAAATAACCGATCAGATATTTATGCAAACTGCGACTTATAAAGGCTATACCGGAAAATTTGAGTTAAACCTTGAAGAAAATCTTATCTCTGGTCTAGTTATTGACATTAAAGATGTTATTACCTTCCATGGCCAGACAATTGAAGAAGCCATTAATTGTTTTCATAAATCCGTTGATGATTATTTAGACTTCTGTCAAGAGCGAGGGGAAGAACCAGAAAAACCCTTCTCTGGCAAACTCCCCTATCGTACAACCCCCGAAATACATCGTAAAATTTACATTGCCGCCACCAAAGCTGGTAAGAGTATTAATGCTTGGATGGATGAGGTACTATCAACCCAGCTAGGGCACTGTCCTTTTAAGGAGTGAAGTGGCAAAAGCCTCTACAGGTAAGTATTTCTGCAATTTCGACAGGGCGGTCAATGAAGCCCATGGCCATAGCCGGAGTGGTATTTTTTCCCAGACTTCCATG
>NZ_JADEVV010000056.1 GCF_015207985.1 Synechocystis salina LEGE 00031 | reverse complement strand
AAATTAGCCAATGTAGCCAGGAGGGCTGCCACAGTGAATCCATTGCTCCATTGTCGGGGCTGGGTGATGTATCCGAGGAATTCAAAATCGGTTTGGTCATAGAACCTCAAAAAAGCAATGGCAATCAGTAACACCGTCAAGACAGTGGCGGGCAATAGTGCCAGGAAGTTTAACCACATCGAGGGCAAGAGAAAGATAATCCTATTTTAAATGCTAGGTCGTTTGGCGATCGCCCTTAGGAGAAGAGGTCCCCATATTCGGCTAGGAGTGCCAAAACTTCCCTTAATGCCCGTTGGTTTTGGTCTTGGAACCGCAAAAAGACAATAGCCATTAACAGCAAAGCCAGAACAATGGATTCTAGTAAATCCAAAAAGTTTAAATTTCTTGAACCTGATCACTGTAGCTATACATCTCAATACCCAATGCTTCTGCCACTGGCTTGGCTCGCTCATCCACCATGGGGGACATGACAATTTTCCTCGTAACTTGCCGCTGGTGTCGTTGTTCGTAAAAAGTTGCCTTGCGGTCAAAAATATACATATCGGACTTACTCATGGAGGACTTAATTTCACACAGAATGGTGACCCCATTTTTGATAATCACATCAATTTCCACCTGGTCCGGTCTGCCAAAGACCATGCCGTCGTGGTCATACTCATTAAGATTAAGCACCTCTACTCCAAAGAATTCTTCCAAAATCGCTTTTAACCCGTTGCGGAAACTGGCCTCCGAATAAAGACCCCAACGGGACCCTAAAGCCCCGATGGTACTTTCATAACGACGATTAGCCTTCTGAATTTCTGCCAGGGTGGCACTGTTCTGTACTTCCAATCTGTCCAGACGCTGGGTGTTTTCCTCCCATTTATGGTTTTGCTCATCCCATTTGCGGGCCTGCTCTTCCCGATCGCGCTGTAACTCATCCAGAACCCGGTCAAATTTCAGATCGAACTCTGTCCTAGGGGTGTAGTATTCCGACACCGTCCGCAAGACAAAATCCCGCAGGGCCGGTTCTTCGGCGATCGCCCTGGGTAACTCCCTCTGGATTAAGGCTCTGATTTCTGCTTCCGTCATAGTAATTCAAAGTAATTCACTGCCCCGGCACAGTTTCCCTATTATTGTAATCATTGCGCCACGGTGAAAATTTCACATAGTCAAAGTCCGCTGGGGTATTAATCTTAGGGCTTTGCTCTTCGGGCATTTTGAGCCAGGAAGTTTCATTTGCCAATTGCTGTAGCAACAGTTGGGAAAATGGTTTAGTTAGATCACATCGGCAAAGGTTCGTTCCACTTTGCGAAAATAGAGAATGCCCGTCACAAAAATAATTATTACCAAGAGTAATGACAACAAAAACCCCGGCAAAAACAAAGTAGACTCTCCCCCCAAAATAGCCCAACGAAAACCGTCGATCACACTCACCATCGGGTTAATGGAATAGAGCAATCGCCACCTTTCCGGCACCACATTACTGCTAAAACCCACCGGGGAGATGTACAGACCAAATTGGACAATGAACGGCACAATGTAACGAAAATCCCGGTACTTGACATTGAGAGAACAAAGCCATAACCCTGCTCCCATGGAAGCCATAAAAGCAATCAAAATGAATAACGGTAGGGTAATAACGTGCCAACTGGGAACGAAATTGTACCAAGCCATTAACCCGAGCATAATTATCCCAGCAATTAAAAAATCGACAAAACTGGTAACCACTGCACTGGTGGGCACCACTAACCGGGGAAAATACACCTTAGAAATTAAATTGGCATTGGCAATCAGGCTATCGCTGGCCGCACTGAGGGAAGTGGAAAAAAACTGCCAGGGCAACATCCCCGCAAACACCAGAATGGGATAGGGCACCCCCTCCGAAGGCAAATTGGCTAACTTACCAAATACCACCGTAAACACCACCATGGTCAGAAACGGTCGAATGAGGGCCCAGGCCACACCGATCGCCGTTTGTTTATAACGCACTGCAATGTCCCGCCAGGCCAGGGTGTAAAACAACTCCCGGTAGCGCCATAGGTCTTGCCAATACTGACGCTCGGTACGTCCTGCTTCAATAATTAGTTCTGGGGGGGAAGTAGTCATACTTTTCGGTGAATTTCTCGTGCCCTGGGGTCAGGCCAATGGCCATTATTAGGCTTCATCGGGGTCTAGCCCCAACTCCCTTAATTTGGCCGCTAGGCGATCAGCCCTGGATTTTTCTTGCTCCGCCCGTTGAGCCTCCCTTGCCGCCCGTTGGGCTTCTTGTTCTGCCCGTTGGGCTTCTTGTTCTGCCCGTTGAGCTTCCCGTTCCGCTGGGGTCAAGATCCAGTGATGGTGCTTGTCGTACCACCGCAGCCAAAGCCGGTTTATGCCCTGATACGTACCCCGCCATAACCCTAGTCCCAACTGCGCCTTTGCCAGCCAGATGCCCGGCTCCTCCAGCACCAGCGGTTGATAAATCCCCTGCACTAAACCAAAAGCCTGGAGCTCGTCAGTATAGCGATCAAACACAAAATAATAGGGAATACGTAAAATTTGCTCATAGACTGTCCATTTATTGGGGGGCTGACTGGCATCCCGCAAACTTCGGCCCAGGTCTTCTTTTTCCGTGCCTGGGGAGAGCAATTCCACCACCACCAGAGGGGCAATACCCTCTTGCCAGATGACATAACTGAGGCGCAAGTCCCGCTGGTCATATAAACGGGACACCCCCAACACCCCAAACCAATCCGGGCGCTTATACCACTGGGGATGGTGAACGTCGTAGTAAAGATTCAGGTCACTGGCGGTGAAAAAATCCGCCGCTTCATAACTAGGGGGCAGGAAGGTCTGGCGCAACAGTTCCGGCTGCAGTAAATGGAATTCGTCGGGCAAGCCGGGCTCCTCCGGATCTTCACTGGGCAGATCGTACATGGTGGGTAGGGTTTCCCGAGGAGAAAGGGGGGGAGAACTCTGATACATAGTGCCATAGCCCGTTCAATAATAGGCTCAATTATAGGCGATCGCCTTTTTCTCCTTTGTCCTTAGGCTTCATCGGGGTCTAGCCCCAACTCCTTTAATTTGGCCGCTAGGCGATCGGCTCTGGATTTTTCTTGATCCGCCCTTTGAGTTTCTTGATTTGCCCTTTGAGTTTCTTGCTCTGTTATTGCCATGGCCTGGTCAGCCCGGAACATTTCCTGTTGGGCCGCCTCCTCGGGGGTAGGTACCAACATTCCCTCCAGCGAAAAATAGCGCAATTGACCATGGTGGATGCCAAGAAAAAAGCCCAACGCCTCACTCCATAGCCAACCCTGTTCATTGGGGGTAATTGGGGAGTATTGGTTGAAATTCGATCTAAAACCGGCAAATTCCAGGGTTTCAGGAGAAAAATAAAAATATTCAGGGGTGTGGAACCTGGTGGCATAAAGGTCCAATTTAGTGGTTCTATCTACCTTCGCGGTGGATTCGGAAAGTAATTCGATAATCAAGTCTGGGTAGCGGCCGTCCTCCTCCCACACCACCCAGGAACTACGGGGGTGCCCAGTAGTATTTTTCACCAGGAAAAAATCGGGGCCCCGAAAATCCCGCTGTTTGAGTTGTTGCCGACTGAAGTAAATGGTTAGGTTAGCACCAATGAAAAAATCATCCCTCTGACGCCACGCCCACTCCAGACTAGTGACCAGCAAGAGCAGTTGCATATAGTGCAAAGAACTTTCCATCTCCGGTTCATCACTCAATAACTTAGTGGCATCGGGCATTTGTGCTTCCAGTTCCTGGGCCGTTATTGCTGACATGTTGTCCTCCGAATGCTGGTGGAGAAGGGCTGGCTTCCATCATAATGGCTTGCCCCAGGCTAGGCGAAAATCGGGCATTTATGGCTCTATCTTTTCCCCTAACTGCCCATGGGATGAAATTATCAACTTTTCACTGGTTTAATTCCCTATTTCTGGCCGCACGAATCCTGCATACGTTCTTAGTCTTTTCTAAGAATACGGCAGACGAAACCGAGATCCGTGGGACCGTCGAGGCTCCGGCTAGGGCGGAAAAATGAAGATTCAATTGTTTTTGTGACCGAAAAAACTGTTTAGCCTTTTCGGGGGGTTATATCAAGGCTTCCTTCCGCCATGGAAAGCAGAGGATTTACCAGTCAGACCAAGCCTTTACTTCCGAAAGATCGGTCGGCGGCTAAATAAGCCTGATTACAGTTCAATCTAATTTATTGACCCCGTTTTGTCCAGGTGGGGCAGAAAAGGAATATTATCAACTTTTCTTCTCCAATACTTAAGTGTGAAGGATCAAGACTATGGAGACAGGGGCTCTGTGTTGGCATCTTGCCTGCTTGGGGCAATGATAGTCATAAAAATTCCAACTGCCCATCCCCCCCTGGCCACCGGCAGCCATCATCATCGATTTTTAAGTCTTCCAATCAATGGCGATCGCCGATTCTGTCTGTTTTTTTAGCCTTCCGGTCTGCGTTTAATCAGAGGAACTAGGACAACGAAATGGGAGTCCTTCCCAGTAGATCCAGGCTAGTATCGACAGTGCACGGTCACCAAAAATAACGGTAATATTGACCCAAGTAAATAAAACTTCTCTCCCACACTAGGGGCTAAACCATGGCTAATGCCCCAAGCATCCTTGCCCAATAACCATTTCTCCCAAGATAATGATTTACAGTTATTCAGAACTACCTCAGGAGGGAGTTTCCCCTCCCCTAGTTGAAGTGCTTTCTCCCAAATAAACTGGCTTTTAAGCTACGGAACATGGACATTTGCGTTTTTGTCTGTCGATCAGCCATATTTATTTAGATTTTTATCTTAAATGTCTTAAATTTTATCGATTTAATGTACCAAGATTGTCTTGCAGACCCCCAAATTTAATCATGCCACCAAGTTATTCTGAATCTTCCGGACTTAATTTGCCCGTCGTCAATGTACCTACTGAACGTGTTTTAGAAGACGAGGAAGAAATCTCATTAAAGGATTTAACTCAGCTGATACGTCGACGCTGGTGGATCATGCTTTTAGTGGCGATCGCCACCGGAGGATTGGTACTGAGTCGGCAACTCAGTCGTCCGCCAGTATTCCAGTCTGATTTTCAACTGTTGGTGTCTCCACCGGAGTTGGCCAATATCAATCCCCTTTCTCAGCTTCAAGGAACCGGGTTTTTCAATCTACCCCGTGGACAAGACTACATTGCCACCCAAACTGAAATTCTTCAGAGCAATACATTGTTGGCTCCTGTGTGGAAAAGATTTTATGGAAACCTACCAGCAGAAGATGAGTTTAGTTACGAGGATTTTTTGCGTCACCTTTCTGTCTCCTTAATCCAGGATACCGGTATTGTTGAGATCACTTATAAAGACAAAAATCCACAGATAGTCAAAGGGGTGCTTGAAGCCCTGGCTGAAACATATTTAAATTACACAAGGGCAGAAAAAGACCGACAGGAAAATGAAAAACTAGGATTCATTAACTTACAGCTACCCAAGTTCCAGGAAAGGGTTAATCAATTACAAAGAAATTTGATTGACTTACAAAAACAGTACGAATTTTTTGACCCTATCTTGACAGGAAAAAGCCTGGAAGAACGATTAAATCAGACAACGATTCAAAAGCAACTGACTTTTACTAAAATTCAACAATTGAGCGCCCAAAAGCAGGCCCTAGAGCAAAAAACTGGGGTTAGCAGTGAGAACGCTTTTCGGGTCGGTACATTGGGCCAGTCTCCCACCTATCGAAATTTAGTTAGTAGATTGAGTGATGTTAACCTGAAACTAGCGGAAACTACAGCCCTCTATACAGGTAATAGTCCTCAAGTGCAGCAACTACAACTAGAAAGAACCAATATTCTCGAATTACTGAAAGCAGAAATTGACAAAAATCAAGTAGATGTTGCTAGTACAGATATAGATAGCACTCTAGCTTCTAGCAATGATCAAAATAGTATTAAGCATGAAACCCTGGCAGAGCTCTCAAAAGTATCAATTGAATTAGATGTCCTGAATATAGAGCTTCAGGAATTAACTAGTGAAGAGAATCAATTAAAAGCTCAGCTTGGGGACTTTACAGATATTGCTGGCCAGTATTTGGTTCTTCAGCAAGAACTTGAACTGGAAAGAAATAGCATGGTGCAACTGTTGGCCGCTAAACAATCTTTGGAAATTGAAACTGCTAACAGCTATATCCCCTGGCAATTAGTTTCCACCATCACCCTACCGGAGAAGCCGATAAATACCAGATTAAGAGATATTCTCCTGTCATTGATGGCCGGTGTAGTGGCCGGTGGGGCGGTGGGACTGCTGGTAGACAAACTTGACCCTACCTATCACAGCGTTGAAGACATCATCTCAAATCACAGTGTAAATATACTTGGCTATATTCCTCTGGAAAGGGAATTGCGGGCCAGCATTAAGTATGGTTCACCCCTGCCCAATGAGGCTATGCAGGATGCCTACGCCAAGTTCTATTCCAACCTATTTTTTCTCAAACGCAAACGCCAGTGCCATTCCTTTGTGGTCACCTCTGCTGAATCGGGGGATGGGAAATCCACTACGGCTTTTTTCCTGGCCCAGGCCGCCGCTAAGTTGGGGCAAAAAGTTCTGCTAGTAGACGGCGATCGCTATTTTCCCCAAAAACAAGCCTGGTTAAAATTGGCCAAAATCACGGGCTTTGGGGGCGAAAATACAACCTCCGATGGCAATGGCGTGCTCAATAACCTGGCGGCCAACTCCAATGGTCAAAATGAAGATTTACCTGAACTTTTGGGCAAGAATCTGTTCTATTTCAAAGTTCAAGATGACACCATGACCCCGGAGCAGTTAGTTTCCGCTTCCCAGAATTTTGTGGTCAAAATGAACCAGTGGAAAGAAACTTTCGACTTAATCTTGATCGATACGCCTCCTATTTTGGGACTAACGGATTCCCGCCTCATTGCGGATCAGACCGATGGCCTGGTGGTGGTGGTACGCCTTAATAAAACCCGTAAGGACAGCCTCAAGGAAGCCTTTAGGGAATTGGCCTTGGCGGATTTGAATGTGCTGGGAATTGTGGCCAATGCGATCACTTCCACATCCGGTGGATATGGTTATTACTATGGCCGCTACTACAGCAACCGCTATTACGATGGCCAGAAGCTAGCCAAGGCTAGGGAGGAAGCGGAAGGCAGCGTGTAGCCTGGGCGTTTTGAACTTATTTAATCATTTAATTTCAAAACTTCTATGGGCGATGACGGGCTCGAACCGCCGACATCCTGCTTGTAAGGCAGGCGCTCTACCAACTGAGCTAATCGCCCTTTACTCATGCTTAATCACTATATCATAGGTTATCGTTTTGTTCGATCGCCGTCGGAAAAAATTTTTTCTTGGTTGCCCATCCCTTTTTCCCCTTTGCCATGCCCGCAGGTAAAATCCATGACCGCATTACCCTGGGGGCTACCCCCGCCGTTATGGCCATAGCATTTATCAGTACCGGCAGTGCCCGACTGACCCTACTAATGGCGATCGCCTTTGGGTTTAGTGGGCTAATGTTTGGCCCGGATCTGGACATCCATTCCTGCCAATATAAACGGTGGGGCTGGCTGAGGTGGATCTGGCTCCCCTACCGTCGCTTTATTCCTCATCGATCGCCCCTTTCCCACGGCTTTTTAATCGGTACTATGTTGCGACTGTTGTACCTAAGTTGTTGGTTATTGTTAGCGGCCCTGGGGATGGGGATAGTATTGGTACTGTTACAAAAGCTCAGTTTAGAGAGGCTACAGGGGGTTGACTGGTTATCCCTGGGGCAATGGGTGCAAAATCACCGCGGAGAATTGGTAATCATTTTCCTGGGTTTGGAAGCAGGGGCCATGGCCCATAGCCTCAGTGACTGGGGAAGCAGTTGGCTAAAAAAAAGACTGGGACGCAAAAAACAAACCCGCCCAGGCCAATCCAAGGCCCGCCGCCGTTCCTAGGGCATTCTAATTTCCTCGCCTCAACCTAGGCCAATTGCCAACAGGTTTCCCTGGTTAAGCGAATTTGGGCCAAGGTAAAAATAACCGGAATAATACGCCCATAGTTGGTGGCGATCGCCCGCCAGCCTAGATCTGCTAGGAATAATCCCCACAGGGCCGGCCCCAACACCGAAAAAATTGTCCGCACTGCCCCGTAGCGAGCCGTTCCCATCAGTACCCCCTGCTTGGCAGTTTGGAGAGCCAACTGACTTTGCAACTGACCCGCCGCATTCAATCCCCCCTTCACTAACATTGATTTAGCCACCTGATATTGGGCAATATGTACCGTCACCTGCTGTAAAATGCGCCCCAACAGCAGAGGTCGCAGCACCGAACTAACGGCGATCGCCCCACCTCCTTTGAGGATGACATTGACAGGATTATGTTGAATTTGCAGCGGCAGGGGTTCCGGGAGGGGAGAATTAATCAGGGACCGTTGAATTTTGCGGGTTAGATTATTTTGTTCCGCCGGGGGCAACTTTTGCCAAGCCTGGTTAACCAAGTGGAGAAAGATATCCGTTTCCAAATCCAAGGTGGTCATCTGTTGGGCGTAGGGCACCTTGAGGAATTGACAAACCCGAATTAGGGTATCTCGATAGCTAAATTGTTTGGCCTTGCCCCGCAAAACCGTCAGACCATCGGCGGCCAGGTAACGGAATCTTTCCTCCAGGGAACTTTCCCATAACGGACGACCCAAGCTTTGTACCTCCAACGGCAGAGGGGTTTGCAGATAATCCAAAGGATTAAACTTTCGACAAAAAAGAATTTGAGTTAGTTGGGTCAGTTCATCCTCCGTCGCCAACTCCAACGCTGAGCGCAGTTCGTCCAAAACCTTTTCCTCCACCAGTGGGGCTCTGCTGACTTTCCCATTCTAGGACAGGGGCCGAAAACTTGTGCCGTCCTCCGGCAAGATTGGTACTGTAACAGCCATGCAAAAAATCCCCTCAGATGGTCCCAGGGGATGCAAAAAATATTTAGACTATCTAACGGTTTTGGTTCACCGTTGCCGTAGGGCTAGACCTTTTTGGGGGAAAGGAACATCATCATATTGCGTCCTTCCCGTTTGGGAGCCTGTTGGATGTCCGCCTCGGTGGCCAGATCCGTTGCCATGCGGTCGAGTAATTCCTTTGCTAGGTGGGCATGCTGAATTTCCCGGCCCCGGAAGTTCACCGTTGCTTTCACTTTATCGCCAGCTTTGAGGAAGCGCTTGGCCTGATTAATGCGCACTTGATAATCGTGTTCATCAATTTTGTACCGCATTTTTACTTCCTTAACGTCGGCGGTATGTTGTTTTTTCTTGGCTTCCCTGGCTTTTTTCTCCTGCTCAAATTTATATTTGCCATAGTCCATGATGCGACACACCGGCGGATCGGCGGTCTCACTCACTAACACAAGGTCGAGCCCCCGCTCGTCGGCGATTTCCATGGCCTCGTTGGGGGTAATAATCCCCAATTGGGCACCGTCACTGTCAATGACTCGTATTTCTGGGAAACGTATTCTTTCGTTAATTTGAGGTAGGTCGCGTTGGGGTCTTCTTTTATCGGCCACAGGTGTTTTTTGTTGAAGTTTGTAGGTAATGTTGGGTTTACAAGCGAAAATGCTGACTTTGCCATTTTACCGATTCTTTCGGATTTTCGGCCCGCAATCTATTCGCTCTCCCTTAGGGTACTCCCCCCTCGGGAAACGGTAAATGGGGTTATCCGGCCAGTATTTTAGCTTTCCTTGGCTGACCAAAGGCGATCGTAAAGATATTTAACGAAAGGGAGTGGGGCAATAAAATGGAGACAATCAATTTAGACAAATTTGGCAAGGCAGATGGTTGCTCTCTCCTCCAATGGATACTTTTCCCCCGACGATTACCTAGAGTTTGAAGGTCGCAGTGATGTTAAGCATGAATACATCAATGGCCAGATTTATGCCATGGCCGGGTCAACCAAGGCCCACAACATAATTTCTCTCAATTTAGCTCTGGCTTTGCGCTCCCGCCTGATGGGGAATAATTGTCAGGTGTTTATGGCGGATATCAGGGTGATGCTCTTAAATCAGAGACGTTACTATTATCCCGATGTTGTGGTTGCTTGCGAAGATAATGATGATACCAATTCCTCTATAGTTCAATATCCCAGGGTAATTGTTGAGGTTCTGTCGGAATCCACCGAAGGCTTTGACCGGGGCAAAAAGTTCCAGGATTACCGCACCTTGCCCAGTTTGCAGGCCTATATTTTGGTTAATACCCAGCAGTATTTGATGGAGTGTTTCCAGCGGACTCCCCAGAATTTTTGGTTACTGAAGTCCTATGAAGGCCTAGAGGCGATCGCCGACATTGAAGCCCTGAACTTGGCCATTCCTTTGGCGGAAATTTATGCCACTCTGGATCTGCCCGCCCTGACGGATGAAATTGCCCTAAAGACTGACTTAACCTAAATATTGCCCTGATGACCAAAGTTTTTTCCGATGGTGCTGTTAACCCCCTCAGTGTGGCGCCGATGATGGACCACACCGATCGCCATTTTCGTTATTTCCTGCGGCAGTTAACCAGGCATACCCTGCTGTACACAGAAATGATCACCGCCCAAGCGATCCTCCACGGCGATCGCCCCAAATTGTTGGACTTTAGCCCGGAGGAAAAACCGGTGGCCCTGCAATTGGGGGGGGATAACCCGCAACTGTTGGCGGAATGTGCCCGCATTGGTCAGGATTGGGGCTATGACGAAATTAACTTAAATGTGGGTTGTCCCAGTGATCGGGTGCAGAGCGGCAATTTTGGGGCTTGCCTCATGGCTCAGCCGGAGTTGGTCGCCCAATGTGTGGCAGCAATGCAAAGGGCTGTGGCCATTCCCGTTACCGTCAAACATCGCATTGGCATTGATGATCAGGATAGTTATGAAGACCTAGTCAAATTTGTGACCGTTGTGGCCCAAGCTGGTTGCCAAAGATTCACTGTCCACGCCCGTAAAGCTTGGCTCCAGGGTCTCAGTCCCAAGGAAAACCGCACCATTCCGCCGTTACGCTACCAAGATGTCTATCAGTTGAAAAAAGACTGCCCTGAATTGGCGATCGAAATTAATGGTGGCATTACCCAAATGGAGCAGATCAACGCCCATCTCCACCATGTAGATGCGGTAATGGTGGGGAGGGCCGCCTACGAAAATCCCTACCTTTTTGCCACGGTGGACCGGGATGTTTACCAAAAAACAGATTTAATCCCCAGCCGAGCAGAAATTATTGAGCGTATGTTGCCCTATGTGGAAGAGCGTTTACGCCATGGCGATCGCCTTAATCAAATTAGCAGGCATTTATTGAGCTTATTTAATGGTCAACCCAGAGCTAAATTTTGGCGCCGTACCCTGAGCGATTCCCGTCTATTAGCGTCAGCTGGGCCGGAACTGTTAGAAAAAGCCCTCAAAGCCCAACAATCCCAGGACATTCTGCAACCCGTTTAAAAAGTGACATTGCTAGCCAATGCTCGTCTCCAAGCAGGGTAAGTCATAGTCATTGCCCTCTGTCCGCAGGGGAGCGAGGGGAAGTTAATTATAATTTTCGAGCTTTCGAGCAAACCGGCCCTTGGTAGCCTGGGGAACAAATTTTGGCGATCGCCGTTTTCTTACCGGGGGAGAGAACCTGTATGATGAAATGTTAATTTAACTTAACAAGCTTTGTTGAAGGTCTTGTTTGCCCAATAGCCTTTATCGTGTACGAGGACTGAAGACTTTGTCTAAGCGCTATTTATTTACTTCCGAGTCGGTGACAGAAGGCCATCCCGATAAGGTGTGTGACCAGATTTCCGATACCATTCTTGATGCCCTATTAACCTTAGACCCCAACAGTCGAGTAGCGGCGGAAACCGTAGTCAACACAGGCTTAACCCTAGTGACGGGGGAAATTACTTCCCAAGCCCACATTAACTTTGTCGAATTAATCCGCCAGAAAATTGCTGAAATTGGCTACACCAATGCCGATAACGGCTTTTCCCATAACAGTTGTGCTGTCATGCTGGCGATCGACGAACAGTCCCCCGACATTTCCCAGGGGGTAACCGCCGCCCAGGAACAACGCCACGCCCTCAGCGATGATGAGCTAGACAAAATCGGTGCCGGCGATCAGGGCCTAATGTTTGGCTATGCCTGTAACGAAACCCCAGAATTAATGCCCCTGCCCATCAGCTTGGCTCACCGCATTGCCCTGCGCTTATCGGAAGTGCGTAAGTCCGGCCAATTGGGTTATCTGCGCCCCGACGGTAAAACCCAAGTTTCTATCCTGTACGAAGATGGCTTGCCCGTAGCCATTGACACCATTCTCATTTCCACCCAGCACGACGAGCACATTGGCGATATCACCGATAACGATGCAGTGCAGGCCAAAATTAAGGCTGATCTTTGGGACGTGGTGGTGGGCCATTGCTTCAGCGACATTGCCCTCAAACCCACCGATAAAACCCGCTTCATTGTCAATCCCACCGGCAAATTTGTTGTGGGAGGTCCCCAGGGGGATGCGGGGTTAACGGGAAGAAAAATCATCGTGGACACCTACGGTGGTTATTCCCGCCATGGCGGCGGTGCCTTTTCCGGTAAGGACCCCACCAAAGTAGACCGTTCTGCAGCCTATGCCGCCCGCTATGTGGCCAAAAACATTGTGGCCGCTGGTTTAGCCGATAAATGTGAAGTACAGGTCAGCTACGCCATTGGGGTTGCCCGCCCCGTCAGCGTTTTAATTGATACCTTTGGCACCGGCAAGGTGGACGAAGAAAAACTGCTGGAAGTGGTGTTAGAAAACTTTGAACTGCGTCCGGCCGGTATCATTCAATCCCTTAATTTAAGGAATTTGCCCGCTGAACGGGGGGGGCGGTTCTATCAAGATGTGGCCGCCTATGGCCATTTTGGCCGCAATGACCTAGATTTACCCTGGGAATACACCGATAAAGTGGATGTGTTGAAAGCGGCCTTTGCTTCTAGTCCCCAAGCGGTGGCCGTCTAGGCAAGTAGCTGGTCAAAAAATCTACCGCCTCGGGAGGAGGGTATTTAGCCTGGGGCGGTATGGGGCAACTCAGGCTAAACTACAGTATGATATGAAATTCTTGTTGATATCATGAGTGTAGTTAGTCAAGTTATTTTGCAAGCCGACGATCAACTCCGCTACCCCACTAGCGGTGAACTCAAAGGGATCCAGGCATTTTTAACCACCGGTGCCCAGCGTATTCGCATTGCGGAAACCTTGGCCGAAAATGAAAAAAAGATAGTTGATCAAGCCCAAAAACAACTGTTTAAAAAGCATCCTGAATACCGAGCCCCGGGGGGTAATGCCTACGGTCAACGGCAATATAATCAGTGCTTGCGGGATTACGGTTGGTATTTACGCCTAGTTACCTATGGCGTTTTAGCGGGCAACAAAGAACCCATTGAAACCACTGGTTTAATCGGTGTTAAGGAGATGTACAACTCCTTAGATGTGCCGGTGCCGGGCATGGTGGATGCGGTGAACGTACTGAAAGATGCAGCTTTGGGACTGTTGAGTGCAGAGGATGCCAATGAGACAGCTCCCTATTTTGATTACATCATTCAGTTCATGTCCTGATTGGTTTTGGGACGAAGATTAACGAAGATGGCGGTGGGTTCCTTTGGCCGACCATGCCTTCTTCGTTTTCTCTTTTTTGGCTGTTTTGATCACGCTAGTCCTTAGCCCTGGGGGGAAATTGCCCATGCCCTGGCTCAAATCTATTCCTTTTTTGTCCATTGCCTTGGTAATTATTACCTATGTTGCCTTTGGCTGGAGGTTGGCTGAGGCCAGTGTGCCCTGGAGCATTATGTTCCATGAACATCTCAAGGGCCTGCGGGTCGATATTGATCAGAGGACGGTTCTGGCTTTAATCCATATTTTCACTCTGTTTATTATCACGTTGACCACTTTAGCTTTGACTACCCCCATTACCTTAATGACCTATGTGGTAGGTAATTGGGCCAAATCGGAACTGCGGTCGATGGTGTCCATGGTGTTTTGGTGTTTTGTGTTTGTGGTGGCCCTGCGGTGGTTTAACTATTTCACTTCATTTTTGTTGCTGCTGGCGGCGGCCATTCTCGGTCGGATTGAGTTGCGGAATCTGGGCATGGGCCAGGGGCAAAGCTTGTTATTATTAGCCCTAATCTGCGGCTCGGCCTTTGCCTGGGGAGTGTATGGTTATTTCTTCTACTATCCCCTACCCCCCGCCTAATTTTCTCGGTTAATGGTCAAAGAAACCCCTACTATGGCTAGGTTGTATAACCTTAAAGTTTGATTTTGTTGTTATTGGGCATTCCCCCTTTTCTATGGCTTCCACCAAAAAGATTTTACAAAAGACGTTCATCATTGCCTCGGGGTTGGCTTTTCTGGGCATGATGACGGTGCCGATGCTGACTATGTTGAGGGGCAATGCTAACCAAAACCAAACAGAAGCACCATCCCAGGGAACACAACCAACGGCGGCGGAAATAGAGCAGTTAAAGGCGATCGCCGAAGGCTACGAAAAGGTATTGCAACGGGAACCGGACAACCCCAATGCGTTGCAAGGTCTGGTGGAAGCACGTTTGCAGATGGGGGATTTGGCGGGGGCGATCGCCCCGATGGAGAAGTTGACAAAAATTTATCCGGAGGAAGAGGGGCTAAAACAGTTGCTGGCGGCCATTAAACTACAGGTGGAAAATCCCCAGTTGCCCCCACCCCAGAATCCTTTGGCACCGACGGAACCTAATAACCAGGGCGGGGGGACAGAGAGTACGCCTACCCCGACTCAACCCTAGAAAGATCGCAGTTTGGTATTATCATTTTTTGCTCCTCTCACCCTGAGCTTCAGGAATTTTTTTGTCCCCTGGGCTAAGTCTGCCTGGCTTTGATTGAATCATGACCCAATTGCACGAAGCCTTTACTATTTTTTTGAGCTTACTGGTGGAGGCCATTCCCTTCCTCACCTTTGGGGTGGTGCTCTCCAGTGCTCTGTTAGTATTCAGCGATGAAAAAAAGTTAATTGCCTACATCCCCCGTAATCCCTTCCTGGGGGCGATCGCCGGTAGCCTGGTGGGGTTTATGTTTCCGGTGTGTGAGTGCGGCAATGTGCCCGTGGCCAGAAGATTTTTGATGCAGGGTTTACCCCCCTCCGTGGCGGTGGCCTTTTTGTTGGCCGCTCCCACCATTAATCCCATTGTGATTTGGTCCACTTGGGTGGCCTTCCGGGACCAACCGGGCATGGTGGTGGCCCGCATTGTCTGTTCTTTAATCATCACTGTGATCATTAGTTGGGTGTTTAGTCGCCAGTTGGATGCAGTGCCCCTGCTCAAGCCTGCCCTGGGTCGCAGATTGGCCTACCTCAACCGTCCCGAGGAATCTCCCCCGGCGATCGCCTGTGAATCCCCCCTTTTGCAATCGGGCACCTTTATTTTGGGTAGTGGCAACAGCGGTCAACTGCTGAAACTAGATGAGCAAGCGGTGGAAACCCTTTTACCCCCCATTGCCCCCAGCCGTTGGGAAATGTTTACCGACAATATTGTGCAGGAACTGCGGGAATTGGGCGGCATGCTAATTTTGGGCAGTTTAATCGCCGCCGTTATCCAAGTTTTTATTCCGAGGGAATGGATTTTATTGTTGGGGCAGGGCACCATTAGCTCCATTCTGGCCATGATGCTATTGTCGGTGGTGGTATCGGTCTGCTCCACAGTGGACTCATTTTTTGCCCTTTCCTTTGTCTCCACCTTCACCGGTAGCTCCTTGCTGGCATTTTTGGTCTTTGGCCCTATGATCGACGTCAAAAGCATTGGGCTATTGTTGTCTGTCTTCCAGCGGCGCATTGTCATCTATCTGCTCCTTCTGGCGGGGCAATTAACTTTTCTGCTCAGTTTGGCCCACAGCTATCTGTTTTGAATCTGGAATAATCTGCCCAACCACGGCTCTTACTTACCAATTAACTGCCCCCCTTGGCCAGGGGAAGGGGACCTCCGGCAAACGTGATATAGTAAGAGATTGCAACGAAATTTATCGCCTAGTATTTTACCGCTCAGGTTTTTTTCACAGAGAATATGTCCTTAACCCAAGTCCGTAAACAAGAATTGATGACCGAGTATCAAGCCCACGAGACTGATACTGGGTCCGCTGATCTGCAAGTGGCCTTCTTGACAGAAAGAATTACCCAGCTCACAGGGCACCTCAAAGCTAACCCCAAAGACCACGCCTCCCGTCGGGGCCTGCTCAAAATGATTGGTCGTCGTAAGCGTTTATTGAGTTTCATCAACGCCCGGGAGCCGGAACGATACCAAGCCCTGATCAAACGCCTCGGTATCCGTCGTTAAGTTTTTGCATTTTTCCCATGGCTGACCCCACCAACCGAGACCGCCTTCCTTTTGAACGGAAATCCAAAAAGAAAAAGGTCGAAAAAAAGCCCCCCTCAGTGGCGGCCCCCAGCAGTAAAACCAGCAGTGCCAAAGAAAAAAAATCCCGCCGCTCAGCGGACAGTGGCATTCCCGCCGTGGTGAGCCAGCGGATGGTCAAGCGCATGGCCCTGTTTTCCGGCATTCCCACCGGTTTGGGCATGTTGTCCTTTGTGCTTTTTTACCTCGTTGTGAGCCGGGACTGGTTTGAGATTCCCACCTATGTGGTGTTTGCGGTGAGTCTGCTGTTTTTTGGTCTGGGGGTGGTGGGTCTAAGCTATGGCATTTTTTCCACCTCCTGGGAAGATGAACCAGGTAGTTTGTGGGGTTGGCCAGAATTTCGCCTCAACCTGGGTCGCACCATCGCCGTCTGGCGCAATGCCCAACAAACGGCCCCGGACAACGGCGATCGTTAAATAGCTTTGGGCAATGTTCAAGATTTGTGAATTTTTGTTAACAAAGTTAACGATTGGTCAATAATGGTTGCCCAATCCTGCTGGTCAAAATAATTTCGTTAAAATTACCATTAGTTCGGCTTTGCGAGTCCGCATTTGTTATTAAGCTTGTAGCTAAAAAATTTCCCCCTGTTCCACCCTATCGAAAGAGGAAGTTATCATGATCGTCGTCATGAAAGTCGGCACCCCAGATATAGAAATTGAGCGCATTGGTAAGGAGTTTACTGAACGGGGCCTGACCCCCGAAAAAATCGTCGGCAAACATAAAGTAGTGATGGGATTGGTGGGGGAAACCGCCGGACTTGATCCCCTGCAAATCCAAGAAGTTAGCCCCTGGATTGAGGATGTGTTGCGGGTGGAACAACCCTTTAAACGGGCTAGCCTGACTTTTCGCCATGGGGAATACAGCGAAGTGATTGTTTCTACCCCCGCTGGCCCCGTGGCGATCGGCAAGAACCATCCTGTGGCGGTGGTAGCCGGGCCCTGTTCCGTGGAAAACGAAACTATGATTGTGGAAACGGCCCGTCGAGTTAAGGCCGCCGGGGCCCAGTTCTTACGAGGCGGCGCGTTCAAACCCCGCACTTCTCCCTACGCTTTCCAAGGTCATGGCGAAAGTGCTTTGGGTCTGTTGGCGGCAGCGAAGGAAGCCACCGGTTTGGGCATCATCACCGAGGTCATGGATGCGGCGGATTTAGAAATCATCGCGGAAGTGGCGGATGTGATCCAAGTGGGAGCCCGCAATATGCAAAATTTCTCCATGCTGAAGAAAGTGGGGGCCCAGGATAAGCCGGTGCTGTTAAAGCGGGGCATGGCGGCCACCATTGATGAGTGGTTAATGGCGGCGGAATACATTCTGGCGGCGGGCAACCCCAACGTGATTCTCTGTGAGCGGGGCATTCGTACCTTTGATGGCCATTACACCCGCAATTGCCTTGATTTGTCGGTGTTGCCTGTGCTGCGCTCCCTCACCCACCTGCCCATTATGATCGACCCCAGCCACGGTACTGGTAAGTCTGAGTATGTGCCCTCCATGGCCATGGCGGCGATCGCCGCGGGCACCGATTCCTTGATGATTGAAGTGCATCCCAACCCAGCCAAAGCCATGTCCGACGGGCCCCAATCCCTCACCCCCGACCGCTTTGATGAAACCATGCAACAATTGGCGGTGATTGGCCAAACGGTGGGACGCTGGCCCAAAGTAGCGGCCCTAGCTTAGGCATCAGCCTTCAAACTCTGGAAACTAAGAGCTTTAGTTTGCCCCCCCAATCGACCTAGTTCCGGCAATACTGGGGGCTTTTATCTACTCTCCTTCAAACTTGGGAGTGGAATCTTGAAAACATTTTCAAAACCAATTAAACAAGGCCCGACGGAAAAACCAGCGGGCTTTTTTTTGCTTAATGCTGGGGACTATTGGGGTTGATCTTCCAGAAAAGCCTTCACATCCCCCAGGGGAGTTAGGACTAGGCGGATGGTTTCCACTCTGTCATCGGCCAGGGGAGACACCAACGGTTCCCCCGGCGCAGGTTGGGGTAAGCGGGCCATGTAAATGCTAGCGGCCCGGCCTAGGGGCACAGTTCTTTTCACCGTGCCATTGGGTTCAATTTGCAGACGATATTCCAAGGTTTGGGTTTGATCCTCCGCCGGTTGCCACTGCTGTTGATAAAATCTCCGCACTTCCGCCACCTGGGGAATGGTGTCCAGCAAATTGGTGGAGCGGGGTGGCACAGAGCGGGGTCGGGGCGGTCTGAAACTAATGGGATTGGAGCCCGGTGGCAGGGAAGGTAAATCGGGGGCGTTGGGTAAGACTTGGCCACCGTAGGGCAAGGGCTGGCCGTCGGGGCGGGGCAAGATAGCTAGGGCATCGGGGGAAGGAGGCTCTGGCGGTGGGGTTAGGGGTTGTAAGTTGGTGGGATCAGGAATGGCAATATAGGTTTCCCCTGGGGCTGCTGGAGCTTGCAAATCCGGAGGGCGCACCCTTTCTGGAGGCACCACTAGGGGAATATTGGCATTGCGGGCCGGGGGCGTGGCCGCTAACACTGCACTGGGGGAAGGTAGGGGGTCCCTTAAAGCGAGGGTCTGGGCCAATTGGGGGGAAGGGGTATTGCCCCGGGGAGGGGGAGGCACGAGGTTACTGACTTCGTTGAACTGGAATTGGCTCGGCACGGGCAGTTGAAAATTTTCCTGTACCACCACTTCCCCTTGGGGTTGCCGCATCCATAGGGTCGCCATGGCGATCGCCAGCACACCACCGGCCGCCATTACTCCTCCCACTATTAATCCCTGAGGTAACTTTTCCCCGGCAATGGCTGGGGGCATCCGACTGGGTTCTAGGTCCTGGAGACGAAAACTTTCCAGGGCCAACATTAGATCGTACAACTGGGAAGTATTGAGGATTACGGGGGCCCCCATGCCCAATAGTTCATGGCTCCATGACCCCTGGGGCCGGAGGCAAAAAGATGGTTCACCGTCGGCATTAAATATCGGTTCCGGATAGGTGCTTGGTTCCAGGGAAGCGCAGGGGCTCAGGCGTTGTTGGAGGTAAGATTCCACCGCTACAGCCAGGGTTTCCAATTCTTCCGGTGTGCCCGACAAGGTTAGTTGTTCTACTTCCGGCAAGCGGGGATCGTCAAAGTGGAGCGCAAACCGATAATCCGACGGCAAAGTTTGGGGGGTTCTTTGCCATACCCGCCGAGTTTGCCATAGCTCTAAAGTACAGGTCGGGGGGGTATAGCGCCTCAGTTGTACATCCTTCACCAGCTTCATTGGAAAATACTCCCAGTCAACACACTCACTTCCATCCAGGGTACCTTGAAAATTATGGGGCTAGGGGGGAGCTGACGCCGCTCCGATAACCGACTGCATTTCCCTAGGCATTAGCATAATAGCCCCGGGGGGTAATCAAATAATCTTGATAATTGTAGGTGTTACTATTGCCGATCAGCACCACCGTCAGCATATCAATGGGAAAGTCTAACATTTCGGCCAATGTGGTCCGCACAATGGTCTCATCCCGTCGATATACGGAACGCACCAGGGCCACCGGAGTATCTGTCGATCGCCATTGCAGGAAAATGGCCTGGGCTTGCTCAATCAGTACAGTACGCTTTTGGGATTTGGGATTGTACAAAGCGGTGACAAAATCTGCTTGGGCCGCCGCCGTTAACCGTTGCAAAATTTTTTCCCTGGGGGTAAGTAAATCACTCAGGCTAATGGCACAAAAGTCATGCATGAGGGGAGCACCCAGCCGGGCTGCTGCGGCCTGGAACGCACTAATGCCAGGAAAAACCTCTACTCCCGGGGTTTGTCCATCCCAACCAACTTTTTCTAATTCCTCCAACACTAACCCGGCCATGCCGTAAATGCCACAATCCCCGGAGGATAACACCGCCACCGTTAAGCCCCATTGGGCCAACTCAATAGCCCGCTGACAGCGTTGCCGTTCCTGGGTGAGGGGAAAGGTTTCGCAAATTTGCCCGGGACGGCGGAGGGGGTCAATCAAATCTAAATAAAGTCCATAACCGATGAGCACATCCGCTTCTCGAATGGCCGTGCGGGCGGCGGGGGAAATTTGGCTCAATTCACCAGGCCCTGTACCCACTAACCATAACTGCCCCGGTTTGCCGATATATTCTCGTTTTCCTTGGGCGATCGCCACTGTCACGGCTTGTTGATCCTGTTTGACAATGACTTTTTCGACAATCAGTTTTCCTCCTTCGCCATAAACCTGGGTCGCCGTGAGGGCCGCCGCTTCCGCCACACTGGGGGTACCAACTTCCTGGTTAACCACAGCGGAGGGATTGGGCACAGACTGGGCCGCTAACTGTTTGGCGGAAAAAGTAACAAAGGGTAAATCATATTTTTGGGCCAATTGCTGCATTCCTACCTCGTCCGCTTTTAAATGCACACTGGCCAGGCCGGCGATCGCCAGGGGACTGAAATTTTCCCTAGCTAAAACCTCTAGCAAAGCTTTTTCCAACAGCGCTAAATCAGTGCCCCGCACACAGCCCATACCCACCCATAGCAGTCGGGGATGCCATTGAGCCATGGGGTGCCCCTGGTGTTCAGGAAGATTGTCTTGAACGGTAATGGTCAGGGTTGCCGCCGTTGCCTCCGTTCCAGAAAAATTAAAACCATGGCCTGGGGGTAAATACCCTTGCCACAAAGTTGACCCCGCCGTTTGTTGCACTGCCACCGGTTTTTGACTAGCTAAAGCCGCACTGACCGCTGTCCAATCCCCTGTTCCCCTCCGCCAACCGAAGGGAATGCCCAAACAATCCACCGCAATTTGCCCTAAGCCATTAGCTCCACCAGTCAGAATTGCCTTTCCCTGCAACTGTTCTGCCACTATCTCCGCCAGGCGATCGCCGCCACCTTGATGACCACTGAGCAAGCTAATCACCGATGTGCCCATGGCATCCACCACCACCACAGCGGGATCGGTCTGTTTATCATGCAATAAAGGGGCAATTAAGCGGACTACGGCCCCCGTTGCTAAACCGAAAATCAAAGCCTTATGGGTACTCCATCTTTCCTCAATGGCCATGGCCAGGGAATGGTCATAGGTTTCTACGGCGGGATTGCCACCAAGGTTTAATTCCTCAGCCAAGGATTCTGATAGAAGTAATTTTCCCGTCAACGTTTCCGCCACGGGTAGAAGCAATTTAACGGCTTGGGGAGTGACGGCGATCGCCGTGAGGGGATGGAAAGTTTTCAACAATTTTAATTGATGTATTTAATAGACTATTTTTAGCTTCTAGCGTAAGCGGATAAAACAACGTCCACCCTCATTTATGAGTTCTAGTACTGATATTGAGTTAATAAAAGCTTTATAGTTACCAGGACGACTGGCATTCTTAAGAGCTTTAGTGATTGAAATATTGTACTTTCCAGCAAATTTGGAGGCAGCATAACCTATTTCAACTTTTTTATTTTTATTGTTTTTAATCTCTTCTTTTATGATTTTAACAAACTTGTTTTCCAAAGAATCTTGACTATTTTGAGTGATGAATTCAGAAGATTCTTTGTTAAAATTAAACAATGCAATAAAAATATCTTTAGATTCCGGTGGATCATGGACAACGAAGTAATTCTTATATTCCAAAAATATAAATTTTGCTGTTTTTCCAGGAAAATGATGCTTAACAACATCGTTAAGACTTAATCCAAATTTACGATAAAATATAGTTGAAACCTGACTCAGTGTAACCCATTGCTGTTGTGATGCCTGATTTGTCACTTCACGAATAATAGATTTTATTTCTTCGATTAATGTTTTTAGATCAATAATTTTTTCATTGGAAGATTCACTAGAAATAATGGGATATGACAAAATTTCATTCGTTTCAGGATTTTTAATGCATAAATTATTGATTTGTCGGAAAACCTGATAGACCACAATATTTTTTTGAGACAAAAAACTGCATAGAATTTCAAGGTCTTTATCTGAAGAACAAACAAAAATCTCTTTTATATCAGGATAATTTAGGCAAATAAAAGCTCCTATATTTGTCATTCTTTGATCTGCATTATTTTTGCCTGAAGGTACATGAAATAGTTCATATCCCCTTTTGTGTAGCTCTTCATCTTTATTTCCTAATTTTTTCCAATTACCAAAAGCTAAGTGGTGTTTTAAAGAATGCCTACTAAGTTTTTTGATTAAGTCTTCTTCTGTAACATCCAGATAAATATTTTCGATGTCAATTAAAAGAACCGAAAATCCTAAATTCTCAGATTTGCTATCTAAGTGTTTGCCATGTTCGCTTAATTTATTTTTTATGCATAAATCAATAACATCTTTATCACTTAAGCTAAATGGTACTAGAAATTTACGAAAAATGGATAAGCTAATATTTAGAAAAAAATTATCTTCTCCATTATCAACTAAATTATTAAGATGATCAGAAAAGTATTTTGTAATGATCTGCGATGTTTTCTCACTACTCCAATCATACTTTTTGTATTTTTCGAGCAAGTATTCCGGATAAATTTTGATAATGTTTATTAAAATATTTGAAAGGTACTTAGCCAAATCATTTGATTGATAAGACATTTTAAAAGAAAATATAAAAATAATCCACGAGAAGATTATAGCTTATTTTCGCAGCTAAAGTCTGTTAGTATTAAATATGGAAAGTATAGTTTTTTAACTGCCATGGCCAGAGATTTACGGGGATTCATCCAGTTGTTGGAAACACGGGGGCAGTTGCGCCGCATTACCGCTGAGGTGGATCCCGATTTGGAAGTGGCGGAAATCGCCAACCGCATGTTGCAGGCCGGTGGCCCAGGGCTGTTGTTTGAAAATGTTAAGGGTTCCCCCTTCCCGGTGGCAGTGAATTTAATGGGCACGGTGGAGCGCATTTGTTGGGCCATGAATATGGAGCATCCCCTGGAATTGGAAGATTTGGGCAGAAAATTAGCCCTGTTACAACAACCTAAACCGCCGAAGAAAATTTCCCAGGCGATCGATTTCGGCAAAGTCTTATTCGATGTCCTCAAAGCAAAGCCTGGCCGTAACTTTTTCCCCCCTTGCCAAGAAGTTATCATCGATGGCGAAAATTTAGATTTAAACCAAATTCCCCTCATCCGCCCCTACCCCGGTGATGCGGGCAAAATTATTACCCTGGGGCTAGTTATTACCAAAGATTGTGAAACCGGTACGCCCAATGTGGGGGTTTATCGTTTGCAATTACAATCTCAAACCACCATGACTGTCCATTGGTTGTCGGTGCGGGGAGGGGCCAGGCATTTACGGAAAGCGGCGGAGCAGGGTAAAAAGCTGGAAGTGGCGATCGCCTTGGGAGTGGACCCGTTAATTATCATGGCGGCGGCCACACCGATTCCCGTGGATTTGTCGGAATGGTTATTTGCCGGATTGTATGGTGGTTCCGGGGTGGCCCTGGCCAAATGTAAAACTGTGGATTTGGAAGTGCCCGCCGACTCAGAATTTGTGTTGGAAGGTACCATTACCCCCGGAGAAATGTTACCGGATGGCCCCTTTGGAGACCACATGGGCTATTACGGCGGCGTGGAAGATTCCCCCCTGGTGCGGTTCCATTGTCTGACCCACCGCAAAAATCCTGTTTACCTAACCACCTTTAGCGGTCGTCCCCCCAAGGAAGAAGCAATGATGGCGATCGCCTTAAACCGGATTTATACCCCCATTTTGCGGCAACAGGTTTCCGAGATCACCGACTTCTTTTTGCCCATGGAAGCGTTGAGCTATAAAGCGGCCATTATTTCCATTGATAAGGCCTATCCCGGCCAAGCTAAACGGGCCGCCCTGGCCTTTTGGAGTGCTCTACCCCAATTTACTTACACCAAATTTGTCATTGTAGTGGACAAGAGTATTAATATCCGCGATCCCCGCCAGGTGGTCTGGGCTATCAGCTCCAAGGTGGATCCGGTGCGGGACGTGTTTATTTTGCCAGAAACCCCCTTTGACAGCCTCGATTTTGCCAGTGAAAAGATTGGTTTGGGCGGCCGCATGGGCATTGATGCCACCACCAAAATTCCCCCGGAAACAGACCATGAATGGGGCGAAGTGCTGGAATCGGATCAAGCCATGGCGGAACAGGTCAGTCAACGCTGGGCGGAGTATGGTTTGGGGGATATTAATTTAACAGAAGTTAATCCTAATCTGTTCGGCTATGACGTTTGAGATCGTCTTTTTTTCAAGGACTCCCAATGGTCTTTGGTCTTCATAAACAAGCTACCAGGCGATCGCCCGCCATTCTAGCCCCGGCTAAGTTACGGGCCACAGGGCCGAGTTGGAGAGCGGCGGCTCCTCCCATGATGTGTAAATTGCAACCAGGCCAGCGTAGGGCAGAATCCAACACTGGTAGACCATTAATTATTGACGTAGGATAGTTGGTCTGGATTTCCTTCAGCAGGGGCCATTTTCTAACGTCAATAGTGCTACCTGTACAGAGCCAAATACGATTAATCCCTAAATGGGCCACACAATCATGAACCCCAGGATAATGACAACTCACCTGCCAATGGTTTTCTCGCCATTGGGCTTGGCTAACTTCACAATTTTCATAGAAAGTCAGTGACCCTTCTTTTTCCAGGCGACGGAGGTGGTTTAATACAGCGGGGGTAAGGGAACCTCCATTGCGGGCGGATTGAATCAATTGCCAGCGTTTATCCCAACTCGGTTCAGCGTAAAAACCTTTCAAATATTTCGGCCCTAGCCAGCCCGGCTCCGCATCAAAAAGCTTCTCGTAAAATTTCCGCCGGGCCATCATGAGTACCTTGGCACCCCGTTTAATGGCTCCGATCGCCAAATGACCGCTGGTCAGGCCACTACCGATGATAAGAATTTTTTCCCCCGCCAGATGCATAGTTCTCAGGTCTATTTTTTCCGAGTGCATAAGGGCATGGGTTGGGTAAGAAGACGAAATCTGATCCACCCAGGTTGGGATTTGGGGTTTCCCTCCGGCGATCGCCAACACTACCCTACGGGTCAGTATTGATTGACCATCCGCTAACCAAAGACGAAACCGCTGGCGATTTTGGTGTTGTAGGGGCTCTATTTCCGTTATTTGGGCAGGATAAACCAGGTTCCGCAATTGCCACCGCTCGATAACTTCTTGGCAGAATTCCCAAAACAAAGTTGTACCTGGTAAATCGTAGGGAGGAAATAATTCCCGGGGACGTTGTTCAGCAAAGGTGCGGAGGGCAGGGGGATTGGGGTCGGGGTGGTGCACCGC
>NZ_JADEVV010000101.1 GCF_015207985.1 Synechocystis salina LEGE 00031 | reverse complement strand
GTTCGGGGCGCTTTCGAGTCGCTTTCGCTCTCAACCGCGCATTTATCAATATACTCACCTTCCCAGGAAAAGTCAACACCTTTTCTCAAATCTTTTTTCCACATTCACTCAATCCCCCTCCTCATCTGCCTTTGGGCTTCTAAAACCTTCTCCAACTCTTCCCTCCCGACATTGTTTCTCTCTCTTCTCTGACTTGTGCGCTTCCGTTTAGCTCCTCCATCCGATAATGGGGGAGTTGTTTCTGCGAGTTTGGATCAATGGAAAGTTATACTTCTGCTCCTTTGCGAGTTGGCATTCTGGGTTTTGGCGGTTTAGGGCAAGCGGCGGCTAGGCTTTTAGCTCCTAAACGGGAAATGGTATTGGTGGCGATCGCCGATCGCCATGGATATCTTTGTGATGCCGATGGTGTTGATGTGGATAATGCGGTGCAGGCCTATGCTCAACAGGGTTCCGTGGGGAAGGCCAATAAGGGACAAATGAGTGAGCAAAGCATTGAAGATTTAATTGGCCAGGGGGAGGTGGATGGTTACTTCCTGGCGTTGCCCAATCTGCCCAATACTTTCATGGCGGATGTGACTAGGCAATTTATCGCCTCCGGCTGGCAGGGGGTATTGGTGGATGCCCTAAAACGCACCAGTGCAGTGGAGCAGTTATTGACATTACGGCATGATTTAGTCCAGGCAGGCATCACTTATATGACCGGTTGTGGAGCGACCCCCGGTTTACTGACGGCGGCGGCGGCGGTGGCGGCCCAAAGTTTCCAAGAAATTCACCAGGTCAAAATCACTTTTGGGGTTGGTATTGCTAATTGGGAGGCTTATCGGGCCACCATTCGAGAGGATATTGCCCATATGCCTGGGTACAATGTTGATAAAGCCCAGGCTATGAGTGATGAAGAAGTTGCGGCTCTGTTGGATCAAACCAATGGCATTTTGGCTTTGGAGGATATGGAACACGCTGACGACATCATGTTGGAATTGGCGGGCATCTGTCACCGGGATCAGGTAACGGTGGGGGGCGTGGTGGATACCCGTAATCCGAAAAAGCCGTTGAGTACCCATGTGAAAATTACCGGCAGAACCTTTGAAGGAAAACTTTCTAGCCATACCTTTACCCTTGGGGATGAAACTAGCATGGCGGCCAATGTTTGTGGCCCGGCCTTTGGTTATTTGAAAGCGGGCTATGAGTTACACCGTCAGGGTTTAATGGGGCTATTTACGGCGGCGGATGTGATGCCCAAATTTGTGCGTTAATCTATCAACGTTGTTCAATCGGTTCAGGTGAATCACCTATGATTAGACCAATTTCCCTGGGCTTGGGAAAAATAGCGGGACTGGCGATCGCCTCGGGGCTGGTTTTAACCCAGTCCTATGGGAGTTATGGTCCAAAAATGTCCGTTGCGGGAGCGGGGCAATTGCCGGGGGGAGTGCTGTTTTTCAGTAGTCCTCCCCAGTTGATGGATAGTGCCACTACTTTTAATGCCGTTTCCATTCCGGCGGCGAAGTATTATTTCACCATTTCCCTGCCGGAACAGGCCGGGGAACCCCTCGACAGAGTTGTTTTTCAACAGCAACCCAACCCAGATCCGATTAATTTTTACCCGGATCAAAGCTTTGCTTTCTTTGGCGATCGTCGCCATCGGGGGGCACAAGTTGCCCTGGAGTCGGTGGAATGGGACAGAAGTACGGGAAAAATCACTGTAACGTTTGCCCAAGCCATCTCCCCCGGAGAAATTGTCACCATTGGTCTGAAGCCCTGGAAGAATCCCGATGTACCGGGAGTTTACCAATTTCGAGTTTTTGCTCTACCACCGGGGGACAATTCCCAGGCAATGGATTTGGGAGTAGCCCGTTTTCAGTTTTATCGGGGTGGAACTTGGTAGCCGGGATATTGCCAGTCAAGTATTCACAAATTGAGTGTGAATTTTATTTTAGGTCTGCCAACTGAATGCGGGGATCGGTGAATTTCAGCAATAGATCGGCTAGAAGATTACCGAGAATGAGGAGAGTTGCCCCCATCATTAAACTACCCATCACTAGATAGAGATCCTGGGCAGTGACGGCCTGGAGAATTAACCGACCTAGGCCAGGCCAATTGAAGAAAAATTCGGCGATGAAAGCGCCACTAAGCAAACTGGCAAATTCAAAGCCCAGAATGGTGATTAGGGGATTGATGGCATTACGGAGGGCGTGGACGTAGATAACCCGATTTTCCGGCAGACCCTTAGCCCTGGCAGTTTGAATATAGTCCTGGCGTAACACATCCAGTAGTTGACCCCGCATCAACCTTTGTAACCCCGCAAAACTGGTGATACTTAAAGCGAGGGTAGGTAAAATCATGTGCCAAGCCACATCCCACACTTTATGGGGCCAAGAAAATTCGGCAAAATCAATGCTGGTCATGTCTCCCACCGGTAACAGAGGCGAAACGGATTGGGCAAGGAATAGTAACAGTAGAGCGGTGATAAAGCTGGGAAATCCTTGGCCGATGTAGCTGATTACCCGTAGACTCCGGTCTATCAAGGTATTTTGCTGTACGGCCCCCACAATGCCCAACGGAATGGCGATCGCCCAGGTGAGAATGATAGATGTTATGGCCAGTAGCAGGGTAGCGGGAATCCGTTCTATTAGTAGGGAAGCAACGGAACGGTTATAGACAAAGCTTTCACCAAAATTGAAACGGGTAAGCACTTGGGTCAGCCAGCGCCAATATTGCACATACCAAGGTTGATCCAAGCCGAATTGGACCTTGAGTTGTTGGATGGTTTCTGGGGAGATTTTCGGATTTTGCTGGAGGGTATCGAGATAACTGCCGGGGGCTAGCTGAATAATGGTAAAGCTTAATAGAGATGCTAGTAGTAAGGTAATCAACCCTTCTATCAACCGCTGGACAACATAGGCAAAGTCGTCATTTTGAAGCCAACGGAGGGAATTACGCATAGATTAATTAGCTAAAAATTACTGGGGGAACCACTATTGGGGGATTTATCCTAGCCAATATACCTTAACGGTTTCCTCCTGGGAGATGGCGAGGGAGTGTCAAGAAATTTGTGTAAAGGGGAAATTAGAAAAGAAAAGAATTAGGGTGTTCAATAGCAAAACAAGCAAGAGCCGCCTTCCAATGCTGGATGGGCATAGTCCATTTGCGGCAAATACGTTGCAAAGCCAGGTA
>NZ_JADEVV010000055.1 GCF_015207985.1 Synechocystis salina LEGE 00031 | reverse complement strand
CGGCCGATATTTTTACTCCGTAGAGTTCCTCGATTTGTTCTTGGATATCGCGAGTGCTCATGCCACGGGCATATAACCCAAGGATTTTTTCATCTAGTCCCTGGATTCTTTTTTCTCGTTTCGGCACCAGTATTGGCTCAAAGTTACTTTTTCGGTCTCTGGGTACATTAATGGTCATTTCCCCCTGGGCACTCTGGATTGTCTTGTCAGAATAGCCATTACGGCTATTTGACTCTTCCTCATTTTGCTCCAAATAGTACTCCCTTTAGTGCCCGTTCTATCAGCCGTTTACCTAACTGCTTGAGCAGACCGTTCTCCCCCAGAATTTCTTCCGGGGTTGAATAATCCTTTAACAGTTCATCCATTAATTTATCGGCTACAGTATCCTCTTTTTTCTTCCTTGCCATCATTGCCTCCTTGCTGAAATGGGTTAATTTGTATTTTTGCTTTTACACAAATTAATTTACAGTCCCAGCCCTTAACGTGCAGAGGTTACTACACAACTGGTTCCGTCCTCATGGAAGTCTGGAGAAAAATACCACTCCGGCTATGGCCATGGGCTTTATTGACCGCCCTGTCGAAATTGCAGAAATCCTTAATTCTAGAGGCTTCTGCCAATTCACTCCTTAAAAGGACAGTGCCTGCCGGTGGGGATCGGGCCGTTGGTGGTAATAACGGTAGCGGCGATAATCTCGCAAAATTTGCCCGTGGTCAAAACAAACCGGATCGGGAAATTCCCACAGATCAAAAAAGCCGACGGTTTTGGCATCGTCCGCAGCTTGGGGTCTGCCGGTGGCTGCCGCCAGGAATACTACGCTGAGGGTATGTTGCCGGGGATCCCTGCGGGGGTCCGAGTAGGCATAAAACATTTCAATTAACTGCACATCCAGGGAAATTTCTTCCTTAGCTTCCCGCAGAGCTGCCGCTTCGAGGGTTTCTCCATAGTCCACAAAGCCTCCGGGCAGGGCCCAGCCGTGGGGCGGATTTTGCCGTTCAATTAATAAAATAGGCCGCCGGGGTTGATCAATCATTTCGATAATCAAATCCACCGTGGGAACGGGGTTACGAAAAGTCACAATTATGCCTGCTAATGGATAGAAATTAATTCAATAGGGTTAATACTTAACTATAATTTAGGTATTAGCTGAGTTTTCCCCGTCATTCAATTATCAATAAAAACAGAACTATAGTTCTCTCAGGAGAAGAGATAAGGCCTCTTACGACCGCCCCAGCTTTAGATACCTATCTTTACTTTATTCGAGGGGGTATCCAAAAATAAAATAAATGGTTGCAACAAAAAAAGTATCACAAATATCCCGTTTGGTCATTTGTGAGGATACGACTGAACGCATTTGGTTAAACGGTCGTTGAATCGGCGGAGGGGGTAAGCAAAAACAATTGCTGGCAAAGACAATGATTTCTAATCATCGTAGGCGATTCGGATTAATTTTAATTAATTTTGCCACACTTTCTTTTGTGGTGGCTTCCGTTGGGTTTTGGCTAAGCTACCGTCAACAAGTTAAGGAGACCAAGCGCATATTAGAATCGGTAAACTCCCATAGCTCAACGCTAATTGCTACTCTCAAAAACAATTTTGATCAAAAAAAAACCTTAGATATTCTCAATACTTACCATCAAAACCCAAGCCGTTTTCAGACAGAAGAAATTATCATCAGTAAAAAATCAGGGCAAACAATAGACTGCATATATTCCCGTCGTCAAGGCCATCCTAGTTGCGATCTTACTTTTGATCACAGTCTAACTAATCAAGATTGGGCAAAACCAATGAAGTTAGCCTTGGAAGGTCAGAAGGGCTCCGAAATACTCAAGGACTATAGGGGTAAAAAAGTGATTGCGGCCTATTCCCCAGTCGCCCCCTACAGTTGGGGAGTGGTCCACAAAGTCGATCTAAGCGAAATTCAAGCCCATTTTCTGAGGGGTTGGTGGATGGTAGCCATCGGTAGTTTCTTAATCAATGGCGTTGGCATCTTTTTATTTTTCCGCTTTACTTCCCGAAATTTATTAACATCGGAAGAGGTTGCTTCATATAAGCAACTCCAGGAAAAACTGAACCAAGATAAAGATTTTATAACCGCGGTAATTAATAATACCAATACATTAACAGTGGTGGTGGATAGTGAGCGTCGTATAATTGCGATTAATTTGCCCTGTCAAGAACTTTTCGGAATTACATTAGAAGCAGTGCAAGGGAAAACATTTGCAGAAGTATTTATCCCCCAATTTAATGCTGATTTTTCCGTTAGTATGATCACTGATTATCATGATTTTTCCCAAATTTATCTGACAAATGAAAGCGATTTAAAATCACCTACAAAATATATTGTTGAATGGCAAGAAATTCCCTTTATAAATCCCAACAACAAAATCAATTGCTATATTTTTAATGGCATTGAGATCACTGAAAAATATATCTATGAAAAATCCCTTTATGCTTCGGAGTCTCGCTTCAAAGCAATGTTTGATAAAGCGGCGATCGCCATTTTAGAAATAGATGGAAATCGTCAAATAATCAAGGCTAATAGGACAGCAGAAACCCTCTTCCATCACCCCAGAGGTGAAATGTTGGGGCATTTCTTAGACGAGTATGTAAGTCCGATGGATCTAGATAAAGAGTTGCATTTCTTTGGAGAACTAGTAACGAATAGTCGTAACTACTATCAAATGGACATTCAGTATATTAGTCAAAATAAATTAAGCTTTTGGGGGCAATCTATTTTCTCTGGCATTTTTGATAATAATAATCAGTTTGACTATGCCATTGTCATGATTCAGGATATTAGTAGTCAGCGTAATGCTGAGAAAGAAAAAATAAAGCTTGCAGAAAAAAATAAAAATCTCGTTAAAGCCCTGGGGGAAATCGTCTATTCCTACAATATTGTTGAAGATGTTATCGAATGGCAAGGCGGAGTAGAAAGTATCCTTGGTTATACTCCTGGGGAAATGGGAACTTCAACAGAGCAATGGCTAACATTGATTCATTCGGAGGATCGAGCTTCTATTGAAAATGAACTTAACCTAATCAAAGATAATCATACTAATTTTTTTGAAAAAGAATATCGGTTGCTTGCTAAATCTGGTCAGTTCATCTGGGTGGTGGACCGAGGGGTGACTATTTTTGATCAAGACAATACTTTGTTGAGAATTGAAGGAATATTAGCAGATATTACCGTGCGAAAAGAAGCTGAAGAATCCTTGCGTAAAACTAATGCAGAGCTCATACTATCTCTAAATAAATTGGCAGATTATAATCAGGATATTTTAAAAATCAATGAACTTAATGAATATTTGCAAACCTGTCATCGAACCCAAGAAATCTATGAAGTAGTGCCACATTTTCTGAAGATGCTTTTCCCTGACTGCAACGGCGCCATTTTTAAGATTGATCAAAAAAATCAATTGGTCACCAGTATTTTGGGATGGGGAGAAACATTAAGTGAAGAGTTATTTTCCGTCACTGACTGCTGGAGTTTACGTCAAAATCAGGTTACTAGCTATCCAAATACTACCCATCGTCCTCACTGCTCCCATCTTGACAGTAACGTTATGGCTTCCCTGTGCATTCCTTTAGTTTCCATGGAAAAAGGTCGAGGCTTACTGGTAATTACTAGTGCCAAAGATACAAATTTCACTGAAAATAAGAAACAGATTGCCATTGCTTTAGCAGAGAATATATCTTTGGCTCTAAGCAATCTTGAACTTAGGGAAATTTTAGAGTTTCAAAGTATTCGTGATTCCTTAACGGGTCTTTATAACCGTCATTATTGGGAAGAGTTTTTAAACAGAGAAATTGATTACGTCCAACGTTCTCAACGACCATTGGGGATAATCATGCTAGACCTGGATTATTTTAAGCAATTTAATGACAACTATGGCCATGGGGCTGGAGATGAATTATTGGTTGAAGTGGCTAGATTATTCCAAGATACTATCCGCAAGACCGATATTGCTTGTCGTTACGGAGGGGAAGAATTTTTAATTATTTTGCCCGATACATCTTTGCAAATGGCGACGGAAATTGCCGAAAGAATCCGAGTCAAAATTTCAGAAGTTTGTTTGCATTCTCAGGGTAAAGCTTTGTCATCAATAACGGCATCCTTTGGTGTCACTTGTTGCACGAATGCAGAAGCTAAATGTGAGTTGCTAGCTCGGGCGGATGCGGCACTATATCAGGCTAAACATGAGGGACGAAATCGGATAGTTAAAGTCTAATTTATGTCAATTTTTATAAAAATTAGTGATAGGTATTAGTGAAAATGGATGAAATAAATAATTATTTAAGTGCTATTTTGACGATGCAAAAGCCATTGTTAGCAACGATTGGCCAACCTGAAAAAATTCGTCAAGTTTTAGAATGCCTAGGGAAAACATTGGCAGCGGATCGGGTGTTTGTGGTGCAGTTGATTGCTCCTGAAACAAACGAGGGTCATTTTACCAAGCTGATTGAAGAGTGGTCACCCTCAAAAGTTTTACCTGGGGCACCCCTCAAGCTGAGTCGTACTGAGACCATTGAAGATTGCCTAGGGGATGATTTTCACCGTATTAGTCAGGGCCATTGCCTATTTTATGCCCAGAATCAACTAACAGCGTTGGGCATCTCAGCCAAGGGTAAAGCCTGTGCAACTTATCCTTTATTGATCGACGATCGCCTGTGGGGATATTTAGCCCTTGAACTTAAAGCAAGAAATACGTTGTTGCCGGAGGTTGCCCAACAATTGATCGAGTTAACGGCCAATAGCATTGCCCTAGAAAAAAAATATCAAAACCGGGAAGACATCGAGCTCCATTGTCAGCAGTGTCAACTATTTCATCACACCGTTTTTTCTCAGGCTGAAATTGGCTTGGCAAGGGTGGGCTTAGATGGTCGCTTTCAACATGTCAACAATAAGTTGTGTCAAATCGTTGGCTACCCAGAGAAAGAGCTAATGGCCCTCAGCTTTCAAGAGATTACCTACCCCGATGATCTCGGCGATGATTTGCACTATGTCCAACAATTATTAACGGGAAAAATTGAACGGTATTCCATGGAAAAACGCTACATCCGTTCAGATAAATCCCTAGTATGGATAAGTTTAGATGTGACCCTAATCCGGGATGCCAACGAAACCCCCGAGTATTTCATTTCAGCTATCCAAGATATCAGTTACCGGAAACAGATAGAAACTGGTCTAAGGGAAAAGGGCATAAGTTTCTATCAAGTTCTGAATCAATTACCCTATCCTGTGATTATCTATAATGCGGAGGGGGAAGTCTTATTTATTAACCAAACATGGACTACCGTCACGGGTTACCAGCACAGCGATATTCCCACCATTGATGCCTGGATAGCCAAAATAAAGGATTCGGAAAAAGTTAGGTTTCTAATTAAAGATGTTTTTGAAACGAAGAAGCAAACAAAGAAAAAACAAATTCGGGTGAGGACAAAAGCCGGTATTATTCGCATATGGGATTTTACTTCAACTAACCTAGGTCGCATTTTTAATCAGGATAATGTGGTGCTTGCCACTGCGGTGGACATGACAGAACAGATATCCGCTGAGTTTAAAATTAAGCTAGCTAACCAAAAATTATCCCATTCCGTCGCCTTACTAGAAAAAAATAAGCATCAAGCTAACTTACTTAATCATCTCAATTTACAGTTACAAACCTGCCAATCCCTGTCTGAATCCCTATTAACCATTGAAGCCGTTGGCGGAGAACTATTGGAAAGTCGTCAAGGTTTTTTGGCGATCGCCGATGTCGAAGGAGAGAAACTTACAACCCTAATTCGCTGGGGTGATGGCTTAAACGTTAAAGACAATTTTAGTCCCCAATCCTGTTGGGGAGTCCGGCGGGGTAAACGCCATTTTATGTCGGATCCAAGCCAGGGCATTTGCTGTCACCATTTTCAGGCAGAAAAAATAAGTATTCCCTACTATTGTGAACCACTAATAAACAATAATATCTTACTGGGAATATTGGGTGTTTCTCTGCTTGCAACGGAGACGATTGTTACAGACCTTTCAGAACAATCATGGGAATTGGATTTTCTCGGAGAACTATTAGCATTGTCCCTATCAAATTTGAGATTTCGGCAATTGGCAAAAGATAATCTCATCCATGATTCAGTGACAGGTTATCAAAATCGTAAGGCTCTTTTACAAATCTTAGCGCAGGAAAAAATCAAACAACATAATTCTACTGCTGCTTCACTGCCACCGTTCCTCACTATTTTAGGCATTGAGAAATTCAAGCAAGTTAATCAGCTACTTGGCTACGATGCTGGCAACAATTTACTGAAAAGTTTACTTGATGATCTCCGTTATTGCTTAGATCCTCAATCACAAATCTTCCGTTACGAGGGTATGGTATTTGTGATTTTATCTCCGGAAGAAATCAAAGAAAGTCTAGTTAATATAATCGACTCCAAGTGGAAAAAGTTAAAGCAGCAAAACAAAGAACTTATGGAAATTGATTTGCACATCTGGACTGAGACTATTCTTCTTACACCTGAAAAAAATCAATCAGTTGATCATTCCATTCAAAAAATCATTACTTTCATGAGCCAAAGAAATCTACAGTAATCGTTCGACTTGGAATATAAAGACATGGAATCTTTACAATTTTGATACCAAACTTTCCCATAAAATAGCCCTATAATCAATAATTATTTGACTGCAAAAAAATATGAATATTTGGTGCTCTATCGAAGAAATTTAGATGGATAAGCCCTCGAAAAATGCTATAGTTCTTGGCTTTAATACCACTGTTAACAGCGAAGTCATGGCCATTGTTTGCACATTCTCTATTCCCGTTGGCCAGTAATTTCCACTAAACTGGTTTGCCCTGTCCAGGCTAAACGGCGATCGCTTCAAAAATCATCAAAACGATCTATTAAAAAGCCGATGAAACGGTAATTTTTCCAGCCATATCCTGAGCTGGCTTATCGGCAAGTTTAGATTCTTAAAGAAGACAAAGATATACCCGTTAGAGTGGTAGGATAGTGGTGTGCGATCCTGTACAAATAAATCGTGTCTATCTGACATGGCTTTAGATGATCAGTCTTTTATCTACAAACAAAATGACTTAAAGCCTTGCTGTGAGAAAGACACTTGCCAGGATAAACCCCCTATAAAATGAGCGTTGCGGCTGTTGTGTGTGCGTCAAGTGGATTCGGAATTTAGTTTATTTTCATTTAGACCTTGGTAATTTAGCCCAATCAATAATATGCCCTAGCTTGTAATGAAACCTCTGTTTACCAAAGTATTGTCTGGGCTTCAATCTCGACTAAGTATCGTGGTTATAACTGGCTTACTTGGTGGTACAGGAATCTATGTTATTTACAGCATGGGCCGCTTGCTCAACTTGACCCATCAGCTTTACCATCACCCCTTCGCTGTCAATGTCACCGTTGAAGGGATCAAGGCGGATATTTTTGCCATGCACCGTTCCATGAAGGATGTGGTCTTGGCTGATTCCTCCGCAGAACTTAATCAGGCTGTTCAACAGGTGGATACTCTAGAAGCAAACGCCCTAGACCGGTTTGATATAGTCCGGAATGGTCTCCACGGCGATCGCCAAATAATCGACCAGACTGAGCAAACTTTCATTAACTGGAAGCCCATCCGGGATCAAGTCATTGCGTTGCAACGAGCAGGTAGGACACGGGAAGCCGCAGCAATTACTAAAGGTCAGGGAGCTAATTACGTTGACAGATTGGTAAAACAAATGGATTCCGTAGAGGAAGTTGCCCAGAATCAGGCGCAGATTTCCCATAACCAAGCCCACCACACCTATATTCAGCTTCTTATTGTCTCGGTTATCCTACTTGTATCTACTGTCAGTTTGAGTGTGGTATGGACTCTCTGGCTCACCCACCTAATTAAACAACGCCGCTTTTCCCAAAACCGATTAGCTTTTCAATCTCGGCGATCGGAAGCCTTGCTGGAGTTACCCAAACACGCAGACCAGTTGAGTGAAGTTGCCTTTTTACAACGAGGGCAAGAATTTGCCGAAGAATTAACCGGCAGCAAAATTGCCTTCATTCATTTCGTCAACGACGATGAGCAAACCATTGAGCTAGTGGCATGGTCCCGGGCCACCCTTCAACATTATTGCCATGCCGTAGTTGACAGCCATTACCCAGTGGAACGGGCCGGAATTTGGGCCGACGCCCTACGTCAACGCCAGCCGGTGGTGATTAATGACTATGCAGCCCATCAGGGTAAAAAAGGATTACCGGAAGGCCATGCCCACCTGGAACGACTGATCAGTGTATCAGTTATAGATAACGGCAAAGTCGTCATGCTGACTGGAGTGGGGAATAAAGTTACCCCCTACACCGATCAAGATGTGGAAACGGTGCAATTAATCTCCAACGAAATTTGGCGCATTACCCAATCCCATCGCCTTTACGAGCAACTAAAGATAAGTGAGCGCCGCTATCGTCAAGCCCAATCCATTTCTAACATGGCTCATTGGGAGCTAGACCTGAAGAGTAATAATATTTACTGGTCTCCAGAAGTCTTTGAAATACTAGAGACCAATCCCGCCGATTTCCATGGCAGTCTGGACGATTATATTGCTATTGTTCATCCTGATGACCAAAAGGAAGTGGCTCAAAGGTATGACGATTTGCTCAAAAAACAAATTGATTTTAACTCTGTTCACCGCATTGTAACTGTTGGCGGTAAGGTTAAACACGTTCGAGAATATTGTGAAATAAACTACGATAATAAGGGTAATGGGATTAGCTCAGTCTGTGTTATCCAAGACATTACAGAACACACCCTAACTGTGGAAAAACTCAAAGAGTCAGCCGCCGTTTTTCGGAATACATCAGAGGGAATCATAGTCACCAATCTCGTCCCAGTCATTTTGGATGTTAATCAAGCATTCACTGAGATCACTGGCTACTCTGCCATTGAAGTGATTGGCGTTAATCCGAAAATACTACAGTCAGGCCAGCAAGATAGTGCTTTTTACAAGGCTCTTTGGCAAACGGTAAAGGAAAAAGGAAGCTGGCGGGGAGAATTGCTCAATCAGCGCAAGGACGGCAGTTTATATAACGAAAAACTTACCATTGATACCCTCTACGATTCCCAGAACCAACCCATTGGTTATGTTGGGATCTTTTCTGATATCAGTGGCCAAAAGAAAACCGAGCAACAATTAACATTTTTAGCCCACAATGATTCTCTGACAGGGTTAGCCAATCGCTTTAGTCTTCAACAGCATCTTGAAAATGCAGTGCTAAAGGCCCAGGCTGCGGATGGGAAACTTGCCGTTCTGTTTATCGACCTGGATCGATTTAAACAGATCAATGATACCTTTGGTCATGTTATGGGCGATAGATTGCTTCAAGAGGTGGCTAAACGCTTACAACAGGTGGTTCGGGGGAGTGATTTTACCGCTCGGATTAGTGGTGATGAGTTTGTCCTGGTACTTGATCGAATAGACTCCTTAGACCAAATTGATGATGTAGCCAATCAAATTTCCCAACGGATTTTTTCTCCATCTTTTATTTTAGAGTCCCAGACAATTTATATTACCGGTAGCATTGGTATATCCTTATTCCCCCCAGATGGAATCACCGCAGATATCTTGATCCGCAATGCTGATATTGCGATGTATCAGGCTAAACAAAAGGGACGTAATCGTCATTGCTTTTACGACAGTGCCATGGCTAGTCAAGCCTCCAATGCCTTGAAGATTGAAAATGCCCTGAGAGAAGCTGTCAAACAGCCAGCATTTCGGGTGGTTTATCAGCCAAAATATGATCTCCAACAACGGCGATGGCGGGGGACAGAGGCCCTGATTCGTTGGCAACACCCTACACTGGGAAATGTACCACCAGCCCAATTTATTCCCGTTGCAGAGCAAAGCGACCTCATCCTTCATATTGGTGGTTGGGTATTAAATGAAGCGTGTCGGCAGGGCAAAATTTGGTTGGACCAGGGCGTTGACTTTGATAAGATTGCGGTCAATGTGGCGGGGCTTCAATTACTCCAACCTGATTTTATTAATGTGGTGAAAACAGTCTTGCAATCCGTCGGGTTTGACCCTAAACATCTAGAACTAGAAGTGACAGAGGGATTCATTATGCAACACCCGAGTAGCCAAATTAAACAGTTGCAACAGCTTCAGGATATGGGGATTTCGATCGCCATTGATGATTTTGGTACGGGTTATTCCTCCCTGAGTTATCTGAAGCGTTTACCCATTAATACCCTAAAAATTGACCGCGCTTTTGTGGATGGCATCCCCCATGATGCTGATGATGTGGCGATCAGCAGAGCGATTTTGACCCTCGGCAAAAGTATGGGATTGTTGATCGTAGCGGAGGGGGTAGAAACCAAAGCCCATGCAGAATTTTTAAGAGCAGAGGGTTGTGATATAGCCCAGGGCTATTTTTATTCAAGGCCAATACCACCGAGCGAATTACCCGATGTATTCCAGTCGGCATCTCCAGGCTAAGCAGAAGAAAGAAGACAAGGGAAAAAGGAACGATCTAGAAAACAATTGGAAGGGTTTGTTTTTTCTCCTTCTATCAATTGAGTTTAGTGGAGGACACGTCTAGTTGTTGGCTTCAGAACCACTGGCAACGGGCAATGCACAGTCACCATTGGCACACATTCCCTTTTCCCTCTGGGCTAAAATTTCCGCCAAGCTCGGCCGTCCTGTCCAGCTCAAACGGCGATCGGCCCAAAAGTCGTAAATCCTGTCCACCAAGGGGCCAATGATAGGCCAACTGGTGGGAGCATACAGCCAACCAATACCCAGCACTTCGTACACTTCCCGAAAAACCGCCACGTTTTTGATCACCGTCCCGTCGGCCTTCACAGCATGGATGCGGGCCATGGCATCCTCAAAACTAACATCGCCATGGTCTTGGGGATTGTAATCCGGCTGGGCAATGTCCACAAAATTAACCAAGCCCCGGCCCCGGTCTTTGCTACGGAGAAAATTCACTTCCCTCAGGCAAAGGGGGCATTCACCGTCGTATAAAAGTTCAATTTGCCAATTTTTCACCGAATTTACTCCCCTAGGGTCAAAATTTCCACCCCATTTTCTGTGACGGCAATGGTGTGCTCAAACTGGGCGGAGAGCTTGCCATCCTTAGTGATAGCAGTCCAGCCGTCATCTAGTAGCACCGCTTCCCAGGTGCCTTCATTGATCATGGGCTCAATGGTAAATACCATCCCTGGACGTAGTCTTTTGCCCTTACCTGCTTTGCCATAATGGGGAATTTGGGGGGCGGTATGGAAAATTTTACTAATGCCGTGGCCGACAAAATCCCGAACCACGGAAAATCCCTGGGCTTCGGCATGCTTTTGGATCGCCGCTCCAATATCACCAATTTTGCCGCCTGGTTTAACGGCTTCGATGCCTAGTTGTAGACATTCTTCGGTGACTTTGACCAGTTTTTCTGCCACTGGGCTGGGGGTACCAACAAAAAAGGTTCGGGAACAGTCGCCATGGTAGCCGTCCAGGATAGGAGTAACGTCAACGTTGATGATGTCTCCTTCCTGCAACACCCGTTTGCGGTGGGGGATGCCATGGCAGATAACTTCGTTGATGCTGGTGCAAATGGATTTTGGGAAACCGTTATAACCAAGGGGGGCGCTGATGGCTCCGTGGGCTTTTGTCCATTTTTCCGCTTCGTCGTTGAGATCTAGGGTGGTTATGCCCGGTTGCACCATTGGTGCTAGGTGATCGAGTAGGGCCGCCGCTAGTTGGCCCGCCTGCCGCATTTTTTCTATTTCTCGGCGGGAAAGGAGGGTAATAGTGTCGCCCATTGATAATGCTTACTCTTACTGTAAAAAATCAAAAGATATTGCTGGTTGTACTTTAAGTTTAACCAAAACTTCGACTGAGTTCACTCTCCCATGGCAGGGACGTGATGTTCAAGGGGTAAGTGGAAAGGCAGACTTACAAGGGTTCATCATCAAGGAGGACTCTGATGGAGGTAATAGCGGTTCAGTGCTTCCAATAGTTGGTCAATGTGCCCTGGGGAATGGGTGGCCATGACTGAAAAACGCAGTCGGCTGTGGGGAACGGTGGGGGGACGAATGGCCGGAGCAAAAATTCCTTGGTCTCGCAAATACTTGGCCATTTCCAGAGCGTTGGCTGGGTTGGCGGCTCCTACCCAGAGGATGGGGGCATTGCTTGGCGATCGCCGAAAGTTTGATTTGACTAAACGTTCTAATCCTTTGGCTAGGTAATCAACGTTGTGCTGGAGTTGGGCAACCCGTTCTGGTTCCCGTTGGATGAGTTCGATGGCGGCCAGGGCGGCGGCGGTGTCGGCGGGGGAAAGGCCGGTGGTGTAAATCCAGGTAGCAGCTCGATTCCGCAGAAAATCAATTAGGGCAGTACTGCCAGCAACGTATCCCCCCAAACTCCCCAAGGCCTTGCTGAGGGTTCCCACCTGAATCCAATCTCCCACTGGTAACTGAAAATGCTCCCGGCAGCCCGTTCCAGTTTTTCCCATAGTGCCAGTGCCATGGGCATCATCCACTAGCAACATACTTTCAAACCGCTCGGCGATCGGCACTAATTGGGGTAGGGGACATAGATCGCCATCCATACTGAACACGCCATCACTAAGGATCAAACAACGGCGGTGATGGTCTCGATGTTGCACCAACAGATCGGTCAAAACTTCCGGGCACCCATGGTCATAGTTAATTACCTTGGCTCCACTCAACTGTGCTCCCCGCTTCAGGCTGGAATGATTGTATTCATCCGCTAAAATTAAATCCCGCTTACCCACCAACGCCGTGATGGTGCCCAAATTAGCCAAATAGCCAGAGCTGAACACCAAAGCGGCTTCCGTCCCCTTCCACTGGGCAATGGCCTGTTCCAATTGTTCATGGAACTGACGATGGCCACTCAACAACCTCGATCCCGTACTCCCCGTCCCCCACTCGGCGATCGCCTTAGTGGCCGCTGTTTTTAGGTGAGGATGGCTAGCCAAGCCAAGATAATCATTACTAGCAAAGTTAATTAGCCGTTGCCCCTCCAACTCAATTTTTGGCCCTGGCCCCTGGGTAATTATTTGAGGATGGCGATACCAATGGGCCCGCTGAATGGTTTCTAGAGCATCTTCTAGCCAAGTGTAGGCAGTGGAACCAATAGCCATAAACTTCAAACCGAATAAAACAACCCCCCCAACCATTATCTAGCGGGGGGAGTTCTTTTCTTTTTTTTTAATGGCGGGAGGCGGATTTGAACCACCGACCTTCGGGTTATGCTTACCAACTACAGTTTTCACTGCCTGACTATGTCAGTTTGTGGTCTGGACTTTCCCTTCACCCTCAGCTTTTCTGTTAGGGTGTCTCCCATCAAGTCTCTACACCTTCCCAGAAACATCGAGTGTTTCCAGGTTTGGCTCGGGATTACCATTTGAAAGGCTTCCCCGAATTTGAGAGATAATCACGCAGAAGTTTCCTTTTGCGCAGCCCCTTTTTGCAAGATGAGATGCCAAGCCTCTCGGTAATCGAACGACCTTGGTTTTCTCTGACGTTTATCAGTTTCGACTAAGTGAATCTCACTACCGTAACTAATAAAGACATCAACCGGAAAGACATAGAACAGGTCAAGCTCTTCAATGTAGGCAACAGCGAAATCAAAGTCATTCTCACTATAAGGAGATCTAACGATATTCCGTCTATTTGTCCTTGTCCTGCGATTGTCAACAACATAATTGCCAGTCTTTTCGCCGAACCAGGAGCTTTTAACCTGCACCTTCAGAAGGACTCCTTCGACATCGAAGACCAAATCGTAAGAAAGACGGTCTCCCAATGGCTTCAGAACCCCCCAACCAAGCTTCAAAGCATGAAGAATGGTGGCCTGCTCTGCAATGTCACCCTTAAGCTTAGTGCTCATGGTTTACATCTTGCGACTTGAGCCCGACGAGCTACCAGACTGCTCTATCCCGCGTCGCTTCAAACATCATAACTGATGGGGGAGATTTTTGCCAAACTTTATTTTCTCAACAAGTTTGCTTCACAATTAAGCCCTCTAATCTTTATTCTGAAACAACTAGAGAGCTAAACGTTGAGAGGATTGTTTGTTAGATAACTAACTCAGTCCCTGCCGCACTGGGCATATTTTGGTGGAAAACGTATTGAGTACCGTTCATGATCCAGGCGACATTCCAATTTTGGCTAGGATAGGTAGCTAAAATATCTGTCTTGCCGTCCCCATTGACGTCGGCGGTGCCGGTAATGCGCCAATCTGGCCCCCAGCTCGGCAAAATTTCCGTGGACAGCAATTGTCCGTTGCCCCCCATGAGGTGCACTGCATTCCAACCAAAGTCTATATTCCTGACCAGGACATCGACGTTCCCATCACCGTTCATGTCGCCAGCAGCCATTGCTTCCCAGCGGGGCCAGAAAGAAGCTGATGTATAACCTCCATAGGTGATGCCATACATATCCCAAATGGCATTCCAACCATTAGAAGGATTGCTGACTAAAATGTCGGTATTGCCATTACCGTTAAAGTCCCCGGTATCTTGAATAACCCAGTCTGTGCCCCAAGACGGTAAACCGGCCACCCAGGAAACCTGTCCTTGGTTCATTACCCAAAGGGCGTTGTAGCCCGTGCTAGGTTGGGTGACGACAATGTCTAACTGACCGTCACGGTTAAAATCCCCTGTGGTTATTGGTTTCCAGCCCTGCCAACTAGGCAATGTAAAAGTTCCGTCCAGAACTCCACCTTTGACTAGCCAACCTTCATTGCTATTACGCCAACCCTGATGGGCTATTCCAAATAATGTCGGTGGCAACTTGGCTTGGAAAATTTCATAATCAGCACCATCCCAACCACGCCAGGCAATGTTGGATCCGGAAATTACAGGTTCGATGTCATTGACGTTGTTATTTGTGATTTGGAATGACCTTGAACCGTCATAGTACATGATCTCGTAATCATTACCATCCCAGCTTTGCCAAACGACCTGACCGCCGGATAGATTCGGTATTTGATCTATACGGCTATGACCGGTCAATCGGGTGATAGTGGAGCCGTTGTAAAGATAAACGGAAGTGCCATTACTGCCATTGGATCCCTCTTGCCAAACCGCATTGTTACCGTCAATTTGCAGATAATTGAGTGATGAAACCCCCGTAGCTATGGTGGTAGTACTAGAACCATTGTAAAAAATAAGGGAACTTCCCTCTCGCCAAACTATGTTGTTGCCAGAAACGGCAGGAGAAAATTCACTGACACGATTGTTAGTTATTCGTTGAGTAGAAATGCCGTTGTAGCGATAGACTTCATCATTACTCGTTCCTGATGGTTGTGCTGTCCAAACTACGTTATTTCCAGAAATATTAGGCAGACCATTACTACCGTTGCCGCCGTTGAAACTAGTGTTGTCCGGTGTGATATCGCGAGTTATAAATCCATCATAGAAAAAGATCCTACGATTGCTAGAAGTTCCTTGTCTCCATGTCACATTGCTACCAGAAATATTGTGATTATTACTATTGTTGGAGTCAGGAACACGGACGGTGCGAAAGCCATTAAATAACAATAAACTGTCATTTTCTTGCCAAACTACATTATTGCCACTAACTTCAGGATCACGGCCAATCGAGGAAAGAAGCCTTGTGGTGGAACCGTTATAGAGGTAAACTCCCCCCGCTCCATCCCAAGCAATGTTATTGCCAGAAATTCGAACATCAAAATCATTAGTATCATTACGAGTAATCTGGCTAATAGAGAATGAATACTGTTCTATTTCCTGGATTTCCCCGTTGATGATGACAACAGCTTTATCATCTTCTGCTCGGATGCGAGCCAAATCGTCGGAGCTTAACTCCTGTCCCAAAACTACAGCGGCAAAATGTTCCCCTTCATCGCCGGGGGTATCCACTGCATTCAATAAGCTATCAAGATAATGGCCATACTCTTCTAGAAAAACAGCTAACAGCAGACTAGTATTAGCAAGCTGTAGTAATTCGTGAGAAAGGTAAATGGTGCGATTGGTTCGAGCAAAGGCTCCCAAGGCTCCGTTAATCTGGGCGCTGTCAACAAGTTCGATTGCGGGTAATGAAGAAAAAGTCTCGTTACGCCAAGCATCGAGCAGAAGTGTAGTATCCACTCCTTCGCCAAAAACCTGTTGCAGGAGCATTTCCGAGTTATTGAGTTGAGCAAATGCCTGAAGCCGTGCCAAAGAAAGGCCAAAAACATCCGCAAGCAAGGGATTAATCACAGTCATAACAAAATCCTAGGTAGGAACAACTAAGCAAAAAAATATTGTTAAGGACGAAACAAGATAGACAAAACCCTATAGAGGAGTCAGGAAATATTCTGGTAAAGATATAAATTGCCTACAGAGTATATAGGTCGTCCCAGGATTCTAAGCAAAAATACGTAAAACTCTGATCTCGGTGCTTTCCGTGGTCTAGCAGAATTATACCACTGGAGAAAATCCTAGCGAACATAATCACCGTAAAATCTTGTCCAAAACCCAGCGAAAGAACTCTGTGAATGAATTAGCAGCAATAAATCAAGCAGTGACAGCCACCCCACTTAGGCCATTGCCGTAATGCTCTTCACTCTATTTAGCTAAAATTGCACAACCCAGCACCGAGAAAGTTAAGTAATGTAACAATGAAGAGTCAAAAGTAAACATGGCACAAAAACCTGAAATCCAGTTGTAGCCAGTTCTTATCTAAAAAATCAATCCTCTAAACAGGCAAGAAATCAGGTTCAGAGTCCAAGCCGTAGTAATCTCTGTCTACAAATCTCTGTTCACAGATGCCAAAAGCTGTTGATTCGTCTAGAGTGGCAGTCTTCGTGATCACAAACTTATGAATTTCTCTGTTGTGGAGTTCATCAGCCAACTTCTGGCGAATAAAATGCCGGTAGTTAATGGCAAACATTGGTCGAGCAAGATAGGCCTTATTCCAACCACATAAAACCATTGACAACTTAAAAGGATTTTGATTCAAAAAAATGAATAGTGCTTCTGCCAACTGTGGATAAATGGGATTAAAAAAATCATCCAGGACTATGATGCCGTCGTCTGACAGTAGTTCTTCACACAATTCAAGGTCATTGATCACAGCCCTGCCTGTGTGTTCACCATCAATATGAAGCCAACGACAAGTAGAACGTAAATCACCAAGGGAGTTAACTGTTACTCGATAAGAAGGTTGCTGAATGTAAATCCCTCTGGTGCCCAGAATGGGAGCAAGGTTGACTTCTGCATCTTCAATATGGCGGGTGCAATCGATCAGGACAAATTCTTCTGTTTCTTTGAGGTGGAGGGATGACATCAAAGCTGACAGACCTTTATAAACCCCAATTTCCAACATATTGCCATGGATACCATGGGTATTTTGGAAACTTAGCAAAGCATCCCAGAGGGCCGCACTCTGTTCCAGAAAAAAACCAGGAATTTCCCCCTGCAATTGCTTAAATTCACCTAGCTTCGAGAGATACGAATAATTGTCTTGGATTGATAACATAGGAACGTCGGTAGTCGGTGGAACTCTGGATAACTTTGTTGATTATGACTACTGACGAGTTTTTTTGCTCCATTTAAGGAAAAGCTACACCGCAAAATAAGTGGCGGGCATAATTGCATTACACCACTTTAAAGCCTGGCTAAAGATTTCGTAATCTTGGAAAAAGAAAACGTTGCCCCAAGAATTTTCCAAGGAATAGTCAGAGTTGCAGTAATAACTAACTTCGTGTTGCCCCCAAATGCGATAAATGACGATATGCCAGCGGTAGTCTCTTTGCCTCATAGCTGGCACCAGATCCGCTAGATGGTTCATGGCTCCGGTCTGCCCAAAGGGGAAAGTGGGATCCCAAAATTCCGCTAACACCACTGGATAACGAAAATCTCCCATGCCCTTAATAACTTCTAGATCAAAACCCTCTGCGTCAATTTTGACTAAGCCAATATCATCAGGCAGGATTCCAGCTTCATGCAAACTAGCAATGGTTTTGACTTCCACCGCAATGCTGTCTTGGAAGGCCAAGCCTTCAGTGAGGGAATGGCGAGTTAAACTGCTGTAGAAACTGGCATCATCAAAAATTTTATCTTCTGTCTGATCCACCACTAGATGTAAACTCCTGGTTTCATTGGCGGATCCTAGGGCGTAACCAAGGGCATGGAAATTGCTATTTTGTCCCAATCTTTCTTGTAATTGAGCTAGTACTGGGGGAAAAGGTTCAAAGGCATAAACTTCGTAGCCAGTCTGTAATAATCTAGCGGAGACATCGCCTCGGTTGGCTCCCACATCGATCGCCCGTCGGTGGGGAAGACAGGAATACAGATAAACCATTAACTCGATGTCGATCGCCTGGAAATAGCTGGGGTCGGTGATTACTTTAAATTTCTGATCATGGACATCAGCGGCAATCTGGGCTAAGTTCTCCTGGACAAAAACAGTCTGGGCTTGATTTTCTTCTTGCAATTTCAAAAACTGACCGGTTAATAACTTCTGATAACTTTCAGCTTCCCCTCTGATATTTTTAAATTCTTGGTGGATATAACCATTGCTTCTTTCAGATTCCTCTCTAATTTTTTTAAATTCTTGGTGTACCAGTTGATCACTTCTTAGAGCTTCTTCTCTGATTTTTTTAAATTCTTGATAAATATTCTCGATTTCTATGCGATGTTCTGCCATCATCCTCTCGAAGATTACCTGCCGCTCTTGACCAGTCTCTATCAAGTATTGCAATGTCTTAACCTGGTCTAGGGAAGACTTGATTAAGAAGATTTGGCTCTCCATGATTTGATTAGCATTTTGAGTCTGTTGCTCTGTAAATGCTCCAATGGCCTGGCGATTCTGTAGGCTGACATCTTTGACGTAATTCGTTGCTTCTCGGAGGTAGTCTAATTTTTCCAGTACAAGATCCTTCAAGGATTTGATTCGTTGGATGGCGCGGTTGTTTTTTAGCAATTGCTTGAGCATTAGATGACAGAAAGATGGAGAGTAGTATCAGCAAAAAAGATAAACTAGAGACATTATTTGAGTAAAATAAGTCAAAACGAACTAGATTTTACGACTGGTTTCAGGCATTAACAAATCCTGACGGATGAACACCACTTCTTTCTGCAATAGGGTACCATCAATGGGCGATCGCCATTCGCCAGTTTCGTCGTAATAGCGGAAACCCAATTGTTCCAGGAGATTGAGCATCTCTAAAAAGACCAGGGCATTTTCGTCGTAGCGGACATAGGAAAGTTCTGCCACCACTAAATCCACTTGCTCGAGGAAATTTTTTGCCCCCGCCAATACAATATGTTCGGCGCACTGCACATCAAGTTTGAGAATACCCCGCCCTTGGAGATTTTCTTCCTCAGCCACCTGGTCTAGGGTTTTAACCGCCACTGTCACCGTTTCATAGTCCCGAAAGTCTGCTGGGGTGAGCAGGGAACTGCCATAGAGGTCGGGGGAAACCTGAAAACTGAGCTGCCTTGATTGGTTAGAAACGGCAATCTCGAGGAATTTGGCCTGGGGAATATTCTTCAGGTAATAGTTGCGGGCGGCCTGTTCATAGCGATTAATCAGAGGATCAATCAAAATAAACCGGGCTCCGGGAAAAAGTTGACTGGCGGTATGGGACCAAATGCCATGGGACGCCCCCACATCCATGACAAAATCAGGACGGTAATGGTTGACATCTAAGCGACGCATCACTTGATACACCTGGGCGTAATCTTTATAGATCAGGCTGGGTACTGGAGGTTCAATGAAATGCACTAAGTCAATCGGCGATCGCTGGAAGAGGGATTCAAAGCGGTCATCGGCGGCCTGTCCTTCAGCCAGGGAGTCCCAAATCCAACTATCAATATTTTTATCTCCAAATTTTTCCGCCACGGCTACGGCATTTTCCCTAAGAACTCTTTGACGTTTGGAGTCTAACACTTCGACTACAGCGGCCCCAAAGCTCTCTGGGGTATAGTCACAAACCACCCCAATCTGAAAACGATGAATAAAACTAGCGGCGGAGGTTTTTGGGCTCCCCATCAAAATTACCGGGGTGTTGGATGTGGCCAGGGCAAACAAGATCCGTCCAGGTAAGCTTAGCTGGGAAAATTGGGGTTGATCATCCCGCTCATCCATGGTGCCATAGGGAACCACAATGAAAGGATATTCCTGCAGTTTTTCCACCAATTTATCTTCGGGTAATAGTCCTTGGGGATAAATACCTTTAGCTTGTAAATCTTCATTAGATTCTGTCAGCCAATAATATTTAGAGTTGCCATACCAATCTAACTGCACACCAGCTTTCTTCATACTGTGGCAGAGGTCAGAAAACCATTGTTGGCTCCAGATACTGCCTAACAGAGCGCCCCGTTTTTGTTCACAGTTGTCTGAAGTGGGTTGAAAAGTTTCCGTTTTAATTAACCCATGGGGAACCACCGCTGGCAAAATCCAAAATTTTAAACCAAATTTATTTTCATAGGCATCCCGCAGTTCTGGATGGGTGGCAAAGCGCACATCTGCCTTTTGCAAAAATTCCTCCATGAGGGCATCGGAAATATTATTAACTGTTACATTCTGATCGTCCATAATCCAAATACCCATTGGCGCTCCAAATAATTCCTTAATGGCGATCGCCGTCAGCACATCGGCAGTACTATAGGGGACACAAAAGATCCGACTAACTTGGTGGTCAGCGAAAATATGAGTAATATTGGTGAAAATATCCTTACGAGTCCAGCCATAATGGGGAAAATGATAGGATTGAACACCAAAGCAATGGTCTCCTCCATAGTCATTATTCACACGCACAGAAATAATTTGACTATCATCAGCAAAAACTCGGCGTATCAAGGCTCCCGTACCATGGCGAGGGGTAACCTCATTTAGGGTGATAACCACGCTGGCATCGGCGACCTTGACTAAATTTTGGATTTTTTGAAAACGATAATCTCTGGGGTGACCTTGGGATAAAGAATCCCACATCCATTGAGCCACACCATCAACACTGAGATTTTGTCCTAAAAGTAGCGATTGACGCCGCATATTCTTCTGATTATCTATTTGTAGAATTTCATTTAATTTTTGGGAAAATTCCAGGGGTCGATAACTACTAACTAAACCCAAACCATTACTTACGATAAAATCACCAATCACACTTTCAGGATTTCCTAAAGCCAAGATTGGTAGATTGGCGGCGGCGGTGATTAAACAAAGAAGATAAGATAAACTCAGACTAGTTGATTTTGGGTTATTGCCATGGTTGTCAAAACTTTCCGTAGGGATCACAGCAAAGTTGGCAGAACGCATTAGAATAACCAACTCATCTTCTGATATTTTTCCTTTAAAATTAATTCCATCCTTTGCTATTTCTTCTTCTTTAAACATCAGTAACTGGCGATTAGGATCACCATACCAATCCAGTTCTATGCCTGCAGAACTACAAAGCTTACGTAATTTATCTAAGTATTCTTGACTCCAATTATCACCAGCAGTGATCCCTTTACTTTCCGCTAGATTATGGTCATCAATATTCGGAGCTTCAGTTTTAATTATTCTTCTCTCTATTACCGGAGGAAAAAACCAAAATTTACGATTAAATCTACTGCCATAGGTTTCACATAATTGTGGAGATCCCCCCAAACAAAGATTTGCTTGATTAAACAATTTCCAGGCTAACTCTTTTTCTTTATTATTAAAAGAAATAAACGCGTCCTCTATTATTAGTACACACAAAGGACTGTTGTAAAGACGTTTAACTGCCAATCCTAAATAATAGTCTTCAGGACAGCAGGGAATACAGAGAAGGCGCCGAGGAATATAGTGATCTAATTGACGTACTATCTGTGTAGACAGAATCTCCCCAGACTCAAAATATAAATCGCCAGAAGAAAGCTTAAGTGTATTAGTGCTAAAATCGAAGGTGTTTTTAAGGACAGTTTTAATGTTATGGGAATTATTGATTTCGCAATAACCCGCAATTAAGTCAATTTCTTTGAATTTTATACTTCGTTCAAGAGCTAACAACGCCCCAAGCAATTCCTGTTGTAAGTTGTAAAAATTGTTGGAAATTTCAGACATTGATAGGCTAAAGTAATTAGGGCGACTAAACCTTCAAAAACTAGACATTCTTCACCTATTTCGGCGACAAGGAGAATAGGACCCCCTATCTGTAGTAATCCTATCTTCTTCCGATATTAAGTGCATCTAGCCACAGGTCACAAGAGTGTATTGAGACCATTGTAAGCGACTTCTTGCAACCACTACCATGCCCCATAATATTTTATTAGTTTCCCATTCTGACTTTCCCGCCAATAGTGCAGTGCATGTTCATCATTATGCAAATGAATTAGTAAAGCTTGGGTGTGATTGTGTTGTTGCCGTCCCCTATAATCAAGATTCAGTCAAGGAAATGCCTAATTGTTTGTATTCAGTGGTTGACTACAACCACATGGAGCAACTGCCCAGTAAATTTGAAAATGGTTTTCCTCCTCAAATTGTTCATTGTTGGACTCCTCGGGAACATGTGAGAAAGTTTTGCTGCCAACTATCAGTCCAATATGATATTGCCCTTATTATTCATTTAGAAGATAACGAAGAATGCGTAACTAGTCGATTCCTGGGAATATCTCTGGATAATTTTGATACCCATGCAGAAAGGCTTTTACCCCATAATCTCTCCCATCCTCGAAAATACAAGGATTTTCTAAATACAGCTGATGGAGTCACAATTATCATTGAAAAGCTTAAGGATTTTATTGAGCCTAACATCTCCTATTTAAATCTTTTTCCCGGTGTTGATTCCCTAGAATTTTATCCCCGTCTCCCCGATTTAGATCTGCTCAAAAAACTAGAAATTAGCGAGAAATCGACAATCATTTGTTATACCGGGAATGTACACTTAGCTAACCAAGAAGAGGTAAGAGAACTTTACCTAGCTATCGGTACCAGAAATCGGGCTGGAAAAAAAACAGTGCTAATAAGAACTGGTATAGATAATAACCTAGACTTTTTAGGTGAGAATGATTTATGGGTTAAAGAATATGTCAGGGAAATGGGATGGGTAAAGAGAGCAGAAATCCCTTCGATTTTATCCATTGCAGATATATTAGTACAGCCTGGAGGACCAGATGAGTTTAACGATTATCGTTTCCCATCCAAAATACCGGAGTTCCTCGCTATGGGAAAACCTGTTATACTTCCTAGGACAAATATTGCCAACCATCTTACTCACCTTGTCAACTCCTTTATTTTGTCAGATGTTAATTGCTATTCCCTAGTTGAGACCATTGATTTTTTGATGGATAATCCAGAGATTCGTTCAAAAATAATTCAAGGTGGCCTTGAATATGCTAAAAATCATCTAGACTGGGGTAAAAATTCCGAGAAACTGCTAGAGTTTTATGACTCTGTCATCTCTGTGTCCTGTAGTGGCGATGAAAAACATAAACTAAATCAAAGATTCAAATTGTTAATTGATGACTATCAACAAGCGAATACTGTGAAACTAAATTTACTAAACGAAAATCTGAATAACAAAAATCAGTATATACAAAATCAAGAATATCAAATCAGTGAACTTCTGTCATCTAAACAACTCCTGGAATCAGAGATAAACGCTATGCGTAGTAGTAAGTTTTGGAAGCTAAGGGAATTATGGTTTGGTATTAAGGAAAAACTTCTCTAAACTGTCTAATGTCAGTTTAATTTCTCAAAACTGCTATTATTTCCCCAACAAACGACACTTTTTGTATCACTCTATGAATAGTCAAAAAAGCTCGAATGATTTAAATAACAAAGTACATGTTTTTACTAGCTGTACGAGTTGCTATATCCCCAAGGCAAGGGTGCTAGCTGAATCAGTCAAAAAATTCCATGATTCAATTACATTTCATTTAGTTTTGTCTGATAAATTACCTGATTTTTTTGATTTACAAGATGAATATTTTGATTCGGTAATTTTTATAGAAAGCCTTGATATAGATAATTTTCCTCAATGGACTTTTAAGCATTCAGTAGTAGAAATGTGTACAGCAGTAAAACCATTGGCCTTCCGTAAAATTTTCTCGACTTATAGTGAGTGTCAAAAGATTATATTTTTGGATCCTGACACAGCTATTTTTTCTAGCTTAGATGGCTTATTAGATCATCTGGAAGAAAACAGTATCTTGCTGACACCTCATCAACTTGAGCCAGAGAAAACAGAGGAGAAAATTAGGGATAATGAGCTAGCTATTCTTAGACACGGGATCTTCAACCTTGGTTTTATTGGTGTTAAAGCTAGTCCAGAAGGTCATAAATTTATAGATTGGTGGTCTGACAGATGCCTTAATTTATGCTTTATTGATCCGGCCAATGGTATTTACACCGACCAGCGTTGGATAGACCTTGTCCCATCTTACTTTGAAGACTTTTATGTTATTCGAGATCCGGGATGTAATGTCGCTAACTGGAATTTAAGTAATCGAGTTTTAACAGGTGATGTTAACACTGAAATTTTTGTTAACCAGTCCCCTTTAGTTTTTTATCATTTTTCTAGTTCCCAGAGCATTATGTCGGATAAGCACGATGTCGTTAATGATGTTTCGGGCTCATTATTACAATGGTATCAAAAAAAATATATAGATATGGAAAGTCTAAAATATGGCAATCTAGAGTCCTTTTATAATTTCTTTGACAACGGCGAATCAATTTCTAACCAGGCGAGAATTTTGTACCGTTACAGCAAAAAACTACAAGAACTTTTCCCAAATCCCTATGACACTAAAACCCAAAAGCGTTCATTTTTTGAATGGTTGCAACTCAACAATTCTATCCAGCACGACATAGGCAGTCTATACCTTGGCGATTTAGAGCATGTAAACCATCACGAAAAAATCTCTGCCCTAAGTAAAAATATTGATTTGCTAAGGGGGGAAATTAATATCGTTACAGCCGAGATGGCTGCCATGGAATCCAGTAAATTTTGGAAACTGCGCACTGCATGGTTTGCCCTCAAAAGTATCTTCAAAGGAGAATAAGCTCAAGTTTTAGGTAGGCTAACTGCTCACTCTCTCGTTCATCCCAACCATTAACAGCCATTGGAATTTATGTAAGTCATTAAACAAAACCCTCATTTTCAGAGGGTTTTAGAGATAATTTCTAAAGTAAAAATCAAGAAGTAATACGGGAAAGCGTAATCCGAATGAGGGCGCCGTAAATCATGACTTCACTGATTTCGGTATAAAGTTCATAATCCTTGCTCAATCTTCGATAGCAATTTAACCAAACAAAAGTACGCTCTACCACCCAACGCTTGGCTAAAACTTCAAATTCTTTGGAGGAACGCTTGACGACCTCGAGCCGTACTGATTCTCCACACACTTGCCCTATTGCCCGAGCAAAATTTTTCCCGCAATGGCCCTGGTCTAAGTAAATCACTTCCAGTGAGGATAAATGTTGACGCAACTCATCACAAATCACTACCGCTCCCAAGCGCTCTGAAGCATTAACTTCCGTTACTAATAATCCTAAAATAAAACCCTGGGAATCCACTACGATGTGCCGTTTACATCCTTTAACTTTCTTGTCACCGTCAAAACCATAGATCTCCCACTTTTTTCCGTTGTTTTAACGGATTGGGAGTCAGCCATTGCCACACTGGAGTTGGAAACTCTTCCCGTCTTTTATCTCGCTTCTTTACGTAATTCATCATGAATCCTTTGCCAGATACTCTTCTTTTGCCACTTGTGAAAATATTTATACACTGTCTGATGGGGTGGAAAATCATGGGGGAGCATCTCCCACTGGCATCCTGTGCGCTGTACATAGAAGATAGCATTGATAATTTCTCGCAGGTATACCTCTCTGGGACACCCAAATCCCTTATATGCCAGTAGCTTGGGCTCGATTATCTCCCACTCTTCATCACTCATCTCACTCGCATATGGCTTACGTTTCATATTGGCTACATTGGGTAAACTGCTCATCTACAACACTCAATTTTTACCACTCCACCATAAAAACTAAATTTCATCTCTCCCCTCTTTTTTATATTTTCTTTAGACATGACTTCTTAAATCTCACCGCTGACGTGCATTAAAAATACAACAAGCAATTACCAGCATTTTAAGGTCAGTCAATATTTTGTCTTTGGGTACAGCAGAGGCAGAACAAGCTGCTCAAAATTATTTAATCTTGAAAAATTAAATAGCATTGCTATACCCCTCTTTCATCAAAATGGGTGAATTAGAATGGAGATAAAAGGCTGGAAAGCTTGGAGGGAGTATGACGAAGGTAAGAGAAGCGAAAAAGACAGTACAATGTGTAGACACGTATAGTGAACTGTATA
>NZ_JADEVV010000054.1 GCF_015207985.1 Synechocystis salina LEGE 00031 | reverse complement strand
AACGTATTTGCCGCAAATGGACTATGCCCATCCAGCATTGGAAGGCGGCTCTTGCTTGTTTTGCTATTGAACACCCTAATTCTTTTCTTTTCTAATTTCCCCTTTACACAAATTCCTTGACACTCCCCATAATTCCAAGTAAGATTCCCATTTCGTCAAGAAATACCAAATTTTCAGGCTTCTCTTTCAAAATTAAGTGCCAATATTCCTTTCTTTCTTGTTGAACTTCTTCTGAGCTAGCTTTGCGGTTCCTTTTTGTTTTTTTTTCGTGTTAGTCTCAGTGTCTGCAAGAATCGACACATGGTAGATTCGCTAATTTTAATACCAGTTCTTTCTAGCCATAGCTCACAGTATTCTGAAAGGGTATAATCGGGATATTCTGTCACCATTTCTATCGCCTGCTCTTCTTTTCCCATAAGTTGACTAGGTTTACCACCACTGGGAGCTTTTGGACAAACTTGTCCCGTTTCTCGTTTCAATTTAAGCAAATCCTGAACGGTCGTTTTGCTTACTTGAAACTGCTCTGCTACTTTTCTAATTGAGGTTCCACCACCTTCATAGGTCTTGACTATCCTTTCTCTTAGATCAACTGATAGAGCTGGCATTTTACTTTTCGATGAACTCCCCTGAATATTTGTCCCTCATTGTACCACCTCGTCATAGAATCCGCCGTATAAGGAACACAATAAACGTAGTTCTCAATCTTGACGATCAGCATATACTGATTTGGGTATCTGTCCTTGTTAGAATTTTCAAAATCCGCAAGAACATCGTCATCCTGAATAGCTTTAACAATTTGTTCAAAGGAAACTTGACGATTTTGTTTGAGCCATTCGTTCTTCTCTGAATTCCAACGAAACCCACACATAAATTGTAGCTAAGGATTAGAAAAGGAGAGATTAACTAGCCGTTATATCCCTCCTAATACCAATGCCCGATAACCTAACTACCCCCAATGCGAGCCACGTCCTTAGCATTTTGCTCAAACGCCGCATTCAGGGCATCATCGCCGCTCAAACCAGCCTCAAGCGCATTTTTAATCGCTTGCAGTACCCGTTTATAATCCCGGGGCATCACCTTAACAAACTTGGCAATATTGACTTCCCAATCTGCTAGGACAGCTTTAGCTTTGGCGCTATTGGTGTAGTTAACATGGTTTTGAATTAACTCTTGCAGATCCTTGATTTCTTCAGGATCTTCCAAAGTTTCCAAAGCAACCATAGCTTGGTTACAACGGGTGGCAAAATCAACCGTTTCGTCAAAGATGTAGGCCACACCACCACTCATGCCCGCCGCAAAGTTTCGTCCTGTTTTACCGAGGACAACCACTTTCCCGCCAGTCATATATTCGCAGCCGTGATCGCCCACCGCTTCCACCACCGTATTGACACCGGAGTTACGAACACAGAAGCGTTCTCCGACCATGCCGGAAATGTAGGCTTCGCCCCCCGTTGCGCCGTAGAGACAGACGTTCCCTGCAATAATGTTCTCCGCTGCAATAAAGCTGGAACCCTGGGGAGGATAGACAATAATTTTGCCACCGCTGAGACCTTTGCCGACGTAGTCATTGGCATCCCCTTCCAGTTCCAAAGTCATACCCTTGGGAACAAAAGCGCCGAAGCTCTGCCCCGCACTGCCTTGGAAATGGAGATGGATCGTATTTTCCGGTAGGCCTTCCCAATGGCGTTTGGTGACTTCGTTGCCCACAATGGTGCCCACCACGCGGTTGATGTTGGTAATGGGTAAAGTGGCTTTAACTTTTTCGCCCTTGGCGATCGCCGGTTGACAGAGGTCCAGCAGTTGGGTCATATCAAGGGAGTGCTGGAGACCGTGGTCCTGGGGAATTTGACAATAACGTCCCACTTCCGGGGCCACGTCAGGCTGATGCAGTAGGGGAGAAAGGTCGATGCCTTTAGCTTTCCAGTGGTCCACCGCTTTTTTAGGCTCCAGGATTTCCGTGTGCCCTACCATTTCGTTAATAGTGCGGAAACCGAGTTGTGCCATGATTTCCCGCAGTTCCGTAGCAATGAAAGTCATAAAATTCACCGCATGGGCCGGGTCGCCGGTATATTTAGCCCGCAGTTCCGGGTTTTGGGTGGCAATACCCACAGGACAGGTATTTAAATGACAAGCCCGCATCATAATGCACCCCAGGGACACCAACGGCGCAGTGGAAAAACCAAACTCTTCTGCTCCCAACAAGGCGGCGATCGCCACGTCCCGACCGGTTTTCATTTGCCCATCGGTTTCCACCACAATGCGGGAACGGAGATTATTTAATACCAGGGTTTGATGGGTTTCCGCTAGGCCCAATTCCCAGGGCAAACCGGCATGTTTGATGGAAGTTTGGGGAGAGGCCCCGGTGCCACCATCGTAACCGGAAACTAAGACCACATCGGCATGGGCCTTGGCTACCCCAGCGGCAATGGTACCAACACCAACCTCAGACACCAGCTTGACGTTAATGCGGGCTTCCCGGTTGGCATTTTTCAGGTCATGGATTAACTCCGCCAGATCCTCAATGGAGTAGATGTCGTGGTGGGGCGGCGGGGAAATTAAACCAACCCCAGGGGTAGAGTGGCGCACTTTGGCGATCCAGGGATAGACCTTTTTGCCTGGTAGCTGGCCCCCTTCCCCCGGCTTAGCCCCCTGGGCCATTTTGATCTGAATTTCCTTGGCTTGGGAGAGGTACAAACTGGTGACCCCAAAGCGACCGGAAGCCACCTGTTTAATGGCACTATTTTTGGAATCCCCCTGGTCATTGGTCCAGGTAAATCGTTCTGGGTCTTCCCCCCCTTCTCCAGTGTTGGACTTACCGCCAATGCGATTCATGGCGATCGCCAAGGATTCATGGGCTTCTTTGGAAATAGAACCGTAGCTCATGGCCCCGGTTTTAAAGCGTTTCATAATTGCTTCCACCGGCTCCACTTCTTCTAGGGGAATGGGTTCACGGTCTTGGAAGTCCAGTAAGCCCCGCAGAGTAAAGAACTTTTGGTTTTGTTCGTTAACTAAAGCGGCGTACTGTTTATAAAGATCATAGTTACCTTCCCGCACGGCCCGTTGGAGCAAATGAATGGTTTGGGGACTAAATAAATGCTCTTCCCCATCCTTACGCCACTGGTATTCACCGCCCACATCCAGGGTATGGCGATCGCCGGGGCGGGTAGCAAAGGCGTGTTGGTGACGCAGAATGGCTTCCTGGGCAATTATCCCGAGATCCGATCCTTGAATACGGGAAGAAGTACGACAGAAATATTTGTCAATGACCGACTGATTTAAGCCAACGGCCTCAAAAATTTGGGCACCCCGGTAACTTTGGATGGTGGAAATGCCAATTTTAGAAGCTACTTTAATTACCCCCTTGGTGGCGGCTTTGATGTAGTTTTTGCAAGCAGTTTTATGGTCTACATTAGCCAGTAAACCTTCGGCGATCATGCCGTCTAAAGTTTCAAAGGCTAAATAGGGATTAATGGCTCCACAACCGTAGCCCAGCAGTACGGCAAAATGATGCACTTCCCTCGGTTCCCCAGATTCGAGCACTAACCCCACTTTGGTACGGGAACCATTACGGATTAGATGGTGATGTAACCCTGATACCGCTAGGAGGGCCGGAATTGCCGCTTTTTCCGCCGCAACGTCCCGGTCACTGAGAATAATTAAATTGACCCCTCCGGCGATCGCCTGGTCCGCTTTGGCAAATAAGTCATCTAAAGCAGTTTTTAGTCCAGTTTCCCCTTGGTTGGGGTCAAACAGAATGTCTAGGGTAACGGATTTAAATTCATCGTTATCGAGAGCTTTGAGCTTGGCCAAATCTTCGTTGGTCAGAATCGGCGTTTTCAATTCAATCAAACGACAACTTTCTGGCCGGGGGTCGAGCAGATTACCTTCACCGCCAATGGTGGTTTCCGCCGAAGTAATAATTTCCTCTCGAATGGAATCGATGGGGGGATTGGTCACCTGGGCAAATAACTGTTGGAAATAGTTGTAAAGCAGCTTGGGCTTATCGGACAGCACCGCCAGGGGAGTATCTGCCCCCATGGAACCGATCGCCTCCACTCCGTCCCGACCCATGGGAGCCATCAGAATACGCAACTCCTCAAAGGTGTAACCAAAGGCCATTTGCCGCTGGCGTAAGCTTTCCGCATCGGTGCCGGGGACATTGCCGGGAACAGGTAATTGATCCAGAGACTTTAGGTTAGCCGTCAACCATTCACCGTAGGGATGCTGACTGACAATATTCTGTTTAATTTCTTCGTCGGCAATGATGCGCCCCTGCTCCATATCTACCAAGAACATCCGCCCTGGTTGTAGCCGTCCTTTTTTGGCCACCCGCTCCGGCTCAATGGGCAATACTCCCGCTTCCGAAGCCATAATCACCAGATCATCCTTGGTAACGTAATAACGGGAAGGCCGCAGACCATTACGGTCCAACACTGCCCCCATCATTTTGCCGTTGGTGAAGGCAATGGAGGCCGGGCCGTCCCAAGGCTCCATTAAGCAGGAATGGTATTTATAGAATGCTTTCTTCTCCCCGCTCATGGACTCGTGGGCACTCCAAGGCTCCGGAATCATCATCATCACCGCATGGGGCAGGGAGCGGCCGGCCAGATATAGTAGTTCCAACGCATTGTCAAAAATGGTGGAATCACTGCCATCGATATTGATCACCGGCTGGACTTTAGCCATGTCCTCCCCGAATAGGGACGATTCAAACAGGGCCTGACGGGCTTGCATCCAATTGACGTTGCCCCGCATGGTATTGATTTCGCCGTTATGGGCAATGTAGCGGTAGGGGTGGGAGCGCTCCCAACTGGGAAAGGTATTGGTACTAAACCGGGAATGGACCAGGGCCAGAGCACTTTCCATCTCCGGGTCATGGAGTTCAGGGTAATACTGTCCCACTTGGGCGGTGGTCAACATGCCTTTATAAACCAAAGTGCGGGCAGACAAACTAGCCACATACCAATGACTATCAATCTTTTGTGATCGGATGGCCCCGTGGGTCAACTTACGAATGACGTATAGTTTGCGCTCAAAATCCAAGTCATCGGTCAAGCCTTCCGGCCGACCAATGTAAACCTGTTGCATAAAAGGTTCACTGCCCTTGGCGGTATCCCCCAGGGGCTCGTTATGGGTGGGAATGTCTCGCCAGCCTAAAACCTGCAAACCCTCTTGGGTGACAATGTCATTGAATTTTTGCCGAGCTTCGGCCCTGGCCAACGGATCGGGGGAGCCGTAAATATTGCCCACTGCATACTGCCCTGGAGCGGGAATAGTAATCCCCTCAGCCCCAGCTACTTTTTGGATAAACTTGTGGGGAACTTGGATTAAAATACCGGCCCCATCCCCCGTGTTTGGCTCACAGCCACAGGCTCCCCGGTGCTCCAAATTAACCAACATTTGTAGGCCCTGCTCCACAATGTCGTGGGAAACTTTGCCCTTCATCTGCACAATAAAACCCACCCCACAGGCATCATGTTCATTTTGTGGATCGTAAAGACCTTGGACTTGGGGGGCGAGGTGAGAACTGTTCATAGGACTGGTAACCGTACAAAAGTTTGGGATGAGGGGGCGAAGACCTCTATGGCAGGGCATTCCCCGGTTTTTGAATTGTAGCGGTCATAACCTTGATTGAGACAGCCCGCTTAATGAATCTATTAAGTTTTTTTAGATTTTTGCTCAGGGTTCCTTGACGTTTCCCAGTGGGGGGACAAATTTTTCCCTGTTTATATGATGTCGATCCAAATGATCAAAGTTGTCCGATTAATACAGAAGAACGAATATCCCGAAGTAGAAAATTAGGCTTGCCCCATCCTCGTCATACCAATACCTGAAAGATAAAGGTCTGGGACTTTGTAACGTTCAATTTCTTTTTCGGTTCCCTCATAAACAGACAACAAGCCCACTTCCCTGGCAAGGCCCAACTCTTCCTCAAATCCAGTAACTTCCGTTGCTTTAAAGGGTGATCGACCGATAGTTCTTAAAGCATCAATCAAGTCTTGAAGTTCAGAAAATTCTTCTTGGATTAAGGCATTTAATGCTTCCATTGACACTTTCTCCAGGGACGCAGTCAAGGCCCTAGGTCTGATAATCGTTTTCCAATAGGGGTTTTGTTTTTGCTCTCGATTTTCCCAGTCTTTAGCTTGGACAAAAAGTTGTAAGAGAGTCCGCGGATTATGATTTTTGCCGCCATCGGCAAGTCGGTTCCAGACCCAATTCCGAGTAAATGCTGATTTTCCGCCTTTCATGCGCTCCCCAACTAAAAGATTCCAACTTTCAATTACTTGTGTGTCACTAAGGTGATCGTTACTTAATAACAATCTTCCCTCTTCAGTGGATTTCACAAGGGATTGGAAACCTTTTGATTGAAAGACTTGTTCAATTAAAACTCTAAAGAAATCCGCTTTGTTTGGCCAAGCAAGCGTCACTGAACGCCCAAAAAAATGGCTTTTATTATCAAAACTTAAACCTCGCCAAATATCTTCCCTCAATAAAACCTTAAATTTGAGTTTCTGGAGATCATCACCCAAATCAGTAATTAATGAAAGTAAGCCTTCAATTGCCCTAATTCGTCTCTCTCGATCTAATGAAGTATTGCCGAAACCGGTGTCTAATCCATCTAATAAAAGTAGCTTCTCGGATGGCGTATCACGATCAAAATGCACTAGCCAATCCCTTGCCAGTAAACCAACAGAGTCAATATGAAGCAAGCTTTGAATACAGTGAATCACTTCCAGTTCAGTAGTGGGGGCTATTTCGGCTATGGCGATTAAGCGTGCATTTGGTTGAGGTCTGTTTCCTTGCCAAGACCAATAGCAAGCTAGACATGTTTGTAGTAACCAAAATTCACGCCAACTTTTCTTGGTTTCTTGTAGAGCTTTCTCAACAGCTTTAAATCCTTCAGGACTGATTAGCCATGCTCTACCTCCTTTAAGAGGACTGGGTGATAAAACAACAAAGGAGTTTGAAGGGGAACCTTCGAGTAAACGACGAAAAATAGCAGTTTTACCAGTGCCTTTACGTCCAAGCACGAGCGGTATTTGGGGTCGTAATGCCACATTAACTAGATCTGTTTCAACAAAAGTCTCCAGAAATCTCTCTTGATATTCTGCCGTTCCCGCTGAAAAATTCAACTCTTCCAGAATTTTTTCTTTTGTATCAGATAAATTAACGTTTAGCCTTTGCTCATTATCCGTTGGCAGAAAACGTTCTAGCCATTCGGCAACCGCCTCATAATCACGCCAAGTTTCTCGACTAGATAGTATCTGATCTGAGGTCGCAATTTCCTCTCGGTAAGGAACAAAATGTGTTATGTCTGTCTCCTGAATGGGTTCTAAGGCAGATCTTCTTTCGCCTAAAACTGATAACCAATCTCCTATCCACTCAATAGCTCGATGTTGGTATCTTTCTATAACTTCGGGGGCCTTACTAGCTGGTACGGGAGAAACAATAAACCTTGGCTCTGGGGTTAGTCTTTGCTCAGTGCGTCGAGATTTAGCCGCCAGTAGGGCATGGATAAGAGCTTCTGTCCCCCGTTGGGACTGGGGATGGGGAAAAAAGACAATAATCGCCAGATCTGCTAAATCGAACAGTAATGGCCCATTCAAAGGCGTGATTCCAGTGCGAGCATCCAGAAGAATGACATCGGGCTTAAAGGTCACATCGCTGCTCAGTAGCTGAATGAGTTCCCGTAGGGGGTTTTTGTCTTCACGATACCAAGCATCCAGATCAATAAAATTCAACAGACGTGCATAGTTCGCATTGGGTAAACCGGCGGGAAGACAATAAAGTTCATCCGTCTCAGAAACCTTCAAAATATGATGGCGAATGTCTGGTCTTTCTCCTTGGTCCAAACTTAACAAAAGAGAGACTAAACCTTGATTCTCCTTGATCTCATCTTCCTTTCCAAATAAGGCCGCTAAGCCAGGGGCTTCCAAATCCATATCGATGCAAAAAATTCTTTTACCCCGACTGGCAAGAATTTGAGCGGTATAGGCAAGGGCCGTTGAGCGACCAACACCGCCCCGAAGGGAATAAAATGTCGCTACGATGGGTCGTTCAAGATCTTCATCTAAATCAGACGGAAATAGAATGTTCTCCGGATTACTAGGCCGAGCAAGGGCTTCGGGCCACAATGGTAGATCATCAAGGGAAGAATCAATAGGAAGTGAACCGGCCCATTCTTGTTCCTCTGGGGTTAACATATCTAACCATTGAACAGTTAGATTTTCAAGTCCATCTAAGGCGATTTTTTTACGTTCTTCATGGGATTTACCTTCAAAATCAGAAGAAACAATAGCAATACGCCAACCCGAAAAAGAATCAGGTTGAACTCGCAAATCGGCAACCTCTAAAGTTGCTTTTATCATGTTTTTTTGAATGTGTTCTCTAATGGTTAAATAATTCATTTTCCTCTCCGATTAGTGCGACGAATTTGACTTTGTATCCACCCTGTTAATTGCCTTGCGCCATCTACTAATTCAACGATTGAAAGACTACTATTGCAGGTTAATTCATAGCGTAGGGATGTGTTCCATTCTTCTACAAAAAATGTCTTGGCACCTGTTTTGTCAGCAAGATCTGAGCATTTAAATCCAGACATTTCCCAAAGCCTCCGTAAATTATGGCCTTCCTGTCCCCGCCTTGGAAATTTTATTCCTTTACTTTGTAGTAAAGCCTTAAGACTACATTCAAGGGCGTATCCCGCCATGTAAACGCTACCAGCTGATTTACCTCTTTCTATTTTCATTACGTTTGCATCTTTTGCCCTTTCGTTTGCAATACTAATCCAATCTATTGATGTTGTCGGAGTCATTGATATAATTAACTTGCTTGAGGCGTTGTGCTGTAAATTATAACCAAGTTTCTTCCCTTGACTAGCCTTCCAAGCCAAATAAAGCTGTAGAAAGGAACGCGATTAATCGGCCCTATGTTTATTCCATTTCTGTTCAAGCTTACCCTCCCCCTGGCCAGTGGCATTGCCCTCTCAAGCTGTGGAGTATTTTCCCAAGCTGATCTTGTAAACACTGAAGCAGGTCAAACTTCCCCCAGGCCGACTAATTCGATGGAGGTGGCCCAAACTCCCCAAAAAGAAATTAAAGCTGTGCCGATAATCAGCGGCTTGGAACATCCCTGGGGTATGGCTTGGTTACCCAATGGCGACATTTTAATCACCGAAAGACCGGGGCGACTCCGCATTGTCCGTAATGGTGTCTTAGATCCAGAGGCGATCGGCGGGGTAGAAGAAGTTGCCACCGTCTCTGCCCAACAACTATTTGCTTCCCAACAGGGAGGTTTACTGGACATTGCCCTGCACCCCCGTTTTGCAGAAAATCGCTTCGTCTATTTCACCTACTCCCACGGTACTCAGCAGGCTAATCGCACCAGGGTAGCCAGGGCGGTTTTTGACGGAGAAAAACTGACGGATTGGCAAGTCATTTTTGAAGTGGGACAAACCAAATCCGGCGGTCAGCATTTTGGCTCCCGGTTAACTTGGTTGCCGGACGAAACCCTGCTAGTTTCCATTGGTGATGGCGGCAATCCCCCTGTGCAACTGGAGGGAGACTTTATCCGCCAACAGGCCCAAAACCTGGCTAGTCACCTCGGCAAGGTAATTCGCATCAATGATGATGGCACCATACCCGCCGATAATCCCTTTGTAGATAGTCCCGAGGCGGCCCCGGAAATTTGGAGTTATGGCCATCGCAATATCCAAGGCATGGCCTATGATCCCATTACCCAACAGGTCTGGGCTACGGAGCATGGTTCTAGGGGCGGGGATGAACTGAATCTAATTCAAAAGGGAGAAAATTACGGTTGGCCAGTGGTGTCCTTCAGCAAGGAATACAGTACGGGTCAGCCCGTTGCCCCCGTCACATCTCGCCCTGATATGGTAGATCCCCTCCAGGTTTGGACTCCGGCCATTGCCCCTTCCGGTTTAGCCATTTATCGTGGCGATCGCCATCCCAATTGGCAAGGCACCATTTTTGCTGGCGGGTTAGTGGACAGGGGCATTCGCCATTTACGGGTTGGGGAAAATAACGAAATTATTAGCGAAACCACTATTGCCATCGGCGACAGGGTGAGGGATATTCGCCAAGGCCCCGATGGCCATGTTTATGTTTTAACCGATAACAATAACGGGCAGTTGCTACGACTGGAATCGTGAATCGACCGACCAAAGCCCCCCACAATAATCTAATTTCCCACCAAAAAACTATCCGCTCCCCCAAAGGCTGGATTGCAGCGATTCGGGAGAGCGGTCTAGGGGGTCAGTTCGGTTGAAACCTGACTGCCGGAAGGAACTTTAAATGTAGCTAATTCGGGTTGTGGGGAATAGTTACTCTAAAGAACGGCCCCGGCACACAGCCGGCTAACTTCAACCAAACGACCCATGCACATACTACTTTCTACCATGGGCATCACCTCCTGTATTCCTTAATGGTACTGACTTAAAGGGTGGACTCCTCCCAAGTTAGCTCAACTTTTTTTGAAAGGCAAGGCAAGTAGCTAAAAATTTTTCCACCGGGGAAATTTGATTGCCCCAATGGAGGTGGAGATAGGAAGCCTGAACAGGGCCCAAACACCAGCCATCCATTGTCCCCTGGTCAATGGCCAGGAGCCCCCGCTGGCGGTAGAGAGCTTGGCCAGGGAGTTTCGTCATCTGGGAACGGTGAAATTCATGGCCCCGCAGGGGTTCTGTTGGCCACAACCAACTGTGGGAATTGACCACCTGGGCTTGGCGATATCCGAGACTGAGTTTGCCCCCCATGGTGACGGCGGTGGGGAGAATATCCAACATGGGAAAAGTTTGCCCGGTAAAGTCCGTAATGGCTTGGCTGAGATACATTAAACCGCCGCATTCCCCATATACGGGTAACCCTTGGTTAATTAGTTGCTTGAACTGATTTTTTAACGACTGATTACGGCTGAGGGGTTCCGCAAACAGCTCAGGAAAACCACCGCCCAGGTAAATTCCATCGATCGCCGGAGGAAGTTTATTATCTTCTAGGGGGCTAAAGGGAATGAGTTCAAAGCCGCAGTGGTTGAGTAGATCCAAGTTATCGGCGTAGTAAAAGTTAAACGCCTGATCCTGGGCGATCGCCAACCGAGCCTGGGGGTTTTGGATGGGAATGTTAAATAAATTAGTGGGGGGGAGTATGTTGGTTGGAGTTTTTAGTAAGGGGATAAGCTTAGGCCAATCCAATTGCTGAGCGGCCAAATGGGCTAATTGGTCAAAATATTGCTGAATTTGCGGCAACTCGCCACAGGGCACCAACCCCAAATGGCGATCGGGCAAAGTTAAATGCTGCTGACGGAAAAATACCCCCAGAATGGGAATATCCAAGGGTGCCAAGGCAATTTTGAGTAATTCTAAGTGGCGATCGCTTGCTACTCGATTCAAAATTATCCCGGCTAAGGCAATCTCTGGTTGCCAATGGCGATAACCCTGGACAATGGCAGCAATGGAGCCAGATAAACGCTGGCAATCTACCACAAAAATTACGGGCAACTTCAATAATCTGGCAATGTGGGCAGTAGAAGCATAATCCCCCATGCCTTGGTAGGGCACGCCGTCAAATAGTCCCATTACCCCTTCAATCAAACTGTAGGGAGTGCCTTGGCTGTGGTAGTGGAAACAATCTTTGACATAACCTTCGGAAGTTAAAAAGGGATCAAGGTTACGGCAGGGTCGCCCGGTAATTTGGCTATGGAACATGGGGTCAATGTAGTCGGGCCCCACTTTGAAGGACTGCACGGTTAGTTTTTGTTGGGCCAAATAGGCCAAAATGGCCAAGGTAATGGTGGTTTTACCGGCACCACTTCTTTCCCCCGCAATAATCACCGTCATTGTTGGGGGATCTCCAGGCCCTGTCCCAATTCCCGGGCAATTAAATTCTCAATTAGTTCTAGCAACTGGTCCTGATCCCAATTTTTATAAAGCTGGGCGGCGATCGCCATGGCCCCGGCCCCCACCCCTTCTTTGACAAAGCCCTGTTCATAGACTCGCAGTTGGGGATAAAGGGAAGAAGCAAAACTGAGTTGGGGAGCTAACAAAACCACCGGAGAAAGCAAATTGGCCAGACCCACCGTATCACCACTGGTATCTTCACAGACCCATTTGGTTGTGCCCACCACCAGGCGGGAAAAATCCACCCTCAGATCCCTTTGCTGAGCTAGGGCTTGGATCAAGGCATACACTGCCAACATTTGGGTTCCCCCCGCCAACATCACCCCCGTACTATGGCTAGCGGCGATCGCCATCCCAGCCACCACGATTTGCATCGGATCCCCAACGGCAGCCACCACAGCCATTGGATCTTGATTGGGGGAACAATGGTTCAACCCCTGGCGTACCAGAGCTAATTTTTGTTGATGATTGCAATGGGGATGGCTGCTATTTACTTTACCCCCGGCAGCGATGCCCAACCCCAACAATACTCCTAGGGCGGTGGTAGTCCCCCCCACCACGCATTCACTCAGTACTAAGTAACTGTCGGTATGCTCCTGGGCTAACTTTTCGCCCCACTGTAAACCCTGCCGAAAAAGATGCTCCACTGTCCCCAACGATAGGGCCTGCCCTGTGGAGAGACAGCGGGCCGGTTGCCCTCCCAGATCAATGGCGGCTACGGAGGGAGGGACGGGTAAACCGGAGTTAAACAAATACACCGGTGTGCCGAGGGCATCCACCAACGCTTTAGTGATGAACACAGGGGAAACCCCAGAAATGAGGGGAGGTAAGGGATAGGTTGCCCCTGCGGTAGTGCCCCTAATTAAAAATTCTGCATCGGCGATCGCCGTAAACTTTCGATCAGCGGGGGTTTTGCCGGCGGCGGAAATACCGGGGATTAACCCCGTGTCCGTAAAGCCCAACACACAGACAAATGCCGGTGGACAATGACCATGGCGTTCTATCCAGGATAAAGCTTGGTCAGACTGGGTATAAACTGTCAACATATTGCTGTAAAAGTGGGCCCAATGCGGAAAATCAAGGTCAAATACATTGAATAGATTTAAACTGTCGTTCTTTAGCCTCTCTAGCCTTAAAAATAAAGATTTCTCCCTTGTTTCTATCTGATCATGGTTGCGCCAATTAACTACAACTCCATCCACTCCCTGGCGGACACCTGGGCCATCACTGGGGAAAATTTTGCCGACATTGTGGCCCTTAATGATCGCCACAGTGATCCCCCCGTGGCCCTGACCTACGCCCAATTGCGGGACAAAATCCAGACCTTTGCGACTGGCCTACAGGATCTGGGGGTTACTCCCCATCAACACCTAGCTATTTTCGCCGACAATAGTCCCCGTTGGTTCATCGCTGACCAAGGTAGTATGCTGGCCGGGGCAGTCAACGCCGTCCGTTCTGCCCAAGCCGATCGCCAGGAATTGCTCTACATTCTGGCAGATAGCAACAGCCGCACCCTGATTGTGGAAAATCGGCAAACCCTGAGCAAACTAGCCCTGGACAGCGAAAAGGTTGATTTGAACCTAATTGTCCTCCTTTCCGACGAAGCGGTGGACCAGGACAGCGCCATTCCCCAATATAACTTTGCCCAAGTCATGGCCCAGGGAGAAGGCAAAACCCCCACCCCAGTCCCCCGCCAAGAAGAGGATTTGGCTACCCTAATCTACACCTCCGGCACCACCGGGCAACCCAAAGGGGTCATGCTCAGCCACGGCAATTTGTTGCACCAAGTACGGGAATTGGGTTCAGTCATTATTCCCCGCCCTGGGGATCAGGTGTTGAGTATTTTGCCCTGTTGGCATTCCCTCGAAAGAAGCGCCGAGTATTTCTTTCTCTCCCGGGGCTGTACGTTGAACTACACCAGCATTCGCCATTTCAAAAATGATGTGAAGCAGATTAAACCCCATCATATTGTCGGGGTGCCCCGGTTATGGGAATCCCTCTATGAAGGGGTGCAAAAAACCTTCCGAGAAAAATCCCCTGGGCAACAAAAGCTAATTAATTTCTTTTTCGGCGTTTCCCACCAATATATTCTCGCCAAACGCATTGCCCATAACCTCAGTTTGAATCATCTCCACGCTTCGGCGATCGCCCGATGGGTGGCCCGTTGCCGAGCCCTGGTGCTTAGTCCTCTGCACCACTTGGGGGACAAAATTGTCTATCACAAAGTCCGGCAGGCCGCCGGAGGCAGACTGGAAACCCTCATTTCTGGGGGGGGAGCCCTGGCCAGACATTTAGACGATTTTTACGAAATCACTAGTATCCCCGTCCTGGTGGGCTATGGCTTAACGGAAACGGCCCCCGTTACCAATGCCAGGGTGCATAAACACAATCTACGTTACTCCTCCGGCCGCCCTGTGCCCCTAACGGAAATCCGCATCGTTGATCCGGAAACTAAACGGGACTTGCCTCCCGAAACCCAGGGACTAGTTTTGATCCGAGGGCCCCAAGTGATGCAGGGCTATTACAACAAACCGGAGGCCACCGCCAAAGTGTTAGACCCAGAGGGCTGGTTCGACAGCGGTGATTTAGGCTGGGTAACGCCCCAAAACGATTTGATTCTTACCGGTCGGGCCAAGGACACCATTGTGCTCAGTAACGGGGAAAACATTGAACCCCAACCCATTGAAGATGCCTGTTTACGCAGTGCCTACATCGACCAAATTATGTTAGTGGGACAGGATCAAAAATTCTTGGGGGCTTTGATTGTGCCCAACTTTGATGCGTTGCAAAAGTGGGCTGAGACTAAAAATTTGCAAATCACCCTGCCGGAACCATCGGCCAGTAATGAAGCCATGGAAGCCAGCGGTTTGTATGACCCCCAAGTGGTGGGGTTAATGCGGTCGGAGTTGCAACGGGAAGTGCGCGATCGCCCTGGGTATCGAGCCGATGACCAAATTAAGGATTTTCGTTTTGTCCCGGCACCATTTTCCCTGGAAAACGGCATGATGACCCAAACTTTGAAGCTCAAGCGACCGGTGGTCACCCAAACCTACCAAAATTTAATTGACGAAATGTTTTAACCCCCCCATTGGACTCCGGGCTCAGGTCAAATTCCAGGGCCCCTTGGAGGCATGGCAAAAAGGGGGGAAAGCCCCAGCGTTGGTTGGTGAGTAAGCTTGCGGCAAGTTCGATAAGATATACACATCAATCTTGTGAAAACGCCATGCAGGGAACCCTGAACGAAATTGATCTCCGGAGTATCCTGCGGCTCATTGCATTGGGCCAGCGGACGGGAGAACTTTTCGTTGAGGTTCATCCCCATCAGGGTCGTGGTCGGATTTTGCCCGACAAAGTAGGCTACTGGTTTCTCTTCTTTGTGGACGGCAAGTTGGTCTATGCCGCCGACCAAGACTGTGGCCAGTTGCTCCGCCTCCAAGACTATCTCCGCCACCATGGCATTGCTATTCCCCTGGGGGAAATGGAACTAGAAAGCCTGGCCCTGAACCATATTCCTGAATACGCCTGTTTGTGGCAATTACTTTCCAAAAATATTCTTACCCCCGTCCAAGCCCACCGCATTGTTTTGGGCATGGTGCAGGAGGTGTTGTTTGATGTGCTGAGTTTACGCCAGGGAAATTTTGTCTTCGCCTTAGGTTCCGCCCTAGAGCCTGCCCTCACTTCCTTTCCCGTCACTCCCCTATTGGCCCAGGCGGGGCAGCAAATCCAAGCTTGGAAGCAGTTATATCTCCGCATCCAGTCCCCCGACCAACCAGTGGCGATCGCCAAGGATCCGGCATTAGCCAACAAAATACCGGCCAAATTTGCCCAGCATTTCCGTAGTTGGACGGATGGGGCCATCCCCCTACGGCAGATCTCCCGCTACCTACAAAAAAATCTGCCCGCCATTGCCCATGGCCTCTACCCCTACATCGAATCGGGGGCGATCGAAATATTTCCAGCCCATGAATCCCACGCTGGGGCGGATCCAGCCTGGGAAACCTTGACAGACCACACCATTCATAAAGTTGTTTGCCTTGACGACGACTATGCCATCGGTAAACAAATTGAACTTTTTTTGACCAGTCAAAACCCAAACTGTGAAGTGGTGGTGCTCCAAGATCCCCTGCAGGCCATGACCACCCTATTGACTCTGCAACCCGACTTGATCCTCTGCGACATCACCATGCCCCACCTAGATGGCTATGAAATCTGTCGCATGATCCGCCATTCCCAGCGTCTACGGACCACTCCGATCATTATGCTCACCGGCAAGGAAGCATACCTTGACCGACTCCTAGCCCGGATGGCCGGGGCCACAGACTATCTGACTAAGCCCTTTACCCAACAAGAACTAATTTCATTAGTTGAATCCTACTGTAAAAAATCATGATCCGTTGACCATTGTCCCCAGTCCCTATCCCCATCCCCTGTTACACCACCGACAATTTTGCGGTAAATTGTCAACACCAATGGGCTCCCCAGCAAAAAATAATACTGACTGAATTGTTAAGGGAGCGACTATGATGGAAAATAAACCAGGCAGGATTCGCCAATTTGCTTCGGATCCAGGTTTGCAATGCCAAGCAGAAAGGACTTTTATGAACGCAGTTTTGCTGGTTGAAGACAGCTCTAGTCAGCGCGAGATGATATCTGGCATCCTCAAAGACCATGGCTGGCAGGTCACCATCGCCTGTGATGGGGTAGAGGCCTTAGAAAAATTGCAGAGTTTTAGTCCGGACCTGGTGGTGCTGGATATTGTTATGCCCCGCATGAACGGTTATGAGGTTTGTCGGCGCATCAAATCCGATCCGAAAACAAAAAATGTGCCGGTGATTATGTGTTCCTCTAAGGGGGAGGAATTTGATCGTTTTTGGGGCATGCGTCAGGGGGCCGACGCCTATATAGCCAAACCCTTTCAGCCGATGGAATTGGTGGGCACCATTAAACAACTCCTGCGCAATTAATTGTGGGGATTTTATGAGACTTGGGTTATGGTTGTTCAGGGTCTTAGGTAGGGAAATCTATGGTTAGTTCTAATCCCGCTGATATTTTCATTGATGGCAAGCAGGAATTGGATCCGGCGTTTCAGGAACTGCAGGCCCTGGAAGGGGAGCTTCATCTCAGGTTTTATTTGCCCTCCCGGGAAGAATTTGCCCTGCCAGCGGTTTCCATTCGGGAAGTGATGCAACAGGAACCAGACCGCATTACCCCCATCCCCAACGCTTCGCCCCTATTGTTAGGAACTATTAACCTCCGGGGTCAGGTCATTTGGGTAGCAGACCTGGGTCGTTTTCTGGGGAATAATGCCAATCTCAACACTGACCGGGCGGAAATTCCCGTCATTGCGGTGGAAGATCAAGAAACACTTTTGGGTTTGGCGATCGACTCCCTCGGTAATATGGAATGGTTGGATACGGACAATCTTCAGCCGGCCAACGATGTGCCGGATCACATTGCCCCCTACGTCCAGGGAGAGTGGCAGATTCCCGCTGACGGTGCCCCGTCTTCTCCCCCCCAAATTTTGCGCCTTCTAGACCATGTGGCGCTACTCCGATCCGCCCGCTGGGCAACTTGATATATCCGGCTGAGGCGATCAATTTTATTCACCTTGGCCCACCTAAAATCCGACTGAGGAAACCGGCAAAATGGCAACAGAAACCAATTTTTCGCAGCTTTATGGGTTGGCCTACGCCGCCTATGGACAGGGGAATTATCAAGAAGCTTCTTCCCACATTGAACAATTGGCCGCTGATTTTCCTGAAGATCCCAATGTGCTATTGCTCCGGGGACACATCTATGTCGGCCTGGAACAATACGCCCTAGCCCACCAAGCTTATCAGGGGGTAATCCGGCTTTCCGATCGCCAGGATTTAATCGACTGTGCTAACCAGGCCCTGGGGCAAATCAAAGAGGAGGGGCCGGGGGGCAACGGAGCGAAGGACTCCTTTGGCCAGGATTGGCAAAGTGAGGTTGATTCCGTTGATCGCTCCATGGCCTGGGAAACGGGAATATTCACCGAGGAGGATTTTGGTGAGCCCACCTTGGGTAGTGTACCTACCCCCACCAATCCTGGCATGGATCGTCCCTTTGGCCGTAGCTCTGGATCCGGTTCTTTTAGCACCAGTGGGGCCAGGAGTTACGAAATTGAAAACCTAGATTGGAGTCCGGAAGCTTTTACCGATGACCTGGACTCGGACGATGAACAGACCATGATGCCCCAAACCGGTGAATCTACCTTTGTGGTGCCACCGGCTTTCGGTGAAGGGATAGCGGATTTTGCTGATTTGGCGGCGGATGTCTCGGCGGCGGGCATTGGCGGGACAGAGGGCACCGAACATCCCCAATATCAAGCTTGGGATGGGGGCGACTGGAGTGAAGCCCTAGGTTTAGACGATCCTGAAGCCTTGGCTGCGGCCCCTACCCCCACCTCTGGCAATTATGGCGCTGGCAACAACTTACCGAGCTTTGATGCGTTTGAGGAAGGGGTTGACGATGAGTTGTCCGATTTTAACCTGACGGACATTGCCCCAGAGTTGCCCGATTCTTCCCTCTTTACCCAAACCACCGGTCTGGATATGAGCCCTGTGGACCGGGTCAATGACACCCAAGGCGGTGATGCAGTGGACCATGGAGGTAATGCCCCCCAACCGGGCATGGCCACTTGGTTAAAACCAGAGGGGGCCGCCACCGGGGATTTATCCAGCGCCACTAGTCCCTTTAATGACCGCCCCACCAGCGAAGTAGATGCGGGTTTTCTCGGTTGGTTCACCAATGCTTCCCTGTTTAAAAAGCAAATTTACATGGCGATCGCCTCCGGTGTATTTTCCGGGTTCGTTGTGTTGGTATTGGGTAGCATAGTGGGGCTGGGGGGAGCACCTCAAAATGTGCCGGCTCCTCCAGGGGAAACCACCACCGAAGCTCCGGCGGAAGGAGCTCCCGCAGAGGGCCAGGCCCCAGAGAAAGAACCGGGTAAAGCTTCCCTCCTCAACCTCGCCCTCCTCACAGCCATCGCCACGGCGATCGGGGTCTTTTTGATCAATCGACTCCTGATGCAACAGATTAAGAGCATTATTGACGACCTGCAAAATCAGTTTGAATCCATCTACGAAGGAAATTTCAATGTCCGGGCCAAGGTGCGATCGGAGGACGAATTGGGGGCTTTGACCCAGCGGTTCAACTATATTTCCCAGGTTATTCTTACTGCCACTAGTGAAGCCCAGGAACGGGCTGCCACCACCGAAAAAGTGCGGGAGAAATTGCAACGCCAAGTAATTCGGCTCCTGGACGATGTGGAGGGGGCTTCCCGGGGAGATTTGACCGTACAAGCAGAAGTAACGGCGGATGAGCTGGGGGCGGTGGCCGATGCCTTTAACCTGACTATCCAAAATCTACGGGAAATTGTCTTGCAGGTAAAAAATGCCGCCAAGCAGGTGAACAATAACTGTAAAGACAGTGAGTCGTTTGCTCGTAATAACTCCAGCGATGCTCTACGGATGGCAGAGGAATTGGCCGTCACCCTCAACTCTGTTCAGTTAATGACAGAATCCATTGAACGGGTGGCAGAAAATGCCCGGGAAGCGGAGGAAGTGGCCCATACTTCATCTTTAACCGCTCTCAAAGGTGGGGAAGCGGTGGAAAGAACGGTGGGGGGCATCCTACAAATTCGGGAAACGGTGTCGGAAACTGCCCGCAAGGTAAAACGTTTAGCGGAAGCATCCCAGGAAATTTCCAAAATTGTGGCGGTTATTTCCCAAATTGCCTCCCGGACTAACCTGCTAGCTTTAAACGCTTCTATCCAGGCGGCCCGGGCGGGGGAAGCAGGGCGAGGCTTTGCCATCGTTGCGGATGAGGTGCGGCAGTTGGCGGATCGTTCTGCTAAGTCGTTGAAGGAAATTGAGCAGATTGTTTTGCAGATCCAAAGTGAAACCGGCTCTGTAATGACTGCCATGGAAGAGGGCATCCAACAGGTAATCGACGTGACTGACAAGTCGGAGCAGTCCAAACGAGCCCTGGAGGATATTATTGAGGTGTCTAACCGGATTAACACGTTGGTGCGTTCCATTACCGCCGACACCGTCAAACAACAGGAGAATTCCGGGGCGGTGTCCAACGTCATGCAGTCCATTGAGCTGACCGCCCAGGAAACGTCCCAGGAATCCCAACGGGTGGCGGGATCTTTGCAAACCCTGGTCTCCATTTCCCGGGATCTGTTAACCTCCGTGGAACGGTTCCGGGTAGAAAATCGGTGAGGTCGGGGCAGAATATTTCTCCCCTAGCCTAGCTATTGGAATACCGGTGTGGGCCCCAGATGCCCCAGTTCATAATCATTGCAGTGAAGTATGTCGGATCGACGCTCTCGCCACTCCCTCAGTCTTTGGTTCCAGCGTTTGGTCGCGGCCTTTTTTTTAACCGGCCAGGTTTTTTTGCACATTTTGCAGGGGCGGATTAACCGGCGCAATACCCTGGAACAAATGAATATGGTCGGCCCAGAATCCATGGCGATCGCCTTGATCACGGCGGGTTTTGTGGGCATGGTTTTTACTATTCAAGTGGCTAGGGAATTTATTTACTATGGAGCCACCACGACCATTGGTGGAGTTTTATCCCTATCGTTAACCAGGGAATTGGCCCCGGTCTTGACCGCGGTGGTGATTGCCGGGCGGGTGGGTTCGGCCTTTGCGGCGGAAATTGGCACCATGCGAGTAACAGAACAGTTGGATGCCCTCTATATGCTCAGGACAGATCCGATTGATTATTTGGTGGTGCCCAGGGTAATTGCCTGTGGGTTGATGTTGCCCATTTTGACTGGATTATCTCTGTTTGTGGGCATGGCGGGGGGATTGGTGATTTCCTCTAGCCTTTATGCCATTAATCCAACTATTTTTTTAAACTCTGTGCAAAATTTTACCCAGCTATGGGATGTGTTTGCCTGTTTGTTCAAATCTTTGGTATTTGGCATTATCATCGCCATTATCGGTTGTAGTTGGGGCTTAACCACCACTGGGGGGGCTAAGGGAGTGGGGGAATCCACCACCACTGCTGTGGTCACATCCCTATTGGCCATTTTTGTTAGCAACTTTTTCCTATCTTGGTTAATGTTCCAGGGCACGGGGGATACTGCCCTCGGCTAATGCCATGGCATTGACCTTGGTTATGGGCCTTTCATCCCCTTGGGTTTCTGTGGGGGACAAAGCTCTGCTACAGTCGGTTAAAGGAATCTTTCTCTCCCTGTAATCGCACCCAGTCCTATGAATATCTTCGGCATTGGCTTACCCGAACTAGGTTTAATCTTTGTTATCGCCCTGTTGGTGTTTGGCCCCAAAAAATTACCGGAAGTAGGGCGCAGTTTGGGCAAGGCCCTGCGGGGATTCCAGGAAGCGTCCAAAGAGTTTGAAACGGAACTGAAGCGGGAAGCTCAAAATCTCGAAAAGTCAGTGCAAATTAAGGCAGAACTAGAAGAAAGCAAAACTCCAGAGAGTAGTTCAGAAAAGGCGAGCTAAATTTTACTCGGCGATCGCCATTAGGGCACGATCAATCCTTAGTGAGGGCCGTTGATGGAACAGTGGTGCCCTGGCTGTCAATGATTGAATTTGAAGAGTAGGCTATAGTTAACAGGTATGAAGGCTGTTGCCCTAACTATTGTTCTACCTTACTAAGTTATTTAAAGACTTTTTTTAAATATTTTCATCTTTTGAGCCAACGAAAATTTTAAATAAAAAATAATACTTGGGGAAGAGCAAAGGGTTAGAGCTTTAATCAAAAATCCAGTGGTGCATCAATCACCATCTGTCGGTGGATGGCTTGTCAAACAAAAGGTCCATGCAAAACTTTTCCTTTCAAAAAGTATTAAAAAAGCCAGACGTCAAAACCCTCCTCCAACGGCTAGGCGATTCCATCGGCAAAAACTTTGCCATTATTGATACTGAGGGCCGTTGTCTTTGGGGCAATGCCCAGGGTTCCCAGGCCAAGGCTGATATTTATGCCCATCAGATTTGTTTGGGCACCGTAACCGGTGACCTTGCGCCCCATTCCGCCGAGGCGATCGCCGCTGTGGTGGGTTACATTGTGCAAACGGAGTATGAAAAAAAGCAGTTGGCCAAGGATGCTCTACAAAAATATGAAGAAGTGGTTTTTCTTTCACAATTTGCTAATGCCATGGCCACCTGTACTGGGTTGCATGAGCTAATCGAAGTAATTAGAGCCCAGATTCGTCAGGTTATCAGTGTCGATGAAATATTTTTATACCTTTATGACCAAAGCCAAGATAGTCTAGCTCCATTTTTGTATAAAACGGAAGACTCATTACGGGACTTTAAAGCAATTGAAAAAATTGTTGAGCGGGTCTTAAAATTCCATCAAGTAGAGGTAATTGATGATATTCAAAAGGATCCAGACTACCTCAATCAGCCTTCTAGAATTCGTTCTTTGCTTTGCTGTTCTCTGACGGTCCAAAATTCAATTATTGGCGTCCTTGGTTTAGCCCACTACCAGGCCAAGCACTTCGATTCCAGTGATTTGAATCTTTTTTCCACCGTTACTGGCCAGGTGGCGGCCGCTATCCGCACTGCCCAATATTATGAAACTATCAAAAATTATTCCCAAACCTTGGAAATTAGGGTGAAGGAGCGCACCATGGAGTTGGAATTTGCCAAACAACAGCTAGAGCAAGTCAACCAACAACTCAAACATTTAGCTATTTACGATGAACTAACCCAAATTCCCAATCGCCGTTATTTCACTAGCTATTTAGAACAGGAATGGCGGCAATGTTTGCGGCAAAAATCTCCCATTTCTCTAATTTTATGTGACGTAGATTATTTCAAAAACTATAATGATCTTTATGGTCATCAAATGGGGGACAAATGCCTCCAAAGTGTAGCTAAAATCATTCAAAATTCTTTGAAGCGCCCTTCCGATGTCCTAGCTCGCTACGGAGGTGAAGAGTTTATCGTGATTTTGCCCTACACCGATCAACCGGGAGCTTACACTGTGGCTCAACGCATCCACCACTATCTAGCGGGGGCAAAAATTTCCCATGCTGATTCCCCTACGAACCGTTACCTCACCATAAGTTTAGGGATTGGCACCACTGTGCCCCTGTTGCATTATCATCCCAGTGATTTAATCAAAATTGCTGATCAGGCCCTGTATGCTGCTAAGGGAGCCGGGCGCAACCAAACAAAGGCAAAAGTTTTATCTTTTCAATGTAGTTAGTTAAAATTATGGAGTCAAATATTATTTGGTCAGTCTTGATAATTAATTGACTAATTAGCCGATGAGTTTAGTTTTGTTAGTGGTATTTTTTCTGTTAACCAACGCTATCTTTACCAAGGTGTTGATCAGCTTGCCTGAATATTTTGTTAATCAAGGAGCAATGGTGGGGCGTTTTGCCATACTGGGATTAATCGTTCTTTTTCTCAGTTGGACAATGGGGGATGATTGACCATGGTGCCCCAACAGTTAATTTTAAAAAATTTCCTCAGTTACCAAAATGTTAGTCTAGATTTCCGCGGTCTACACACAGCCTGTATTTGTGGGGCTAATGGAGCAGGCAAATCATCTTTGTTGGAGGCCATTACTTGGGCAATTTGGGGTAAGTGTCGGGCCGAAAGTGAGGATGATGTGCTCCACAATGGCACCGATCAAGTAAGGGTAGATTTTGAATTTATTAGTAATAACCAAACCTATCGAATTATTCGCAGTCGCCAACGCGGCCGCAGTAGTGTAACGGAATTTCAAATCAAAAGCGGCGATCATTTCCGCACCCTTTCCGCTAAAGGACTCAGGGCTACCCAGGAAAAAATCACCACCACGCTGAAATTAGATTACGAAACCTTTGTTAATTCCGCCTATCTGCGCCAAGGAAGGGCCGATGAATTTATGTTGCGCAAACCCAGTGAACGTAAACAGATCCTGGCAGATTTATTAAAGTTAGACCAATATGAATTACTGGCAACTAGAGCGAAGGATATTTCCAAGGAAGCCAAGGGTAAAATTAATATTCTCAATGAACGCTTGCAAATATTGGAGCAGGACTTGAACCAGCGACCGGATGTGGTAGCTAATCAAGAAAAATTAACCGCAGAAATTAAAGTGGTTCAAGCTCAACAAGAGCAGACACAATGGCAGTTACAACAGCTACAAACTAGTCAAAATCAACGGCAACAATGGCAAAAGCAAGCTGGATGGCAAGAACGACAATGTCAGGAGTTGACCACTGAAATTGCCAGGTTACAGAACCAGAATGAGGAAATTGCTCAGCAATGTCAAAAACTAGAATTATTGTTGGAACAAGAAGCCGTTATTCAAACTAATTTTCAGCGTTATCAAAACCTACAAAGCCAGGAAGCAGAATTAGCTAAAGACTTTCAACAATATCAAAATTTACAACAGCAACGACAAGATTTAGAGCAACAGTTACAACGCCAAGAGAATGAATTAGCACGACAAACGGAGCAACAGCTTCTGCGATTGGAGCATCTGGATAAACAACTGGCTGAATTACAACCTATTCTAGCTCAACAGCAGGACATTGAAGTGGAGTTAGGTAAGTTAAAAACTGCTAAGCAAAAACTAAGTCAGCTTGATAACCTCCAGCACCAAGTTGCCCCCCTTTTACAACGACGTTCTGTCCTACAAGCGGATTTAGAACGGGCTAGGGCTCAGTGTCAGGCGCAACTAGAGCAACGGCAGGCGATCGCCAAACAGTTACAGATAGCCATTGCCGCCATCCCCGACCAAAGAAGAGCTTTTCAGGCTTTGGACGAGGAAATTTCCCAGCTGAAAAATAAACAGGTTTACCTTAAACGGGTAGAAGAAAAAGGCCAGGAACGGGGTCATTTCAAAGAAAGATTGCAGGAAAATCAAAGATTATTTGAAAAACAGTTACGGGAATTAGAGCAAAAACTGAGTTTGTTAGATATTCCTGGGGCAACTTGTCCCCTGTGCGAACAGGGTTTAGATGGCCATTATCACCAGCAGGTAATCGAAAAAACTGATCATCAATGTCAAGAATTACGCAATCAAATTTGGATCTTAAAGGAACAAATTACCCTGGCGGATCAAGAATTGGCCATTCTTCGTAATGAATATAGAGAAATTGCCGATGGTCTAAGCAATTTAGAACAATTGCTACAACATTATGGGCAAATGGAGGCGGAATTAGAAAAAAGTGGAGAAAACCATGAGCGATTGGTGGATTTAAATGAGCAAATCGCTGACCTAGAACTGAGCTTAAACCAAGGGACTTTTGCCGCCTCTCTCCAACTGGAATTAGCTGTTCTGGAGCAGGAATTGACTAGCTTAGCCTACGACGAACAAACCCACGCATTGGCCCGTTCCACGGTGGATCAACTGAGAAAAGGGGAAATCCGCCACGCTAAGTTTAGAGAAGCCCAAGCTAAGCATAAACAACTAATGGCCGATCGCCCTGGGTTGGAGGAAAAATTGCTGGCATTACGTTCCCAATTACAAAGTTTGGGCACCAGTTCCCCCCTACATCAACAATGGCAACAGGCAGAAGCCGTCCTATCCCAACTGAATTACAACAGCGAAACCCATCAACAATTGTTGGGGGAATTGCGTCGTCAACAGTCTTGGCAATTACGGCACCAAGAACTAGAGCAGGCTCGGCAACAATTACCCATTCTGGTGCAACGGGCCCAGGAATATCGAGAGCTCATTGGCGATCGCCAGCAGGCCTTAGGAGAAAGGCAGAGGGAATTGGCCCAGTTGGAGGAACAAATTCGTCAATATGCAGACCATGGGGAACAAATTCAATTGTTGGAGCAAGAATTAGGACAAAGAAGGCAACAGTTGGATAATCTCCTGGCCAAAAAAGGGGGTTTGGAGCAATTATTAATCCAAATTGACACTTTGCAGGGGGAATATGAAGAAACAAAACAGCAGTTTAATCAAGCCCAAAAACAGTTTCGCATCCACGAAGAGTTGAGCAAAGCCTTTGGTAAAAATGGCATTCAAGCAATGATGATTGAGAATATTTTACCCCAGTTAGAAGCGGAAACCAATTACATTTTGGCACGGTTAACGGGTAATCAACATCATATTCAATTTGTTACCCAAAAAGAAGGCAAAAGCAGCACTAAACGTAAACCAAAAATGATTGATACCCTGGATATTCTCATTGCCGATGCCCAAGGTACCAGGCCTTATGAAACCTATTCCGGCGGGGAAGCTTTTCGGATTAATTTTTCTATCCGTTTAGCCCTGGCCAAATTATTGGCTCAACGTTCTGGTACCGCTTTGCAATTACTGATTATTGACGAAGGTTTTGGTACCCAAGATGCGGACGGTTGCGATCGCCTGGTGGCCGCCATCACGGCCATTGCTTCGGACTTTGCTTGTATTTTAACTGTCACCCATATGCCCCAGTTTAAGGAGGCTTTCCAACAACGAATTGAGGTGAATAAAACCGAATTTGGCTCCCAATTGGCCATTGTCAGCTAGGCTCGGTACGGGACTAAAAAATGGGAGCATCCCACTTTTGCCCTGAGTATAAATGCTTAGTGATGTGAGTAGAGAAAATTGCTGTAAAAATAAGAAAAACAGGAAAAATCTATGACCCCAGAAGAAATTCAGCAGGCCAAGGACT
>NZ_JADEVV010000053.1 GCF_015207985.1 Synechocystis salina LEGE 00031 | reverse complement strand
AGCTGGAGGGGTAATGCCCTTGTAATGCTGGTAAGCGGTGCGGGAAATATCTTGAATTAGTGAACGTCCCGCTACATCGTTATGGGGTCGGGTGGCCAACACTGCTCCCACATAGCGTTTGCCATTGGGCATATCCACTATGCCCGCATCCCCGATGACTGTGCCAATGTCGCCGGTTTTATGGGCAATTTGGGCGTTCGGTTCTAACCCCTGGGGCAACAGGGTGCGGGTTTTAGTCTGTTGCATGATATTCAACAGGCGATCGCGGGATTTGAGGGATAACAATTCCCCTCCCTGTAGCTTGACCAACAATAGGGCTAGATCCTGGGGACTAGTGGTGTTGGTGCCTTCCAAATCCGGCAAGTAATTATTAATTTTCGTTTGGGACATCTGCCACGCCTGGAAGCGTTGATTGAGGAATTCCTTACCCCCCAGCCGTTTGATCAACATGTTGGTGGCGGTGTTATCGCTGATGACAATCATTTTGGTCACCACTTCCAAGGCCGGATAGCTGGAGCGTTTGCCCACGTCGTATTGCATGGTGCCTGCTTCCCCCACAATCACATCTTCCGTAAGGGGCAGTTCTTCATGGAGTTGGATTTTGCCCTGGTCCACCGCTTCAAAAAAGGCGATCGCCACGGGAATTTTAATGGTGCTGGCGGCGGGTAGTTGGGTGTCTCCTTTAGCATTGGCGAATTGGCCATTATCTACATCGATGAAGTAGGAGTAGGAGTTGATTGCTGGAGCTTTGGACGTACCCAGGGTAGTTAACTTCTGGGTTAACGCTTGATCCTCTTGGATGGGCTTAACTTGGTTGGAGTCCGCCGTGGGGGCACTAGCCGCGGTAGTTTCCTGGTTTTCGGCTGTTTCCGGTGTGGCCGTTGCTGGAGTTCCCCGCAATTTATCGGTTTCTGTAGTAACCCAACCCGCAATGGAAGCTAGCACCTTTTGGGGATAAATAGCCGGCTGATCCGCCTGGGCTTGATGGGGATCCTTTGCCGTGGCCAATGGGGCGTCATCCTGGTCTCCCTGGATAAATTTCGTGGGGCTAAAAGTAGTAATGGCCGTACCGGCGATCGCCCCGATGCCAATGCCCACAATGCCAAGACGAACAGACGTCAACAAACTCTTTTGCCACCAACTGAGGGGTTTACTCGGTTTACGGGGCCGGGGGCTGACATTTTTGCCCTTGCCCACGGATTTCACCTCAGTGGAGCTGACCACCTTCAGGGGGTTGACCTTGGTTTCCCCTGATTTTGGGCTTGATTGTTTCTGATCTGTTTCTATGGAAGCATCGGCCTGTTCCCCAACCTCCGGAACGGTGGCGCCGATGGGGGGAGTGGATGTACCGGAGATAACCCGGAGATTACGGCGTTGGGCGCGGCGAGACTTAGGACGGCGGGGCATAGAAGTAATCATGGTGAGGCTGGAGGGGCATTAACCCAGAGGAGGATCGGTCATTAAGGGGGGAGCGGCCTTTCCATTAGTTCAACACTCTAAAACGAAGCACCCATACAGGACAAGAACTTGGCAAAAGTTTATTGGCCAGGCCATCACAATCCCCCCTTTGGTTGCTCGGGATGACTAATTTAAAGTTTAATTTGTTGCGCTAGCCAATCAATTTGTCCCAAAATTCCCCGCAATAGGGCCACTTCTTCGCTGTTTAGTGCGGCTCGCTGATAAATTCTGCGTAATTTCGCCATTTTACTAGGGGCGGTGTGGGGATATAAAACTTGGATATTGAGCAAAGTTTTCTCCAAGTGCTGACAGTAACTATCCAATTGACCATTGGTGGCTAAGGGCACCATTGACCCATCCTCCTGGCGATCGCCTGGGGCTTGATTGTCTGTCCCCATGGCCAGGTTAGCTTGGTACAGCTCATAAGTACAGACCATCACCGCTTGGGAAAGGTTCAAGGAAGGATATTGGGGATGGACGGGGATACGGACAAAACGGTGGGCTTGGTTGAGTTCTTCGTTACTGAGGCCACTGTCTTCCCGGCCAAACACGAGGGCACTTTTTAAATTCGGGGCCAGCAACCAAGGCAATGCTTGGCGGGGGGTTTCCATGGGAGATTGCAAAATTCGCTCCCGGGCACTGGTGGCAATGATGCGCTGGCGATCGCCTAGGGCTGTGGCCAAATCATCCACCACCCTCGCTTGGGCTAGAACTTCTTTGGCATGGACTGCCATGGTTTGGGCCTCAACACTCTGATAATCGCAACGGGGATTGACCAAAATTAATTCCCCTAAACCCATATTCTTCATGGCCCTGGCGATCGCCCCTAAATTTCTTTCTCCCTGGGGCTCCACCACCACAATGGCAATATTTTCCAAATTAGTATCCTCCAAAAGTTTTAGATGAAGTTTTAAATTCGCGGGCGACAATGGTGGAAATTTTCAATACACTCTACAAATATCGATAAAATTGCGCCTCAACTCTTGGCCCGCTTGATTCATATTTGAGAAAAAGCAGAAAATTGTATTCATCCAGTCCATTCATCCAGTCCTAAAATGGCTTTTCCTTCTGGTGACGACTGCCAAAAATATAGGTAAATACAAAGGTAAATTCACAACCAATAAAAAATACTTGAAAAATCAAATAAATCCACAGCAACAATACCATTACATTGCCCACCACACCGTAGGCCTGCAAATTTTCTCCAATGCGAATGATGCCACTACCAACCGCATTTTGTAAAACCATCATGGCAGCAGCAGTCAAAATTGCTCCAGGAAAAATATCCCACCATTGCAGGCGAGTCGGAGGCAAAACTTTAAACAACGTGATAATAACTGCGGTAATAACAAAATAGGAAATGCCAGTCTGGAGGGTAGTAATTAACGCCAAGCTATCAAAGGTAATCCAAGGAATGGATTGTTCAAACTCTCCTAAAACAGTCAGAATAATTTTGGCAGCCAGGTTAGCAAATATAGACAATAAAAACACCATCACCGTGCTTAACACCAGCAAGAAAGCCAGAATCTTATTTCTAATAAAATTAAAAGCATGTTGTTTAACCCCGGCATTTTCCTTGGGTCGATGAACCACGGCCCAGATTTTACTAACACTTTGATTAAGGGCATCAAAAATCCGGCTAGAAGTTAGCACTAAAATACCAAAGCCGATGATCCCAGCACTAAAGCTACTTTGATTAAGATTGGTCAATGCCTGCTGAAAAACCGTAAAAGGTTGTTCTGGCAAAATATTTTGGGCAAAGCTAATTAGTTGCAAATAATAGTTTGATTCTGATCCCAACAACCTACCAGCAATACTCAACATAACGAGGCAGATGGGGAAAAGGGAAAACAGGGCATAGTAGGCTAGGGCGGCCCCCATGTCCATGCAGTTATCCTTTTGCCATTTCAGAAATGTTTGTAATATCAACTGACTGATGCGGGCTGGTAAAATCACAGTCCGAAAAAAGTTAATTAACCGCTTCAGTTGGGCGAAATTATTCCCCATCAATCAGATAAAAATGAAAAAATTACCAAGGTGGACCCAAATCGGTCTGATTTCCAGTATCTCCCCAATGGGAAGATACACTGACCCAAACTGTATCGAAATCGCTCGAGTTGGAGGAAATTTTTAGACCGGATTTGGCACACCTCTGCCTAGGATAGTTAATTATCCTTGTGAGGGGAAAAACCCATGGTTACCGCTGGGCCACCACTTCCTTGTCCTTAGCAAGAAACTGCTCTAGGTCTTCCAGCATTTCCGCATCAACTTTGGTTTGCATGGGGCAGAATTTGGGCCCACACATGGAGCAAAATTCAGCGGTTTTGTAAATATCTGCCGGTAGGGTTTCGTCGTGGTACTCCTTGGCCCGTTCCGGGTCTAGGGCTAACTCAAACTGGCGATTCCAGTCAAAGTTGTAGCGAGCCTTGGAAAGCTCATCATCTCGGTCCCTGGCCCCTGGGCGATGGCGGGCAATGTCGGCGGCGTGGGCAGCAATTTTATAGGCAATCAAACCGTTGCGGACATCTTCGGCATTGGGTAAACCTAAGTGTTCTTTGGGGGTGACGTAACACAACATAGCAGTACCATGCCAACCGGCGATCGCCGCTCCGATGGCGGAGGTAATGTGGTCGTAACCGGGGGCAATGTCCGTCACTAAGGGACCCAAGACATAGAATGGTGCTTCACTGCACTCTTCCATTTGCTTTTTAACGTTGAACTCAATTTGGTCGATGGGGACATGGCCTGGGCCTTCGACCATGACCTGCACGTCATGCTCCCAAGCCCGTCGGGTCAATTGGCCCAAGGTTTTTAGTTCAGACAATTGGGCGTCATCGGAAGCATCATGGGTACAACCGGGGCGTAGAGAATCCCCCAAACTGAAGGAAACATCATACTTTTTGAAGATTTCGATAATCTCGTCAAAGTGAGTATAGAGGGGATTTTGCTTGTGGTGGTGCAACATCCATTTGGCTATAATGCCTCCCCCCCGGGAAACAATGCCAGTAATGCGAGACTTCACTAGGGGTAAATACTCGATCAGTAATCCCGCATGGATGGTCATATAATCCACCCCTTGCTGGGCATGCTTTTCGATGATGTGGAGAAAGTCATCGGGGGTCAGATTTTCAATGCTACCGTGGACACTCTCCAGAGCTTGGTAAATGGGTACGGTACCAATAGGGACGGGGGAAGCATTGATGATGGCTGTACGAATCACATCTAAGTCACCGCCGCCGGTGGATAGATCCATTACCGTATCAGCACCATACTTGACTGAGAGCAGTAATTTTTCCACTTCCTCATCAATGTTGGAAGAGTTGGGGGAAGCACCAATGTTGGCGTTAACTTTACATTTGGAAGCAATGCCGATCGCCATCGGTTCCAGATTGGTGTGGTTGATGTTGGCGGGGATAATCATACGTCCCCGGGCCACTTCGTCTTTAATCAACTCAACGGGCAGATTCTCTCGCTTCGCCACATAATCCATTTCCTCGGTGATCACCCCTTTGCGGGCATAATGCATCTGGGAAACATTGGTTTGTCCCTGGCGCTTAGCAACCCAAGCAGTTCGCATACAAATTTCCTCGAATGGTGAGCTTCCCTCCGCTGGTATTACCCAGTCTCAGGTTCTAAGGGTTTTTCTCAGCCTAGCCATCTAGACACCCCTAGCTATGGCAAATTTTAGCATCATTTTTTGAGGGACTAGAAGGGAAGGTCCTCACTTAACCAACAAAAACAGCAGATTACACGAGAGTGTCAAGTGGATAATGATATGAGAGCATAGAGAATGTCGGCTAATGAGATTTTGAAAAGTTGTTACGCAACTGGCGGCTTTCATTACTTTCTTGAAACTCTCTAATATTTTTTGCGTTTCTTGCTCTTTTTATTGTTTGAATGAGAACTGCCAGCTTTTCTACTTTTGCTAGAAACTGATGCCTCTACCAGGAATGCTGTAAGTGACACGAACTCCCCTCTCGCTTATATTAGCTGTCGATCCTCTACCCTCGATGGACAAACTAGTTCCACTTTTGTCTAGATTTAACCTAATGCCAGGCGCTATTTTGATCGACTTTCTGAACCTGAATCCCATTTAGCTCTATCATCCAACTAAAGGCCAGAACGGCTCGATTCTAGTCTACTGCAGTGCAGGACCAAAGAACAACATTCAGGGAACAGCTCCAAATGCTGATTTCCACCCAACATAATCGAGCCGGTTTTTAATATTATTGTATGGATTATGCACTAAAGAACTCCCCGGGTAGGATTCGAACCTACGACCAATCGGTTAACAGCCGACCGCTCTACCACTGAGCTACCGAGGATTGACTCAACGATTCAACATCATAGCAACTACAAGTTCGTTTACACAAGCCCCTTTTGAAAAAAATCTCAAATTGTTGGGCACACTCCCAGCTTGAGCCCAATTTGTCCCAACCGCCCTATGGCAGGGGACCAATGTTGACCGCTATGCTGAAGCAGAATCACGTTTGCCATTCCATGGCTGAACAGCCTGATTTTTCTCTCCTCACCCGTCAAGTTTTATGTTGACCCACCACCGTCGTCCGGTTTGCCTATCGCTCATTTCCACTGATTTGCCCATTCTTTCCACCCTGGAGACCGCCGCTACCCTGTACCAGAAGGATTTGCATCGCTTTCATCTCCTACTGCACCAAGAACAGGAGCAAAGTCCCGGTGGGGATCAACAAATGCCATCCACAGCCCAGCTACTGTGGTTAGAACTCTCTCCCAGGCGCATTGTGCTGACTCGCCAGGGCAATAGTCAATTTTCCTATCGTCATTTTTGGGAGCAGGGAGTTTATGGCATTAGCCGCTATTGGCTCAATGAGCAGGAAAGACACCTGAGCGATTCCTTCCAGTTACGGAATTACACTAGGGACATTACCTTACAGGGGTCCCCATTACCGGAATTTTTGCGGGTGGAATATGAACTCTGGGCCGCCCAGGAGTGCTTAGGCCATTATGTGTTGCATTTGGAAATTTACCATTAAGTCCCCTAACTCCTAATCCCCTGGCGATCGCCGTGGCCATATTTTTGATTCGCCATTGATTCAACTAAGTATTCTGATTTATGCACCAAGCCCAGGCCGAAAGGCTACTGTTCACCCCTGCCTCCCCCCAAGCTGATGCAGTACCGTTAATTTTTGCCTTTCCTAATATTTATAGTGTGGGCATTACCAGTTTGGGCTACCAAGTGATTTGGTCAACCTTGGCCCAACGAACCGATGTGCAGGTGAGCCGCCTTTTCACCGATGCCCAAGAAACTTTACCCCGATCGCCAGAGTTGCTTGGTTTTTCTTTTTCCTGGGAGTTGGACTACAGCAATATTTTGACCCTGTTGGAGCAGTTACAGATTCCCTTGCTGGTTAAGGAGCGGGGCCCTGGGGATCCGTTAGTATTTGGGGGCGGCCCGGTGCTGACAGCTAACCCGGAACCCTTTGCCGACTTTTTTGACCTCATTTTGTTGGGGGATGGGGAAAATTTAATACCAGATTTCATTGATGGCTACCAGGCAATACGGTCCTGTTCCAGGGAGGAAAAACTAGAAAAACTGGCCCAAATTCCCGGCATTTATGTGCCCAGTTTGTACGAGGTGAGTTACGAATCCGCTGAGGGAAAAATTAGTCACATCCACCCCAGCGCCACCGCCATTCCGGCCCAGGTGAGCAAGCAGACCTACCGGGGCAATGTCCTCTCTGCTTCGACAGTGGTGACGGAAAAAGCCGCTTGGGAAAATATTTTCATGGTGGAAGTGGTACGCAGTTGCCCCGAAATGTGTCGCTTTTGCCTCGCTAGTTATTTGACGTTGCCCTTTCGGCCGGCGGATACGGAAAAGTCTTTGCTGCCCGCCATTGAACGGGGGTTACAGGTGAGCGATCGCCTGGGATTATTGGGAGCTTCAGTCACTCAACATCCGGAATTTGGCCAATTGTTAGATTACCTAGGCAAACCCGAATTTGACCACGTACGGCTCAGCATTGCCTCGGTGCGGACCAATACGGTGGATGAAAAATTGGCCCAAACCTTAGCTAGGCGGGGCACCAAATCCCTCACCATTGCTATTGAAAGTGGCTCGGAAAAGTTACGGCAAATTATCAATAAAAAACTAACCAATGAGGAAATTCTCACTGCTGCTCAACGGGCCCAGGCGGGGGGATTACAGGGGCTGAAATTCTATGGCATGGTGGGGGTGCCGGAGGAAACAATGGGGGACGTGGAAGCCACGGTAGCTTTATTAAAACAGGTGAAAAAAGTCGCCCCCGGTTTACGCCTCACCTTTGGCTGTAGCACCTTTGTGCCCAAGGCTCACACCCCTTTCCAATGGTATGGGGTCAACCCAGAAGCCAAACAGCGTCTACAATTTTTACAGAAAAATCTGCGTCCCTTAGGCATTGATTTTCGCCCCGAAAGTTATAACTGGTCAGTGATGCAGGCTCTAATTTCCCGTGGCGATCGCCGTTTGGCCCCGTTGCTTCTACTCACCCGCCATTACGGAGACACGTTGGGCAGTTTTAAGCGGGCCTTTAAGGAATTAAAGGGACAATTACCGAGCTTAACGGATACGGTCCATGCCGATTGGTCAATCACAGATCAACTCCCCTGGCAACATTTACTGGGCCCTTTGCCCCAAACCACGTTGATAAAACATTTACAAACCGCCCAGGAGTTTTTTTGATTCTTTTAAGCCTATTTATCCTTGGGCAACTTCCCCCAGGGTGGCAAAAAACTCTGGATAGGAAATAGCGGCCGCTTCCGCCCGGTTCAGGATTGTTTGTCCCCCACTACCCAAAGCGGCGATCGCCAAAGCCATGGCAATGCGATGATCCGTCAAGCTATCCACCTCGGCTCCCTGTAACGGGATTCCCCCTTGGATTTCCAGCCCATCATCAAATTCGGTGACCTTGGCCCCCATTTTGCCCAACTCCGAAGCAATGGCCGCCAGGCGATCGCTCTCTTTCACCCTCAATTCTGCGGCATCTTCAATGCGGGTAGTGCCCTCTGCAAAGGCCGCCGCCACCGCCAAAATGGGAATTTCATCAATCAGTCGAGGAATAATCTCACCGCCAAAGGTACAGCCCCGGAGACGGCTGGATCTAACCCGCAGGTCTGCCACTGGTTCCCCCGTTACCAACCGTTCATTTTCCGGGGTAATGTCCGCCCCCATCTGGGCCAATACTTCCAACACCCCCGTCCTGGTGGGGTTAATGCCCACATTTTCCACCAACAATTCCGACCCAGGCAAAATGGACGCCGCCACCAACCAAAAAGCCGCGGAGCTAATGTCCCCTGGCACCACCACCCGCTGCCCAGTCAAATGCGCCGGGCCGTGAACAGTGACGCTATGGGTTGCCGAATCAATAGTTAACTTAGCCCCAAAGGCCTGTAACATTCGTTCACTGTGGTCCCGGGACAAGGCCGGTTCCGTAATAGTGGTGTCCCCCTCGGTGGTTAATCCCGCTAGTAACAGGCAGGACTTTACCTGGGCTGAAGCAATGGGGGAATGGTAATGGATTGGTTTTAATTGACTGCCCTGTACTGCTAAAGGGGCAAACTTGCCGTTATTCCTGGCCCAAATTTTTGCCCCCATTTGTTGCAAGGGTTGAATTACCCTCGACATGGGTCTTTGCCGCAGGGAATCATCCCCAGTGACGGTGAATAGACAATCCCTTTGCCCCGCCAGTAAGCCCAACATTAATCGCATGGTGGTGCCAGAGTTACCAGCGTCCAAAACGGTGCTTGGTTCCTGCAACTGTCCCAGACCCCGACCTTGAACAATAATTTTTTCTGAATTTAGTTCGCTGATTTGCGCTCCCATGGCCCGAAAACAATGGGCCGTACTACGGGGATCTTCCCCCAACAGTAGTCCTTCGATGATCGTTTCTCCGGTGGCGATCGCCCCTAACATTAAGGCTCGATGGGAAATGGACTTATCCCCCGGTACCCGCAGGCGGCCAGTCAAAGCTACCCCCTGGGCAGGAGGATTAATAGTTAAACGTTGGTGGAATTGATAATTGTTGAGGGAAAGCAGGGCCATGGAGGGGACAAATTAGGGGCAGGGAAGACCAAGCTAAATTGTATTGGCATTTCCGCCCCCCGCCAAATTTTCCTGGGTTGGTCAAGGAAGCAAAAAACATCGTTACCATGGTCAGTGGAAAGGCGAACAGTTTGTTAATCTTGACAGGCGATCGCCTAGCAACCATTGCCAGACCAGAGGCCAAACCCATGAAATCCCATTTTTCTTTCCCGTGGAAATTAATTCTACTTGCCACCACCGCTTTTATACTCAGTTTTCCCGCTGTGGTTAAAGCCCAATCCTATAACCCAGTGGAACCTTTCCCAGAAGACTTACCAGCCACGGGTAACATTAACGACCTCGATGGCCTCCAGGAACGTCAAGTAGAAGATTGGTTCCCCGAGCAAAATACGGGGACTGATTCCCAAACCTTGTTGGAAATTAACACCACCAACACCCCTCCCTTGAGTGTCAATGACCGCAGTAGTCAAATCAAAGAAGAAAATGATTGGCAGCGAAGCTCTTCTGGGGAACCCAAGCAAACAGGTTCTGGTTTTCCCCTCGGTACTTTTTAGTTGATCAGTAGTAGGGCATTGTCTCCCCATAATTGCGGGAGGCAGCCCGTTTTTCTTAACTCCCGTCGCCTTCTCTTCCCCCATCCATCTGACCATGTAGCAATTGTTCTTCCCCTAGGGGCCCTAGACCAAAATCATTGTTCCAGCCCCGGCCGCAAATTTTTCAGGGGAGCTTGACAGAACTCGGAATGGTGCTGGTAGAATAACAAAGGTTAATCAATGGGGTGTAGCCAAGTGGTAAGGCAGCGGGTTTTGGTCCCGCCATTCCTAGGTTCGAATCCTAGCACCCCAGTTCTAATAGGGTTCAGACTTTTTCCTCCTTCCCCACGTTGCCGTTACCCCAGGGGGGTGAGTTTAATCTAGTTCCCCCAGGGACTCCACTTCCTGCTCCAGGCTTTCCTGTAAATTCTTGATGAAATGACTCAGCTTACCCCGTTCAATGTAGGGCCAGCCGCCACTTTCTTCTATGTCTCTCAGTAGGCCATATAAACCCCGACGGGTATTGGGCAAGGCCGGTTCAAAATAGTCGATGCGAATGCGACGGTGGAGAGATTCCAAAACCCTGAGGAGCTGTAGCAAACGGTCATGGTCGTCCTGGTAATCTTCCGCCAGGGCCTCGGTGGTGGTCATGAGGGCTTCTAACTCAGGAGTTAGACATAATTTTTGGTTGATCGATTCCATTGATTCCAATAAAGCTCAGTTAGGCAGATGGGCTGTTCGCAAACAAACACCAACCCAAATGATAGTGGTTTGTGGCCAAGGCCTTGCTCTGACCCCCTGGGGAAATGTCCCTTCCGGCGAGATGACTGGTAAGGTAACGAAAGTTTGGTAGAGTGGATCTCGTTAAAATATGCCTATTTTGTCCATAATCCCTAGGGTTGCATCCGTGTAAGTCTGGAGCCGGACAAGGCCTGAAAAAGACAAAAAATTTGAGATTGACTTAAGCGAGGTTAAACCATGAGGTTTCGTCCGTCTATTGTGGCTTTGCTTTCAGTCTGCTTTGGACTACTAACGTTTTTATATAGCGGCAGTGCCTTTGCGGTTGATAAGAGCCAGCTTACCTACGATGACATTCTAAATACGGGCCTAGCTAACGTTTGCCCTGAAATTTCTTCCTTCACCAGAGGCACCATCGAGGTGGAACCAAATAGTAAATATTTTGTTTCCGACTTCTGCATGGAGCCCCAAGAGTATTTCGTTAAGGAAGAACCCGTTAATAAACGCCAAAAGCCTGAATACGTTAAAGGTAAGGTTCTGACCCGTCAAACCACCAGCCTGGAACAGATCCGGGGCACCATTGCCGTGGCCGCCGATGGCACGCTGACTTTTAAAGAAAAAGACGGGATTGATTTCCAACCGATTACGGTGTTGTTACCCGGTGGTGAAGAGGTACCTTTCTTTTTCACAGTGAAAAGTTTTACTGGCACCACAGAGCCCGGTTTCACTTCCATCAACAGTTCCACGGATTTTGTCGGCGATTTCAATGTGCCTTCCTACCGGGGTGCTGGTTTCCTAGATCCCAAGGCCCGGGGTCTGTACACTGGCTATGACAACGCAGTGGCTCTGCCTTCAGCGGCGGATAACTTCAGCACCAATAAGAAGGAAACTCCCCTGGGTAAAGGTACCCTTTCCTTGCAGGTAACCCAAGTGGACGGTTCCACTGGGGAAATTGCCGGTATTTTTGAAAGTGAACAGCCTTCCGACACTGATTTGGGTGCGAAGGAACCCCTCGATGTGAAAGTCCGGGGTATTTTCTACGGTCGGGTTGATACCGATGCTTAATTTTTGCTTTGGTAGCTGACTGGTTTTAGTCGGTTACTTTGACGAGCTGAATGATTTGGCGATCGCCGTTGGGGTGGTCGTCTTTTTTATGAGTTTGTAGTTTTTACAATTCTTCTGCCATGGGTTAATTACCAGTCATCCTGGCGTTGGGGTGGAGGGCTATGCCAATCGGCGTAACGGCTTTGGTAAACTTCTGGTTCTGGCAAAGTGGCTTCGATTAATTCTTCTTCCAGGGTGATTAAATTTTCTAGTTCTGGCAATGGTTCTAGCTGCTCTGGGGTATTTTCAGCGGTCTCTTTACCCCAAAAATCTTCCAGGGGTTCCACCACTTTGGCGATCGCCTGTTTGACAAAGGCCTGAATAAATTCATCTTTGCGGCTGAGTTGAAATTGTTGTTCCACCACCTGGGCCACACCGCCATCGCCCCAATCCTGATCCTGGCGGAAATATTGAATAAAACTTTTGCCAGCAATGCGAGTCAGATAAGCCGCTGTGACCCCCTGGATCGCTTTACCGATGATGTAGGTGGTGAGTTGCAACTGCATGGCCTGGGCCATCAACTCCACCGCTCCTTTGACAATGCCTAGTCCCACAAAGGTTTTGCCAAGGGAAATGGCCAATTCTTTGCCCCGATCGCCGTCAATTTCACAGCCATAGACCCGACCGATCTCCACCACCATCTGGGCATTGATGGCCGTAGTGGCCAACAAATCAATCACCGGCAGAGGGGTAACCGCAATGGCCCCGGCCCCAATCCACTGGTAACGGTCAATGATTTTCATCGCTTCCCGTTGCCGTTGTTGCTCGATAATTTGCCTAGCTTCCTCCCCCAACCGTTGGGATTGCAACAGGATATTATCCGCCATCAAATCGTCCCCATCACTACGCAATACGGCGACTAAACGTTTGACCAAAGGCTCAATTTCCGGCTCTGGCCTGATCAGCAATCCCGGTTGAATGGCCACATCCTGGGGTCGGGCGGCGATCGCCAACACATCCTCTGGAGGAATAAAGGCTTTGACCCGTTGCCGGAGGGTTTGCAAAAGCACTGCTACTTCATCTGGGGGATAAAGATCCGCTTTGTTGAGAATTAGTAAAGATCGTTTGCCAATTTTGGCCAAGGCTCTAAGGGGTTCATATTCGGACTGACGCAGGTCATTATCCACCACAAACAAAAGTAGATCCGCCTCCGTGGCCAATTGCCGAGCCGCCGTTTCCCGTTCGGTACCGCGCACCCCCGCCTCCAAAATGCCCGGTGTATCGGTGATTTCCAAGTCCCGACTCACCCCATCCAGGTAAAGGTAATACTTCTCCCCGGCGATCGTGGTGCCCATGGTGGGGGCCACTTCCCCCTGAATTTGCCCCAATAAGGCATTGACCAAAGAGGTTTTGCCCGCCGCCCCTGTGCCAAATACCACCAGGTTCAAATTCCCCCGTTGCAACTGGGCTTCAATTAAGCGGGTTTTTTCCAGCAAGGCTTTTTGAGCCACCTGGTCTTGAATTTGCTGCATCTGCCGCCGCACTGCTTGTAGATTGGCCGCCGCTGTTTCGTTTTTTTGCTCTGGTAATTTAATGCGTCGCCGTTTTTTAGCAGCAGTATCCTTGGGCTGGTTGGCTAGGTTGAAGTAGTAAAAAAAAGTAGCAATTAACAGGGCCAGCACCCCAATCACTAGCAAAATGACAATATTGGCCAAAAAAGGAGAAGTCCAAGCCACCTGGGAGTAGAGCCTCAGAATGGCGTCGATGAGCCAAATCACCATCCCCAAAATGAAGCTCACAGCGAGGACAATGGTCAGTAAACGGGGCAGTGGCATGGGCAAAAAGGGAAGAATTCCAAGATAATGCTTGACCTTGAGCTTTGATCATAACAGTGGCAACGCAGTGCCTAAGAATTGACAAAAACAAGGTTTGGCCATTGCTTTTCCCGAATAATGATGGCTCCAGGATTATGCTAGCTTTGGGAGCAGAAAGACCAGGCTGTGGCTAGAGTTGCCCCTGGGTAGTCTTAGAAAGAGTTTTAAAAGGGTGTTGTTGCGGTGATGGAAAAAGTTATGGAGCCGGTAACTGTGGGCCAAAGGGTGCTCAAACCAGCGGTGGGCTTGATTAATCGCTTACACTATCCCCAAAAGTTTGCCCTGATCAGTGTTTGCTTTTTGTTGCCCTTGGGTTTGGCTATTTTTCTGCTTCTGTCCGAAATTCAGGGTCAAATTCAGTTTGCCCAGCTAGAACAACAGGGCTTGGCGTATCTGGGTCCTCTGCAACAATTGCAACAAACGGTGCTGACAGAACCCCTCACGCCTTTGGAGTCAAGCCATTGGCAGTGCCCTGTGGAACATTTAGAACAAGTTCAGGACCGTTGGGGGCAAAAATTGCGTACAGCAACGGATTATGTTGCCCTAGAAGAAGCTTTATCAACCAGGCGGAATAATAAGGAAACTAACCCCGAAGAAATTCTCCAGGCGATCGCCGTGCTGCGTAACAAAGTGGGAGACCAATCCAATCTCATTCTTGATCCGGATTTGGATAGTTATTACCTGATGGAAGCCCTGTTGCTCAAATTACCCCAACTGCAAACGGATGTGGCCCAACTAGGTACCATCATTGCTTCCCACTCCGGCTCCGGCCTTTCCCCCGCAGAAGAATCCCAATTGCTAGTGATTAAAGCCCAGTTGACCCAGCTTAGGGAAAGTTTGGTCAAAAACCTTGGGGTGGCCTTCACCCACAATGACAATCAACAACTACAACCGAGGGTAAGTAATGGTCTCCATGGTTTGGCCAACGCCCTAGAAACATTGGATCAAAGTTTAACTAGGGTAATTTCAGGACAAACTAAGCTCGATGACCCAGCTTTAAGCCAGCAGAGCCAATGGAGTTTGCTGAACAGTTTACATTTTTGGCGAACGCTCAGCCCAGAATTAGACCAACTACTGTCCGAGCGTATTCAACAATTCCAGCAACGGCAATGGCTCCTCAGCACCTTCGTTTTAGCCACCCTGGCGATCGCCGCCTATTTATTTTGGGGATTCTATGCCAGCGTCATGGCTACCATCGCTAGTTTGAGCAGTGCAGCGGAAAAAATGGTGGCGGGCAGTCAAACTAAAGCGGTGGAATTACAAACCCAGGATGAAATGGCGGAGGTGGTCCACGCCTTTAACACGGTGGCCGATGCCCTCTGTCGCCTCATGGAAAAATTACAGGACGAAAATTTACGGCTAGAAGCGGAAATTGACATCACCCGCCAATTACAACAGATGTTAATGCCTTCGGAACAGGAACTGGCAGCGGTGGCCGGCCTAGAAATTGCCGGTTTTATGGAATCGGCTACGGAGGTGGGGGGAGATTATTACGATGTGTTGCAAACTAATGGCCAAGTCAGAATTAGCATTGGCGACGTTACCGGGCACGATTTAGAGAGTAGTTTGGTGATGATTATGGCCCAAACGGCCCTGCGGACTTTGTTAGAACATGGGGTCACGGATCCGGTCAAACTGTTGAGCGCCATGAACCGCACCATCTATGAAAACACCAGACGCATGGGATCTTCTAAAAATATGACCTTAAGTTTGTTGCAATACGAAGCGGGGTTAATCCGTCTGAGTGGGCAACATGAGGAGGTGTTAATTATCCGCAGTAACGGGGAAACGGAACAGATTGACACTTTTGAATTGGGCTTTCCCCTCGGTTTGGAGTCGGACATTAGTGCCTTTGTGACAGAGCGGGAAATTAGTTTAAACAGTGGTGATTTGGCTGTGCTCTACACCGATGGCATCACCGAAGCGATGAATATTAAGAGGGAATTTTACGGCATAGAACGGTTGCAAACAGTGCTTTCCCGGCATCGACACCAGGCCCCGGCGGAAATCCGCCACCAGGCGATCGCCGATCTTAAGCATTTTTTGGGGGATCAACCCCAAGAGGATGATGTCACCCTATTAATTCTTAAGCAGAAGTAGTTGTAACAAATTTGTGGGGGGATACTACCATGGCTGATTGAGCAACTTTTTTCCCCGTTCTAACTTTTGCCGTAGTAATGCTTTTCCCTCGCAATTAACCAAGCGGCGATCGCCCCACCGATGAAGCCGAATAAATGGCCTTGCCAAGAAACCCCCGGCCGACCGGGTAGTAAGCCCCAGAGAGCACTGCCGTAGAGCACTAAGACAACAATGGACAGGACAATGGAGGCCAGGTTTTTTTGGAACCAACCCCGCAGTAATAAAAATCCCAGGTAACCAAAAATCAGAATGCTGGCCCCCACGGTGACAGTGTTAGGGGGCGCAATCAACCAGACTCCCAAGCCCCCCACCACCATGGTGATCCCAGTCACAATCCAAAAGTCGCTCACTTCCTGGAGCATCACCAGCCAAGCCAAAATAACAAAGGGAACGCTATTGGCAATTAAATGACCGAAGTCGGCATGGAGAAAGGGGGCAAATAGAATTCCCCTCAGACCTTCCAAGGAGCGGGGATAAATGCCAAATTGATCCAGGCTGCCCCGAAAAACAAACGCATCCAAGATTTCCAGTAGCCAAAAAATGGCTAGAAAACTGACAATAATCGAGAACTGACTTTGCAGGGTGGCCCGCAAGGGAGTTTGGCGACTTTGGCTCATGGTGATCAAAAAGAGCGATGGCTGAGGTTAGGGGGACAGAGACCCATCCCTAATCAAGAATAACCAATCGCCCTAGAATGGGACAGACCAGAAACTAGATCCTATGGCGACTATCCACGGTAATTGGCAACCTTCCCACGGGGAAAACGGCGGCAGACTGTTTCTTTGGGCGGATACCTGGGGTACTACCCTGCCAGAAACCACTGGCGATCGCCATCCCTTTGCGTTGGATGTACCGGCCTTGGTTCAAGCTTGGTCTAATGTGCCCCTGGCTTTTCCCCCAGCGGACAAGGTAACGGAGCAAACTTTAACGCTTCATTTACCAAGCCATCGTCAGCAAAAAATTCCCCTGCCCTTTGTTACAGGGCAAGACCCCGTGGCCATGGATGCGAAATACCTCCACTGGCGATCGTGGCAAATTACTGGGGTGAGTTTGACTCCCAAGCAAACGTTAACGTTGCTGCAATCTATTCCCCTGGGAGGCCAGGTCCTAACCAGCTTGGGATCAGAATTTTATTTTTACGGCCAATTGCACCGCTGGTGTTTGGATTTAGTTCTGCGGGGCAAATTTGTGCCGGGGCTAGGGCAAATGGGGCAAGACGGCGGTTACTACGCTCAATGGATTCCCATCCTCGATAGCATCCAAGACCAAACCTATCTGGCCCAATTTACCCAGAGAGTCCCTCCCTGTGCCCTGGCCCTGACGCCCGAAACCGAAGCGGCTCAAGGGGTAGTGGTGGATTTACTCCAACAATTAGTCCAAGCCCAGATCGAGGTCACTAGTCCCGCCATTAGTAATGCCAAAGAAGCTTGGTTAAATGGTTGGCTCAAGGGCCTGACCCAGCCGGAGCAAACTTCCCTGGGTACGGGTAAAGCTCTGCAACGTTTAGCCACAACCCTGGACCATTGGTATCTGCCAGTCCAAGGTTATCTCGGGCAACAAAGCAACCAAGCCCTAGCCCAACGGCAATGGCGGGGTGCCCTGCGGTTACAGCCCCCAGTGGATGGTGCTGGCGGCATCTGGCAATTGGAATATGGTTTACAAGCCTTGGATGATGGAAAATTCTGGCTACCGGCCGCTGCCCTCTGGGCCATGACCGGCGATCGCCTAGTGTGGCAGGGCCGCAGAGTGGAGCAAGGGGCAGAAAGTTTACTGCGGGGCTTAGGAGTGGCGGCCCAAATCTATGAACCCATTGCCGACAGTTTGGCCCAACGCTGCCCCACAGGATGTGAACTAGATGCCATCCAAGCCTATGAATTTATCTTGGCGATCAGCCATCAGTTGCGGGACCGGGGACTGGGGGTAATCCTGCCGGCGGGGTTAGAACGGGGCGGCACCGCTAAACGCTTGGGGGTCAAGGTAGTGGGGGAAGTACAACGGCAAAAAGGCCAGCGGCTCACCCTGCAAAGCTTAATTAACTATGACCTGCAATTGATGATGGGCACTGGGGACAATGCCCGACGGTTAACTAATGCAGACTTTGAAGGTTTGCTGGCCCAAAAATCTCCCCTGGTAGTGCTAGACGGGGAATGGATTACCCTGCAACCAGCGGACGTGCGGGCCGCCAAGGCCATTCTCCAGCAACAAAAATCCGCCCTTCCCCTAACGGTGGAAGATGCCCTACGCCTCAGCATTGGCGATTTGCAGACCGTATCTAAGTTGCCAGTGACCCAATTTGCCGCCCGGGGCATGTTACAGGAACTGATTGATACCCTCCGCAATCCCCAGGGAGTGGAACCTATAGCTACCCCACCGGGTTTCCAGGGCACCCTGCGGCCTTACCAAGCTCGGGGTGTGGGTTGGTTAGCCTTTTTGGAGCGTTGGGGTCTGGGAGCTTGCTTGGCAGATGATATGGGTCTGGGCAAAACCCCTCAATTACTGGCTTTTTTGCTCCATTTAGCCGCTGAAGACATGTTAGTTAAGCCGGTGCTGATCGTTTGCCCTACGTCGGTAATGAGCAATTGGCAACACGAAATTAATAAGTTCGCCCCCCAGCTAAATACGGTTTTACACCATGGCGATCGCCGTAAAAAGGGACAACCTTTAGTCAAACAGGTCAAAGACCAGCAAATTGTTCTTACCAGTTATGCTTTGTTGCAACGGGACTTTAGCAGTTTGAAATTGGTGGACTGGCAGGGGGTGGTGCTGGACGAAGCCCAAAATATTAAAAATCCCCAGGCTAAACAATCCCAGGCGGCCCGGCAATTGCCAGCGGGTTTTCGCATTGCCTTAACGGGGACTCCGGTGGAAAATCGCCTGACGGAACTCTGGTCAATTTTGGAATTTTTAAATCCCGGTTTCCTGGGCACCCAAAGCTTTTTCCAACGGCGCTTTGCCAACCCCATCGAAAAATTTGGCGATCGCCAGTCCCTGTTAATTTTGCGTAATTTGGTGCGGCCGTTTATTTTACGACGCCTAAAAACCGACCAAACCATTATCCAAGACCTGCCCGAAAAACAGGAAATGACCGTTTTCTGTGACCTCTCCCAGCAGCAGGCCAATTTATATCAACAATTGGTGGAGGAATCCCTCCAGGCGATCGCCAACAGTGAAGGCATTCAACGCCACGGTTTAGTCCTCACCCTATTAACCAAGCTCAAACAGGTCTGTAACCATCCCGATTTGTTGTTGAAAAACCCCGCCATTACCCATGGGCACCAGTCCGGCAAATTAGTCCGTTTGGCAGAAATGCTCGAAGAAATGATCAGCGAAGGCGATCGGGCGTTAATTTTCACCCAATTTGCCAGTTGGGGCCATCTGCTCAAACCCTATCTGGAAAAACACTTTAACCAAGAGGTGCTCTATCTCCATGGAGGCACCCCCGCCGCCCAGCGGCAAGCTCTGGTGGAACGGTTCCAGCAGGACCCCAACAGTCCCCATTTATTTATCCTTTCCCTCAAGGCCGGAGGCACAGGGCTTAACCTCACCAGGGCCAACCATGTGTTCCATGTGGACCGGTGGTGGAATCCAGCAGTGGAAAACCAAGCTACGGATCGGGCTTTTCGCATTGGCCAAACCCGCAACGTCCAGGTGCACAAATTTATCTGCACAGGCACTTTGGAAGAAAAAATCAACGCCATGATGGCCGACAAACAACAGTTGGCGGAACAGACAGTGGACGCCGGGGAAAATTGGCTTACTCGTTTGGACACCGATAAGCTCCGTCAGTTATTAACCCTATCGGCTACCCCAGTGGACTACCAGGGGGAATCCTCGGAAGAGGCTTGATAAAAATAGGTCTTGGTCTTGGGGGAATTTCCCTTTATTGAGGAGATTCAGAGGGCATTAGCCGTCATTGGCCGGCTTCCCAAACCATCTCCCAGGATGGTTTAGGTACAAAAAAAGACAGTCGGGAAATCACAATCCCCACTGCCTGTTCTGGCAACAAGTTGTTCCATGGGGCAAGAAAAATTAATTTCCCCCCAAAATTGGACAATCAAGGGCCAGATAATTTACTAATTGCTAGCTAAACAGAAACTTCACTTAGTTCCCTGGTCATGTGGTCGAAGGGAGAGGCAATGAAATCTGCGGTGCTCAGATTGGTTTCCTCCGCCATGGCTTCAATCATTTCCTTCATGATCTGAATGCCCCGCACCGTGGGCCCAATGGGCACCCCGAGAGAATTGTAGGTTTCCCGCAGTCCTTGCAGAACCCGCTCATCTAGCACGTTGTTGTCCCCGGCAATGAGGGCATAACTGGCATAGCGCAGGTAATAGTCCATATCCCGCAAACAGGCGGAAAAACGACGGGTGGTGTAGGCATTACCACTGGGGCGGATTAGTTCGGGGATTTCTTCAAACAATTGGGCAGCGGCCCGTTTGACGATGGTGGCCGAATTAGCGTTAATCATGGCGGCGGCGGCAATCCTAGCCGCACCGGACTCAAAATAAGCTTTGAGCTCATCCATGGCGTTCCGGTCTAGATAACGACCGGTTAAATCATAGCTTTTTATTAAAGTGGTAACCGCGTCTCGCATTTAAAAGGTTCTCCCAACGGCAGTTTATAGTTAAGGGGCTTGGGCAAGCCATTTTAGTTCTCCTACCTATCATTATTTCCGAGTGAACGCAAGTCAAGGGAGCCCTTACCCCTGCAATAAAACTACATATTTAGGCCGTCAGGGGCTTAAGTTTTTGCATTGAAAATTAAATCCCAGTGCCGAAAATAAATTGGGCTGGGGCCGTGGTAGAGGCTCCAGCAAAAACCTTAGCGGCCCGGGGCTTAATGAATACTTGCTGGCCAACTTTGGGGTTGAGTTGCTGACGTTGTTCTCGGTTGAGATAGGCCAGTACCCTGGTGTTGTCAGTTAAGAGCACCTCCACTTGTACTTCCCAGCCAAGGTGAATCACCCTTTGGATGGTACCAGTGACAGTGGTGTCGTCCGCTTCAGTTAAAAGCTCAAAATCATGGGGTCGCACAAACACCGGGTCCTGGTGTCCATTCTCGCTGTGGTGGGGCCCAAAGGCGTGGGAATTAAATAGGGACGCAGTGCGGGGCAAGACGTTAACTTCGCCAATGAAACTCATCACAAAGGGACTAGCGGGATGCTCATAAATTTCCTCTGCAGTGCCAACTTGCTCAATTTTGCCGTTACTCATCACCACAATTTCGTCCGCTACTTCCATGGCTTCTTCCTGGTCGTGAGTAACAAATACACTGGTGAGGTGTACTTCATCATGTAATTTGCGTAGCCAGCTACGGAGTTCTTTCCTCACTTTGGCATCTAGGGCTCCAAAGGGTTCATCCAGTAATAAAACCTGGGGCTGTACTGCTAAAGCTCTGGCTAAAGCGACCCGTTGCCGTTGTCCACCGGACAGTTGGGAAGGATAACGATTGCCGAGGCCTTCTAGTTGAATCAGTTCCAGTAATTCTTGCACTCGTGCTTTCGTTTTCCCTGGGGGATGTTTGCGAATTTCTAAGCCAAAAGCAATGTTTTGCCGGATGGTTAAATGTTTAAATAAGGCGTAATGCTGGAAGACAAAGCCAATATTACGTTTACGAATGTCCACATGGGTAGCATCTTGGCCATTAATAATAATTTGTCCTTGGTCGGGGGGTTCTAAACCGGCGATCGCCCTCAGTAGGGTTGATTTGCCAGAGCCGGAAGGCCCTAACAGGGCGACTAATTTACCATTGGGAATCTCTAAATTAATATCCTTAAGGGCGGTAAATTCACCAAATTTTTTAGAGACGTTGTTAATTGTAATACTCATTGAAAATTCCTCTAATAATTGTTAAAAATATGGGATTATTAAACTGAAAAAGTTTTGTTGGGGCATTAAACAGATTTATGGTGACCAGTGCGCCGCTCCAAAATTTCTTTTAATACCAGCGTGACCACGGCTAAGAGAGCCAGCACCACCGCTGCACCGAAGGCCGCTTCTGTTTGATAGTTTTTGTATTCCTGCTCCACAAAAATAGGTAATGTAGTGGTTTTACCTAAAATACTGCCGGAAACCACCGCCACCGCACCAAATTCCCCCATGGCCCTGGCATTGGTTAATAGAACTCCATAGAGTAAGCCCCAACGGATATTGGGCAACGTCACTCGCCAGAAAATTTGCCAATCCTTCGCCCCCAAGGTGCGGGCGGCCTCTTCCTGTTCCGGCCCCAATTCTTCCAGTACGGGAATCACTTCCCTGGCCACAAAGGGTAAGGTCACAAAAATAGTGGCGATCGCCATGCCAGGGACAGCAAACAGTATTTGCACATCGAGGGCTGCGAACCAGCTACCAATCCAGCCATTTTTGCCGTAGAGCAGAACAATCATCAAGCCGGCCACCACGGGGGAAATGGAGAAAGGTAAATCTAAAATGCTTAGAAATAGGGCCCGACCGGGGAATTGATTGCGAGCTAATACCCAGGCGGCACAAAGACCAAACACCGTATTCAACGGGACGGAAATTAGGGCCATCACAACGGTTAACTGCAAAGCTGACTGAAAATTACGATCTCCCATGGCTGCTAAAAATGGCTCTATTCCCTTATGAAAAGCTTCGTAAAAAACGGCGATCGCCGGCAACAGTAAAACTAAAACTAAGTAAAATAAAGCCAGGGCAATGAGTAGATGTTTAACCCTAAATGTTCGGGGTAATTTAATCGTTGGCATAACGGCGTCCCCATTGTTGTAGCAAATTAATAATCAGCAATAATATCAGTGAAACAAATAAAAGCACTGCACCAATTACCGTCGCAGCAGGATAATCATATTGTTCAAGCCGTTCAAAAACTAACACCGGGGCGATCAAATCCTGAAAGGGAATATTGGATGCAATTAAAACCACTGAACCATACTCCCCTACTGCCCGGGAAAAACCCAAAGCCACTCCAGTTAGAATAGGGGGAATTAAAGGGGGAAAAATAACTCGCCAAAAAGTTTGAAATTCCGTTGCCCCCAAAGACCAAGCCGCTTCTTCTGCTTCCTCTTCCATTTCTTCCAAAACCGGTTGTAAGGTGCGGACAATAAAGGGTAAGGAAATAAAAACCATCGCCACAAATACCCCCAGGCGACTAAAAGCAATTCTGATGCCAAAGGGGGCAAAAAATTGACCAACCCAACCTGTTTGACTATACAAAGTAGCCAATACTAAACCGGCCACGGAGGTGGGCAGAGCAAAGGGTAAATCCACCATAGCATCGACAATTTTTTTGCCAGGGAATTGGTAACGCACTAACACCCAGGCAACCAACGTTCCCATCACACCGTTGATCATCCCCGCTGCTAAGGCCGTGAGGAAGGTAACGTTATACGTGGAAATGGCGATGGAAGTGGTGGCAATTTGCCAAAATCCTTCTAAGCCTAAGGAAGCTGATTTGGCCAGCAAAGCGGCAATGGGTAACCATAAAATTAGTAAAAGATAAATGATGGTAACTACCCAGGGGAGGGAAATGTATTGCCAAAAATTAAACTTAGCTAAACGTATGGCTAGGGAAGACATATTCAAATTTGTTGTCATGTTACCAACCGTCGAGATCCTGGTCTAAAACTGTGCTGACTTGCAATTCTTCTAGGTAAGCTAAGGCATCATTAATTGCTTCACTCTGACCAATTAAGGTTAATTTAAATTGCCCCTGACCACCGTTAGTGCCCAACGTTGCCGCTAGAATATTTACCTGTAGTTGATAACGACTTACCAGTTGAGTAATAAGCGGTTCTTGACGATAGCTTTCAGGAATAGTGAGGTAAAGAGTTATCTCTGTAAGGCGATCTGAGCCATTGACACTTGGGGAAGAAAAAGTTGGTGATTTCATAGATTACCTAAGCTTAATCAGAATTCTTAATTGGAATTATTGAATTTCTATTGCTTGCCGATTTTAGTGATCACTTGGTCAAAGACACCACCTTCATCAAAAAATTCGGCTTGGGCTTTTTTCCAACCCCCAAAATCCTCAATGGTGGCTGGGTTTTTCACTTGGGGAAATTGACTAGCAAACTTAGTTAGGACTTCTTGATTAACGGGGCGGAAGCCGGTTTCGGCAAAAATTTGTTGTGCTTCTGGGGTAAAGAGATACTGCACAAAGGCATCGGCCACTTCCCTCGTGCCCTTTTTATCCACGGTGCTATCAACAACGGCCACCGGTCCACTAATGGAAACATTGAAATCCTGGGGAATAATATAGGGTTGATTTTCCCCTTTTTGTTTGGCTAACAGCACTTCATTTTCATAGTTGAGCAAAACGTTACCCTGCCCTTGTTTATAAAAAACATCCGTCGATTCCCGGGCATCCTTGGGCAAAACCGGCGCATTAGCCAAAACCTTGCTGGCAAAATCAAAAGCTTGCTCCTCTGTGCCCCCAGTTTTGGTCACTGAACCCCAAAGGCCCAGGAAATTCCAGCGGGCGCCCCCGGAAGTTTTGGGATTAGCGGTGATTACTTTTACTTCTGGGTTGGCTAAATCAGACCATTTTTCCACTTTGATGTTGTCCGACTCCCTAGTTACAAAGGCGATGACGGAGTTAGTGACAATGGAGCCATTGGGGGCTTCCTCTTCCCAACCGGGTTGAATTAGCCCGGCACTTTCAATTTTTTGCACGTCGGAACTGAGGGCCAGGGCAACGATATCCGCTTCTAGCCCATCCACCACGGCTCTAGTCTGACTGCCGGAACCGCCATAGCTTTGCTCAAAAGTGACATCTTGGCCGGTTTTGGTTTTCCACTCTTCTGTGAATTTAGGAATGATTTTTTCAAAGGCATCCCTGGTGACGGCGTAGCTCACCAAGGTCAAATTCGCTGGAGCTTGACTGGCATTTTCCCCTGACCCGGGCTCGGTGGTGGCGGTGTTATTGCAAGCGGTGATACTGCCCATCATCAAAACGGCGATCGCCGAAAATCCCCAACCAAAAGCAGATCGAGCCATCGTTAACTCCTTGAAATTGTGACCTGTGTGTAACTTTGATAAATCATACTTGAATTTGAAATGTTTTGCAATTTATTTTCAGAGTGTGCATAAAAATATTTAGCTCGTATCGTCAGCGTGTTGTTATCGGTGTGAATTCTCCGTTCTGCCGGGATTCGGTCTGTGTCATGATTGAAGTGGGATTTGCCCGACCGTGAACTGGGGCACTGGAAGTTATCTCTGAGTTCTATGGCTAAACGATCGCCTGCTTTATCCCCTGCCCTGCCGGAACGATTAGTGCAAGAAAGCTATCTTTTTCGGGGCATGGACCTCCCCTTGGTGGAAGATTATCTTGCTTCAGCAGAACTTAAAATTGAAAAACTATTCTCAAATCGCCCCATTTACACCGCATTTCTGCCCGATCAAACCCTGGATAGTCTTTATGTGATGTTGGATGATGGTGTCGTAATTACCCGTAGTACTCCCCTAGACCGCATCATTGCCATTAACTATGCCGGCAGTTGCTTTGGTTGGCGTAGTTTGCCCTTTAGCTATGGTTTAGCCAGTAAATCTTTTCCCTGTTCCGTCGAGGTTTATAAAACTACCCACGTCATTAAAATTCCCCTCGCTACTGTTCAGCAAATTTATGAAAATAGCGAAATTTTTCGGGAACGCTATCGATTTTTATTTGAATTGCAACAAAAATTTGAATATCATCTACTCAATTGCAGCACCTATCCCCCTCAAGCGGTGGCGAGTTTATTGCGGGCGTTGATTTATCAAGAACGGGAATTGGGCAACCAACCCGATCGCCAGGGTAATTACATTTTTGATTTACCAATTGACGTCATTGCCAGGGCTTGTCAACTGAATCAAAGAACAGTGGAACAGGTGCTGAAGGGCATGCAAAAACACCATTTGATCACCATTCCCAAGGGGGAAAAGGAGGATCTCATTCAAATTCTGGCCCCGGAAGGACTGAAGGAAGTGTATAGTGCCACCCGGGAAAAGGTTAACTGGTGGCCTTTGAAATAGGAGTTGCAATGGTTGTGATAGATTTAAATAAAATTAAGGCACTTTTGTTTACTATCCCTCTTTCATCAAAATGGGTGAATTAGAATGGAGATAAAAGGCTGGAAAGCTTGGAGGGAGTATGACGAAGGTAAGAGAAGCGAAAAAGACAGTACAATGTGTAGACACGTATAGTGAACTGTATAAAGATATATTTCCAGATGTGAGAGCTTATGAAGCTTTTAAATACCTGATGGTGGGAATATTAAGTGATATAAAAAGAAAAAGCTTGCCAGCGATAGCATCATCATTAGGATTAGAAAATGAGCAAGGACTATTGCATTTTATAACAGATTCGCCATGGGAGTTAAAAGACTTAGAAAAAAGAAGATTAAATATTCTGTTAGAGATACTAGAAGGGAGAGAAATAGTAGCGATAGTAGATGAAACAGGGGATAGGAAAAAGGGAGAAAAGACAGATTATGTAAAAAGACAATATATAGGAAATCTAGGAAAAATAGAAAATGGAATAGTGTCAGTAAATATCTATGGATACTGTGACGGGGTAACCTTTCCGTTGAAATCAAGAATATATAAGCCGAAAGAAAGATTAAAAGAAGGGGATGAATATAAAAGCAAACCAGAAATAGCAGTAGAAATGATAAAAGAATTGAAAGAAAGTGGATTTAAGATAAAAAGCTGATTGACTGACAAAAGAAGTGAAAAGCAGTCTAGGTGGGGATTGTAGAAAAGAGGGGAGGTCACGTTCTAGGATTAGATACCACTCAAAACCTGGAACGCGATGCATAATCACTCCCCCCTCT
>NZ_JADEVV010000052.1 GCF_015207985.1 Synechocystis salina LEGE 00031 | reverse complement strand
TAGAGGGGGGAGTGATTATGCATCGCGTTCCAGGTTTTGAGTGGTATCTAATCCTAGAACGTGACCTCCCCTCTTTTCTACAATCCCCACCTAGACTGCTTTTCACTTCTTTTGTCAGTCAATCAGCCTTCCATGACACTCCATGACAGTGAAATTGCGACCGCTAACGTTATCTGAGGAGATCGAATCTGACCCCGTTTTGGCCAACACTAAATTAATTGCAGAAGCTTGGGATTCGGCGGGGCTATATAGCGTCGGTAAATTTATTAAATTGGCGGACTAGTTTACCGAGTGGAATGGCCTATTCCGGGACGATGTACGCTGCAAACATAACAGGGCCAAAGACGAGAACAATTGAGATAGAACCAATGATAATTTTAGTTGGAACTGTGGTGTGGAAGGAGAACAGATGATTTGACGATCGCCGTCCGTAACCGTCGCATTCCCACCCGTAATTGATGGAGATCTTCTGGGTCTTTGTCCTTCAGCATCCTGGGTTGATACTTGTAATTGCCCAACGGGGTTGACAAAGGAGAAAAAGTGATAAGTTTGGGCACTGTTCTTTTAGGGAGTGAATCGGCAAAAGCCTCTACAGGTAGGGATTTCTGCAATTTCGACAGGGCGGTCAATAAAGCCCATGGCCATAGCCGGAGTGGTATTTTTCTCCAGACTTCCATGAGGACGGAACCAGTTATGTAGCAACCTCTGCACGTTAAGGGCTCTCTGCAATCCCTCTAGTTCCTTGGCATAGTGGTTTTGTCGCCGACGGTAGGCTGTCCCCCGACGTCTTAGGGCGCTCTTTAATGCCTCTAAACCTACATTCCGCAGGCTCTACCAATAGTTACTAAATTTTCGGGAAAACACTACAGATAGCGTAATTGTTTAGTATTAATTGACTGGGAGTCAAGAGGCAAACCCCGAAATAGGCTTGCCGTCGTACTCGATTTTAGACGAAGGTGTACTACGTGCGGAATGTAGGTCTAAATGATTGGCATGTACTTCCGATGATGGACTAATTTCCGTAAATGGATGCTCTCGAAATACCCATTCGACCCTTGGCTTGTCCTGAGAACCCTTAATCTTCATAGCCATTTCTAGCCACTTCTAACCCCTCACCCCAGACCTTTTTGTCGGGGTAAGCATCTGTAGTCATCTTACCGGGCAAATAAATACTCGCTAATTTCCATAATTCCTTCCCATATCGTCTTTCACCATCGGTGAACCACCGCATCCACTGGCTCGGTTCTCCCTACTCCCAAACAGTCTTTACTCCCGGCTCGAACAACCTCCTATCCTTGATTCCGGCTTTGGCTTCTAACCAGTATCAACTTTCTCTTTCCCTGAAACTAATTGTCCAACCTTCTGACTTTTGGGGAGGGAAGGTTCTCACCTACTCGGGTGTAGAGTTCATCTCCTTCTATATTATCTATTTTCGGTCGTGGACCACGCTCATAATCTCTCTTCGGGGCCACGCTTTCTGTCTCTTTCTTCTTTTTTATCCATAGGTCTAAGGTGTTGCGACTAATGTTCAGTGTTCGGCAGACATGGCTTTTCTTCTCTCCTTTTTCCACTGCACTTACCGCTTTCTCTCTTAGCTCTATACTGTAGGGGGCTGGCATCGCTTTTTTCTTAACTCTTTCCCTACATTATTTCCTAACCTTAGCAATCTTTGCTATATTACCCGATGGATATTCTAAATCATTATCGTCAAATTATTTGTATTACTTTACAACCCTATACAGAGATTAACCATGCCAACGTTAATGTCCGTAATCTCGCAGTCTTTGACCCCGCAAATGATCAATACGCTATTCTTTCTGAAGGATGGGAAGGAAACCGGCATTACCATGGATGCTTGATCCATATTGAAATTCGCGAGGGAAAAATTTGGGTACAACGTGATGGAACTGAAGATGGTATTGCTAATGAACTAATTGCTAATGGTATTCCTAAAGAAGCCATTGTTCTGGGATTCCAAGAGCCGTCGGTGCGCCCCCACACTGGATTTGCGATCGCCTAAATTTATCCTAAATTTACTCTGGTGGAGTTAACCAATAGGCAAAATCTTTGGTGAAAGTATCATTTAAAATTGCCTGGCGAATGCTTTGGGTGAAGCGAATTAATTCCGTAATATTGTGTAAAGAAAGCAGAATATAACCCAACATCTCCCTGGAACGTATCAAATGGTTGAGGTAAGCTCGGGAAAAAGTTTGGCAGGTATAGCAAGGGCACGTTTCATCCAATGGGCGATAATCTTCGCGGAAAGTGGCATTCTTTAAATTCCACCGTTGCCCCTGTACCAATGCTGTGCCGTGGCGACCAAAACGGGTGGGAATAACACAATCAAACAAATCAATGCCTGCAAAGATAGCCCTAGCCATTTCCCGATAGGTGCCTACCCCCATCAAGTAACGGGGTTTATGGGCTGGTAATAATGGGGCGGTGTGTTGTACTACTTTGTCAATTAAGGCTGGCGCTTCCCCCACGCTGACTCCGCCAATGGCGTAACCGGGTAAATCCAAAGCAATGAGTTCTGCCGCTGCTTGGGAACGCAGATCTAAAAAGGTACCCCCCTGAACGATGGCAAACAAAGCTTGATCCTGAGGCCTTTGATGAGCTTCGATGCACCTTTCTAGCCAACGGTAAGTGCGGGCTGTGGCCCTTTCCACCATGGGGCGATCGCCTTGGCCGGGGGGACATTCATCAAAGGCCATGATTACATCGGCTCCTAAGGCATTTTGGATGCGGATGGAGTTTTCCGGAGTCATATCAATTAAACGACCATCCCGTGGCGATCGAAATGTGACCCCCCGTTCATCAATGGTGCGTAGCTGACTGAGACTAAAAACCTGAAAACCACCGGAATCCGTCAGCATCGGGCCTGGCCAGCCCATAAACTTGTGCACTCCCCCAGCGGCGGCAATGATCTTTTCCCCTGGTTGGAGATGGAGGTGGTAAGTGTTGGCCAATACCATTTGGGCTTGGGTATCGGCTAACTGGGCGGGGGTAATGCCCTTGACCGTTGCCAGGGTACCCACGGGCATAAAACGGGGAGTTTCCACCGGCCCATGGGGAGTCTGAAAAATTCCAGCCCTGGCTTGGCTATGGGAACACCGGGCTTGGCACTGATAGGTAAAATTCACACTAGGCAATGGCACAATGGACAGTTAATAGTCCTGGTATCAGTATCACTTCAATATTTTTTCCCAAACCAGGAGGGATCAAACCGCCTTGGCCCAGGAATTTCTATTCTTCGCTACCTTGGAGTTTGATAATGACAAAACCCCAGGCCACTCCCAGTAGGGTCAGGCCAATCATGATAAAAGCGCCATTGGCCAACATGCTTTCAGCGGTCATAGTTAATTCCTCAATGGGGGATGAATAATTTGGGATGAAAAAATCTTTGTCGTCGGTGGTTCATTATCCCATAGGAATATCCTCTTAAACCTGATTGAGTATGGATTGTATGAGTTTGCCCCGTTTAATTTTGACTTTGGGGGATCCGGCGGGCATTGGTCCAGAGGTAGTGCTCAAAGCCCTGGTTGAACCAGAGTTAGTCCAAATTTGTCAGTTAACGGTGATCGGTTCCCGTTCTGTGTTGACCCAAACCCATGGGCAACTGTTGGCCAAAAATCCGGGTTTAAACCTAGCAGATCCAGAAAAGATTAATTTACTGGAGGTAGACCATCCCAACCTCGAGGAGGTTAGCGTGGGCCGGGGTGATGCAATTAGTGGGGCCATCAGTTTTGCCTATTTGAATGAAGCGATCGCCAGAACTTTGGCAGGGGAATTTGCCGGCATTGTCACTGCCCCGATCGCCAAATCCGCTTGGCAGGCGGCGGGACATAATTACCCAGGGCAAACGGAAGTTTTAGCAAGCCGAGCTGGGGTAGAACGTTTTGGTATGGCATTTGTTGGGCGATCGCCTTTTACTGGCTGGACTTTACGCACCCTGCTAGCCACCACCCATATTCCTTTGAAAGCTGTACCATTGGCCCTAACCCCGGAGTTAATGGACAGTAAACTAGATTTATTGTTAACTTGCTTAGCCCAGGACTTCGGCATTGACAAACCATCCGTGGCGATCGCCGGTTTAAATCCCCACAGCGGTGAAGAGGGCAAATTAGGGGAGGAAGAACAAAATTGGTTGATTCCCTGGTTGGAGCAAGCTAGAAAAAAATATCCCCAGGCCAAATTAATTGGTCCCATTCCCCCGGATACCATGTGGGTCAGTCCGGGAAAAGCTTGGTTAACCGATGGCCAAACGACGGTATCCGATGCTTACTTGGCTTTGTACCACGACCAAGGTTTAATTCCCGTTAAATTGCTAGCGTTTGATCAAGCTATTAACACCACCATTGGCTTACCCTTTGTCCGTACTTCCCCCGACCACGGCACTGCCTTTGACATTGCGGGGCAAGGTATCGCTAGAGCTGACAGCATGATCGCCGCCATTAAGTTGGCCGCTGAACTAGTTGAGCAAAGATCCCAGCCATCGGCTAATCATACTAACTAAGGTATTTTCCAGAAACAAATTAGATTTTTCTGTTCTGACAAACTGGTATTACATCCTAACCAATCAAATTTTCTTTTTTCTCAGAAAAGACAAAGCCATCGCCAAAATAATCGCTTCCCTATGCTCTCCATAGAGGTTTGCGTCCCCAGGAAATGTTAATTTTTGCTACAATTTATGCCAGTTTCTTGGCTAGTTGGGCCAAAACTAGAATAACTTCTGGTTCGTCGGGCCCCATCAACCAAGATTAATCACTGGGGGAGTTCCGGCCATTACCCAGACAGTGAACTATCACCTTGATCACCCATGTGAGGATTGACCGTGAATCTAGAAACTCTGGAATTCGTCATTTACCCCGACGGCCGGGTCAAGGAAACGGTAACCGGCATTGTGGGTCGCTCTTGTCAGGAAGTGACGGCGGCGATCGAGGCCGAACTAGGGGTGGTGCTTACCCAGCAGACCACCTCGGAGTTTTTTGCCCAAACCAATCTTTTGAACCAATCGGTTCAGCAGTCCCAGACCTTTTCTAGTTGGCCTGGGGAAACCTAAAAATCCCTTTAGTTGGTGATTTTTGTTTATAAAGTTTAAAAAACCAGCCTACTCGATTCTTCCAATTTTTTTGTAACTTCCTATGTCTCACTTTAGCAATATCAAAACCCGCATCCGTAACCTTGATGTGTTGAAAACCACCCTGACCAACTTGGGGCTGGATTGGAAAGAAGGGCCGGCCACGGTGCGGGGCTACCAAGGTCTGACCGCCAAGGCCGCGGTGGTAATCGAACAAGGCAATGATTATGACCTGGGCTTTAGCTGGAATGGTCAGGAGTATGAGCTGGTGACGGATTTACAATACTGGCAGCAACCCCTATCGGTGGAAGGATTTTTACAAAAAATCACCCAGGGTTATGCTCTGGAAACCGTACTTAATGAATCGGCTAAACAGGGCTTTGCTGTAACGGAACAGCAAAAAAATGAAGATGGCTCATTGCGGTTGGTGGTGCAACGCTGGAGTGCGTGATGGTAATGGCTGATCTAAATTTTCCTCCCGATCGCCGTTCTGGACTGGAACCGGAGTTGGGGGGAGATTGGCGTAACTTCGACGACCGTTCTGGTTTGGAGCCGGAATTGGGTGGGGAGTTGCGGGAAAGGGGGGTCTATGTGGACGAGGTGACCTGCATTGGTTGCAAAAACTGTGCCCACGTGGCTCCCAATACTTTCACCATTGAGCAGGAACACGGCCGCTCCCGGGCCTTTAGCCAAAATGGGGATGATGAGGCGGTAATCCAAGAGGCGATCGACACCTGTCCGGTGGACTGCATCCATTGGGTGCCCTACGACGAGCTCAAACAGTTAGAGGAAAAACGGAAAAGCCAACAGATTCGTCCTTTGGGTTATCCACAAATCAATCCCCATATGTGATTGGGCAGAAAAACTACTCAGAACCAGATTTCTGCCGTCGTTCCTGTCGATGTTGAAAAAGTTCAAACGCTCCCAAGCTCAGGCTGGCACTGCCCAAGGGAATCCAGTAATAAATCACTCGGTAGGCTAACAATGCCCCCAGAACTTCCACCGAGGAGTATTTGGGAGTCAACAAAAACAGCACCACTGTCTCAAATACCCCCAGTCCCCCCGGCACGTTACTGATAATACCCGCCACCTGGGCCAGGAGGTAAATGCCAAAAAAGCCGGGAAAACTCAGGTGATGGTGCCCCGGTAACAGGACGTATAAAATGCCCGAGGCTAAAATCCAATCCACCGCCGTCAAACCAATTTGGGCTAGGGACACGGCAAAGGGAATTTTGGGAGTTTGCCATCGGCCAATTTTGAAAGGTTTGATTAAATTGCCTGTCACCAGCAGATAAACCCCAATGATGGCGAGGAAAGTAAAGCCGATGGGATGGACAGACAAAAAGGGTAAATGGAGAAAGGCCGGTAACTGTAGGGGATCAACCACAAAAGTTATGCCCCCTACGGTCAGCAAACCAACCCAAAAGCTCAAATTACAAAAGGCGATCGCCTGGGCAATGATGGAGGTTGGAACCTGCCAGGATTGATAGAGGCGGTAACGAATCGCACTACCACTAAGCAAGGCTAGACCAACACTATTACTAATGGCGTAACTAACAAAGCCAACAAAACTAGTTTTGGCTAGGGGTAAAGATTGCCCTAGATAAAACATGGCCAGGGTGTCGTAGCCAGTCAAAATTATGTAGTTGATGAGCATGAGCGCAAAGGCTCCAGCCAAACGGGTTTTGACAATGCCCTGGAAACTTTCCAAAACATTTTGCCAACCATAGTGATGCAATTCCGAATGGATGGCCCCAATGGAAAGCACAAACAAGCAGGCCCCGATCGCCGCCGGCGCAATTTTTTGTAGCTTTTGCCAGGCGGTCATGGCCTCACCTCATAGAACAGAAACAAGCTGGAAAACCAATGGTTAGAGTGGGTTGGCAAAGCCCCCTTACCTCCCAATTGTGGGAAGAATCGGCCCCATGTTGCCGGAGCTTCAGCGGGTCGAGGGGGGGAAATATCAACCTGTTTAAAAGACTCTTTTGGGACAGAGTTCTTCTTAACTATTTTGCCTATCCTGTTGGTGATATTCCACTTCAATCACCGTATGGACATTACCCCGGGGGTTAAAATCAGCTTTCAGTCTAGCGTACAAAGGATTGGCCACCGCCACAAAGTCATCCAAAATTTGGTTGGTCACTTCTTCGTGGGGAATATGGCGATCGCGGTAGCTGTTGATATAGAGCTTAATAGATTTGAGTTCAACCACCTTTTGGTCGGGACAATAGGTCAGATAAAGGGTGGCAAAATCAGGGTAACCGGAAAAAGGACATTTGCAGGTAAATTCCGGCAGAGTGATGTGGACATCGTAACAACGGCCTGGGCGGGGATTGGGGAAAGTAATCAGTTGAGCATCCCGAATTTCCCGCTCGCCATACTTTTCGACGTTATCGCTGGTGGTAATTGCAGTTTCGGCCATGGTGAACAGTGAAAAATGGACGGGATTGGAAAGAAGAAACCCTACCCCCCATTATTTCAGATTTTTCCTGAGAGCTTGGTGGCAAAGTTTTAGTTTGCGCCCTAAATTGACCAGTTAAAGCGCCGGCAATGCTGGGGGACGGTTTCCCGTTTTCCCCCAACCCGAGAGTCAGGGGGTTTTTGGAAAGAAACTCTAAAAGGTTAGCCTAGGTATCTTGGTAGTAGTCCCTGGTGCCCTTGGCGTCCATTGCTTCACTCAAGCGGTTGAGGGCATGGATATAGGCCGCAGTCCGCACACTCACTTCCAAGTCCTGGGCAATGTGCCACACCTGTTCTGCTTCCTCCACCATTTTTTCCTTCAGGCGATCGTTGACTTCCTTGGCACTCCAGTACAGACCACTGCGGTTCTGCACCCATTCAAAGTAGCTCACCGTCACCCCCCCAGCATTGACCAAAATATCGGGAAAAACGTAGATGCCTTTGCTGACTAAAATATCGTCGGCTCCGCTGGTGGTGGGGCCATTAGCCACTTCAAAAATGTAACGGGCCTTCACCTGATCCGCATTGTCGGCGGTAAGTTGATTTTCCAGGGCGGCGGGAATCAGTACATCTACGTCCAGGGCTAACAATTCAGCGTTGCTCAATTGTTGATTGTCCCCCAAATCACACAGGGTCTGGTCACAATACATGCCAGCCAAACTGCGGTTGTGTTGTTTGTAGTCAATGGCAGCGGGAATGTCCACCCCTTGTTCGTTGTAAATGCCCCCCTGGGAATCACTAATGGCCACCACTTTGTAGCCTTCTTGGTATAGGCATTCCGCCACTACCATGCCCGCATTACCAAAGCCCTGGACAGCCACGGTGGTATTTTCAGGATACCGGTCAAATTTGGGCAACATGGCCTGCATGATGAAAAAAGCCCCGGTACCAGTGGCGGTGTTCCGTCCCTGACTGCCCCCCATGGTGACGGGTTTGCCGGTGACAACGGCGGGACTGATTTTACGGCGAATGATGCTGTATTGATCCATCATCCAGCCCATCATCATTTCGTTGGTGTAAACGTCTGGAGCTAGGATATCGACGTCCGGGCCAATGAAATCGGCGATCGCCTCGATGTAACCCCGACTAAGGCGTTCTAATTCCGCCCGACTTAGTTCTTTGGGATTGAGGGTGATGCCCCCCTTGGCTCCCCCGAAGGGTAAATTTAACAGGGCACACTTAAAGGTCATCCAAAAAGCAAGGGACTGTACCTCGTCCATGGTGACGTTGGGATGGTAGCGCACCCCCCCTTTCCCCGGTCCTCTGGTGTCGTCGTAGCGCACTCTGTAACCGGGAAATATTTTCAGGGAACCATCGTCCATCCGCACCGGAATGGAAACACTGAGGCTAGTTTTGGGATATTTCAGCCTTTCTCCGGCATCGTCGGAAATGGCCACATATTTAAGGGCTTTTTCGAGGCGTTTACTGGCATCGGTAAAAAGAGATCCAGCCATAATTGCTACTCCTGGAACATTGGGGCCGCCGTTGGCATTGTGGTACACCCCCTTGGGGCGGCCTGACATTGCGAACAAATTTGTTTGGTCAATAGTTCCATTAGAGCATGGAGTCTGGATCGATGGCTGACATTCCCCTAGCTTGGTAACACAGCGACACAATCAATTTCCACCAACACATCCTTGGGCAGGCGGGCCACTTCCACACAACTGCGGGCCGGGGCGATCGCCTCGTCGAAATATTGGGCATAGATGGCGTTAACAGCGGCAAAATCATTCATATCTTGCAAAAAAACCGTCGTTTTAACCACATTTTCCCAACCGCAGCCTGCTTCCTGTAACACTGCCCCTAAATTAGCCAATACCTGTTTCGCTTGGGCTTCCACGTTCCCTTCTCCCACAATGGTCATGGTTTGGGGGTCTAGGGCAATTTGTCCGGCGGTAAAGAGAAAACCATTGGCGGCGATCGCCTGGTTATAGGGGCCAACGGGGGCCGGGGCTTGGGCGGTGTTAATAATTTTCATTGTCAAGAGAATAAAGTTTGAGCTAAAAAACAAAGTTGCCATAGCTAAGCCTTTGATCCTAATCTTGCCCGTTGCCTTAGGCCAAGGCCGGATTAGTTGTGCCCTCAGCCCGATCAAAAAATAAGTTATACAAATTTAAGTCGTTCTGGGTCTTTCACTGGTAGGCGATCGCCTGGGAATGCTGTAGAAAAATCTCCATCAGCCGATGGAAGCGCACTGGCCTAACCAAAAACTGATCGGCTGCGATCTCTATCTGCACGATGTCACCGTCCGCATAATCCATGGCATCGATTAGGGCAACAATGGTCACAGAATCAGCACCCAGGAAATCTCTGATCTCATCTAGCATCTGCTTGGTGGAGTTGGTAACCTGGGGTAAATCCATCACCAACCAGTGGTAAGAATGATTATCCGATTGTTTTAAGGCGGATAATTGAGCCCTAGTCGGAAAAGAAGCATTTAACCATTGCAGTTGGTAACCCCTGGCCTGGAAATAACTACTCAAGCTGGTGGCATAGGCGCAATTTTCACTGACTAGGGTGATGGTTGTTGAAATCGGCTGATCAATGTTAGCAACTTTGAATAGTTCGCCCTGGGGAGGCTGGTCAACGCCATCTTGAAGAATACAAGGAATAACGACAAAAAATTGACTACCCCGGTTTAATTCACTGGTGACACCTACCAAACCTCCATGGAGTTCAACAATTTTTTTCACTAGAGAAAGACCTAATCCTGTACCTTCATAACGACGATTGAGGGCGCTATCAATCTGCACAAAAGGCTCAAAAATATTACTTAATCTTTCCGCCGCAATGCCAATGCCCGTATCTATAACGGTGAGATGTAGCTGAGGCAATTGACCATGGTGATCAGGAGCCCCTTCTTCCATGACCAAGTTAACCTGTAGGATTACCTTGCCCCCTTCCGGCGTAAATTTAATGGCGTTGTTGAGTAAATTAATTAAAACCTGACAAATCCTTCGTTTGTCCACCATCACATCTGGTAAATTTGGTGGTATTTCGGATGATAAATTAACTCGCTTTTGTAGTGCAAAGTGTTGCACAAATGTCAAACTATGATTAACCAACGTCAGTAAATTAGTTGATTCCAAATCTAAATCCATCTTGCCAGCTTCGATTTTGGAAAGGTCAAGAATGTCGTTGATCAAGGAAAGTAAATGTTTGCCGCTTCTTTCCACTACTTCCAAAGATTGAATTTGTTTGCCGTTTAAGGGACCATAAAATTGATTTTGTAGAGCCTCAGCCATGCCTAAAATGGAGTTGAGGGGAGTGCGCAATTCGTGGCTCATGTTTGCCAGAAATTCATCCTTCAGTTGGGTAGCTTTGGCTAAAATTTTGTTGGAAAGCTTTAATTGTTCTTCTGCTTTCTTAATCTCCGTAATATCGGCGATCGTGCCAATAATCCTAGTAAATAATTGATCTTTTTCCAGGTGAATTTGACCACGTAACAGACAATAATAAATCTGGCCTTCAGCGTCTTCTAAACGGAGTTCTACTGACAGTTCCACTGTTGGGTCGGCCAAACTTTGCTCAATGGTCTGCCAAAACATAGGGCGATCGTCTGGGTGAATGAAAAAATCCCCATCTCCTCGCTCCAGGGGTTGCTCAAAGCCGAGCCAGGTAATCAAATTGGGGTCCACTTCAAAGTAGTGCAGTTGGGGCTGACATTCCCACACCCATACCCTAGTGGCTTGGGAAGCCAATTCGTAGCGTTGGGCAATTTCCACATATTTCCTTTCAGCAATTTCTAGGGCTTCCCGTTGATAAATCTGCAATTGATTGAAGGTATGCACCAGGGTTTGCCCCAAGAAACCAATCTCGTTACTTGGTAGGGGAGGCAAACTAAACTGCTCAACATTGTCATAATTAATTAATGCCCGGTGCAGTTTACCCAAAGGGGCCAAGACAGAATATCTAATTAGTAAACCCAATAACAGAACAATTACCACAGTGCCAATAATGAATGAAGCCACTACTAATAAAAGTGCCTGGTTAACCTCTCGGTTTAATTCCTGTTTTGCTAGGACTGTGATTGCCACTCCCCGTCGGTGGCTATTTTGGTCATGGGAATTTTCTCCCTGCTCAGGAAAAGAGTACGTATTAAAGGGAAGAGCATAAACCACCACTTCTTCACCATCAACTTTGGTAATTCGAGATTGGGGAATGCCACTGATGGAAACCTGTTCAAAAATAGGAAAAAGAGCTGGTGCGATTTGAGCATATTTTTTTCCCCGTGCCATTTTTATCCCCTCACCATGGGCAATGATGACACCGTTAGGATTGATGATTGAAATTGTTTGCACATTGGGCCAAGCCGCATAATTTTGCACTAAGCGATTGAGACGATAAACGTCCTTGGTCTCCACCAAACCTTCCGCTGCAAATTCCAAGCCTTCGGTCAATCGCTGGGCCCTTCTGGTAATATTAATTCTTGATTTTTCTTGTAATTGTTGCCTGGTAAAAACTATAGCTATGGCACTGGTAAACAGGAGAATGAGGGCGCAACCAGCTAGCAACTGGTAACGTAGGGGGCGGGTAAAAGTGGGTTTGTCCTGAATCATAGCTAAAGACGCTCCACAGCTTGGGAAAATGGTTGGGAATTTATGGCAATATCATCTCGAATAATCAAGCGATGACGACAACTTTCTTGTAATAATCGATAGTTTCTGGCAATGATGGACTCTAATCGTTTTTGCACTAACATTTCTTCATTCAAGATGCGATCGCCGTGAATCATACCCTGGAAACCTTGGACAAAGATTTCCACAGGGACCTCTAATTGTTGGGCCACAATGGCGAAAACCTCTTGGGGATTATTTTCCACCGCATCCATTACCTCCAGCCATACTTGAATGAAGCGAATTAATTCTTCTCGTTTTTCCTGAACCACTTCTGCACGGGTTATCAGACCATCCACCACCATGCTGTCTAGTTCTGCGGTGGTGTAGATAATATTACCCCCAATTTCTTGGGCTGTTTTGTGCAACAGCGGTTCCCAAAGCACTGCTGCGTCAATGGAACCATCCTTGAGGTGAGCAATCCCTTCTTCGTTGGGTATGTCAACAATTTCCACTTCGTCCAGGTCTAAATCGTTGGCCCACAGGGCTTCAAGCAAAATTACGTGGGCAATACTGCCAAACCGAGCACTAATTTTTTTGCCAGCCATTTGGGCCATGAAATTTAATCCCGGCCGGGCCACAATGCCGTCGGAACCAGCGGAAACATCGGCAACGAGGATGAACTCTGGGGTGGCTTGGGGAAAATCTAATTGCATAGCGTGGGGCAAGGGAGCAAAACTAGCATCTTGGTAGCCCCGCATGGTGGCCCGGAGATTATCATTCTGTTCTTCAAAATGAACTAGCTTAACGTCTAGTCCCCGCTTGGTGAATAGGCCCTTAGCTTCGGCATACAGGATGACGCTATAACCAGGCCAGTCGTTCATGCCCACGGTGAGGGGTTGCAAAACCTGTCTTTGGTTCAGGCTGACCAAGGCGATCGCCGTTAGGATAAGAGTGAGCCCAAACCCTAGCAGGTTTTTGAGGGGATACTTCATGGCGATCTGGGGAAAATGGGAAAAACTGGCAAATTTTAGTCAATTTGCTTGCTCTGGTCAATAGCGTTCAGCAACCATGGAAAAATCAGCCTTAAGTCCCCCCGGTTATTGTCTCTATAAGGGAACGACCAGAGATCGACGGTTACTGGTGGATTTTTTGGAGCGTACTTACCAGGCCCTCTTTCCAGAACGGCACGACTTCTCCCATCTGGGACAAACAGTGGAAAGTTATTTTTCTTGGCGATCGCCATTGTGGTGGGTCACTCCGGAGGCTGGCCAGGGGAGCCCTGTTCACCATGATAATAGTTTTTCTGTCGGAGAAGACCCCTTGGGATTGATGGCCCAAATTAACTTGCCAGTACAGGATCAGAGGGGAAATAACCAAGGGGAAAAAACTGCTTGTGCCCAGCCCATTGCCGGCCTTTGGCTCGGTAACGCCGTTGATCAGGTCACGGGCGATCGCCATGGCCATATTTTTATGCTCTATGTGGAGCCGGCCCACCGTCGTCGGGGCATTGCCACTGCTTTGATGGCCCAGGCCCAACAATGGGGTGAACAAAGAGGCGATCGGCGATTGGCGTTACAGGTTTTTACCCACAACCAAGGAGCCAAAGAACTGTATGAAAAATTTGGCTTTTCCCCCCACGCCCTACTAATGCAAAAAACTTGGTAGCTATGGCAATTGCCGCCGATTTTCCCAATCTGGTCAGCCTAATTGACCCCACGGCTTTAACCTTGCCGAGAAAGACTTTCTAAGGCAGGATTAACAGTGGCAGATTCCCCGGTAAGGCCCTCCATGTCCCATTCCTACCATTGTCGTATTTACGTTACCCTCCGTCCCTCCGTGCTGGACCCCGCCGGTACCGCTGTGCAATCCGGTTTGCAACAATTGGGCTACGATAGCGTTTCCCAGGTCAGAATTGGTAAATATATCGAATTAACCCTCGAAGCCCCGGACGAAGCCACCGCTTCCCAACAGCTAGACACCATGTGTGATCAACTATTGGCCAATACGGTGATCGAAAATTATTGCTTTGAAATTACTGCCCTAGAAGGTGCCGTCACGCCATGACCAGCTTTGGTATTATTGTTTTCCCCGGTTCCAACTGCGATCGGGATATTGCCACCGTCACCGCCGGTTTGTTAGACCAGCCGACCCGGTTTATTTGGCACCAGGAAACCGATCTCCATGGGGTGGATGTGGTGGTTTTGCCAGGGGGCTTTAGCTATGGCGATTATCTCCGCTGTGGGGCGATCGCCAGATTTTCCCCCATCATGGCCGCCATCATTGACCATGCCAAAGCAGGCAAAAGGGTGTTGGGCATCTGTAACGGTTTTCAAGTGCTGACGGAAGTTGGGTTATTGCCGGGGGCTTTAATCCGTAACCGGGATTTACACTTCATCTGTGACCGAGTATCGGTGCGGGTGGAAAGTAACCAAACTCTGTGGACCCAGGGCTATCAATCTCAACAGGTGATCACCCTTCCCATCGCCCACGGCGAAGGCCGCTATTTTGCCGATGAGGATACGTTAAAAGGGTTGGAAGATAACGGTCAAATTCTTTTCCGCTACAGCAATGCCCAGGGGGAACTGACTGCGGACAGTAATCCCAACGGCTCCTTACACCACATTGCTGGCATTACCAATGGTCAAGGCAACGTCTTGGGTATGATGCCCCACCCAGAACGGGCGGCCGATCGCCTACTCAAAGCAACGGATGGCCTGGCTATGTTCGTCGGTTAGGTTAGTCCGTCAAAGCAAGTTTTGCATTAACACCTGGACGAGGAGGATCATTAACTTTGCTCACCGGAGCTAAACGCTTAACGTTAAGGGAGTGGAAAACCATTGGCCTCCTGTTAACCATGGTCACAACCCAGGTTTTGGGGGATATTTGGCTCAGCCAGGGCATGAAAGTGTTTGGCTCAGTGGAGGACTATAGCCTGGCGGGTTTGTGGACATTGTTTCTCTATCTGCTCACTTCCCCCTGGATTGTGGTGGGGGTAATCACGTTATTGTTCGCTCTTTTTCTCTATTTCACTGCCACATCTCGACTGGATTTAAGTTTAGTTCTCCCCCTATTTTCTTCTAGCTATATCCTCAATGCCCTACTGGCGTGGCTAATACTGGGGGAAGAAGTTTCTTTTTACCGTTGGCTCGCCACCTTTATGATTGCCAGTGGCGTATTCATTGTCTGTTGGTCGGAACATCGTCACCGCTCCCAATTGATGCGGGAAAAGTTTAGCCCGACCCCTGCCGTGCCAGTGAAGTCTTCCCGGCGATCGCCATTGTGGTTATTTCCGGTGGGCATTGCTCTGTCCCGAGTCTGGTTTGGTATTCTAATTTTAATTTTTACCGATTCCGCTGGGGACGTATTAATCGCCCGGGGCATGAAACAAATTGGCCCTGTGAGCTTGCAATCACCCCTGAAAATGGTCAAATTAATCGGTCGTATCCTTTCCCATCCTTCAGTTTTAGGAGGCATTGGTTGCCAAACTATTAGTTTTGTTACTTTCATTTCCCTGCTCAGTTGGACGGATATTAGTCTGATTCGACCGGCGGGAGCGCTTGGTTATGTGATGAGCTTATTGGGGGCTAAATTTTTGCTCAAGGAAACCATTCCCCTGGCCCGTTGGCTTGGTATCGGTGTGATTACTGCTGGGGTAGCCCTCATCGCCCTCGACGAAGTTAATTTTGTGGATCAAATGTTGCCGTTTTTTCTATAGATAAAAAAGTTGGCGATCACTCCCAAGATCACAAAATTTTGCCCCTCATCAAGACAGGTAAGGGAGATTAATTACTTGTCGGAAGTTGAGGCAGACTAAACAAATTTTTAAGCGGGGCTAGGAGATTAATCCCCTTTACAAACAGGCTCCAATCCAATAAACGTCAACCCAAAGAACTCCTTACTTCCAATTTTCAAAGCTAGTGAAAATAGAAGTATTAGGGAAAGCTGTCGGGTTACCCGTATCTTCAATTTTGCGCCGTAACTGCAACAATTTTGGATTAGCAATTAAAGCAGTTTGGTTCACCAATTGATAGGGTAAATAATCGTTTTGCAACGCATCCGCCGCCACAATACCCGCCGCCGCCCCGGAAGACCACTCAAAGGAATGAACTCGGTAGGCCGCCGCCGCAATGTGACTAGTGGCAATGGTTTTTCCCACCACCAATAAATTATCAATGCGCTGGGGAATCATGGCCCGCAGGGGAATTTGGAACGGATAGGAAGGGGTATGGGCTTGTCGCTCCCCCGGCCGCTCAATGTTACCGGGTTTTTCCACTGGATATTCCAAATAGCAGGGGTGGAAATCAATGTTGTAATGGCCAATGCCCACAGAATCCGGGTACATGGTGGCCCGCTGACGACGCTCCACGGCATCGGGAGCAAGGGTACCATCCAGCACGTCTAAACCATCAATGCCCGCTAGCTCGGCATGTAAACGACGGTAATCCCGGGGAGAAAGATTTTCCCGATAAAAATCGTCCTTAAAGTTCTGGCGGGAAATGTCTGTTTCATTGATTTCAAAACCGTTGGGATAAATAAAATCTGGCCGCCCAATAATCCTGCGCCCTTCCCGAATATAGGGAAACTTAGAAAGGCCATGCTCCGTACCCATGGGACTATCCAGCCCCGTCAGCAAACGGTTATTAGGATTGGGCTTTTTGACGTTGTTCCCTAATTTGGCATCGGTGGTACCCGCCACTAACCAATGGTAAAAACCCAGGGCAATTTTTTCCCCATTGGCTAGGCTTTCCGTCCGCAAGCCTCCCAACCATCCCCCCGGTTCCAATTGTCCCGTTTGTTGTAGCTGCTCCCTGGTGTAAACAAAATTGTCCCTAGGGGTACCAGGGGTGTAGTCATTACCTGGTAACCAGTTTTGCATGGAAATTTCCCCCGGCCGGGCGGGACTGACCCCAAAGCGATTTTTCGGTTGATTAGGGGTGGCGGGCTCAAAAATTCCTAGGCCATCTGGACTCCAAATACGTCGATAAGTAAACAACGCATCGAAATCAAACCGGGATTGGTCGTAGCTGTAATAGGGGATAAATCTTTGGTAAAAGTCCGGTTCTGGCTGGGGTTGGGGCTCCGCAGTGGCCTCCATCGCAAAGGTGTAGGTAAAGCCCTGGGTACAGTAAGCAAAACCTTCCACACTAGAGGAAGAGGGGTCTAGGTAGGTGCGGGGATCCACTCCCACTCGATAGGGCACATCAGCCAGGGCAATTAATTCCCCCGTTTCCGTAGCTTCCACCACCAACCATGGGGCTCTTCTACCCTGGTTAGTCTGGGGAGGATTGAAGTTAATAATGGTTTTGGTTAATTGTTCTGAATCTTCGTAACGGTAACTATCTTCAATGGTCTGGGACAGCAGTTTGGTATTCAGAGGCGGAGCATTGGGGGCCGGTTGGTGCTGAATGGCGATCGCCTGGATGATTTCCTGTCCCTCTTCCCCTGGGGCGGTGGGGGCCAAAACTAATTCTTTAATGACCGTGTTGGGGAACCATTGCAGGGTGCCTTGGCCTTGCTTTTCTGCATCCTCTAGCATTGCCATCAAAATGTCATGGCCATCTTTGGGGAGGAAACAAGCAGAACGGCTTACCCAACATTTGCCTGGATTTTGCACACCGTAAAAATCTTTGATCCGTTGCCTGAGTTCTAGATAGCCCCGGGGATAAAATAGCTTGTCTGTTTGGGTAGGTCGCTCATCGAGGGCGGCGGTGCCCTGGGACGTGAGTTGCCCCCCCACCCAATCCGTTAATTCCGTCATGCAAACGGTTTTTCCGGCCAACAGACCTTCATAGGCCGTGGCTGTGCCGGCCAATCCACCGCCCACCACCAAAATTTCACACTCCACCGTTTTATCCATCGGCCTGGGAGGAGAAGCTTGACCAGGGGCGATCGGCCAGGAAAAAATTGCCAGAAAAATAGCCGCAACGGTTCGGCGGCAATGGGTAGTCATGGAAATTCTCGCTACTCAATACAGTTGACGAAAACCAGAGCCATTCTCTGGCTAAAGCGTAAAGATAGACAGTTTATACGGATAAAAGGTAAGTAACTAGCGATTGATGCTCACAATCCAAGTGCCCAAATAAACTCGGACAGGGATATCGCCCGATACCATGGCATCAGCCACCATATAGTAGGTTCCTAAGCTGGGGTTAGTAACATTGGAAAGGGTAATGGTCACCTGGCTGTTGGGTTCTGCTGGTTCCGCTAGGACAATTTGCAGAAAGCGACTTTCTTTGTCCCAAACCACATCTTCGATGTCAATGTTACCCTGGCGTTTAGTTTCCACCCGGACTTTCTCGACATCGAAAGTACCATCAAAATTTTCGGGGTAGGAAACGTATAAAACCTTTGCCCCCTGGGTCATTTTCTTGGCGGGGATATAGAGTTTGTAGCGGTCCCTTTGGCCAGAACGACCGTTAAATTGTAGGTAGTAATCCAGAATATCACTACGATTATCCACCCCACTAAAAATAGTGAACCCAGAGTTACCTTGGGCAAAACTGATGGCGGGTAAACCCATTACTAGAACGCCACTCAGGGAGAGGAAGGCAAAGAGTTTTTGGCGGAATTTGAATCGGGAAGATCTGGGCATGGACATGGCTTGGCCTCCGAGGAAATTTGAGATGGAAGTGGGGCATGTTCAGGGGCAATCTGTTTAAGACAACTTAATTGCCAAAATTGCAGAATTTGACAAAACAGACCCCAGGGAAATAGTTAGGCAATAATTGCATCACCCAACTACCAGCATAGCCAAAGACAAGGGTGAACCAAGGCGGCATTAACTGCAAATTGCTTAACCAAGACTATCATCCAGCCCAAGCTTTGGCCAGCCTAGCTATCCAGCTTTGCCATTGTCCACAAAAAAACTAAAAACCTATTCCTAGCGGAACATACTGCTGACGGAGCTTTCTTCATGGATGCGCCAAATCGCTTCCCCAATTAAATTGGCCACTGAAAGAATAGTCAGTTGGGGAAAATGGTGATCGCCAGGCACAGGAATTGTATTGGTGACAATTACTTCCTCAAACAAACCACCGGAAAGACGATTAATGGCCGGCTCGGAGAAAACGGCATGGGTGGCACAGGCATAGACCTGGCGAGCGCCCTGGGCCCGCAGCAAACGGGAGCCTTCCGACAAAGTACCAGCGGTGTCGATCATGTCATCCACCAGCACGGCGGTTTTGCCATCCACATCACCGATTAGATTTAATACTTCGGCCACATTATGGCTCTGACGACGTTTATCAATGATGGCGAGGGGAGCGTCGTTTAATTTTTTGGCAAAGGCCCGGGCCCGAGCTACCCCTCCCACGTCCGGGGAAACCACCACCAAGTCGCTTAGTTGCTTATTTTTTAAGTAGTCAATAATGACGGGGGAACCGTACATATGGTCACAGGGAATGTCAAAGTAACCCTGGATCTGGGCAGAGTGGAGGTCCATGGCCAATACCCGTTGGGCACCGGCACCGGTAATAAGGTTAGCGACTAACTTGGCTGAGATGGATTCCCGACCAGCGGTTTTACGATCCGCCCGGGCATAACCGTAGTAGGGCAACACCGCAGTGATCTGGCGGGCCGAGGCCCGACGACAGGCATCGATCATGATCAACAATTCCATCAAGTTATCGTTGACCGGATGGCAGCAGGGTTGAATGAGGTAAACGTCACCGCCCCGAATGGACTCCTGGATTTGGATGTAGAGTTCGCCATCGGCAAACCGTTTCCGCAACATGGGGCCGATGTCCATGCCCAAATAACGGGCTACTTCTTGGGATAAAGATGGGTTGGATGATCCGGAAAAAAGACGTAAGCGATTGTTGTCAGATAAGGCAGACAGCATCGATTGACGTGTTAAAGTAGCGATACGGCTCACGGCAGACACTTTACCCCCATGTCAAGGCAGATTACTGGTGTTCCCCCTAGTCTTATGCCCGGAAGCTAACCGAGGGGATTCCGATCCAATCATAGCGGATTCTTCCCTCGCCAATCCCTTTAGGTTTTGCAAAACTTAAATTAACTGCCACTTTCACTTTTCCCCCTCGGTTTTTGCTACCCCATGTCCCATTCTTTCCGAGCCGTTGACCAAAAAACTTTATTAGTTGTGGGTTGCGATACCGGGGTGGGCAAAACGGTAACTACTTCTGCCCTGGCGGCCTACTGGCAAAAGTATCGTGGCCATGAGTCCTTGGGATTGATGAAGTTAATGCAGACGGGGTTGGGAGATGACGAGCTTTACCAACAACTCTTTAGCCATCTGACCCACTGGGATGTGGTGACGCCGCTAAAATTTACCGCTCCCCTAGCTCCTCCCCTGGCCGCTGACCAAGAAGGGAAAACCATTGATTTAGGGGTAGTCTGGCAGACTCTACAGGCAATGCAAAAGAACCATGGTCATGTGTTGGTGGAGGCCCTGGGCAGTTTAGGTTCCCCCGTTACCCATGAGCTGACAGTGGCAGATATAGCGGCTCTGTGGCGCTTGGAAACCATTTTGGTGGTGCCGGTGCAACTGGGGGCCATGGGCCAGGCGATCGCCCAGGTAGCATTAGCAAGACAAACTAAGGTGAAACTGAAGGGGCTGGTGCTCAGTTGTGCTAGCCCGGAGGCAGAGGTCAAGGTAGAAGACTGGGCCACTCCAGCTATGTTGGCATCCTTTACCCATTTGCCGGTTTTGGGGGTTGTGCCCTATCTAAGCGATTCTGAGCGGGAGAGCTTACCCCATTTAGCGGAGGTAACGGCCGGGTTCGACCTGGAAAAATTAGCCTATTTTTGACATGGGTTAGAGAGCTAAAAAGTCGCGATGAGTTGGTAATCTGTAATGCCGATCGCCGATCTGACCCCAGAAATTATCATTGCTTGGTTTGCAAAGGATGCCCAAAGAAAATGGGAACAGGGGGCAGAAAAGCCGGTGCTGGATTGGTAGGCCCCAAACCATTTCCATCAAAACACTTTCTAAGTTAGGTAGCCTTCCCGTAACCCGGCGATCGCCGCTGAGGTTCTGTCCCTGGCGTTGAGCTTACGCATAATGGTCTGCACATATTCCCGCACTGTGGAGCTGGCTAGATGTAATTCTTGGCCAATTTCGCTGTTGGTTTTGCCTTCCGCCACTAATCGTAAAATCGTCACTTCCCGCTGGGTCAATTCGTCCTTCTGGGCTTTCCGATAATCGGCGATCGCCTGGAGGCGACTATCAATGTAGGTTTTGCCCTGGAGTAAGCATTCCACGGCCAAGTTAATTTCCCCATTACCCAAACTAGACTCCAAAAAGATGGCATCGGCCCCCAACTGCTGAGCTTCTTCCACAATGGCCGCATGGTCATTCAACAGTAACAATAAGCACTGCGGCGATCGGGCATGGGCTTTGAGCTGTTTCAACAGGTCTAAACCGGAACCGTCTTCTAACCGTTGGCAAATGATCACCACCACTGGCTCTGGTTGCTGTTCAAAGTAAGCCAGGGCTTCGCTTTGCAGGGTAAAAATTTTGACTTTCTTCTTGTTTTGCCTGTGGGAGGAAATGCGGGCAACGGTTACGGCAAATAGGCGGGGATACAGGCAGGCAATAACGTTAAAGTGATTCACCAGGAGCTGAAACAGGTCATACCTGGCATTAAAAACGAGGGAATCGGGATCAAATTCCATGGATGGTTAGGTAACGGCGGGGTTTTGATGCCAAAAGCTCTTTCCCCGTGACGAAGTGGGACGCTAGGGAGACATTCCCTAATCCTGGCATAAGAATGTTGACTTGTTGTTGTCCATGGGCTTGGGTTGGGGTCAAGGTAGAATCGATGGTGTCATATACCAGGGCTATTCTTGTTAAAAGGAGCAACAACGGGATAGCGACAATGGCCGTGAATGCTGGCAGTCTGGTGTTGTTTCTACCGCCGTTGATGTTTTTTTAAAACTATTATCCCCATGAAACTTGAACGGATCACCATTAACCCCAATCAAATGAATGGTCAACCCTGTATTCGGGGACAGCGTTTGACGGTGAAAAGGGTAATCGATTTACTTGCTACCTATCCAGACCGCCATGAACTCTACCAGGAATTTCCCGAATTGGAAGAGGAGGATATTCGACAGGCTTTGGCCTATGTTTCAGCTTGTTGGGAAGATGCTCGTCGGGCCTCAAACTCTAAAATATCTGTGGCCAACGATTCTACCGTTTCACATTTGAACAGTTCGTCCCGCGTTTTTAAATAATCTCCCTGATCTGATTGCCATCGGGAAAGCAATAGAGCCAGTTTTGATGGGGGAAGTTTCTGTTCCAGAATTAGTAAGGCTTCTTCTACCACATCTTGTTCCTTGGGGATCTTGAGATTCATCGCTCTCCCTCTGTTAATAATAAAATGAAGCTTACTGGATTTAGGGCTTTGACTTTTCCATGATAACGACGGAGCAATCGATCATCACAGGCTAAAAAATAATCACATCCACCCTTTTCTGCGCTGGCCATGTGCAAGGCATCAATGGATTTCACTCCCATTTGCTCTAAGGATTGCCCCCTAGCCACAATCTCTTCATCCATGGGCACATAGCTTTTGGCTAGGGCTAAACACTGCTGTACCCAACGTTGTCTTGGTGGATAGGGATTTTTCTGAGCTTCAAACTCTAAGACTGCCGAGTTGAGCAATTCGACCTCTTCTGTTTCCACCAGTTGCAAAATCATCCTCAGAGCTTGGGTCTCTAAGGCAATCCTTGCCTGGGTTTGATCGTCAAAAACCCGATTCAACACGCTAGTGTCTAGATAAAGTTTCACGGTATGGACTTTTAAACGTTGGTCAATATTGTAAGCGTCAACATCCCGAAGAGGAACAAGGACAGTAACCAGGGCTTGGTTAACACAACTTCACAATTCCCTCCAGAAGAAACTGCAAAGAATTGATGAAAAAGCTATTATTTTGCAGGAAAAAGGCATAATGATCTGGATTATAGGGGGTATGTGATCCAAGTCACAACTAGGGAGTGATTAGGCGCAACACTTTTCTTTGTTTATGTAGGTTTTGTTACAAAAAATCGTATTTATACGGAGCAGTAGAAAACCCAACTTTAGTGAAAGTCCAGTGTTAGTGCGAATACGCACACATCGCCATTTCCATACAATAAAGGAGTAAAGAAAAAAACAACATTCATTTCCCAAGACCAAGGTCACGGGATGGAGGCGACAAATTATGTTCACTAAATTCAATCAAGTTCTTCTAGCTTCTGGTTTGGTTATTGGTTCCGCTGTAATGTTAAGTCCCGCCGCTTTTGCTCAGACGAGTGATGGTGGTGAAGTAACTGGTAACATTGCAGCAGTACAAACTGTTGATTTCATCCCTCAAGTTTCGGTTGCGGTTACAGCGAATTTAGCAAATCAAACTCTCCCGTTTGGTACACTTGAGGCAGAGAGCAATGTCACTTGGGATATGGAGGTCAAAAGTGCCAATGCAGGTTTGTTGGAGCATATCGATGACCCAACTCAAACAATTTCCTACGAACTTGAAGTTGCTCAGGTTACAGATCTTGGTACTAGTGCAGGTTTTGTAACTTTTATCAATCCAAATACCGATTACCCGGTCTATGACGGTGGGACAAATTCGACTGGGTTGACGACAACTAATGTTAATCTGAAACTTGGTAACACTACTAGCAAAAAAGCTGGTAACTATACTGACAACATCACTTTTACCATTTCTCCTCAGTGAGACTAATTTCTTCCGGGGGGAGGCTAAATCATCTAAGCTTCCCCAAGGTAATTTAAGGATGAAATTATGAACAAGTTTCTAGGTTCCCTGGTTTTTTCCTTGTCTACAGTTCTGGGTATTACCCTTGCTCAACAGCCCTGTTTGGCTGGGGGAGCCTTTCAGCTTTCCCCTGCTGTTGTCAAGTTTTCCCCTTCAGGTGGGGGGGCAACTCAATCCTTCATCATAACCAGTACAGGGGATGAGCCGGTTGCAATTCAAATGGATGTTGTGACAAGGGCTATGACTCTAGATGGTTCTGAAGTAAACCAGGATAGTAGTGATGATTTCATTATCTATCCTCCCCAAATCATCGTTCCTCCAGGAACCCAACAAGCAGTCCGAGTAACCTGGATTGGAGAACCAAATCCATCCAAGGAACTTGCCTATCGTTTGGTGGCAGAACAGTTACCAGTTAACCTCTCGCAAATAGTGTCGGTAGATGAGGAAACTGGAGCTACAGTGAATATAACAGTTACCCTCCGTTATCTCTCCTCCGTTTACATCACTCCTCCTAATACATCAGCCAAAGTAGTTGTGGAGAGTGCCGCTCACGAAAAGTCTGATAACGGTCAAGATTCCCTCGTGGTCGTACTAGACAACCAGGGCACTGCTCACAGACTTTTAGACGGGGTAGGACTTAGGGTGTCATCCAGCAATGGTGAGAGTGTCACTCTAGAACAAGAGCAACTTAAAGGGTTACTAGGAGAAAATATGCTTGCCGAAACTAAACGCCGCTTTGTTCTGCCCTGGCCCAAAGAATTACCCGTTGGCCCTGTTACTGCCACCTTTACCACCAACTAATTGCTAGCCGATCGCCGGGAGAGACTGCGTATGGGGCATCCCTAGCTTCGGCTCGGAGGTGTTCCCATGCGCTTATTTATTTTTTCCCTTAGTCTGGCAATTACCTTGAGTCCTACCTTGGCCATGGCTGAAACGGTCAATACCACCGTGGTTATCCCCAAGCCGGCCAAAAATTTGGTGCTCAAACCCAACGCCACCGAAGGCTATGCCCAAACTATGCGTGAACCGAGGGCCCCCACCGCTCCAGGGCCAAAGGTTGACCAAATTTCGCCTCCAGCGATCACCTTCCGGGGGAAAGGCATTGATTGCTCCCCTCCTTCGGAAGCCTTTTTCCAACAACAATCATCGGCAAAGGTAACTGAACTAAATTAGCGCATTAGTCACCCATGGGTTTAGAAACACGCAAAATCATACCGATGTGTTCTATGCCATGGTCATCATAGGGATCACCAATCTTTGTAAAACCAAATTCTGCATAAAACTTGGTGAGGTGAGCCTGGGCTGAAATCCGCACATCCGAGTTTGGATACTCCTGCAAGCTTTTCTGGATGCAGGCTTCGACAATTTTCTTGCCAGCGCCCATTCCCCTGATGGCTTTACTCGTGAGAACGCGGCCAAAAGATGGTTCCGGGTATCTAGTATTAGGAAAATTCAGTCGTGCGTAGGCCACTAATTTTTGATCCTTGGTGCGACCAAACAAGTGCCATGATTGCTTATCCAACTGATCAGGGTCTAAATATAAACATCTCTGCTCTACCACAAACACATCCTGTCGTAGGGCAAGCATTGCGTGCATTTCTTCCCCAGAAATATCACTAAACTGTTGCCAAGACCAATTAATTTCCATGGCGACGCTTTTTGGTAGTGCTTAAGGAGTAAGGATAAAAGCTAAAATTGTGAGCAATGCTAGTCCCTCATACTTGATTGTCCCAGTTGCCAGTCTATCAAGGTGGTCAAAAATGGTCGCCCTCATGACGGCAAGCAAAATCATAAATGCTGTGACTGCGGTTGCCAGTTTCTAGAACATTCCCAGCAGAAAATTATCTCTCAAGAAACCAAAAATCTCATTGATAGACTTCTTCTCAAAAAGATTTCTTTAGCTGGTATCGCCCGTTTCTGCGATGTTTCAGGGCCTTGGTTATAACAATCTGTCAATCAAAAATACGAAACCTTACTCCAGCAAGTAAAAGCCTCTTCAAAAAAAGGGCGATTAACGATTCAATGTGATGAGATGTGGTCATTTGTAGGGAATAAACAACAAAAGTATTGAATTTAGCTGGCCCTAGATGTTGAAACCCATGAGGTTGAAACCCATGAGATTGTGGGGGACCGTTCTGAAATAGGGGCAAACCAGCTATGGGCATCATTGCCTGACTTCTATCGTCAGTGCGCTGTAGCTCATACGGATCTTCTGACAAGCCTACAGCAAGGTGTTTCCCAGCAAGAGACATCAGCCAGTGGGAAAAGAAATGAGGAAAACCAACACTATAGGGATAGGATTACACAATACTCTCCTGCTTTAGAAACCCTTCAGACTAGGATTTTGCGCTAATTTTTGAATTTCATCTACCACTGCATTGTTTTCATGGTTAAGTTGAACCACCAATGCCCGGGATAGTTGATCCTGCTTTTCTAGGGCCAGTGCGTAGTATTGCTGGGCCTGTTGAAGTTTGCCTAAATCCATACTGCGGCGGCCCTCATTACGCAAAAACTGCCCTTTTAAGTATTGCAATTCAGGATTATCTGGGGTGATGGCCAGCGCCCGGTCAATATTAGCCATGGCAAGGTCATACTTCTCCAAATCTCGATAGGTAGTGGCTAGGGCACGGTAACGAAGATAATCAGGTGCCGCATACTGCTCAAAACGACCAATCACCTGTTCCGATTGGCTGAAGGGGGTATAACGGGACAAGAACAGATCTAAGTAACCCCGCAAAAGATTAAGTTCCGGATCGTTGGGATTAATGGCGGAGGCTTTGTCTAAATGTTCGAATACCGTACCTGTTTTGCCTACAGCTTGTAAGTAACTACCCTTTTTAAGCAGATAACTACCCTCTAGAAAATGACCTACAGCAATGTATAGGTTACCCCGTAAGGGATCGCTGGCGGCCAAGCGCTGGGCAGACTCTAGGGTTTGCTGGGCATACTTCCTCATTCCCTCCATGTCATTGGCGTCGTAGGCAAAGGAAGCCTGCATGGCATAAACCAACGGCTCATTGGGTTCGACTTGAAGAGCCACAGCTAAAATTTCTTCTGCCCCTCGATAATTCCCATCGCGGAAAATTGCTTCAAAAGCAGCTTCTGTTTGGTCGCCAATGTTATGGGGATTGCTGGGGCGAAAGGGATCCCCTGCCCAAGCGGTGCCACCAACTATCAGGACTCCTAATAGGGATTGGGTCAAGACTTGGGCCCAACGATTACGAATCAAATTCATCGGAGTAAAACGGGTGAGGGAAGCCAACATAGTCGAGTGTATCTACAAGGAGAACAGGAAGGAGCAATGGCAAAACCAAGAAAATTAGGCTAATCGAGCTAAAATTCTAGGAAATTGTGATTGCCATAATATCTAGCTTTTGGCGGAACTGGCAGGGCAAACTATGATCTGCCAGGGAGATTGCGTTTCAATTTTATCCATATGCTGTATTTAAACGACGTTTGCTACCATCCGCCCGCCGCTTTGCATCCCATTCTAAAAGATATCAATTTAGAATTAGCGCCCCAACAACTCGGTTTAATAATTGGCCCTAGTGGCTCTGGTAAAACTACTCTGTTAGAAATTCTTTCTGGTCTAGCGGAACCGACCGGCGGCCATATCCGTTGGCAAACCCAGGAGTTAACGCCTCTGCACCTCCAGCAGTTATGTGGTTTAGTGTTTCAGTTTCCGGAACGTCATTTCTGCGGCGGCACATTGCTAGAGGAATTGCGCTTGGGCCATCCGGAAGTTCCCCGCAGCCGTATTGCAGAAACCCTTCAAGAGGTAGGCCTTGGTCACTGCCCTTGGAATTTGTCGCCCCAGGCCCTTAGTGGTGGTCAACAAAGACGACTCTCTTTAGCAGTGCAATTAATTCGTCAACCTAATATCCTTCTCCTCGACGAACCCACCGCTGGCTTAGATTGGTCGATGCGTCAACAATTGACCAGTCTACTGACTAAATTAAAGGGCCATTGGGGCCTCCTGGTTGTGACTCACGATCCAGGCGAACTAACGGCGATCGCCGATCAATGTTGGCGTTTGGAGAAGGGAAGCCTAACTCCCCAAACCCCCTGAAATATGATTAAGAAAAACAAAAACCCCCTCGGTTATATGAAAACCGAAGAAGTTTCTAGAAGATGAAAGTATATTTGTAATCTCAGCAGCGACAACTAACTAACGACGGCGGGAACGCTGTCTTCTGCGGGTTGCTTCCTTGCGTTTATGTTTTTCCTGCGGCGTTTCAAAAAATTGATGCTTTTTGAAATCTGTATAGATGCCAGCTTTAGCAACTTGGCGTTTAAAGCGGCGTAGCGCGGATTCAATGGGTTCGTTTTGACCTACAACAACTTGAGTCATCTGAGAGTTTTAAACCTCCTGGGTTAACAACAAAAGGGGGCTAGGGGAATAACTAGCTGAGAATTTCTACAAAGCCAAATTAGGCTTCTACCAATTCTATCATTCCCCTCGCTGACAATCTTCCTCAGCCCACGCCGGAGAACAAATTGCCATCATCACTAAAAATAGAATCTTAAATTTGAGTTTAAGATAGCCAAAAGCCCCCCAAGTAGAATGGGGAGCCTTAAATCAAAGAAAGAGGAACTTGGCATCGGACTATTGTGCCGTGGGGCAACCCCCAGAGTATCGTCGCCGCTGTCACATTTCACAACCGAGTGCGGGATGGGATCGGAGTGGTTCCATGACGCTAAAGACACCAAGAAAGA
>NZ_JADEVV010000007.1 GCF_015207985.1 Synechocystis salina LEGE 00031 | reverse complement strand
GGCCAGGTAACTTTGCCTTCATGGGAGACTAAAGCTCCCCGGATTACCTCGTCTTCCACATCCACCTTAAAGTCTTCCGAGCCCCCCATGTCCTTGAGCAAATGCCAAAGATTAGTGCCATACAGTTGGCTGGATTGACTGGCCATGCGACTGGGTAAATCGGTGTAGCCAATGATGGTTACGCCTTGGTAATCGTAAACCTCACCGGGTTTAGTAACTTCACAATTTCCTCCTTGCTCCGCCGCTAGATCTACCACGACGGAACCGGCCCGCATGGATTTCACCATTGCTTCGGTAATTAACTTGGGAGCAGGACGGCCGGGAATGAGCGCTGTGGTTATGATAATGTCCACCTCCTGGGCCTGGGCTGCAAATAACGCCATTTCCGCCGCAATGAATTCTTCACTCATGGTCTTGGCGTAACCCCCCTGCCCCGTGCCATCTTCCTTAAAGTCCAGCAGAAGAAACTCGCCGCCTAAACTTTCCACCTGTTCTTTGACCACTGGGCGGGTATCAAAGGCCCGTACGATCGCCCCTAAACTTTTGGCCGCCCCGATCGCCGCTAGACCGGCCACCCCGGCCCCAATGACTAGAACTTTGGCCGGGGGAACTTTCCCTGCCGCGGTAATTTGCCCGGTGAAAAAGCGTCCAAACCGATTAGCCGCTTCAATTACAGCCCGATAACCGGCAATGTTGGCCATGGAACTAAGGGCATCTAGCTTCTGGGCCCGGCTAATACGGGGCACCGCATCCATGGCTAGCACGGTGATATTTTTAGCGGCCAATTGCTCCAGCAGTTCTGGACTCTGGGCGGGCCAAATGAAACTAATTAGGGTTTTACCCTCCGGCAACTCTTCCACTTCCTCCGGAGCAGGGGGACGCACCTTGAGAATAATATCCGCTTGGTTAAATAACGTTTGGCGATCGCCAACTATTTGACAACCGAGGGCTTCGTAGAGTGCATCAGCAAAATCAGCCCGACTGCCGGCCCCCGTTTCTAGCAGGAGGTCAAAGCCCAACTTTTGTAGCTTTTTCGCGGTGTCAGGGGTCATGGCCACCCGACATTCCTGGTCAAAGCACTCCCTGGGCACCCCAATCTTTTTCGGGGCTGGGGCAGAAGTAAGGGGAGCAACAGCAGTGGCTGGGGCGGCAATGGTCATGGAAAAAAAATTGGAATAAACACTGGGTTCCTAACTTGCATACTAAAGCGATCATCAAAGTTTTGGGCCAATTTCTTAGAATTGAACAGTTAAGATTGTTTGACAACCAAGTTTTAGCCATGACTAGGCGTAAGGCAAAAAAGCAAAAATTGGAAGCCGCCAGACTCCGTCGAGTTAAGCAAAGAGGCCCCATAAATCCCTGTGATCCCAACGTTATCCCACCGGCGGAAGCCATCATGGCCAATCCCCAGGCATTGAGCCATAACAACACCTATGGACCCATGCCCAGATTCTATGTGGACCAATTGGTGCAATGTCGTCAGTGCGGCAAAGAAGAGGTCTGGAGGGCCGAGGCCCAGCAATGGTGGTACGAAGTGGCCAAGGGCAATATCAATTCCAAGGCCGTACTCTGTCGAGCCTGTCGAGCTGTGGAACAACAAAGGAAAGCAGAGGCCAGAAAGGTACACCAAAATGGCTTAGCCCTGAAGGAAAAACTTGATTAGCCTGATTTTAGGATTGGGCGCAATGGTCATGGGGTATATTGATTGTCGCTTCAGATTCCCTATTACTATCCAACGGCGATCGGGCACAAGGAGAGTGAAACCTTCACCCTGCAACCGTAAGATAGGTAAGGATTGCTCAGGAGGGAACCCATGGATTGGCACGTTGCAAAAAATTACGAGGATATTCTCTATTACAAAGCCGGTGGCATCGCCAAAATTGTCATCAACCGTCCCCATAAACGCAACGCCTTCCGTCCCCAAACCGTTTTTGAACTCTATGATGCGTTTTGTAACGCCCGGGAAGATAGCCGCATTGGTGTAGTGCTACTAACCGGATCTGGGCCCCACAGTGATGGCAAGTATGCGTTTTGTTCCGGTGGTGACCAATCTGTCCGGGGGGAAGGGGGTTATATCGACGATCAAGGCACTCCCCGCCTCAACGTGCTTGATTTGCAACGGTTAATTCGCTCCATGCCCAAGGTTGTCATCGCCCTAGTAGCTGGCTATGCCATTGGCGGTGGCCACGTTTTGCATCTGGTGTGTGACCTAACCATTGCTGCGGATAACGCTGTTTTTGGCCAAACTGGGCCGAAAGTCGGTAGTTTTGACGGAGGCTTTGGTTCCAGTTACTTAGCTCGTATTGTCGGGCAAAAAAAAGCTAGGGAAATTTGGTATCTCTGTCGGCAATACTCAGCCCAGGAAGCCGAACGCATGGGCATGGTCAACACCGTTGTCCCCGTCGATCGCCTGGAGGAAGAAGGCGTCCAATGGGCCAAGGAAATTCTGAGCAAAAGTCCTTTGGCCATCCGTTGTCTCAAAGCCGCTTTCAACGCTGACTGTGACGGCCAAGCTGGGCTACAAGAACTAGCTGGCAATGCCACCCTGCTTTATTACATGACCGCCGAGGGTAGTGAAGGCAAACAAGCCTTTTTGGAAAAACGCTCCCCTGATTTTAGCCAATATCCCTGGTTGCCCTAACTCCCACAATGAACGTTCCGCGCCATCGGTCCCAAGCTATCTAGTAAGTCCTAACCAACCCCGCCATACCCAAAAACGTCTTGCCTAGGCCGCTTCGGCCGTGATCATAGTTTCTGAGGGCTCTTCCACCGCATCGTCCTTGGTGGTGAGGGCATAGGCATGCTCCAAATGAACCACATCTTCAAGGTTTTCCCAAGAACCAGCAAAGGGCCTTGCCGCCAGAGCACAAGCTTTCCATTGGGCCTGTACTGGCACATTGAGTTGGTTACAAATGCCGCCCCGCCTACCTTCAGCTTGGTAGTAACGGCAATAGCGGCAGGAAGAAGTGACAAAATTGGCAGTTTTCATGGGGGTGCGTGGGGAAATTAGGCAGTTATTAAAGTGTTTGAAAAATATCAGCTCGAACTTTCTAGATGTTTATATTTTGCCCTATTCAACCGAGGGGGCAGATCTCGATTAAACTGTTACCCTGTCTGCGTTTACCTGCCCAATGGGAGCAAATTCTCTTCAGGTTGTCTTAATATTCGTTTTACAAATCGATACGTTTGGCGCAGTGCCCAGCCTTAGCGGGTAACAAAATCTTTAAATAATCAAATAGGATGGAACAAAAAAAGACGGGGATCAAGAAAAAACAAGACTAAAATGACTGGTTGCCCAACCAATAATCTTTTTTTAATCAAACTTACTGAGATTGAGCTATCTCGATCCCAGGCTAAAATTGCTTTTCTAACCAGTAAATTACCTTTTCCCCCAGGCACACTCCTTCGAGGCGGTCGATCTCCCGGATTCCCGTAGGACTCGTAACATTAACTTCTGTTAGGTATCCTCCGATAACATCAATGCCGACAAGATATAGACCGTCGGCCTGCAATTTGGGTTTTAGTAAAGCGCAAATTTCTGCTTCCCTGGGGGTAATGGTGGTGGGGGCAACTCGACCACCGACTGCCATATTGCCTCGGAATTCCGCCCCACTGGGAATGCGATTGACGGCACCAATGGGATCACCATCCAGCAAGATAATCCGTTTATCACCGTCCTTGGCAGCAGGTAAAAAACGTTGCACCATTACCGGTTCCCTACCCTGTTGAGTACTAATTTCCACCAGGGAGTTAAAGTTACGATCGCCAGGATCTAGGAATAAAATTCCCTCCCCAGCCTTACCGCCCAAGGGTTTTAACACCGCCGCCCCCTGCTCTTCCAAAAATTGACGGATCAGACCCTTGTCCAAACTAACTACTGTGGGGGGCATCACCGCCGCAAATTGCAGGGTGTACATTTTTTCGTTGGCTTCCCTTAGTCCCTGGGGAGAATTGATCACCATGGTTTCAGTAGGGGCCAGTAATTCCAAAATAAAAGTGGCATAAAGGTACTGGACTGTTACCGGGGGATCCTTACGCATAAACACCGCTTGGCATGCGGTCAGGTCCATCCACTGGGAATCAGACACTTCGTACCAAGGTTGGAAGACTTGCCAGTGGCCATCCACCAAACTCACCGGCTGAAGACGGACCGCCGCCAACTTAGCCCAGGCCTGGCCATTGATAACTGCCAAATCTCCCACTGATGTGACGAAGACTTCATGACCCAATTTTTGGGCCGCCTCCATCATGGCCACGGTGGAATCATGGCCCGGATCGAGTTTTTCTAGGGGATCGACAATAAAAGCCAGTTTCACAGTGGAAATATCCTTGGGATGGGGGCAGAAGCCGTAATGATTAAAGTCAAATAGTACAAATAAAGATTGGCTCGCCCAACTATTGGAGCAGGGGGTCTAATTTGCCGGCACTTTCCAGGGCATAGATATCATCACAGCCGCCAATGTGTTGGTCGTCAATAAAAATTTGGGGCAAGCTCCTTCTACCGTTGGCCCTCTCTGCCATGGCCTCTCTCGCTTCGTTATCGCCGTCAATGCAATATTCTTGAAACTCTACCCCTTTGCGTTTCAATAGCGCCAGGGCTCTCATGCAAAAGGGGCAGGTGCTCCATGTATAAATTTCAACTTTTGCCGAAACAGCCATGGCCATGCTTAATGTAAAGATTTGTACAGTTCTGATTATAGCTGACCCCGTTCGTGGTTAGTGGGGAGCGACAAGCAATAATTGACTGACTCCCATGGGCTATGCTCAACATCAAGGTAACAATGGGCCGTTGGCGATCGCCGCAATGTGGGAAAGCAGACCCATGGTCTCCATTGGCGCTGGCACCATTTCCCCGCGAAAGTCGAGAATTTGTACTAAAACCAGATAGGCCACAGCTAAAATAATCGAGATGGCACCGGTGACAATGGCCACAATTTTGCCTGAATCCATAGTGAGCTCCGCCCCAATTTTTCTGGAGAGATCATTTTCGCCTGATCCTACCACGGGTTCCCCAGAGGGTTTTGGAGCAGACTTGTTCATCCCTAACCACCGATCGCCACTTTTGGCCAGCACCATTTGACTATGATTTCTTCCTTAACCCTCCCCGTACCGGCATTTACCGAAGCAACGTCCTGGGAATGTTGGCGACAAATGCAACAGGTTTCTGTTACCATCTCCGGCCCCAGTCAGTCCAGTGCCATAGCGGTGGATACCAACTTTATCGATCAAGGGCAGGGGGAACCCATGGTTTTTCTCCATGGCTTTGACAGTTCGGTGTTGGAATTTCGCCGCCTACTACCCCTAATAAAAAAAGATTTTCGGGCGATCGCCGTTGATCTGTTGGGATTTGGCTTCACAACTAGATCTAAAACATTAGCGCCCACCCCAGCCAACATCAAAATTCACCTAGACCATTTTTGGCAAAAAATTATTCAAGAACCCATTACCTTAGTGGGGGTATCCATGGGGGGAGCAGTGGCCCTAGATTTTTGCCTCAGCTTTCCCGAACGGGTCAAAAAACTAGTGCTAATAGATAGTGCTGGTCTAGCCAAGCAACCCTTTGCCAGTCGGTTAATGTTTCCACCGGTGGATCGCTGGTTAACTAAATTTTTGGCCAATCCTAAGGTGCGACAAAGCATTGGCCAGGCCGCCTATTACGACCGGAGTTTGGCCAGTGAGGATGCTCGCCGCTGTGCAGAAGCCCATTTAGCCTGTGCCGGTTGGAGTGAGGGACTGATTGCCTTCACCAAAAGCGGTGGCTATGGCTCCTTTTCCCAGCAGTTGGGGCAAATTACCTCACCGAGTCTGATTATTTGGGGTAAACAAGACAAAATTTTAGGCACTAAAGCCCCGGAACAATTCCGTCGCCTGTTGCCCCAGAGCCAACTACTCTGGCTTGATGCCTGTGGCCATGTGCCTCACTTGGAACAACCGGAAGCTACCGCCGCTGCCCTCAGACAATTTTGTCTATGACCACCAAGATCTAAGATCTACTCCCTGGTTTTTAGAATTGAGATCAATAAAGGATAACTGCATCCAGCCGGGGGGATTTTCTTTAGGAAAGAATGGAAAAGGAGTATTATCGTTTACTTTGGTTGGTGCCCCATGCTGGTTCAAAACTTGGAACAAAATTAATTTACAAGTGAACTTATCACCCCAATTATCATCTTCAAGTAATGATTTTTACTAGTACATACTTTGCTCGTTGTCTGGGGTTGAAGAGCCTGTGCAATAAAGGTTTTCTAAACATTGACAATACATGGTCTGACTAATTATGGTTGTCGAAGTTAAAAACAATTATAAAGGTGACTATCCCCACGAATTGTTTACTTTTCTGCTAATATGTCCTATATCCGACCAAAGATTATTTTCTCTTCAGTATCTATTTTGCACTGGTTCATCATTGCCTAAGATAATGTTGAAAATTTAAAATTCTTTTGGTTGCCAAGGGTCCACATTTCACACTGCTACATAATGTCTATCAATGCTTACAAACTAGCTACGACATTGACAGAAGATGGCACGCTCCTGCTCCAGGATTTGCCGTGTCCAGCTGGTACTTCCGTAGAAGTTATTGTGTTGGTTGCTCCCCAGGGAATGGTTCTTCCCCAAGCTGAGAGGGCCCAAGGCCCTGCCCCCGGCAAAGTGGGGGAATCTGGGGCTGACTATATGGCCGCCACCGCCGACACTATGACCGAATGGAATTCTGAAGCTGATAATTCTGCATACCGACACCTATGAACACAATTTACGAACAATTTGACGTCGTCATTGTCCCAGTTCCCTTCACGGATAGGCAATCTGATATTCGTCGCCCCGCTTTAATTTTGTCCGACGCCTCCGCTTTTAATAACCGCATTGGTCACAGTGTTATGGCTATGATCACTTCGGCTAAAAATGCGCCTTGGCCCCTCGATACTCCCATTGAAGATACCCGTTCAGCGGGCTTATTCACTCCTTCGGTGGTGAGAATGAAACTGTTTACTCTGGAACATAAGTATATTCTTGACTGCGTTGGTTCCCTCTCCAAGCAAGACCGCTTGATGGTTAAAAGCGCCTTTCCCCACGTTTTTAAGCTTAATTAAGTTAATCAATTCATCGGGTTTTTATGACCCCACTGCCCCAAACCCCATCAAATCATCCAATTCTTGGTATTCCGGTGGGCGATGATGGGTGGGTTTTCCCCTGCGTATTACTAGGCGATCGCCTTGGGAGCGGGAGAAAAGCTCACTGAAGTAACGGGCTGGAAAGATGACAAAATCCGCTGGGCCATCCACAGCAAGGCAACCTTGGTCTGCCAGGTCCATTAATTGGGCCGGGGTGCGATTGACGGTGGCACACCAACGACCGTAGGGGGGATCCAATTGGCCAATGCGTACGGATTGGTTCAATACCTCCAGGCCATCATGGTCACCAAAGGGAAAAAACGGATCTCGACAATTATCACTGGCAAATACAAGGGGAATGCCCTGAGCTTGAATGTCATGAACTTTGGTAATGCCCCGCCAGGCCGGTTTCTGGGGCTGATCGCGGCCCTGGAGATACAGGTTGCACAGGGGCAAACTAATGATGGCAATATTGGCCTGTTTGACTAAATTCAAGGTTTGCTGGACTTGCTGGGGGGATTGCACATCCAAACTGCAACAGTGCCCACAGACAATTTGACCGGTGAAACCAACTTTTAAGGCGATGGCGGCTACTTGATGTAACACTCGAGAGCGGCGATCGCCATTTTCATCAACGTGGAGGTCAATGGCTAAATTCCTGGCCTGGGCAAGGGTAAATAGGCGCGTCAACTGGGCTTCCACTTGGGGGCAAGCATAGGCCACTCCCCCTAAAATCCCTCCCCACTCCGCCATCTGATCGGCCAATTTTTCTGCCTCTGGAGTGAGGTAATAGTCGGTGCTTACCATGGCTACTCCCTGCAAAGTCAGGCGATCGGCCCAGGTCTGGCGTAGTTGACGAAAAACTTCCCAAACCATTTGCCCCCTCTGCCCTGCCGATTCTAGATGAGTCCGCACCGCCACTGTGCCATGGGCGTAGCTACACTGGAGACCAAATTCCATTCTGCGGTAAATATCCTCCGGTTGTTGATGGTGGGCCGCATCCCGTTCGGTGCCGGCAATGGCCCCGGCAAAGGTTCCATCCCCATTAGGCGATCGCCCCCAGATATGCCCCTTATCCAGGTGGGTATGCATATCCACAAAACAGGGCAGGATCATCCTTTGCTTCAGATTCAACCTGGGTATGGCGTCATCTTTAATAACTTCATTAACGTTTTCCCTCTGCCCAACAGCAATAATATTTTTGATTTTGCCGTCGGCAATTTCTAGATGATAAAGTCCTAAATCTTCCCAGAGCCTAGGAAAATGAATTTCTTGGGGGTAATTTACCCTAGTTTTGATTAAATTGGGGGGAATGTGGGCATTTTCAAGCCAATAATGGCTGTCACTGGGGAAAACCAGAGGGGAAGACATAAAAACAATAATTAGTTTGCCGTTGGATCAACTCAGGGCTTTGCGTTATCCTCCAAGGGAAAAATTCAGCTCCTGTTTGAGATTAGATACCAATTTTCCTAGAACATTGACCAGTATAATAGCCGGATTATCTGCCCTTTACTGACTTTGCCATGATTACCAGGGAAACTTTGCCCATTTATCTACAACGCCTGTGGCGGAATGCAATGGTGCGCTGGTGGATCATCGGCATTATCGCCATGGTCTTTAACGTTGTCCTGCTGGATTGGTTTAAGGTGTCCCTCGGCATGACCCTCACCTGGGCTTCTGTCCTCTCTGCTGAAGTTATTACCATCATTCGTTACGGGGCGATCGACTTGTGGGTCTTTCGTAATCCCAGCCTTTCTTGGCAACGCTGTTGGGAATACCATGTGGCCAACTTTAGTGGCTTTTTTCTCTGGAGTCTAATTATTGTGATTTTGGGCAATAAGCTGGGCTGGGATCATAAAATAGCGGCGATCGTAGCCACCATGATTACCGTTTTTTGGAGTATGGCCACCAACTTTCTTTGGGTCTGGCGTAAACCAAAAAAGAAAGCTTAATTTGGAACCCATTGGTGTGATGGAAGGGATAGATAATGGTAGGTAAGATTTTTTACTTCATTAACGACGAGAAAAACCTTAAATACTGCTTTTTAATTGCAATAGCTGTTACTTTAGGGATTTTTTTGCTCAAGTTCTTTGTCACTGGCTTTGGGGTGTACGGTGATGGATTAGGCTATTACACCCCCTTGAGGTCTTTATTATTTGATGGCAACCTCAGGGTAGATAACGAATATAGTTATTACGCTGAAACCGCAGGCCAATTCAACAGCAGTCCCCGGGTATTTGGACCCATTCCAGAATACAGCAAATACACGGTGGGGCTAGGCATTGTTCTGTTACCGTTCTTTGCCTTAGGCCATCTTGTTGCTCTGATTTTACATCAGTTCAATAACGCCATTCCCGTCAATGGTATGTCCTGGCCATACGAGTTATTTTACTGTTTAGGAAGCGTTGGTTTAGGCATCGCTGGTTTAGCTTTAAGTTATTTATTCGCCCGGCGTTATTTTTCCCATCTCAGTTGTTTATTGGCGGTTACAGGAGTTTGGTTTGCTTCACCATTGAGTTACTACCTATTCATAGAAGTGTCCATGTCCCACGCCGTTTCTGCTTTCCTAATTGCCTTATTTTTATATGGCATATTCACCAAACCTTGGTTAACCAATGGCCGTTGGCAAATTATTCTCGGGCTGGTGATCGCCTTTGCCGCTTGGGTACGGCCCCAGGATGTACTGTTTTTTATCGCACCGATATTGGTGGCGGCAATCGGTTTTGAAGGGGAATTATCGAATGAAAAAGAAGATAATTTAACAACTATTAATTGGAGAAAAAGAAGTCAAACTATTTTTAGAAATATTACTCAGGTAAAATTTTGGCAACCGCTGCTAGTGATTCTGACAGTGGCGGTAATAATGCAAATTCCCCAGCTATTAATTTATCTTTGGCAGTATGGCGGCATTGACCGCATTCCCTATTTAGAAGAGGGGCAAGCTACAGGCCATGGGGGCAGCTTTAATTGGTTGCAACCATCCCTTTGGCAAGTGTTATTCTCCGGTCATCGGGGCCTATTTATTTGGCATCCCATAACCTTACTAGCTGTAGTTGGCTTAGTGCTGGGTTGGCAACTATTGCCCCGTTTAAACACCATTTTTTTGGTAACTTTCCTAGCTCAAGTTTATTTTATTGCCGCTTGGTGGTCCTGGTGGCAGGGAGCTAGTGTGGGGGGGAGAATGTTTAGTAATTGCACTTTTTTATTTGTGTTTGGGATTGCCAGTTTTTGGCAGAAGTTTCCCCGTCAACGCTGGCAGAAATGGGCAGTTTTTGTCACAGCTCTTTTTGCTTTTTGGAATCTGCTAATTGTTTTGCAGTATCAGTCCGGCATGATTCCACCAGAAGCTCCGGTCACGTTGGTAGAGCTATATCAAAATCAATTTAAGGTGATTCCTTTCTTTGTTAGCCATCTTCTGGAAAAATTTTAATTATGAATAATAGCAGAAGGTCGTTGATTAGTTAAGTATAATTAAAAAGTATTACAGCATATTGAGTGGCATCGGGGTTACTGAGTCATGAAAGTTATGATTTGCAACGGTTGAAGAATTTGCCTGGGGGACACCGTAAAAAAAGAGCAGATTCTGGATCGCCCGATAATTTTGGCGTGGCTAATCTCTTGCACAGACCAAATGCTTGTCAGGCAAGGGATTGAGCAAGTTTAGTATTTTCCCTAGAAATGGGCTCTGAAGCTTTGGCAGGCAGCCTTTCTTCATAATGGGAGGGCAATGGAAATCCTTCTTGAGAATTTTAAGATACTCAGCCTGGAAATTTGAGCGGGCTATATCAAGGAAAAACCCAGTCTGGGAACTTGAAACGCAGCAAAAATTTGCAAATAATTTAATTAATTATGAAGCCTTATAAGCCATAAATATTCCTATTCATAGAGATAAATTTAACTAGGGATACCACGTTTTAATTTAAATTTTTCTGCGATCTATGAAAAATAACCAACAAAAAATTGTTTTTTCTGCCTTCTTGGGGCATAATGAAAATAATTTGCAATAGTCTTTGTTAAATCTCTTATAACAGTTCACAGAAGAACCCTTATGTACATCTGCGTTTGCCGGGGTATCAGCGATAAAGAAATTGAAGCCGCCGCTCAACGGGGCATAACCTCCCTGGAAGAATTGTCCGAGTCCACGGGAGTAGGGGCTGATTGTGGTGTGTGCCAGGGCCATGCTTGCCAGGTGCTAGAGGCGATCGCCAGAAGGAAATTAGCTTAGGTGGGAGTCGGGATAAATTGAGTATTAAGTTGAAAAAATACAAATACTAACGATAAGCTTCAATCTACAAACTATTTGACGGGTACATCCCCAGATAAGGGCAGAAATTCCAGTACTTGGTTAACTTCCAAACCCAGTTCTTGAGCCCTTCCTGCCTTCAGTTCCAGCACCTGATTAACCTCTTGGCCGAGGGGGCCGTAGTTGGGACAGGGGTCCGCTTTGCAGGGAGGCACGTTGGGAATAATTTGTTTAATCTGCCCATCCCGCAGAAAGATCATATCCAAGGGAATCAAGGTATTTTTCATCCAAAAACGGGCAATTCTTGGCTCAGGGAAAGTGAATAACATTCCCCGATCGCCAGCTAATTCAGTGCGAAACATCAAACCTTGGGCCTGTTGGGTGGGAGTTGTGGCCACTTCTAGCAAAATTGTTTCCGAGCCAATCGTTACCTGCGCCGTCAGGGGCAAAGATTCCACCACCGGCGATCGAGAGTAGCTAGGACTACACCCCACCGTCCCCATTGCCAATCCAACACCAAAGCCAATGGTTACCAAAGTCCGCAGAATAGATTGGGCTTTAGATTGACCTAAGTTACGGAAAGTCAACGGGGTCATGGCAAACGATGGGGATCAACCCCAAGGGATAGGGGACTAACCAATGGTAGCTAACCAATCCCGCATCAGCCGATTGACGGTGGACGGATCTTCATCGTGGGGACAGTGCCCTGCTGGTAAAAAATGTTCCGTTAACTGGGGATAATGTTGCCGAAACTTGATGCTTCTTTCCTTGACCCGCATCCAGGGATCCCCCTCTCCCCAAATGACCAACAGGGGCGCTTGCAACTTAGCCAGCAATTTGTCCACCATTTCCCCCTGGGGAGATTTGAACACTGAGGCAAACACCTGGGCTGCCCCCGCATCGCAGGAAGGACGGTAAATTTCTTCCACCAGGCGATCGGTCACCGCCGTTTGATCTACGTAAACTTTTTGTAGGGTCTTCCGAATGGTGGGTTTGCGGCGCAAATATTGGAATAGCAAATAACTGGGTAGGGGCTGGAGCATCAAACTTTGGATCATTTTTTGCGCCAAATTGATACTGCGCTCACTAATTTGATCCCCAAATGGCCCGGCGCTGTTGAGCAAGACCACCCCAGCAATTTTGTCGCCACCTTTAGCCGCCGTACAGAGGGCAGCGTAGCCCCCCAGGGAATTGCCCGCCACCACCGTTTTTTCGCCAATCACCTGGTCAATAAAATCCAGTAACTGTTGTTCCCACAGTTGACCACTATATTCCTGGGCGGGTTTAGCCGATCGCCCAAAGCCCAACAGATCAATGGCCCACACCTGGAATTGCTCCTGGAGTTCTTCAATGTTTTTACGCCAATGGTCAGTGGAGGCGCCAAAACCGTGCACTAGCAGTAAAGAGGGCCGATCCGGCTGGGGTTGTCCTGCCCGGACATAGTAAATTTGGTGCCCTTGCCATTGCCAATAATTACCCGTTGGTGCGGTGATCTGGGGCGAAAAGGACTGCATCTTGTTAAGAATTGTTAAGTGAGCTTATTTTCCCATCATAACCCTTTAGCCCGGAGGCCAGCTAAAAGGGCGATCGCCGAGGATATGGAGGTGGAGATGGAACACAGTTTGTCCCACTTCGGCCCCGTTATTGATGACCAGCCGAAACTGATCGCCAATGCCTAAATCCGCCGCCACTTCCTTCGCCTTCAGCAAAAGATGTCCCAGTAGGGCATGGTCTTCCGGGGTTGCCGCCGACAATTGGGGCAGAGGCTTTTTGGGAATTAGGAGCACATGGACTGGAGCCTGGGGGTTAACGTCCTTAAAAGCTAGACAAAGGTCATCTTCATAGACGATTGCCGCTGGAATTTCCCGACGAATAATTTTGCCAAAAATGGTATCTTCTGCCATGGTTTGAACCTCAACTGCCACCATTCAGATTAACCCACTACCAGGGCATAGCTAATTGAATTTTTGTTTAGCCTGTTCATAAACGGCTTCCGTTATCTCTGTGATTCCCGCTTCCCTAGCAAAATTTTCTATTTTCTTGCGGGCGGCAGGACGAACGAAAAAGGGAATTTCCTTTAAACGACTGGTAGCTTCGTCAGTCCAGATAATGGGATCACTCATTGAAAAAACGGGTTTAAAACTTCGCCCTTCAGGACGACTTGACAGGCACATTCTAACCCAGAGGCTTGGCCAAGACTATGCCCAGTAAAACTTAAGTGCAATCTGGCACTAGCCCTAATCTTGGCCGTTAGTAACTAATATTTACGCTCCTTGGGCTCAAAGCGATTAATCACCACCAGCATATAGTCAACTTTGATTTTTTCTCCGTCAAAACTAGCCAAAGTGTGGCGTAGAAATTGTTCATCGTCCCGACTGGAAAAATCTTCCCTGGCATGGGAACCCCGACTCTCCTGCCGTTGAATGGCAGAAGTTAAAATCAATTCCCCCACCGCCATAATGCTTTGCAGTTCCAAAGCTTCAATGATTTCCGTATTCCATTGCGGCTGTTTATCGTCCAAAAAGATTTGCTCGTATTGGGCCTTAAGATTTTGCACCTGGGCCAATCCCTCCGCCATGACGGATTCAGAACGGAAAACCCCGCAATGGTTAGTCATGCAATCCTGAAAAGCTTGGCGCAAGGCACTGATACGCACCGTACCCTGCTGGTTAAGAAGTTGCTCAATGCGGGTTTGGGCCTCGGTTTTATAAACGGTTTCGTCAATGGTCGGGAGCGGTCGCCCTTGGACATATTTGGCAATGCTGCGACCAGTACGACGGCCATAAACTACACATTCCAAGAGGGAGTTACTGCCCAAACGATTGCCCCCATGGACGGAAACACAGGCACATTCCCCCGCCGCAAAAAATCCTTCTGTTAACTCGTTGGCATTTTTCCTCACCCGACCATCGGTATTTACCGGAATGCCCCCCATGCAGTAATGCACCGTCGGCCGCACCGGCATTGGTTCTTCCACCGCGTCAATGCCCACTAAACGATGAGCTTCTTCCCAACAAAAAGGAATACGGCTCATAATTTTCTCCCGCCCCATGTGGCGCAGATCGAGGTACACGTAAGGCCCTCCAGCACTGCCATCGGCATTCACGCCCCGCCCCGCTCGGATTTCCAAGGTAATCGCTCTGGAAGTAATATCCCTGGGGGCCAACTCCATGCGACTGGGGGCATAGTCTTCCATAAACCGTCGCCCCTCACTATTAATTAAATAGGCCCCCTCTCCCCGCACCGCCTCGGAAATCAGTACCCCCACCGGATATAACCCTGTGGGATGGAACTGGACAAATTCCATATCTTCCAACGGTATTCCGGCGATCGCCGCCATGGCCAAACCATCTCCAGTGGAAGCGTAGTCATTGGAAGTGGTGTTATAAACCCGACCGTAGCCCCCCGTGGCCACCATCACCGCCTTGGCCCGGACAATTTCGATGCGGCCAGTGGCAATTTCATACATTACTAGGCCCTTAGCCTGGCCATCTTCATAGATGAGTTTCATCACATACCACTCATCATAAATTTCCACCTTATTGCGGCGCAGGTTATTAACCAATTCATGCAAAATGGCATGGCCGGTTTTATCGGCGGCATAGCAAGTGCGGTTGTGGGAGTGGCCGCCAAAGGCCCGCTGGGCAATTTTGCCGTCCGGTAGGCGGGAAAAAAGAACGCCCAAATGTTCTAGTTCGATAATTACTTCCGGTGCTTCCTTGGTGAGAATTTCCACCGCATCCTGATCCGCCAAATAATCCGACCCCTTCACCGTGTCAAAGGCATGGGCCTCCCAGGAGTCCTCCGCATCGACGTTTTTCAGGCTGGCTGCAATGCCCCCCTGGGCTGCCACAGAATGGGAACGGATGGGATGGGTTTTCGCCACGATCGCCACTTTGGTATCGGGGGCCAGGCGCTTAATTTCCAGGGCTGCCCGACAACCGGCTAAACCCCCACCAACGATGACAACGTCCTGTTCAAGCATGGAAAAACCTTCAAAGAAGCAACAACGACAATCCCCTTGGGCCTGCCTTTCCTAATGCTGAATCATTTTTGGTGATTGATCAATTTTTGCTTGTCCTACTTGTGTATATTTTTCTAACTATTTTTAACTGCAGACTATCTAGGCGAGTAATTGATCAACGAATTAACCGAATTTTTTTAAAAATAGTCGTAGTCTTTTTCCGTTTCAAAAGCAGAGTAACTAAAGTTGGAAGGGTCTCTTAAAAAAGCAAAGACTTCCTCCTCCAGACGGTGGATCAAGTAGGGTTCGATTTGATTGCTATAACGCAGACAGGCAATAAACCCATCCACATAGAGGCGGATTTCCTCCATCGAACGGCTACGGTTCCATAAATCCACCATCGCATCGGTTAACTTCTGATAAAAACGAATGAGTTGGGGGTCTTGCAACATTATGGACATGGTTATGATTCACTGACTATTTCAAGCATTATCTCTGATTCTAACGAGACGGGAATACCTTTGGAAAGTTTTGTTGATCCCCGCTAGTTTAAGCAATGGTCAGCATCAACCGCCAATCTCCGTCTTTATTTACGGGCAAACATAACGTTCCGTCACCCAGCCCCTCATGCCATTCATGGTTTCCACCAAGAAAAAACCGTTACTGTAACCTTCGGTGCTAACCGCAGTGCCATTGCTCAGGGTACGGTTGGCATTTTGGCTGGCATTACTGGGGCGAGCGCGCAAATATACCCGTCCGGTTTCAGCGCCGCAAATATAGGCCGGAGAGCCACCAACGGGGGAACCGCCACAGAGATAGCGTTCTGTGACCCATCCGGAGGAACCATCGGCAGTTTCCACAAACACAAAGCCGTTGCGGTATTCGTATCCTTGCACAGGGGTGCCATTGCTAAGGGTGCGGTTGGCATTTTGGCTGGCATTACTGGGACGGTTCCGTAAATAAACCCTTCCGGTCTCCGCTCCACAGACAGTGAGGGCATTTTGGCTTAAGGCAGGACCCTGCAAGCAAAAAACTTGCCCCAACAGACCAAACACTGCCATCAAGTTAATGAGTTTGAAGATACGGTGGGGAGCAACTTTTGCTGTGGCATTGATGGGACCTTGCATGGTGAGTCACCATTGAATTCGATAAAAATCCTGAAAAGATTTTGATTTCCATCTAACATTATAGTTGACTAGTTGTTGCGGCCTTACCAAAGGGTTAACTAGTTCGACAAATGAAACAATTAGGTAATCAAAATTAACAAAAAGTTAACAGAAATGAAACAAATATCCGTGGTTATTGTGGGTGGTGGTCTCTGCGGTTTAATGGCGGCGGTGGTGCTTCAACGTCAGGGCTTAGAAGTGACAGTGCTGGATAAGGGCAAGGGCGTTGGGGGCAGATTAGCTTCCCGGAGATTACGCCATGGAGAAGCAGTGGGCTGTTTTGATTTTGGGGCCCAGTACTTCAAGGCTCAAGATCCTCTCTTTCTTGCTTGGGTAGAGGATTGGCTCAATGCCGGGGTGGTCAAGGTTTGGGCAGAAGGCATGGGTACGGAAACCGGCGCAATCCGTAGTCAGGGGGTCAAGCTATATCGGGGGGAACCAAGTAATCGTAGTTTGGCCCAATACCTCGCCCAGGATTTGAGGGTGGTTAATCAGGAAAGGGTTAATTCTTTTCACTGGCAAGATGATGTTTGGCAAGTTCATTGTGATTCCGGACAGGTTTACCAAGGCGATCGCCTGGTGGTGACAGCGCCGTTACCCCAAACCTTAGACCTATTTGAGACTTCGGCCATTAAGTTGCCGGATTATGCCCACCAAACCTTGGAGGCCGTGACCTATGACCCTTGTTTTAGCTTGTCTTTACTGCTGGAACAGCCCAGTTTAGTGCCTGACCCCGGTGGTCTCTGGTTATCGGGGGAACCCTTAGCTTGGATGGCTTGCAGCACGAAAAAGGGCATTTCTCCCCAAGGCTACGGGGTGACGGTGCAGGCGGGCCCGGAGTTTAGTCGTCATCATTTAGAAACCGATGCCGCCCAGGTAATCCAGTTAATGACCGAAGCGGCCCAACCCTGGTTAGGCTCAGCGGTGTTGGATTCCCATTTACATCTCTGGCGCTATAGCCATCCCCAAAATCCCCTGGATCAACCTTTTCTCTTTGGGGATTTTCCTGGCCCAGTTTACTTTGGGGGAGATGCTTTCCATGGTGGCAAAGTGGAAGGGGCAGCCTTATCCGGATTGGCGATCGCCGAACATTTGTTGAATTCCCTAGCGAAAGGTTAGAACGGGAATGGAAGTTTTGCGTAGAACTTGAGCGGTGGTACTGCCGATGACCAAATGGCGAATACGGCTATGGCCATGGGCCCCCATTAACAATAAATCAATGGCGTTATCTTCCTGGTAACGAACAATGGCTTCTTCCGCATGTCCTACCAACAATTCCGCCTGGGGCTTAAAACCAGCTCTTTCCAAGACTTTTTCCGCTGTACCCAAATTGGCGATCGCCTGGGTATCGTGATTAGTTTTGCCCACGGTGACAATGTGCAGCGGTAAATCAGCTAATAGGGGGGAAATGGTCAAAAACTGCAGAATTTTTTGGCAACTGGCGCTACCGTCATAGGCAAAAAGAACTTTGGTAATGGTTTGAAACTGTTTTGGAGTGACCAAACAGGGCTTGGGAATACTGCGAATAATTCTTTCCATATTAGCTCCCAAATGACCCTGGGCAAATTTAGCTGTTTCCCCTCTTTTACCAAGGATAATTACATCAAAATCGCCCTTTAAATCTTCTAGACAATCCAATAAAAAACCTGTTTTGTGCATAACCTGCACTGACTCTATGCCAACTTGCTGGAGGGCATTTTTCGCCGTTGCCAGGAGCAGTTTCGCCTTTTGGTGATTAAGCTTGGCTTTAGTATGTTCTAAATCCACCAATTGTTTTAATAATTCTTCAGAAGTTCCTAAGCCAATACTGCCACTTAAGTTGACCGATTCCACTGCTTTTTGAGCCCGAATATCAGTGACGTATAAAACCTTGATATTGCCACCTAATTTACTGGCCAACCAAGCGGCATAGGGATAACTTTGCTGGGCGAAATCCGATCCATCAGTGCAGAGTAAAATATTTTTCACAATGGTAGCATTCCCAAAAAATAATTAGTGATATGTAAGTTATAAAAAAGCATGGCCACTTCTCCCAATTTCGTCCTAGTTAAGTACCGATACTAAGTCTTAATTTTTAGCAGAAGAATTGATAAGTTTTAGTTCCGGTTCCTTGGTCAACTTTTGCCAAAGGGTCGCACTAGCTTCGTTTAAGCCCACCAATTCCACATCAATGCCATTGCGCCGGAACTTAGTCATAATTTGCTCCACTGTGCCCACTGCCCCTTGGTCCCAAAGATGGGCATGGGTTAAATTGATAGTAACCCGGTCTACCAATTCGTCAAAATCAAAGGCTTCAAGAAACTCTTCTTTGGAAACGAAGAAAATTTGACCAGAGACATGATAAATACGATGGTTTTCGTCCTCTGTTAAAACCCTATCCACAAAAACAAGTTGGGCAATTTTACGGGTAAAAAAGATCGTGCTCATAATAATGCCCGCCGCCACCCCTAGGGCAAAGTTACGGGTGATAATAATTAGCCCCATGGTGGTAAACATAACAATGTTTTCGCTCTGGGGAATTTTGCGAAAGTCCCGCAGGGAAGACCAACGAAAAGTTCCAATGGAAACCATAATCATCACAGCTACTAAGGTTGCCATGGGCATTTGTTGCACCCAGTTTTTTAATCCCAAAATGGCAATTAGGAGAAAAATTCCCGCCGCAAAGGTGGATAACCGGCCCCGGCCGCCGGATTGCACATTGATGACTGATTGGCCAATCATGCCACAGCCCGCCATGCCACCAAAAAAGCCAGTGACAATATTGGCAATGCCTTGTCCTTTGGCTTCTCGGTTTTTGTCGCTGGGAGTATCAGTCAATTCATCCACTAAAGATGCAGTTAAAAAGGAGGCGAGCAACCCAACGATTGCCAGAGTGAGGGAGTAAGGCAGAATAATTTGTAAAGTTTCAAAGTTAAGGGGAATTTGGGGTAGTAAAAAAATTGGTAAACTTCCAGGTAACTCCCCCATATCTCCCACGGTGGGCACATCTAATTGCAAGAAAATCGTGGCATTGGTCATCACAAATAAAGCCACCAATGGAGAAGGGAAAATCGTGGTAAACCTGGGCAGAATATAAATAATTGCTAGGGAACAGGCCAGGATTAGATAAACTAACCAATATTGACTAACCTTAGTCGGGTCTAGCTGGGGTAGCTGAGCCAAAAAGATCAACACAGCCAAAGCATTGATGTAACCCAACACCACCGCCCTGGGGACATAGCGCATTTGCTTGGCAACTTTGAAAACCCCCAACAATACCTGGAAAATTCCCGTCAGTACGGTGGCAGCCAACAGGTATTGCAAACCGTGGTCTTTGACCAAATCCACCATTAATAGGGCCATGGCCCCCGTCGCGGCGGAAATAGAGCCCGATCGCCCACCGAAAAAGGCCGTCAAGATGGCAATGGTGAAGGAAGCATAGAGTCCCACCTTGGGGTCAACCCCAGCAATAATCGAAAAGGCGATCGCCTCGGGAATGAGGGCCAAACCCACCACAGCCCCGGCTAATAAATCTTCCTTCGTATTGCGAAACCACTCCCGCTTTAATATTGTCCAATTGATCATTATTTCGGTCTAAAACTTAGTCTTTTACAGGATTTTTCGCAAGAATTTTTATAAGGAAGGAGGAATGGCGATCGCGCTCAATTTTAAATCGGGACAATCCCCTGCCACCTGTTCCAAATTCCACTGATTTTTAAACAATAAAACTGGGGCATCCCAGCGGTCTTTGACCACCACCGTATTGAATAAACGTCCCGCTTTTTCTAGGGCATCCCAACCTTCCACCACCCAGCGGGCAAGGGAAAATCCCAAAGGTTCCAGGCGGGTTTCTACTCCGTATTCTTCCTGCAAACGATACTGCACCACCTCAAATTGTAATTGCCCCACCGCGGCTAAAATGGGATCTCGTTTACTTTCATCCAGGGATTGGAGAATTTGCACCGCCCCTTCTTCCTGTAGCTCCGCTACTCCCTTTTTAAAGTTTTTATACTGACTAGGATCGGTGGATTTAAGGTAGGCAAACAACTCCGGGGAAAAGGAAGGAATGGGAGGGTAAACTAATTTTTCGCCAGTGTGGACCGTATCACCAATGGTGAACGCCCCTGGATTATTTAAACCAATCACATCCCCCGCATAGGCAATGTCCACGGATTCCCTTTCCTGGGCAAAAAGTTTTTGGGGCCTGGATAAACGCACCGTTTTTCCCGTTCGGGGATGTTTTACCACCATGTCTTTTTCAAATTTGCCGGAACAGACCCGCAAAAAAGCAATGCGGTCCCGGTGTTTGGGGTCCATATTGGCCTGGAGTTTAAACACAAAACCAGAAAATTCCGGATAGGTGGGCTCAATTTTTCCTTGGTTACTATCATGGGCTTCGGGCTTGGCCGCATACTGCAAAAACGCTTGCAAAAATAGTTCCACCCCGAAATTGTTCATGGCACTGCCAAAAAATACTGGGGTCATTTCTCCGGCATGGACGGCGGCCAAATCAAATTCGGCTCCCGCTTCTTCGATTAATTCCAACTCATCTTGAAATTCGGCGTACACATCACTACCCAGCAAGGCTTCCAGGGCTGGATCATCCAGAGCCATGGTCTGATCCGCAGCCTTTTTACTACCGTGGGTGCCCGTGCGTTCAAACAAATGAATGGTTTTAGTTAAACGATTGTAAACGCCCCGAAACCGATCGCCAGTGCCAATGGGATAGTTCACTGCATAGGTGGTCATGCCCAATTCCTGCTCAATTTCGTCCATCAATTCCAGGGGGGTCAAGCTGGGGCGATCGAGCTTATTGATAAAAGTAAAAATGGGCAGATGGCGCAGGCGACAGACTTCAAACAGTTTGCGGGTCTGGGTTTCTAAACCCTTAGCAGCATCAATTAACATCACCGCATTGTCCGCCGCTGCCAGAGTCCGGTAGGTATCTTCACTAAAATCTTGGTGCCCGGGGGTATCGAGTAAATTGAGAATTTTGCCCCGGTAGTCGAACTGCAGCACGGTGGAAGTGATGGAAATACCCCGCTGTTGCTCCATGGCCATCCAGTCAGACGTGGCACTGCGCTGAGTACGGCGAGCTTTCACGGCCCCTGCTTCTTGAATTGCCCCCCCATAGAGCAATAATTTTTCCGTTAGGGTAGTTTTCCCTGCATCGGGGTGGGAAATGATCGCAAAATTACGACGGCGATCTACCTCTTTCAAAAGATCGTCCAGGGCTTTGTCCGAAGACGGCGCCGTTGAAGATAGGGAAGTTTGCATGCGATGGGAAAAAATAGGCGGGCATTAGCAACGGGCCCACTCTTTCTAGGCTCTAGCTGGAAGTATTGTCTCAAGTTAGCGGCGGATCTGTCCAATAGTGGGTCGAGTTTTGCCCTAGAACTTCTCACCAATGCCGAAGTTAATGCGGGATTCTCCCTCTCCAGTAAAGCCGAGGTCAATGCGGATGGGGCCCACCGGGGACTGGATTCTCACTCCGAAGCCATAGCCTACTCCAGAACCCGGTAAACCCCGGACGATGGCCGGAAAGCCTGGTACTGCCCCCTGGGAACCAAGGTTAGAGCCGTAGTCCACAAATAGGGCTCCTCCCACCGCCGCAATAATGGGGAAGCGGTACTCCGCTGTGGCCTGGAAGAAGCTGCGACCATTGCCCAGTTCCCCTTCCTGGTAACCCCGCACCGAGTTACTGCCCCCTAAAATAAACGCTTCATAGGGAGGTAAATCCCCTAACACAGTCCCCGCTTGCACGTTGAAAGCCACCGTTTGGGGTTGGGTGGACTCCACAAAGCCAAAGCCCGTCAAATCCAGCCAGTTAACCGGGATGTAGTAGCTATAACTACCCCGCAACCGGGTCATCATAATATTGCCGGTGCCAACGGGAATGGTTTGTTCTGCCCCAAAGCGCACTAGGGAACCACTGGTGGGTTGCAAAGCATTGTTGCGGTTATCTTGGGAAGCGCCAAAGGAGAGGGTGAACAGCTCATCTACCCCGTAGTCGCTAAAGGAGAGGGGCTGGGAATTAAAGCCATTTAAAGGCGCGGAAAAGGGAGACAGGGCACCAGCGGCATTCTCAATGCGGACATTCTGGTAACCAAAACCCGCTGACAAACGCCAATCCGGAGGGGAAAACACATCATCGGCGATCGGTCTAAAAAAGGTTAGTCCTAAACCAGTACGCACTACCCTGGGACTGTCAAAGCCGTTAAAGGTACGAATGGAAGAATCGGCCCCGTCGAATACGAGGGAAATGGTCCGACGGCGGAAAAGGTTGGCAGTGTAGGAAGTACGGAATGGATCGCCCCCAATCCACGGGTCGGTAAAACTGACATCAAACAAAAGCTCCCTTTGACCCACTTGGGCTTCCACCCCAATGGTTTGGTTGTTACCCCCCAGATTTTTTTCCTGGTAACTAATGGTACCAAACAGCCCACTGGTGCTACTGATACCCCCTCCAGCGGCGATGGAGCCCGTATTACCTTCCACCACATCGACGTTGACAATTACCTCCGTGGGATCGGTACCAGGGTTAAAAGACAGCCTGACATCTTCAAACAGTCCGAGGCTATACACCCGCTGTAAATCCGTTTGGGCGCGATTGCGGTTAAAAACGTCCCCCGGCTTCAGGCGCATTTCCCTGGTGATAATGAAATCCCTGGTTCTGCCCTCCACTGGCTCGTCTTCCGAGTCAAAAAATCGCACTTGGATATTTTCCACAATACCCTCGGCAATAACCAGAGTGACTTGGCCATCGGCTCCCACCTGGGGAGACCCCACTACCTGGGCCAGGTCATAACCCTGGTTGGAATACCATTCATTGATGGTTTTAATCCCCTCTTGTAATTCCCGCAGGTTGAGGATTTTGCCGTACTGGTCCCCAAAGGTTTCGTCCACTACTTCCTGGGGCAGAATTCGTTCCTTCCCTTCGGCCACTTCTGGCACTGTGCGTATATTCAAGCCGGTGAAGACTGGGTTGGCCTGCACTTCAAAGGTCACCCTCACCCCCAAGGGTGTATCACTGGGAGCTACCCGCACATTACTAAAGTAACCGGTGGCATAGATAGCGTTGACATCCTCTTGCAACTGACTGCGGGTAGTTGTGCGGCCGGGTTGGGTACGAATGGCGTTATAAACTAACAGCTCCAGTTCCGGGGTGGTGCCGGTAACTAATACTTCACTGACCAATACCCTTGGTTCGTCCTGGGCCGGGGCTGGAGTGGTGGTGCTGGGGCTGGCCGAAGGGGTAAAACTGGGTAGGGTCTGGGTCGGCCCCGGAGTACCTTCGGTGGTGGTGGGAGGAGCATCGGGGGTGAAGGTAGGGGCTTCCTCCACCGTTTCTTCTTCAATGGTGGTCTCCATTTCCACCTCTTCTACCTGCTCTTCCACAGGGGCTTGGGCCATTAATGGAGAGTCGTTCCCAAGCTGGTCTATGGGACTAGTTGACGTCGCTGTTGTTGCTACAGATTCCTGCTCACCCTGGGCCATGGCGGGGAGGGATGCCGTATCTTTGACTGCCTTGACGGACTCAATAGATGCTATGGAAGCAAGATCATCCACCGCTCTATCCAAATTTCCAGCCCCAACCTCCATATCTGCAGTTTCCGGGGGCAGAACCTCGATCGCCGTATTGGTCGCATCAATGGGGGAGACAATTTCCTGGGGGGAAGACGATCCAAAGGCCTCCGATTCGGAAGTGGGGCCGGGAAAATTAAGTTCCGGAGATGGGGAAACCAATAGCTCCGTGCTGTCCCCGTCGGCCAACATATTGAGGGGGGAAAATGGCTGAGTTGCCTGGGCTGGAGATGCCCCCAGAACAAGACCACTGGTTAACAAAAGAAGTCGATAGTAAGGAGAAAGAGTCACGCTTTTGTTCTGGTTTGACACGTCCTGACACCCAATTCAAGCCATTGATATTGATACAGACACAGGGGGTACGAAAAAATACCCAAAAACAACGCCGCGATGGCTAGGGATTCGCCGCGATTGCTTGCCCATTATCGAGTCCCGTCGGTTTCCTGACAAGCCGTTTGTGCAAGGTTTTAAACTGGTAGGTTGACCCAGACCCGTTGGAAAGGTTCCAAACCAAGCAAGGGCGATCAGGAGGCACCTATTTGGGACTGCAGGCGCTCAATTTGGCTTAAAACCCGTTTTTCCACCGTTTGGTAAGCGGATTCAATTTCGCCCAAATCCCGCCGGAAACGATCTTTGTCCAATACCCTGGCCTGGGGATCGGTCTGGGTGTTATCCCACAAACGACAGGTATCCGGACTAATTTCATCGGCTAAAATAATCCTCCCCTGGCGATCGCCGCCGAATTCTAACTTGAAGTCCACCAGGGTAATGTCGCACTGGGCAAAGAATCGTTGGAGATGCTGGTTAATATTTAGGGCCAAGTCCTTGAGGGTCTGCAATCCCGCTTCATCGGTGACCCCCAAGAGCAAGGCCCGCTCCCAGGTCAGCAGGGGATCCCCCAGGGCATCGTCTTTTAAATAGAACTCCACCAACGGGTTGCCCAAGACCAAGCCTTCCTTCAAACCCGTTTGCTTACAAAGACTACCGGCGGCAATATTACGCACCACCACTTCCAGGGGAATAATGTCCACTGCTTTCACCAACATTTGGTCATTTTGGGGGCAGTCAAGGTAATGGGTGGGAATCCCCAGGGTTTCTAGCCAACGGAATAGGGCCGCTGAAATGGCGCAGTTAATGGCCCCTTTGCCCTGGATTTGACCTTTTTTTTGGGCATTAAAGGCGGTGGCGTCGTCTTTAAAAATAGTTAGCAGTACATCTGGATCCTCTGTGGGGTAAAGGATTTTAGCCTTGCCTTCGTACAGTTTTTCCATGGAAGAGTTACCAAAATTGACAGCGAACTAACCTTGGGGCTGACCTGACCCTGAACCGATTTTAGCGGAGATGGGTATTAATACTTGGCTCCGGCAAAGGAAAGATTACCATGGTGGTGTGGGGCGCCAGTCCCGTCGGCCCAGGGAGCAAGAGGAGACCATCAAATGTTAAAGGCAGTGTTATTAGACTTCAATGGCGTGGTGATCAACGACGAAGCCATTCACCGGGCCCTAATTGACGAGTTGCTCCTCACCGAGAATTTGCGTCCCCTCACCCCGGCCGATTACCAACAGTTTTGTTTAGGCCGCAGCGACCGGGCCTGTTTGGTAGATTTGTTTGAGCATCGGGGTCGGGGGTTAACGGAAGCCTATCTGCAAAAGTTAATTGACCGCAAAGCGGAGAGTTACCATCAAAAACTGGTGGCCCTGGAAACCCTACCCATCTATGACGGACTGAAGGATTTTCTGGAAAAGTTGCAGTTACAACGATTGGCGATCGCCTTGGTGACGGGGGCTGTGAGGGCGGAAGTGCAATATGTCCTAAACCGGTCTGGGCTAGCATCGTACTTTCCGGTCATTGTGGCGGGGGATGATATTACTGCGAGCAAACCCCAACCGGACGGTTATCAACTGGCCATCACCAAACTCAATCAATGGCGTCAAAGCCAAGCGGTGGCCGATAGCCTATTGGATGATACCGCTCCCCTCTTGCCGGAAAATTGTCTGGCGATCGAGGATACCTTTGCTGGCATTGAAGCGGCGAAAAAGGCCGGCATTGCGGTAGTTGGCATTGCCCACACCTACCCCTATCACTTCATGCAACGGCAAGCGAACTGGGCCGTGGACCGCTTTGATGAGTTGGATCTAGACCGTTTACAGGTAATTTTTTCTCGGCCCAAGGTGGCAGTTTAAACCTTACTTAAAACCGCAAATAACAATTTGAGAATTAGCAAAAACAGAGCAATGGTGGCCATAACGGCGATCGCCCCGGCCATGGCGGCAATAATGACCGTGACAAGGACGGGAAAATCCAATTGGGCCGCCAATTCGACGATCACGGGCCAGCGGCTCAAACCCGGCACGGCTAATAAAGCCAAAATGGTTAGGGTATTGAGGCTCAACATTTCTGTTACTTCTAACCAGCGCTTAAATTGGGCAAAAATTATTCCCGCCACCACCATGCCCAAAATACCTAAACTAATATTGGTTTGGGGAAAGAGGGTGACAGCAATAATGCCCCAAAAAACTACGACGGAACCGGTTAAAGCCCCTTGGAACAGAACTTTGATAACCGGCAAATTTTGCACCGCTTGGCTAATTTTACCCGGGGTTTTGGGGGGGGCTGGAGTTGGAGCAGAACCTGCTGGGGTTGGTTGAATTTGGGTATTGGCACCTTGGGGAGTGGATGCTACGGCCACCGGTGGAGATTTACCCTGATTGCCCTTACCGCCGTTGAGAACTGCCAAAACCTCCTCGGCACTGGCGTAACGGTCCTTGGGGGTGGGTAAAAGCAAACGATCAATTACATCGGCCAAAGGTTGACTAACCTGCAAACCAGGCGATCGCCAATTCCATTGGTTATGGTAAGCGTCATACAAATCCTGGGCCGTTTTGCCCGTTAACAGATAAAGACAAGTTACAGCCAAAGCATATAAATCCGTGGCGGGATAAACCTGGTTGCCAGCCATTTGTTCCGGCGGCGCAAAACCCATGGAGTAAATCCCCGTGGAACTTTCGTTGCTTGTCCCCACCCCGGCGGTTGCCTGCTTCACTGCCCCAAAATCCAACAGGTACAATTTGCCCTCTTGGTCCCGCATTAAATTAGATGGCTTAATATCCCGGTGGATCGCTCCGGTGCCGTGGACGAAACTAAGAATTTTGAGCATTTCCGTCAGCACCCACAGCACTTCTGCTTCCGCCATGGGACCGTGTTTTTCAACGGTTTTTTCCAAATCCTGACCGTTAATAAATTCCTGCACCAAATAAAAAAATTGATCCTGTTTCCCAGTGCGGGGATCGTCCACCAACAGAGGAAAATAGGCAAACAAATCGGGAATCTGATCATGGCGATTGCCCAACTTTTCCAACACCACCGCTTCCCGTTCAAACAGGGATAAAGCTAAATCCAATTGCTCTTGATTTAAATTCCCCGACGGTTGAAATTGCTTAACCACGCAAAAACGCATGGTGGGGGTAAACCGGTCCAGGGCAAGATAGGCGGCCCCAAAACCACCCTGTCCTAAAAGTTTCACCGGCAAATATCTACCGGCTAAAATCAGCGGCATCCGACAACTGGTGCAAAACCTTTGTTGCACTGTTTGCAAGGTGTTGCGATTATCCAGGTCAGGAAAAGAATTTAAACGGGCACAACCGGGGCGGGTGCAGAGCAGATCCATTGGCTGGTAAGGGTCTGATAGGTTTGGGCGGACTCAGCCCCAGTTTATCTTGTTTTTTTATTAACCTCGGCTGAATGGTGGGAAAATTGGCTTTGGCTGATAGTCCGTTTTGTTTCCTTTTCAAGTCCACTTTCAGAATCGTTAATCTTCCTAGCGTTGATTGATCGCCTGTTCAGTTTTCGCGTCAAACAGATGAATTTTTTCAGGGTTGATCGCCAACCAGAGTTGTTCCCCCACCTGGAGCAGATGATCAGGGGCAATGCGAGCCTGTAGGGTTAGCTCCGGTTCCGTCACTAAATGGGCATAGATAAAAGTATCGTTACCGAGGGCTTCCACCAAATTTACTTTCACAGGGAAAGCGTCGGATCCTTCGGCGCTAAGGACAAAACTTTCTGGCCTTACTCCCAAAATTAGGGAACGACCCACGTAGGGAGCCACTAGTTCGTGCCATTTTGCCGGCAGATTTAGGGCAAAGGCGGGATGTTGCAGCACTGTAGCCGATGCCACTTTGAGGGTAAAAAAGTTCATGGGAGGAGAACCGATAAATTCCCCCACAAAACGGTTGGCGGGCTGATTGTACAAAGTTAAAGGGGGCGCAATCTGTTGGATTACCCCTTGGTTGAGCACTGCTATCCGATCGCCCATGGTCATAGCTTCGGTTTGGTCGTGGGTGACGTAAATGGTGGTGATGCCCAGTTGCCGCTGAATTTGCACAATCTGACTGCGGGTTTCCGCTCGCAATTTGGCATCCAGGTTGGACAGGGGTTCATCCATCAAAAAGACCTGAGGATTCCTGGCGATCGCCCGACCGAGGGCCACCCGTTGCTTTTGCCCACCGGATAATTGTTTGGGCAGACGGTCTAGCAAATGATCAATTTGCAATTGTTGGGCCACTTGGCTGACCCGTTGAGCCAACACCTTTTCCTGGGCTGACAAATAATGCAAAGACTTGGGCAACGGCTTAGTAATACCCCGCAAACTGTCCCCTACCCAGCGGGGTAATTTATCCGCGGTCTGACTATTTTCCCGATCAGGCATGCGCCGCAAACCAAAGGCAATGTTGTCGTAAACGCTCAGATGGGGATAGAGGGCATAGCTTTGGAACACCATGGCAATGTCCCTGGCCTTGGGGGGTAAATCATTGACCCGGCGATCGCCAATGTAAATTTGGCCCCCTGTCACAGTTTCTAAGCCCGCAATTAACCGCAGGAGAGTACTTTTGCCACAACCGGATGGCCCCACCAGGACCATAAATTCCCCATCGGCAATTTCTAGGTTAATGGCCTTGAGCACATTTACCGGAGCCCCTTCCTTAGCCTGATTTTTGCCTTGGGGAGGGAAACTTTTGTAGAGGTTTTCGACAATTACCTGGGCCACAGCGGAAACCGAAATCAATGGGCATCAGAGCATCCTAGCACCTTAATTAGGCTTATCCCTGCTGATAGATATGGATATTAACTTGCCAAAATTTGCCGCAGACTGGTTTCTAGGTCTGGCGCTTGGAATTGAAAATCTGTTTTGGCGATCGCCTCTGGTAAAACCTTTTGTCCTTCCAGCACCAACTTGGCCGCTTCTCCTAGGAGTAATTCCAAAGCAATATCCGGCACCGGCAACCAGGAAGGACGGGCTAACACTTTCCCCAGGGTATGGCAAAATTCCTTCATCTTGACCGGATTGGGCGCTGTGGCGTTAAAGGTGCCCCGCAGTGATGGGTCAGTTAAGGCCTTGTCAATCAGAGCAACCAAATCCCGGCGATCAATCCAGGAAAACCATTGTTCTCCACTGCCCAGAGGTCCCCCTGCAAATAATTTAAACGGTGGCAACATTTTGCCCAACGCACCGCCATCGGCCCCCAGTACAATACCAATGCGCAAGATCACCAACCTAACCCCCAATGACTCTACTGAGTGGGCGGCATTTTCCCACGCCTGACAAACTTCGGCCAGAAAATCATCCCCCGCTGGACTCCTTTCCGTAAAAGTCTCTGTTTCGCTAGTGCCGTAGTAGCCAATGGCTGACCCAGAAATCATTACCTGGGGCCTCCGTTCTGCTTTGGCGATCGCCTCCACCAACTTTTCCGTACCTAGTTTCCGACTATCAAAAATTGCGGTTTTGTAAGCTTCCGTCCACCGTTCCGAAATGGGTTCCCCCGCCAGATTAATCACCGCATCCTGGCCATTGACCTGTTCCTGCCAGGGACCACTCTCCGTTGCTTCATAGGCGATCGCCTTTAACTGGGGAAAACTGCTGGGGGGAAATAACCGTTGGGCCTTGGGCACACTACGCACCAACAAAGTTAGCTCATGGCCCTGTTGGTGTAGCAGGGGCACCAAAGAACGCCCCACAAAGCCCGTCACCCCAGTCAAAATAATTTTCATTAATGTACGCCTCCCACCACCAGCAGTAATATGCCATTGCCAATCTTTCCCATCTTAGGAGGAACTGCCCACGCTGACCAACCTACTATCAATGCCATTGCCCAGGCGGGAGAGGGAGTGGGTTAAAATAAAATCCTGCATTGTGCTGTCAATGTTCCCCAGAGGATCTACCCAATGATTGAGATGAGAGTAGCTGGCATTGCCCTCGATGCGGTAAGTCGCAGTCCCATCGTATTGCTCAAGGATGGATCTGAACGGCGGGCATTACCTATTTACATTAGCCAAGACCAGGCCCGTTCGATTATCGGAGCCTTAGAAAATCAAAAACCTAGTCGCCCCCTCACCCATGACCTGATGGTTAATCTCCTCACCACCTGGGATGTGGACCTTAAAAAAATTATCATTCATTCCCTGCAGGACAACACCTTTTACGCCGTACTCTGCTGTGTGCAGGGGGATCAAATCAGAGAAATTGACTGCCGCCCCAGTGATGCCATTTCCCTTGCCTTGCGGATGGATAGTCCCATTTGGGTGATGGAAGAAGTATTAGCCGACGCTTCCATTCCGGTGGATCGGGATGCGGACGAAGAGGAAAGACAAGCTTTTCGCAATTTTCTCGACAATGTTAGCCCCGAAGCCTTGATTAAACAGGCTCGCCTCAGTTCCGATAGCTTTGAAGCGGAATCCGATAGCTAGGGGCGATGTTAGTTCAGATTGGCAGATTGTGGCGTAGACCTATCAACAACAGGCAGTGGAAATAGAAAAGGACGACAGCAAAAAATAATTTCCCTTGGTTGATTGCTAAACTTAATTGTTGATTGAACCTTGAGCTTAGTGTGCCCATGACTGTTGTCCCCGACTACCTTGCCCATCTTAATCCCTCCCAAAGACGGGCGGTGGAGCATTTTTGTGGTCCCCTCCTAGTAGTGGCCGGGGCCGGCTCGGGGAAAACCAGAGCACTAACCTACCGCATTGCCCACCTCATTCGTCAACATCGTATCAATCCGGAAAATATTTTGGCGGTCACCTTCACCAATAAAGCCGCCAAGGAAATGAAGGAACGGTTGGAAAAGATCTTTGCCCAAACCTGGGCCCAGCAGGAATTTAATCAACGCTGGGAATTGTTGGGGGAATATGAACAAAAACAGTTGCTTTCCAGGGTGTACAAAACAGTTACGAAACCCCTCTGGATTGGCACTTTCCACAGTCTATGTTCTCGTATTCTCCGCTACGAAATTGATAAATATCAGGACACCAGTGGCCGCCGTTGGACAAAACAATTTTCCATTTTCGATGAAAGTGACGTGCAAAGTTTATTTAAGACCATTGTCACTAAGGATATGGATCTAGATGAAAAACAGTTCAATCCTAAAAGTATTCGCTATCAGGTCAGTAATGCTAAAAACCTCGGGCAATCACCGGAAATTTATCTGCGGGAAAATCGCAGCTATAAAGGCAGAGTGATTGCGGAAGTTTACCAAGCTTACCAAAACCAATTGGCGGCCAATAATGCCCTAGATTTTGATGATTTAATTCTCATTCCCACCCGTTTATTTCAACAAAATGAATCAGTTTTGGGCTACTGGCATCGCAAGTTTAATCATATTTTGGTGGACGAATACCAAGACACTAATCGCATTCAGTATGATTTAATTCGCTTGCTGAGCACCAATGGGGAAGAACGACGGTCGGAGTGGGATTGGCGGGGACGCTCCACTTTTGTCGTGGGGGATGCGGACCAATCCATTTACAGTTTCCGCATGGCAGACTTTACCATTCTGCTCAATTTTCAGGATGATTTTGGCGATCGCCTGGTGGATGAACAAACGAGCACCATGGTCAAGCTAGAGGAGAATTACCGTTCCCGGGAAAATATTCTCCAGGCGGCTAACCATTTAATTGAACATAATAGCCAACGCATTGATAAGGTGCTAAAGGCTACCCGCAGCGGCGGGGATGATATTATCCTTTACCAAGCCGATGATGAACGGGATGAGTCCCGTTTCGTAATTAATAAAATCCTAACTTTAAAGAAAAATAATCCCGAACTGAACTTTGGCAGCTTTGCCATTTTGTATCGCACCAATGCCCAATCCCGGGCCTTTGAAGAGCAGTTATTAAATAACAATATTCGCTACAACATTGTCGGTGGTTTTCGCTTTTATGATCGCCAGGAAATCAAAGATGCTATTGCTTACCTCCGGGTATTGGTGAATCCGGCGGATACGGTCAGCTTGTTACGGATTATCAATACTCCCCGACGGGGCATTGGTAAGTCCACCATTGAGGGTTTCGTCAATGCCTCCAAAGAATTGGACATTCCCCTGTGGGAAATTATCACCGATGAAACTTCTGTGAATACCCTAGCCGGGCGATCGGCCAAGAAAACGCTGCAATTTGCCCGCATGCTCCAGGAGATCCAAAGCCAGATTGGTGACCTTTCGGCGTCGGAAGCCCTCAATTTGGTATTAGAAAAATCCAACTATGTGGAAGATCTCAGGCAAAAAAGCACAGAAGAAGCGGATAATCGTCTAGCCAACCTGGGGGAATTGGACAATGCCGTGCGACAGTTTGAAGCGGAAAGTGAAGATCCTAGCCTAGTGGAGTTTTTGGCTTCGGCATCCCTCACCTCCGACCTCGATAACTTGGAGGAATCCGGGGATGAAGTTTCCCTCATGACGCTCCATTCTGCCAAGGGCTTAGAATTTCCAGTGGTCTTTTTGGTGGGGTTGGAGCAGGGCACCTGTCCCCACGCCCGCAGCTTAAACGATCCTTTGGATCTGGAGGAGGAACGTCGTCTATGCTACGTGGGCATTACCCGGGCCCAAGAAAATCTCTTTTTAACCCATGCCCGCATGCGTTACGTTTGGGGTTCTTTGGAAACAAAAATTCCCTCTCAATTCCTCCAGGAATTACCTCCGGATTTACTGGCCGATGGCTCAACGGGTCGAAAAAATAGTCGCCATGTCCCCGCCGCCGATCCCAAGGGCCCTTCCATTGCCCAAAAACAGGCCCGGAAACCAGCCAGTTCCCAGTCCGCCAAACCGGCCAAAGAACTGATCTGGAACGTTGGCGATCAGGTCATGCATAACAATTTTGGCGAAGGCACTGTAACCCACATTTTAGGCAAGGGCCACAAGGCTAATTTGGCCATCAAATTTCCCGGCATTGGGGTGAAAATCATCGACCCCAGTTTCGCCCCTCTACGCCGCCCTTAACTTCCAAAATTTTTCCGTTGCTAATACTAAGCCATGCTCCACCTCAAGATTCTTGAGACCCTTGTCTTGAAGGCTTTTCGTCCGAAACTGTAATTTTTTGTTCAAATGCGCACGTTGGTTCTCTTAGAAACAGCAACCATTTAACCCTTGCCAGAAGGTAGCGGAGAGTCCAACAATTGAGATAGGGACTGAGAAAGTGCCATCCTTCCCGATGGACTCGCCTGTGATAAAAAACCAGCGTGTAAGCAAAATCGCGAATTCTTCGTCCCCAGTAGATCCGCTGAATGCCACCGAGATCAAGGCGAATGCCATGACGACTGTAGTTGGCGTAGTTGAGAGGATTAAGGGGTGTGAGTTGCTGCTGTTGAGCTAGACTATCATAGGAGCGTCCAGGGCGAGTTTTAGGACAATCGTCCGGTTCGATCCATTCACACAGCATCCAGGTGAGTCCAGCGGCATGGAACTGCGCTACGTCACGGGTGACATGCTGGGATTGCAAATATATTCCTACTGGTATCTCCGACCAAACGCCATGTTGCCAGACGAAATCCGGCTCGAAAAAGGCTTTAAATGCCCAGGAATGCGTCTTCTCCCCGTATGTTATATCAAGCCTAACTACCTGTCCGATCATTCCACTTCCAGCATGGCTGATGCGAAGTTCCAGAGTACCTTGCAGACTCTGAAGGTAGAGAGTTGTTTTTGGGAAGGGCTGCGCTGATCTCCCTACACTCTGTGCTAAGCGATCAAAAAAGGCAAGAAGCAGTGGTTCTGGCAAATAATCACAGAAAATAGAAGGCAAATGACCGAAATACAAACGCTCATACCCATTTTGCTGGCAAATGTTGCAGACGTAGCGGTAGAACTGCCAGGGAGAAAGAAGGGTTGTCCGGGCAAGGATATCGAGCTCGGTAGGGTCACAGGGCGAAATTAAAGGGTTAGAGGCGGAGGATTGAAAACGCTTCCAGAAGGTGAGAGTCAATGTAGTCGTTCGAGCGCAAAGACACTGGGGTTAATATTTAACGTGAGTTCGCGTTAAGCCGATCCTTAGAAGTATTGCTCTGACTGCAATGGAGGTTTTTTCGCCAGCTACACTGGAGAATTTGGGGCTTCAGGACCTCAAAAAAATCACTTGTGAGGATGCAAAAACACAAATCACGAGTCTGATGTCATTCCCGAATGTATTGATCTATAGAGCTTGTAGCCTATTGTCAGTCATCTTTCTTATCCCGAACTCACGTTACTTACAATACGAATGACCGAACAAAGGTGCAAAACTAGTTAAATCAGAGACTATTCTTCGTAATATTCAGGCATTTTTTCCCGGCGGGTTTCCGGAATATTCACTCGGGGAGGACTGTAGGGGGCAGCGGCCTCATCGTCGTCCCAGACATCGCCAGCCACTTCATCTTCGTAGCCATAGTCCGGTTCTGAAGCGGAGGAACGAGGAACCGCCTCTCCCCAGTTGTCCACTTCATAGTCATCTTCGTATTCCGGCTCTGGATAGCGCAGGGGGGCCACTTCCCGACGGGGAGGAGGGGCAGGGCGACTATCTTGCCAATCGTCTTCGTTCCAACGTTCTTCCAATACGGGTTCCGGTTGACGGACTTGTACCGGTGGCCGCACAGGAATGCCACTGCCCAGTTGGTTTTCGGGACGGGTGGTGGGAGGATAATACAAATCTTCTTCCATGCGCTCCCAGGAGGGTCGGCCAATACCAAGCCGTTCTAGCAAACCTACACTGAGTTGATTTAATCTTTCCTCTGCTCCTTCAAAAACGATCAAACGGTTAGGACCACTACTTACCACTTCGTCAATGGAAAGCTCGTAGGTGCTGATTAGTTGTTCAGGGATTTGGGGCAGACCCAGGGAAGCGATGATAATGGAGGAAACTTTCCCCGTGGCGAGGTCAAACTGAAAATCCCTTACCCGACCCAGAGGTTCCCCCGTTTCGGTCACCACTTCGCTATTGACCAGGGGGGAATAGAGATCAACTTCCACCAGTTCAAAAACGTCATCGTTTTCCACCAAGACCACGTCCCCGGTTTGGACAATGCTGTTCAAATAGAGATATTGGGGCATGCCCGTCAGGGATAAAAAGTTGTCCCGCAGCCCCAGGGCGACAATTTCTCGCTGATCGACATCGACTAGCACTTCTTTGACTACCCCAAGTTTTTTGCCACTACTGCGGGTAATAACTTCGGTGTTAATAAATTCGTTTCTAAGACGGATGTTATCAATTGTCATTTTGGTTTGGCGATCGCCGTGGTCAGAGGGAAAAAACTGGAGCTGGAAGGTTTAGGGGTCGCTTAATCAGGTTACCGAAAGCATGGAAAACAGCAGAAGAAAAAGTCAACGGGATGTTGTTGCCAGTCAGTTTACTTTACTTCATGAAAACATTGTAGCGAATGGCTTGATTTTCTTGGGCAAAATTGCTAAGAGCCCGTGGGCCAAGTGATAATTTTCCCCTAATGATGGTGGAAAGCACCCCGTTCTGGAAAAAATGGTGCGGTTATTTCCTCCACATTGACTCCTAAACTCCCGAGCATATCAGCCAAGACCGGATCCGGCGCCAATCTTAAATAATCTAAGTTCACTTCCAGGGGCACATGGCGATTACCCAAATGATAGGCGGCCTTCAAGAGGGTAAGGCGATCGCCGCTGGTGACATGGAGGAGGGGTTCTGCCGCTGCCAGAATGGCCAGGGTTTCTCCGGTGGGGGAACCAAGGCAATCTCCTGGGTGCAAAAAACTGCCTCGAGGTAACTGGATAAATAGGGCAGGAAAACCTAGTTTGTCAAAACGATAACGGGTGCGACTCCGTTCCTCGGCGGTGAGGGGGATTTCCCAAGTGGTGGCGTCAGGGACTTTTTCTAGGCGACGATCAAAAATCACCATGGCGGCTTAAATCAGAATTTACAGGACTGAAGTGAAATTAACGGCAATTTATGGGCAAATTTACGCTTTTTTCCCGACTAGAGCCTAAAATTGACTAGTTGATCACCGATTTTAGCTAATCTAAACAACTAACCAAAGTTTGACCCCGGCATTAACGGCGGAGATTAATAATTGCCCTTTGAATTTGGGCTTTAAGGTTGGCGTTATTCCTGGCCGCTTCGGTGATGCGATTAAATTCCCCCGGTTTGAGGCCACTTTCTTCGGCAATTTGTTTGGAACGATTGCAGAAATTGACGGCGATCGCCTGGGCATTGCGGGGTAACTTACGGATGCTGTCCCGATTGGTGCAGGTAAGTTGGGGCGGAACCCGGCCAATGAGGGTTTGAATTTCCTCGAAGGCCTTTTTTCGTTCTACTTCGATCGCCAACACCGCCTTTGCATAGTGATTAATGCTATCGGGGGAAAATTCCTGGGAATAGGCTGACCAACGAAAGACGAGGGCAGTTGGTTGCCAACTCACCTCCGGCACCATTCCCCCGAACACACCGAGGAAAGCGAGAGTATTGGCAATAAAAAGTCGACTCAGAACACCGTTCAAGCCGCTTAAGGGACGTGAGCTAATAACCATGCGCCTAGTCGCTTTCGGGTGAATAGGATGACAAAATTCTAATGGTTTGCATTTCCTGTTTGAATTACTTTGCCGGGGATAAGTTCCGTGGGGGCTGGTACCCTGGGAGAGCGGGATCTTGCGGGGGCTCAAAGGAAAGCCAAATCCATGGAAGGAATTAATTTAGAAAAGACTGTTACAGAAGGCTTTCACCACATTAGCGTTTTGCCCACGGCCCTGGTGGAAGGATTGGCGCCAAAGCCCGGAGGTCATTACCTTGATGCCACCGTGGGAGCTGGGGGCCACAGTGAAAAGTTGCTCAAATTGGGCATTCCCCTCTCCCTGACTATGATCGACCGGGACACCCAGGCGATCGCCGCTGCCGTACAACGTTTGGAACCCCTAGTTACGGATCGAGAGGGCATAACAATTAACACTTGGCACGGAAACTTTGCTGATTTTCCTGGGCGACCAGACCAATTTGACGGCATCATTGCCGATTTAGGCGTAAGCTCTCCCCAACTTGACCAAGGCGATCGGGGCTTTAGTTTTCGCCACACTGCCCCCTTGGATATGCGCATGGATCAAAGCCAGGATCTGACCGCTGCTGAAATTATTAACCATTGGTCCGAAAAGGATTTAGCCCGCATTTTCTATGAATACGGCGAAGAACGGCTTTCCCGACGTATTGCTCGACAGATTGTCGAACAGCGCCCCTTTCAAACCACTACCGACTTAGCCGAGGCGATCGCCCGTTGGGTGCCGGGGAAATATCGCCATGGCCGTATCCATCCCGCCACCAGAACTTTCCAGGGTTTACGTATTGCCGTCAACGATGAATTGGGTTCCCTGGAAACATTCATTGCCCAGGCTCCCCATTGGCTCAAAACCGGCGGAAAGTTAGGCATAATTAGTTTCCACAGTTTGGAAGACCGCATTGTCAAACACCGTTTTCGGGAAGCGGAAAATCTGCGGGTGTTGACCAAAAAACCCATTATTCCTGGGGAAGAAGAACAAATGGAAAATCCCCGGGCTCGCTCCGCCAAATTACGCTGGGCAGAAAAAATCTAGGTAATCTGGAGAAAGTCGAACTAAAACCCTCCATCTTTTCCACGACCTGTTTGACTAACTACTAAACGATCAGGGTTTAAACACTGGCTAATAATCTTTATCGATTCATTTCTTCACAGCGTAGAAGGATCAATACCCAATTCCCGCAATTTAGCAAAGGCTCGATCCCGTTCTTGCTCCGCTTGATCCAGTGCTTGTTTAGCTCTATCCCTTTCCTCAAAAAGGGTTTCCGGATCTTTAAATGGCTCCCCATCGGGAAAAAAAAGTTTCAAACCATCGGCAAACATCTCAAAACGAACTCCCAAGATAGGGGAAGTCCAGGGAAAATTGAGGGGGGTAATGGTTTCAAATTCCGCATCTGCATGGGAACGCACCTGCCCCCAAAAGTCGTGGGACTCTGGATCGTAAAAGAAAAGTTCTAATACCCCGTAGCGCCGATAAAAAGTTTGTTTGTGGAGCATTTCCCTGGCACTGTTGCTCTCAGAAAGAATTTCAAACACCACTTGGGGGGCAACATTGTCCTCTTCCCATTGTTTGTAACTGCGTCGCTCGCCGTCAGGCCGCCCCAAAACTACCATGGCATCGGGAGCCTGGCAGGGAGAGGGGGGAGATGTCACTTTTTCTGGATACCAGAGTAAATCCCCGGCCACAAAGACTGTTTTTCCCTGAAATAAGTGTTTGAGATTGGTCACCAAACGGACAATCCAATGGTACTGCAGAGTATTATCAGCCATGGGTTTACCGTCGGATTCCGGATATAAATCGGGAAAGTCGAGGGGAACCAGGGGAAGTTGAACCATAGACTTCTGCCAGGTGGAATTTCACGAGCTTATCATTCAACCTACTTACTTAGAAGCGGTTTTGTTGACCTGTTGCATCAACACTTCATAGGCTTTGGCAAATTGCGGGTCTTCTAGGGTACCTACCTTTTCCCGGTTTTGCTGTAGCTCTTTGCGCTGGGCGTCGGTTAGTTCCACTTCCACATCGGGGTCAATGCCATGTTTATTAATGTCCCGGCCGTTGGGAGTCAAATATTTGGCGATCGTCACTGCCATACCCGAGCCATCCCCTAGTTCTCGCACCGATTGCACCAGCCCCTTACCGAAGGTTTTTGTGCCCACAATGACCGCCCGTTGATTGTCCTGTAGCGCTCCGGAGACGATTTCACTGGCACTGGCGGAACCACCATCCACTAACACCACCAAGGGACGGTTACTCAACTGCCGTTTATTCGCACTTTGTTGTTCCACTTCCCCTCGGCGATCGACAGTGGAGACAATACCTCCCTCATCCAGCCAAATGCGGGCGATGTCCACACTGGAGTAGAGTAAGCCCCCTGGATTGGAACGGAGGTCGAAAATGTAACCGATTACATTGTCTTTCTCCAACTTTTGCACCGCTTGACGCATTTCTTCTGAAGCTTGGGCGCTGAACTGATTTAAACGGATATAACCCACCTTGGCACCATTAATGTCTTCTACTTGGGCCCGTACTGGGTGAATTTCGATCAAAGTCCGGGTTAGGGGATATTCAATTGCCTGGCCTTCCCGTTCAATGGTGAGGACCACACTAGTGCCTGGTTTACCCCGGATCAATTTAACCGCGTCGTCCACTTCCATGCCATCAGTGGATTTACCATCAATTTTGGTAATTACATCTTTAGAGAGAATGCCAGCGTTGTAGGCAGGGGTATCTTCAATGGGCGCCACCACCACAATTTTCTTCGTATCCTGGTCTTGGGTAATCTGAATCCCTACCCCGGTTAATTCCCCGGAAGTATCGATGCGCATCGACTGGAATTCATCGGGGGACATGAAGCGAGTATAGGGATCGTTCAGCTTCTCCAGCATTTCCCGGATAGCTGTGTAGGCTTCTTCTTGGTTGTTGTATTCCCGCTTGAGATAATCTTGGCGAACAGCTACCCAATCCTCACCGTTGAAAGTACCATCTACATAGGTGCGGTTGACAATCTGCCAAACTTCGTCCACCAACTCCTTCGGGTTGTCCTGCAAGTAACCCTGGGAGCGGGCCAATCGCAACCCAATTCCAGTCACCGCTACCGTTGTGAGTAACAGAGCTGTAGTTCCCAAAATCAGACTGCGCTTTTGTTTAAACATGGGATATGCCGGACAGTTGGTGAAGATTGATTAAGAAAATAAACTCTGGGGAAGTCCTTAGAGTCCTTGATTCCTAGGTTATAACATTTCAGTGATGATGGTTATTGAACTCCCATGACGGATTTAGTTGTGTCTGACTCCCTGAAAAATCGCCGGGAACAACTGATGTGGCAGAGGCGTTGGAGACGTCTACGGTCCTGTTGGCAGTTTGTGTGTGTGTGTGGTTTGACCGGGGGCATGATCTGGGTAATGAGCTGGCCCGAATGGTCCATTCGCTCCGATCGCCAAGTGGAATTTGTGGGCAATAAACTAGTTGGACGGGAAACGTTATATAAAAATCTAGACCTTGCATACCCCCAGGCGATTTGGCAACTTTCCACCCAGGCCTTAGGAGATGAATTGACCAAAAATCCAGCCCTCCTCAGAGTAGAAGTGACAAGGCAGTTGTTTCCGGCCCAGGTAAATGTGGCGGTACAGGAACGACAACCCGTGGCGATCGCCGTGGCAGATCAAGGTCTGGGCTATTTAGACGAGGAGGGAAATTATATTCCGGCCAACCTCTACGGCCAGGCTATCAGAAAAACTTTGCCCCAAACCCCACAGTTTTTGGGCTATGGTCCCCAATACCGCAGTTTTTGGCAGACCCATCAAATCCAGATTAAAAAGTCCCCTGTCAATATTCGGATTATTAATGGCAACAACCCCAGTAACATCAGTTTGACGACGGATTTGGGGTTGGTTTTCCTCGGTTCCGACCTTTCTCGCTTCGAGCAACAGGTGCAGGTTTTAGAAAAAATGCAGAATTTACCCAGTCGGGTGCCCAAGGAGCGTTTACTATTTATTGATCTAACTAATCCAGACAGTCCCAGTATCCAACTTCGTCCCCAAGCCCCCAAGGAAAAAGCCGCCGTCAACAAGCCTTAACATTTCTACTCTCCACCTTAGTCATTCTCCCTAGGCATGGGAAAAAAGCTCAGATTCACATTGACAAATTTGCTCAATATGCCTAGTGTAGGGACGATAGACCGCTGGGATTTGTGCTTGGGCGAGGGGGTCTCTGTCGTCGTAAAAAGGCTTCAATACCCTGCTGCCTCGGAAGCTTTCTTCTCCCTGTGGTTGCTTTTGCGCCTTAAGAATTGCCCATTTTGATCCCCTAATACTTCCCCCCTGCAATGACGCTCAATAATGATTTACCTCTAAACAACATAGGTTTCACCGGTAGTGGTCTCGATGATGGGACGGAGGGGTTAGATGACTTATTTTCGTCCTCCATCGTTGAAAATGAACCGTTGGAGGCTGTGGTAGAAGCGCCCGCTTTTGCCAGCCCTAGTCCTAGCCTAAAAAGGGATCAGATTGTGCCTAGTAACATTGCCAAAATTAAAGTGATCGGAGTTGGGGGAGGCGGTTGCAATGCCGTCAACCGTATGATTGCCAGTGGGGTGACAGGCATTGACTTTTGGGCAATTAATACCGATTCCCAGGCCTTAACCAATACAACAGCCCCGGATCGAATTCAGATTGGCCAGAAACTCACCCGCGGTTTGGGGGCCGGTGGTAATCCGGCGATCGGGCAAAAAGCGGCGGAGGAATCCCGAGATGAAATTGCCCGTTCCCTTGAAGGCACGGATTTAGTCTTTATCACCGCTGGCATGGGCGGCGGCACTGGTACTGGGGCGGCCCCCATTGTGGCGGAAGTCGCTAAGGAAATGGGCTGTTTGACGGTGGGCATTGTCACCCGTCCTTTTACTTTTGAAGGCCGACGGCGGGCGAAACAGGCGGAGGAAGGTATTAGTGCTCTCCAGTCCCGGGTTGATACCCTGATTGTGATTCCCAATAACCAACTGCTGTCAGTTATCCCTGCCGAAACTCCTCTCCAGGAAGCTTTCCGCGTGGCTGACGACATTCTCCGCCAGGGGGTACAGGGCATTTCAGACATCATCATCATCCCAGGTTTGGTGAATGTGGACTTTGCTGACGTGCGGGCTGTGATGGCCGATGCGGGCTCAGCGTTAATGGGCATTGGGGTGGGCTCTGGTAAATCCAGGGCTAAGGAAGCGGCCACTGCCGCCATCTCTTCTCCTCTGTTGGAATCTTCCATCCAGGGAGCCAAAGGGGTGGTATTTAATGTCACCGGTGGGACGGATTTGACCCTCCACGAAGTCAATGTTGCCGCAGAGATTATCTATGAAGTGGTGGATGCCGATGCCAATATTATCTTTGGGGCGGTGATTGACGATCGCCTGCAAGGAGAAATGAGAATTACCGTCATTGCCACGGGCTTCAACGGTGAAAAGGAAAAACCCCAGGCAAAAACCGTCAGTAAAAGCACTATCAGTGGCCCACCGGCCGGAGTAGAGAAGGTGGAATCAACAACTGCTCCGGAAGATCCCCTAGGGGAAATCCCCATGGCCCCCGAGTTAGATATTCCTGATTTTCTCCAGAAGCGACGTTTTCCCCGCCGTTAGGTTCCCCGAAATTGCTGGTTGGAGCCACCTAATTTGACCAAGGAAGTTTCCTGGGCTACACTGTTAACCTCGAATTGTTGTTTCAAGCTAAAGAGGTTGATTGATTTGCGCTTTTTGTTTGCTAGCCTACTAATTCCCTTGGTATTGCCCTTGCCAGTGCTGGCCCAATCCGCCACTTTCTATGGCAATCAATTTGTAGGGCGGAAGATGGCCAACGGCCAGGTCTACAACCACGGTCGCATGGTGGCGGCCCATCCCAGTCTGCCCCTAGGCACCAGAGTTAGGGTGACCAATCGTCGCACGGGAAAATCGGTCGTAGTGACGGTGAGTGACCGTTGCAATTGCTCCATCGACCTCAGTCGTGCGGCATTTCAACAAATTGCTAATCCCCGCAAAGGCCGGGTTCCCGTGAGCATTACCCGTCTCTAGGTGCTGGGTAAACTGCGCAAATAGGGACTAAGGTGGGAGCGTTCCGCAATACAGTGGAATAGCGGTCCCCGGGAGGATAATTCCACCACGCTCAGTCCGGTGACGGGCATGGCAAAACGGTCTCGGTAACGACCCACATCGATGCCCAATAGACAGCAGAGTAGGATGCGGATGGTAGCTTTGTGGGAAACCAATAACACATTGCCATCCTCGAAGCGGTCCTCAATTTCCTCTAGCACCCTAGTGCTCCTGCGGGCAATGTCAATGCCCCTTTCCCCTCCCGGCGGGGAGTTCCAGGCGGGATCGGTGAGCCATTGCATATAAAGGTCGTGGTCCCGTTGATAGACCTCGTCCGGGTGGAGTCCTTCCCATTCCCCATAGGCCACTTCCCTTAGGCCAGGGCGGATTTGCATTTCAATGCCCAGGCGATCGCACAGGGGTTTGGCTGTTTGTCGGGCCCGCTGCAACGGACTGACATAGACTGCCTGCCAAGGGTGTTGGGCGTAGGCCTCGGCAAATTCCTTGGCCATTAAAACTCCTTCTGGGGTCAAGCCGGGGTCATTTTCCGGGGTACCGCAATAGCCTCCGGTGGCGCTGTAGGCGGTTTGTGCGTGGCGCAGAAAATAAAGTTTGAGGGCCATGGGCGAGTTGAAAAGCAGCAACATTACAGAGGAGGGGGCTTAGACCTGTCCCCCTTCATTGTACGTAAATACTCTGTTTTTTCGCGTCCACAAGTTGATTGGTAGCCAAAATCACCTTTGTTCCCTAGCCAAAAAGTTATAAAAAATCTTTGCGAAGCCATACTTAAACTGCCCATTTTTGCGGAACTATGAGCAAGGAATTTCGAGAGCTGTTGAGAAAAGTGGGTAGTGGTCCCCATACCAGCAAAAATTTGAGTCGAGGGGAGGCTTGTCGAGCTCTGGAGCTGATGCTAAGTCAGGAAGCGACTCCGGCCCAGATCGGCGCTTTTTTGATTGCCCATCGCATTAAACGCCCCACCGGCACTGAATTGGCAGGGATGTTGGATGCCTTTGAGCAATGGGGACCAAAAATTCCAGCCCTTAGCTCCGGGCAAACGGTAGTTGTGCTCAGTCAACCCTACGATGGTCGAGATCGTACCTGCCCCTTGGGACCCCTCACAGCCCTAGTGTTGGCAACGGCGGGTTGTCCCGTCATTCAACATGGCGGTGATCGAATGCCCACCAAGGAGGGAATTCCCCTGGTGGAGTTATGGCAAGGCCTTGGAATAGATTGGCGATCGCCATCCTTGGCGGCCATGCAGGATATTTTGGAAAAAACTAATATGGGCTTTGTTTATCTGCCCAAATATTTTCCCGAGGCCCAGAAGTTAGTCATTTACCGGGAAGAAATTGGCAAACGCCCTCCCCTGGCAACCCTGGAGTTAATTTGGGTTCCCTATGCTGGGAAACACCATGTGGTGGCGGGATTTGTCCATCCCCCAACGGAAAATATGATTGCCGAGGCTCTCAGCCAGCGGGGCGTCCCTGCGTTCACCACGGTTAAGGGGTTGGAAGGGAGTTGTGATTTGCCCCAGGAGCGCACTGCCATCATTGGTCTGTACGACTTAACCAAAGCTGAAGATTCCCTCGCCCGTTTGCGGCTCCACGCCGCCGATTTTGGTCTAGGGGGAAAAAATCCAGTCTGGACTGATTTGGCCGATTATCTTGACTTGGCCCAGGCTACTTTGAGCGGGGAACAAACCCCCCTGCGGCCAGCTTTAATTTGGAACAGTGCTTTTTACCTCTGGCAACATACAGATGCCCCCAATCTGGAAACGGCGATCGCCACAGCAGAAAAGCTCATTGATGACGGCCTAGTCAAACAACAATGGCATCGACTGCAGTTATATGCAAAATAAGCTAGCAAAAATGCATTAACCGCATGAAATTTAATTATTAGTTACAAACTATACAAATATTTACAAGGAAAAAATCCAGTCTAGGAATGTGATCGTCAGCAGTTGCCCTTTCTGGCTTTAGTTATTGCCTAAACTATGAGTAATTTTTCCCGAAGCACCCGTCGTAAGTTCATGTTCACCGCTGGGGCCGCCGCCATTGGAGGAGTGGTTCTCCATGGTTGTACTTCCCCCACCACCACATCCACAGGGACTGGGTCCGGGTCCGGCACGGATCAAGCCATTAGTCCTTTGGTTGAAGGGGAAAATGCCCCGGAAGTAACCACCGCCAAATTGGGCTTTATTGCCCTAACCGATGCGGCTCCTTTGATTATTGCCAAGGAAAAGGGCTTTTACGCCAAATATGGCATGCCTGACGTGGAAGTGCTGAAGCAAGCGTCCTGGGGCACCACCAGGGATAACCTCGTATTGGGTTCCGCCAGTGGGGGTATTGATGGGGCCCATATCCTCACCCCCATGCCCTACCTAATTACCATGGGCACTGTGACCGACGGGAAACCAACCCCGATGTACATTTTGGCCCGCTTAAATGTCAATGGCCAAGGTATTCAGTTGGGCAATAATTACAAAGACTTGAAAGTAGGTACTGATGCTTCTCCCCTAAAGGAAGCCTTTGCTAAAGTAACAGATCCCAAGGTAGCCATGACCTTTCCTGGCGGCACCCACGACATGTGGATTCGCTATTGGTTAGCCGCTGGAGGCATTGAGCCCGGTAAGGAAGTTTCCACCATTGTGGTTCCACCAGCCCAGATGGTAGCTAACGTTAAGGTCAATGCGATGGAAGCGTTTTGCGTTGGGGAACCTTGGCCGTTGCAAACGGTGAACCAAGGGGTGGGCTATCAAGCATTAACCACCGGTCAACTGTGGAAAAACCATCCAGAGAAAGCGTTTGGCATGCGGGCCGATTGGGTGGATCAAAATCCCAAAGCCGCCAAAGCCTTATTAATGGCGGTGATGGAAGCTCAACAATGGTGTGACCAGGCGGAAAATAAAGAAGAAATGTGTCAGATTTTGTCAAAACGGGAATGGTTTAAGGTGCCCTTTGATGACATCATTGACCGCTCTAAAGGAGTGTACAACTTTGGGGACGGGGAGACGGTTTTCGATGACCCTGATTTAATGCAGAAATATTGGAATGACAATGCTTCCTATCCCTATAAAAGCCATGACCAATGGTTTTTAACGGAAAACATTCGTTGGGGCTATTTGCCGGCCAGTACGGATACGAAAGCCATTGTGGATAAAGTCAATCGCGAAGATCTATGGCGAGAAGCGGCCCAGGCCATCGGGGTGCCAGCGGATCAAATTCCCACCAGTCCTTCCCGGGGGGTGGAAACTTTCTTTGACGGCATAACCTTCGATCCGGAAAATCCCCAGGCCTATCTGGACAGTTTGAAAATTAAGACCATCAAAAGTTAGTGCTTAGCTGTGGCGCTCTAGGCTAGCCCCCTGGGCTAATCTTTCCCTTGCTCTGATTACTCCAGTTCATTTCATCATTATCAGGTAAAAATTATGGCTAGTTCCACCGCTGGGCTCCGTCCCCGCCGTAAAAAAAATCCCCTCAGTTTCATCTACGCCCCTAAAGTTATCCGTCCCGCCGTGGCGATCGCCGTTTTGTTGGTGGTTTGGCAAATTCTTTGCTCCGGGGAAGGCTCTAACTTACCTAGTCCCGTGCAGGTACTGGAACAGACCTATCCCTTGATTCTCAATCCCTTTTTTGATAATGGCGGCACCGATAAAGGTTTGGGTATCCAAATTTTTGCCAGTCTAACCAGGGTGGCCGTGGGCTTTAGTGCGGCGGCGGTGGTGGGCATTGCCCTGGGCATTTTAATTGGCAGTAGCAAATTTATGTACGATGCCCTAGACCCAATTTTTCAGGTCTTAAGGACTATTCCCCCCTTGGCTTGGTTGCCCATTGCCTTGGCGGCTTTGCAGGAGGCGGAACCTTCAGCCATTTTCGTCATTTTTATTACGGCAATTTGGCCCATTGTCATCAACACCACGGTGGGGGCCCAGCAAGTGCCCCAGGATTACCGCAATGTTTCCCGGGTTCTAAAGCTTTCTAAAAGCCAATATTTTTTCAATATTCTATTTCCGGCGGCAGTGCCCTATATCTTCACTGGCCTACGCATTGGCATCGGTCTTTCCTGGCTGGCGATCGTCGCTGCAGAAATGCTGATTGGTGGTGTGGGTATTGGCTTTTTTATCTGGGATGCCTATAACAGTTCCCTGATCAGTGAAATCATTATTGCCTTAATTTATGTGGGCATTGTCGGTTTATTGCTAGATCGTTTTATCGCTTTTCTGGAAAGTTTGGTGGTACCGGCGGAGCAAAAATAACCAACATCCATAGGCCGGCCATTTTCCCTAGGTATTACTTCTCCATTTTTGATTTGTCACCCCCGGACTAACTATGATGCCCTTTATTGAAATTGATCATGTTGATCGTATTTTTCTCCTCCCCGACGGGGGACGTTACATTGCCCTCAAAAACATTGAGCTGAAAATTAATCAGGGGGAATTTATTTCCTTGATTGGTCACTCTGGTTGCGGCAAATCTACCCTTTTGAACATGATCTCTGGGCTAGATAAGCCTACGTTTGGCGGGGTCATCATGGAGGGGAAAGAAATCACTGAGCCTGGTCCTGAACGGATGGTGGTTTTTCAAAATTATTCCCTGTTGCCCTGGTTGACGGTGCGGCAAAATATCGCCCTGGCCGTGAATCGAGTGCTGCGGAATTTGCCCAAGCCAGAACAAGAAAAAATTATTGACGACAACATTGCCCTAGTGGGGTTGCAACGGGCGGCCCATAAACGGCCAGGGGAACTGTCCGGGGGCATGAAACAGCGGGTGGCGATCGCCAGGGCCTTGGCTACTCGACCAAAAGTCCTACTGCTGGATGAACCCTTTGGGGCCTTGGATGCCTTGACCCGGGGAAATTTGCAAGAGCGGCTCATGGAAATTGTCCAGGAAAGCGGCGTGACCTGCATTATGGTGACCCATGACGTGGATGAAGCCCTGTTATTGTCAGACCGGGTGGTGATGTTAACCACGGGGCCCGAAGCTCACATTGGCCAAGTTTTAGAGGTGCCCATTCCCCGGCCCCGTCACCGCTTGGAAGTGGTCAACCATCCCAGTTACTACGCCCTGCGGGGGGAAATCGTCTATTTCCTCAATCAACAAAAACGGGCCAAAAAGGTTGGGGCCGTCAGTCAGTTTGCCGGAGCCATGAGTGGCAATGGTTTGGAAAAAATCAACCTCAATTTGGGTTTCATTGCTCTGAGCGATTGTGCACCGTTGGTAATTGCCAAAGAAAAAGGTTTCTTCCAAAAGCATGGATTAGATCAGGTTAACCTGGTGAAGGAACCTAGTTGGCAGGCGATCGCCGACGGTATTCGGGAAAGACGCCTAGATGGTGCCCCCATGGTGGCCGGTATGCCCCTGGCCCTCACCCTAGGTATGGGGGGAAAAACCCCTCTACCAATGATCACCGCCCTAGTGATGGGGCGCAACGGTAATGCCATTACCCTAGGGAAAAAGTTTGCCGAAGCGGGGGTTAAAAACCTAGAAGATTTAAAGACTAAACTGACAGAAACTCCCGATCAAGTATCCACCTTGGGTATGGTTCATCCGGCTTCCATGCAGAATCTTTTACTGCGCTATTGGTTAGCTTCCGGGGGGATAGATCCTGACCAGGATGTTAATTTAATCCGCCTACCGCCTCCCCAAATGGTAGCCAATTTAAAAGCAGGAAACATTGATGGTTTTGCTGTGGGGGAACCGTGGAACTCCTACGCAGTTAAGGAAGATTTAGGTTATGTCATTGCCACCGATTTGGACATTTGGGATGGCCATCCTGAGAAAGTTTTGGGGGTGCGGGAAGAATGGGTCAATAAATATCCTGCAACCCATTTGGCCCTAGTTAAAGCCCTGCTGGAAGCCTGTGAATATTGCGACGATCGCCGTCATCGTCGGGAAATAGTCGATTATCTGGCCCAGCCCCAATACCTGGGGGTAGCAGCGGAATATATCAGCCCCGGCTTCATTGACGCCTATGACAAAGGTAACGAGACTGAGCCGGAAATGTTGCTGCAATTTAACCAATTCTACGTTCAACAATCCAACTATCCTTCCCGTAGTGAAGGGCTCTGGATTCTGACCCAATTAGCCCGCTGGGGATACATTGATTTTCCGAAAAATTGGCTAGAAATTATCGAGCGGGTGCGGCGTCCCGATTTGTTTGGAGAAGCTTGCCGCCAATTGGGCTGGCCCGATTTGGAAGGAGACCACCATAACGTTAATTTGTTTGATGGCATGGTTTTCACCCCCAATGATCCCGTTGGTTACATCAAACGCTTTACCATCCACCGGGATATTCGAGTGGCAGAAATAATGATCGATCCAGTGGACTCCCCTAGTAAATAGTTCGTTGCTTAATTATTTTCAGTGATTTTTGTTTTAACGATTTACTGATCTTTAACTATCCACTATTGACCCTATGACTATGCAAACAATGAATGTCAATGATCCTACCCTAACTCAAGAGAAAACGGCTTTTTTAGCCATTGAAAATGTTAGTAAAGTCTATCCCACTGCCCAGGGATCCTATACGGTATTAGATGGGGTTAATTTAGAGGTCAAACAGGGAGAATTTATTTGTGTAATTGGCCATTCAGGCTGTGGTAAATCTACCCTTTTGAATATGGTTTCTGGGTTTAATCAACCCACGGGCGGCACTGTTAAGCTGAAAAATCAGTTAATTACTGCCCCTGGTCCAGACCGGATGATGGTTTTCCAAAATTATTGTTTACTACCTTGGAAATCTGCCTATGATAATGTTTCCCTAGCGGTGGAATCGGTTTATCCAGACAAATCCAAAACAGAAAAAGAAGAATTGGTTGGCCACTACCTTGAAATGGTGGGTTTGACAGAAGCCGCCCAAAAGAAGCCTGGTCAAATTTCCGGGGGGATGAAGCAACGGGTGGCGATCGCCAGAGCTTTAGCTATTTCTCCAGAGGTTTTGATTTTAGATGAACCCTTTGGGGCGTTGGATGCTATCACCAAAGAAGAACTACAGGAAGAATTATTAAAAATTTGGCGAGAAAATAATCTAACTGTGTTGATGATTACCCACGACATTGACGAAGCCTTATTTCTAGCCGATCGTCTAGTGATGATGACCAATGGTCCCGCCGCTAAAATTGGTGAAATCCTGGATATTCCCTTTGACCGGCCCCGTAACCGCAGTCAGATTACCGATGATCCCAAATATTATCAACTGCGGAATTATGCCCTGGATTTTCTTTACCATCGCTATGCCCATGATGATGACGATGACCTCAAAGAAGATAAACCCAATGCCGGTTTGTTGTTCAAAAAGGTTATGGCTGGAGCCCTAGGACTGGCGGCGATCGCCTTGGTGGGCATTGGCTTAGTACAAACCTTTGGTCCCAGAGGAAATGGTGGACCTACTCCCGCAGTGGAATCTTCCGAAAACTAATTAACCCGCCTAAATTATCTCAAGTTTTACCTAGTTTACCTAGTGCTTATTGCTCCTCTGCTTAGGCCCAAGGTTCACAATTAGCATCTAAGACAATGGCAACCATCAACGACTCTAATAACTCCCTCACCCCGGCCGTGCATACTTCTAAAGACGGCAATGATCAACTTTGTTACTATCGCAATAGTGGCAATAAGTTACAACAAATAATTATTGATGGCACCTGGAAAAAAGAAAAACTAATTTTTCCTGGAGAACAATTATTGTTTTGGGCCCAGCCCCAGGATCAATTAACTGTTAAGATTTTCCAATCTGATCAAGTGCTGGTTGATTCCATTACCTGCGACCGTCTTTTGGTGCACTGATGCAGAGCTGTTAAGCTTGACTAACTTGGATGCCTTTGGCCAACTTTTAATCTATCCTCTTGGCCTTCCCACTCAAGCTCCGATTGGGGTGGGTAGACTGTGAACTTTTCTGCCGTCAGCGGTGAGTTCTCTGCAACCAGTCTAAAAACGGGGAATTTTGGGGGCTCTTCAAACCTATTTTTATTTACATTTATCTCAATTAACTGTTGATACTTTAATGGATGCTTTAGCCATTCTTCCCCCCACCAGAACCCTTTGTCCTTACTGTGGGGTTGGCTGTGGCTTGGAAGCCGTCGCTAGTCCCCAGAAATCAGCGGTTCAGTCCCACAATAGCTATAAAATAAGAGGCGATCGCCAACATCCTTCTAGCCAAGGCATGGTCTGTGTCAAAGGGGCCACGGTAATGGAGTCGATGGATAAACAACGCTTACTTTACCCCATGTTTCGGTCAAGTTTAGACCAGCCTCTGCAAAGGATTAGTTGGGAAAAGGCTCTGGAAATTATCGTCGATAAAATTCAGCAAGTTAAGCAGACTTTGGGTGTGAGTGGCTTGTGCATGTATGCCTCTGGGCAAATGCAAACAGAGGACTACTATATCGCCCAGAAGTTATTTAAAGGTTGTTTGGGTACTAATAATTTCGACACCAACTCCCGTCTTTGCATGTCTTCAGCGGTCTCAGCCTATGGTTTGAGCTTTGGTTCCGATGGTCCTCCCTGTTGTTATGAAGATTTAGAATTAACCGATTGCGCTTTTTTAATTGGCACCAATACCGCCGATTGCCATCCCATTATTTTTAATCGTTTACGCAAACATCATAAACAAAATCCCCACGTTAAATTAATTGTAGTGGACCCCCGTTGCACTGCCACCGCCGAAGTGGCTGATTTGCATTTAGCGATCAATCCAGGCACTGATATTTCTTTGCTCCATGGCATCGCTTATTTACTAAAAAAGTGGAATTTAATTGACCAAAAATTCATTGATAATCATACCCAAGATTTTGAGCAGTATTGTCAAGTTATTAGCCATTATCCCCCGGACAAAGTTACCCAAATTTGTGGTATTAGTTTGGAACAATTGGAAACCGCTGCTCGCTATTGGGGCAATGCCAGAACAGTGCTTTCCCTTTGGTCCATGGGTCTGAATCAATCATCCCAAGGCACCGCTAAAGGTCGTTGTTTAATTAATCTCCATTTACTTACTGGTCAGATTGGCAAACCAGGCAGTGGGCCTTTTTCCCTCACTGGCCAACCCAACGCCATGGGGGGTAGGGAAGCTGGGGGACTATCCCATCTATTGCCTGGTTATCGTTCCATTCAAAATGCCCAACACCGCCAAGAAGTGGAACAACTCTGGCAAATTCCCCTCGGCCGCATTGATGCTCAGCCCGGTTTATCGGCCTGGGAAATGTTTATGGCACTGGAAAATCAACAGGTTGGCTTGCTGTGGATTGTGGCCACCAACCCAGTTGTCAGTATGCCAGATTTAGAAAGGGTTAAAAATGCCCTGCGGCAATCAACCTTTACGATCCACCAGGATGCATATTTCCCCACCGAAACAGCGGCATATGCCCATTTAGTCTTACCAGCAGCTCAATGGAGCGAAAAAACGGGTACGATGACCAATTCAGAACGGAGAGTTACCCTTTCTCGTGCGTTCCGTTCTCCCCCAGGGGAAGCCAGACCTGACTGGGAAATTTTTGCTGAAGTCGGGCGCAGACTGGGTTTTGAAGAGCAGTTTAACTTTTCCGATTCAGCGGCTGTCCATTCAGAGTATGTGCAATTAACCGCCGGTAGATTGTGCGACCAATCGGGCATTAGTTACGGCGCTTTGGAAAGATTTGGCCCCCTACAATGGCCCTGCCCTAGTGCTGAGCATGAAAAGGAAGTTTCAAGTCCCAAAAGACTATACACGGACCATAAATTTTGCACAGAAACTGGTCGGGCGAACTTTTGCTTAGACCACAGTCAAGGATTAGCTGAACCGGTCGATCCTGACTATCCTTTTGTCCTCACCAACGGTCGTCTTTATGGTCATTGGCACACCCAAACCCGTACTGGCCACATTGAGAAAATCAAAAAAATGCATCCCAAACCCATATTGGAAATGCATCCTAGGGACGCAGAAAAATTGGGCATTAAAAGCCAGGATTTAGTGGCGATTAAGTCTCGGCGGGGCACTGCTCAACTAGAAGTTTTAGTTACCAAGGCCATTGCCCCTGGCACTGTTTTTATGCCCATGCACTGGGGCTTTTTATGGCAAAATAACGCAGAGGTTAATAGTTTGACCCATCCCATTGCTTGCCCCATTTCTAAACAGCCGGAACTGAAAGCCTGTGCTGTTAGTGTGACACCGATTTATCGTTAGTTGAGGTCGAACCGCTGCAAGATGATCTGCTGTCAAGTGTTCCAGTGGAGTACCTTATTTTGCAATTTTACACAACTTCATTTTAACCTAAGATAAATTAACTAGTAAATTTAGCTTTTCAACTATAATTCAAAGATTGATCAGTTATCGGGGTAAAAATTTAAGTTTAAAATTTGGTCAGGAACGTATGGACATTGTTGGGGAAATATTTCTTCTGGCAAGTTAGTTTCTCCCATGGCTATATCTCTACCATTGTCATAGGCATCTAGTATGGTCTCTAATAAATGGGCTTTTAAGCTAGGATTTTCCTTAATCAACTTTAAAATATCCCGTCGTTGTACCCGAATTGTTGCCAGCCAACTACGACTTCTTTGTTCCGATTGATATTGCCATTTGAGGAGGTGACCAAGCAAAATTGCTAGACGGCTTCTTAATTCCTGACGTTGTTGTCTCCCCAAACTCTCTATTTCCTCGATCAAATTTTCAACATCTAGTTTATGCCATTGCTGGTTACTTAGTATCTCAGTTTGTTCTTTTGTCCAGGCATAAAAATCGCTGTGATAAGTACTGGGGGAAGACATCGAATTATATCCTTGCTCAACATCAAATGCTAACATTATAGGCTAAATTAATTTAACTGCAACAACAATGTTTTTTCAATTTGAAACTGATTTTGTCGATTCTCTGCGCTGTATTCCCATGGTTGTCCGCTATAAACTAGACACCTGTGGCGTTAAATTAAAATTAAGTCATTGGCATCAACTGAGTTTGGACCAAAGGCAGTATTTAACTGAAGCTAACTGCAAAACACCGGCAGAAGTTAGCCAATATGGTGAAAAGTTGCAAAACTGGGTGACGGAATTAACTGGTCAGCCGGCTTCTACATTGTCAGTCCCGGCCTTACCCGAATGGTTAAATGCTGATCAAATTCCAGTTCAGATATTAACGGAGTTAGGTAATAAGTTACCCTCTCTAGCATCTCCCAGCATAACCCTGAGTCAATGGCAAAGTCTCACTCCTTTACAAAGATTTGCGCTGATTAAACTAAGTAGAACTGGGCACGAAAATCGTAACTTCCTACCGGCAATCAAAGAGTTTGGTCTTATGCCAAGTCAAGAAAAAGTTACAATTAGTTAATTTGCTTCTCATTAAGTTAGTTAAGATCAACTAGTGCGTATTGAGTTACCTATTTACTTGTAAATTCCTTGCTCCGATTTGCGTGGATAAAATTTCAAGGCGATCGCCATAGTGATTAATGCTAACCAAGCAAGAAAACTGATCAAGTTGGCCCAGATTAGGCCGGTGAATTTGACTTGGATTTGGTGTTTGCCCGGACTTAAATTAAGGCTGAGTAAATTAAAGTCTCGATAATTAGTAAAAAATCCTGCCGTCGGTTGATTGTCTACTACAACTTGTTGCATTGCAGGATAGTACAGAATAGGCAACTGCACTATGCCAGCTTCTGCGGTCATTTCAACTTCGCAGTTAGTCACAACTCCCTTTTGGTTACACATTTCCTTAGTTGCATGGACAGGTAGAAGGGTATTTTCGGCGGAAAAATCATCAAAGTATAGATGGTCCATTCTGATATAGAGAGGATTCCCATCTGTGGTTTCCCCATCGACAATAAATTTTAACTCAAAGGCATTGCCAGCCAATTTAACGTCAGCGAAAGGAATTTTTACTTTTAATTCTTCCTGGGTCAACGGAATGGAAGTTAGGGGCTGTTGATCAATAAAAATGATCAAATTAGCTTGGTTTTTAATTTTATCCATGGGAACCTTACCCTGTAAAACGAGAGTGGGTTTTTCTGTTTCTGGCCAGGCAGGATAGGGAATATCTACGTCAATGGGTAGGGGGCCATTAATAAACACATCCCAGGAAAGATAACCAGGAATCCAGTCGGGATGAAGTAGTTGCAACTCAGCTTTTCCATATATTTTTTCCACCGCTGGTTGGGATTTTGTGCTCACGGGAACGGATTTGTTGGGCAAGCGATAGAGATAATCCAAAGCGCCGGAATAACGAAAGAGGGGATCTTGTAATAACTCTTCCACCGTCACTGTGCCCCGGGGAATGGGTAACCAAGGACGGCTGGCAATCACAATAATTAATATTCCTAAAATTAAATGGCGACTGCGTAATCTTTCTCGGAAAATTAGCATAATGGCCAATGTAGTTAACAGTGCGCCAGACCACATCACATGGGTCAAAAAACGGAAAGTAAATTGGGTGACCCACAACTGTCTCGGTAAAAGATTCCAAATGTTAATGGGACTCCAAGTGAGAAATAGAGCTAGTATAAATACGCTCAGTAGAGGAGTCAGCCAGGGTTGCGATCGCCATAGGCGTCGGGGTAAGGATTTACCAGCAAAAACAAAGTAAATTACCGTACCAAAACCAGCTAGAAGAATCCAACCGACAGCGGGATGGAAGCCATAGGTGGGAGCAATCCCCAGTTCCGTTGGTTGATGGGGGAGGGAGTCCGGGGCTAGTAAATTGGCGATCGGGGTGATATCAGTGGTGTTGAAAGGATTAATGGCTTGAATTTGACGACGAATGGCCAAACTACTAGATTCCAAAGCCACAGGAGCTAAAAAGTACAGCGCCAGCAACCAGGCCCAGATGTAACTTAAGCTAATGTAAATAGTTCCCTGTTGCCAATGGCTTGGCTTATTTTTGACTAAGAAAATACCGCCCAATAAAGCAATGAAAATAGTCGTGTAAACAAAGGTAATAATGTGGGTTAATCCCAGGGCACACCAGGCTATAGCCCCCAAAATTAAATGGCGATAATGGGGATAATAAAAAGTTTGAATAACGTAAAATAAAACGATGGCTAAAATTCCCTGGGCGATCGCCTCGGTGAAGGCTCCCCTAGCATGGACATTATTGAGAAAGTAGGGGGCAGACATATAGGCCACTCCCCCCAAAATGGCAGCAATTTGGGAACGGGTGAAGAAAAACCCCAGACGATAAATGAAAATCCCCCCTAACCAGAGAGCAGACCAAAGCAAAATTTTATAGGCAGTGTAGGGATTGGTGGGAGTCAAAAACTTGTAAATTATTGCTCCAAAAAAATAGGGCAGTTGACTATAAAATTGAAAACCAGGATAGCGGAAACCAAAATTTTCTAGGGGGGCCACCCGCAGGGGAAATTGTCCTTCCTCTAGGGCCATTCTGCCTTGGACAATGTAACCAATATGGGAAGTGTGGTCGTTAATGGAAAAAATTATCTTTGCCGATGCCATGGGGGCCATCCAAGCCAAAGCAATCAGGCCGAACAAAATATAAGTGAGAATGGCAATGCGATTTCTATAGTTAAAAGTGCCAATTTTTCGCCAAATTGCCATGGTGGTAACGGGCTTGATCCAATTAAGCAAATACTGACGAAAAGTTACTCCGAAAAGTAATAGGCTGAGAATAACTAAGTTACGTCTTAAAGCTTGCAAATCGGCCGCACTGAGCTTCGGTTCTAAGATGCCCCAATAGCCTACTAATCCCAAGGCTAGTCCTAAAACAAGGCATAATAAAGCCAGGATAAAAAAGGGATTATTTTTCTGAATAATAAGGAATTTTAAGTTTTTAAAAATGCCAACTTCTTGATAGAGCAAAAAAAATCCAATCAATAAAATAACAGCTAAACCAAAGCCGATTACAGGAATTAGCATTAGATCCAAGAATGACTCAGTTGGGGGTATTTGGGGCGACCAATAACGCCACATAATATCACAGGGGATTGCATTTTTTAGCTGGCCCTAGATGGGGCTGATTTTTGTGGGAGAATGTTAGCCAACCTGAGGATAAACCATCGGATTTTTTGGGAAACGCCCCTATGCAAAAATTTTTCAAACAATTACGTCGCAAGCTTTTTGGCCTAGATGAGCAGGAAGCGGCCATGATCAAAGCCATTGCCGACACCAACGATTTAATTGCCGGTTTGCAAAAATCCTTTGACCACCTCCATCTGGACTACAGCCGTGCTTTGGTGGAAGTTGTGGCCCAAGCCCAACCCCAGACTATCCTAAGCTGTGAAATCAACGGAGTCCCCCTCAGGGTACCGGTGGAAATTTTACGGGCCTATGCCCATTGTTTGGAAACTTCCCAGGAGTTTAGTTTCACCTATTGCATAGAAAGTCACTGCGTCCATTGGTTGGGGCAGCATCTACGGCCGGGGGATGTGTTTTTCGACGTGGGGGCAGCCTATGGGGTAATTAGTATTCCTTTAGCTGAAATTGTGGGTAGTACGGGGCATATTTATGCCTTTGAACCGGCTCGTCAAACCCGCCATAGCCTGGAGCAAATTATTGGGGGTAATCACCTGAACCAGATCACGGTACTTCCCCTGGCGATCGCCGACGAAACGGGAGAAGCGGAATTCATTGAATACAGCACCGATAACCGTTTTTCCTGGGCGGCGGACACATCTACCCTAGCTAAGGACGTGGAGCCGAGCTTGGATAACTATGCCACCTATGAGGTGGAAATCACCACCATTGATAAATTTGCCAAGGAAAATAATCTCCGTCCCAAGGCGATCAAAATTGATATTGAAGGCTTTGAACTGTACGCCCTCCAGGGGGCCATGGAAACCTTGAAAACCTGCCGCCCCTATCTTTGCATTGATATCCATGCCGATGTGAAAACCAAAAAATCAGCCCTATTAGGAGTTCGACCGCTGTTGGAAGGCCTGGGTTACCGTTGCGACAGCGATGGCCATACCCTTTTCGCTAGTCCGGCGTGATGATGGCATCTCGGCAAGACGTGGGGTCCATATCCTTTGTATGCGGGGCAAACTTGCGGAGGGACAACCGGCCAGATAGAATTAGCCCCAGTTCTGAGAACCGCCTCAGCAGGCCTTAATCAATACCCTAAATTGTCCGGGTTGGGGAAAATTGGCACTCTGCGACGTTCTCTCAGCCCATTTTTACCAAAATTTTAGCTAAATTAACGGTGTCAACCTCCTTTTCCAGTGCCTATCGTTTGGCGGTGCTAGTTCCTTGCCGTAATGAAGCGTTGACCATCGCTCAGGTTGTGACTGATTTTCGCCAGCAGTTGCCCCATGCCGCTGTCTACGTTTATGACAATTGTTCCACCGATGACACCGCCACCGTCGCCCAGCAAGCAGGGGCCATTGTCCGTTACGAAAAACAACCGGGCAAAGGCAATGTGATCCGCCGCATGTTCGCCGATATTGAAGCGGATATCTACATTTTGGTGGATGGAGACAATACCTACGAAGCCGGCGCGGTGGGTCGCCTAGTCGATCGCCTGATTAATGAGCAATTGGATATGGTGGTGGGGGCCAGGCGATCGGAATTTAAGGATAAGGAAGCCTACCGTTTTGGTCATCGCAGTGGCAATCAGTTCCTTAAGGGCATTGTGGAGTTACAATTTGGAGCCCGGCTGGACGATATGTTATCGGGCTACAGAATTTTTTCCCGTCGCTTCGTCAAGTGCTTTCCGGCCATTTCTAACGGCTTTGAAATTGAAACGGAATTAACCATTCATACCCTGGAGTTACGGTTGCCCTTCGCTGAGGAGCCGGTGTTGTACCAATCCCGCCCTTCTGGTTCTGAAAGCAAGTTAAACACTATTAGTGATGGTTTTCGGGTTTTGGGCACCTCATTTTTGTTGATGAAGGAAACCAGACCGTTCTTGTTTTTTGGTGTTTTCTTTGCCCTATTTTCCGGAGCGGCGATCGCCTTAATGTTACCGGTGTTGTGGACTTATCTAGAAACGGGGCAAGTGCCTCGATTTCCCACTCTGATCATTGCCGCTTCTCTGATGTCCCTAGGCTTTGTATTTTTTACCTGCGGCTTAATTTTAGATTCCGTTGCCCGAGGACGGCGGGAACTGAAGCGCATGGCCTATCTCAGAATTCCCAGGGTGGAAATTAAGGAAATCTAGGGGCCAATTAGTTAACCAAATCACCTCAGCCATTAGCCCCGAGGAAAAAAATTGCGTTGGCCAGAGATCAACCCTCGGCGCTGGCTTCCTGATTTTTCAATAACGGGAAAGCAATGACATCCCGAATGCTGGGGGAATCCGTTAGCAACATCACCAGGCGATCGATGCCAATGCCCAAACCACCGGTGGGAGGCATACCATATTCCAAAGCAGTGAGAAAATCTTCATCAACGCTGTGGGCTTCTAAATCCCCTGCCGCTTTTTTGGCCGCCTGAGCTTCCAAGCGTTGACGTTGATCAATGGGATCTGTCAACTCAGAAAAGCTGTTGGCCAATTCCCGACCGTAAACAAAGAGCTCAAACCGTTCCACCAGTCCTGGCTTACTGCGATGGGGTTTGGCCAAGGGGGAAATTTCCACTGGAAAATCGGTAATGAAAGTTGGTTGCATTAACGTTCCTTCCACTTTTTGCTCAAAGGCCTGATTTAACAAATGCCCCAGGGAAGGACAATCTTCTGGCACGCCAATGCCTGCTCCGGCGGCGGCCGTTTTCGCCGTTTCTAGGTCAGTGAATTGACTAAAATCTACCCCCGTTGCTAACTTCACTGCGTCGTGCATAGTGATGCGTTTCCAGGGAGGGGTGAGGTCGATTTCTTCCCCTTGGTAGGTAATTTTCAGTGTGCCTAGTACCGATTGGGCGGCGGTGGTAACGAGGGCTTCCGTTAAAGCCATCATCTCGTTGTAATCCACATAGGCTTGATAGACTTCGATGGAAGTAAATTCAGGATTATGCCTGGTGGAAATCCCTTCGTTGCGAAAAATACGACCCAGTTCAAAAACCTTTTCAAAGCCCCCTACTACCAGTCTTTTCAGATGTAATTCCGTGGCAATGCGGAGATACAGGGGCATATCCAGGGTGTTGTGGTGGGTGATGAAGGGTCTTGCTTCTGCGCCGCCCGATTCCCCTTGCAAGACTGGAGTTTCAATTTCAATAAAGCCCTGTTCATCTAAGTAACGGCGGATGGCGGCGGTAATCTGGGCCCGACGGCGGAAAGTCTGCCGTACGGTGGGGTTAACAATTAAATCCACGTAACGTTGGCGATAACGCTTTTCCGTATCGGTTAAACCGTGCCATTTGTCCGGTAGGGGCAATAGGGATTTAGTGAGTACGGCATAGGTTTGCACATAAACCGATAATTCCCCTTTTTCCGTACGCTTCAGGGTACCCGTCACCCCTAAAATATCCCCCACATCGGTAATTTTCTTCAGCAAATTAAAAGCGTTTTCCAACTCCGGCATGTGTTCCGTCAGCCGTTGCTTTTCCAAATAAAGTTGGATAGTACCGCTTTCATCCTGGAGGGTAAAAAAGGCCAATTTTCCCATGACCCGCCGCGCTAAAATTCGACCGGCGATCGCCACTTTGAGGTCTACTTCTTCACCATTGGCCAGGTCTTGATAGGCTGCTTGAAGTTCCTTTGCTTGGTGGGTAGCATCCCAGGTATAGGCGTAGGGATTAAGGCCGAGTTGTCGTAATTGTGCCGCTTTTTCTAGGCGGGTGGCACGGATTTCTTCGAGGCTGGAGTGGGAATGGGAATCGGCCATGGTGACGCAAACGGGAAAAATTAGAAATTAAATACTTTTGAATTATTTGTTGGTTATTTCATGTTGGCCCTAGTGTCCTGCACCGCAATCCAAAAGAAGATGGCCGTCAGGGGAATGCTACCCAGCAAAATGGCCGTGGTAGTGGCACTGCCTAATTCCGGTTGCCCCGATGACAGTTCAAATACGCAGCCCACAGCGGCGATCGCCGACACACAGGAAAGGAGCAAAAGAATACCACTTTTAGGAGTCACAGAAAATCAACCTCCGGGACGAATGAACAGTCAACAGTCCAGTTTACCGTTAAGGGGTTGTCGGAAAGGTCTTAAATTTCCCCTCTACGCAGCGGTCAGAGGTCTGGAAAGAGGGCAAATCCCCATCGGCTTCCCTCCCTATCTAAAGTTACGGAGACCTGAAAAAATAGACCCCCAGACAAAATGGAGTCCATTAGGCTATGTTTACAGGGCCAGGCTAGGCCATGGGCTTGACGGCCTGCATGGAAAAACCTTCTTTCTTCAAAGATTCCGCCAAAGCCAGGGGATTGTCCACCCGGTCCACAAACATAACACCATTGAGGTGGTCCATTTCGTGTTGAATTACCCTAGCGGTTAGCTCAGCAAAAAGGCGTTTTTGGGGGCGGCCATGCTCATCCTTGTAGGTCACTTCGATCGCCCTGGGTCGGGTAACATCCATATAAACATTGGGCACACTCAGACAACCCTCTTCCACTACACAAAGTTCTTCGCTAGTGCGGGTAATCTGGGGATTGATCATAATTAGGGGCGGTTCATCAGGCTTATCCTGTTCACAATCCACCACCAATAATTGTTTGTTAACCCCCACTTGGGGCGCAGCTAAACCAATGCCGTTAGCACTGTACATGGTCTGCAACATCTCCTTGGCCAATTTGCGGATGCTGTCATCTACCTTGGCAATGCGCTTGGCCGGTTGTCGGAGCACCTTATCTCCCAGGTAATGGAGTTCCAAAGGGGGACGATCAACTTTTTGCTTTTCAACGAGGAGGGTGGCAGTCATGGACGTTCTACGGGCCTATCTCAACAATGGGGTCTCAGACTACATCTTAACAAAATCACGGCCTGGACAATTTTCGCTATGGTTTAAAGGGCTTGTTTAGCTTTGCCAGTTTGATTAGTGCTTTATCCTATGAATTTTTTGCTCACCAATGACGATGGCATTGATGCCCCTGGTATTGAAGCTCTCTACGAAGCCCTTGGTAAACGGGGTGTGTGGGTAGCCCCCAAAAATCAACATTCCGGCTGTGGCCATAAGGTGACCACAGACCAGGCGATCGCCGTGGAGCAGAGGGGCAAAGACCGTTACGCAGTGGACGGCACTCCGGCGGACTGTACCCGTTTAGGGGTGGTTCATTTTTATCCAGAAGTGGACTGGGTCATTGCGGGCATTAATGCGGGGGGCAATATGGGCATCGACTCCTATCTCTCCGGCACAGTGGCGGCGGTACGGGAGGCCGCGATCCTTGGCCACAAGGCGATCGCCATTTCCCATTGGATTAACAAACCCCGCACCATTGATTGGGTCTGGGCTTCCCACTGGGCCAATGCTGTTTTTAATACCCTTTGGCAAGAGGATTTACCCCCCCAACATTTTTGGAACGTTAACCTACCCCATTGGCAAAGCGGCGATCCGGAACCGGAATTGATTTTTTGTGAACCCAGTCGAGATCCTCTGCCCGTAGCCTTCACCATAGAAGGGTCAAATTTCTTTTACCGGGGAGAATACAGCCAGCGACCACGACAACCTGGATCCGACATTGACGTTTGCTTTTCCGGCAACATTGCCATCACCCAGCTCAAAATTTGATTGGGTCAGTCCCAATATCGAGAAAATGGTCAACGTATTTAGATGGGAACTGGTTTAGTAGGTTGTGCCCAGCCCCTTAAATTTTTGCCCTAAAGCTCTAGGCTACTCTGGGGTTATCCCCTTTGAATTAGGGGTCAGGGGGATTCTTGAAACACATTCTGGGTAAATCGCCAAACGCGGCTCCTAGGGATTTCTGAGTAAAATACAGGGGAAGTTGCCCGTTTTAGGAAACTTAAGCAAATGGTTATAGCTCCCCATCGCACCATTATTTATCCCGACAGCGACGGCCAACCCATGGCGGATAATACAGAACAGTTTCAATGGATTGTTTTACTCAAGGAAAATCTGGAATGTCTTTTTGGCCAAGATGCCAACATTTTTGTGGCGGGGGATTTACTCTGGTATCCGGTGGAAGGGCATCCTGAAATTCGTGTGGCCCCCGATGCCATGGTGACCTTAGGGCGACCCAAGGGAAAACGAGGCTCCTATCGGCAATGGGAGGAAGATAATACTGCTCCCCAGGTAGTCTTTGAAATCCTCTCTCCCGGTAATCGTGCCAAGGAAATGATTCGTAAATTACAATTTTATGAACGCTACGGAGTGAATGAGTATTACGTTTATGACCCTGATGACAACGAATTAACTGGATTGCAGCGGGGAGAAAACGGATTAGAGATGATTGAGACCATAGAAGATTGGACTAGCCCCCTCCTGGGCATTCGTTTTCTACTTACCCCCGATACCCTAGAAATTTATTATCCTGACGGCCGCAAGTTCCTGACTACGGTGGAGTTTAATCAAGAAATGGCTAAGGAAAAACAACGGGCCGATCGCCTGGCGGCCAAACTAAAGGAATTGGGCGTTGATCCTGAGGAAATTTAAGTTCTTGGCCGTGATTTTCCCTCCCATAAAGAGATTAACTTCTAGTGAACTTAGCCTGCCCTATTCCCCTTGAACGTTATCCCCAGGTGCTGTTGGCCCACGGTGGGGGCGGTAAGTTGAGCCAACAATTACTCAAGCAAATTTTTCTACCGGCCTTTGGCGCTTCCGAAACAGGCAGCCATGACGCGGCGGTGTTTACGGTTAACCCTGGATCCTGGGCCTTCACCACCGATTCCTACGTGATTAATCCCCTCTTTTTCCCCGGAGGTGATATTGGTTCTTTGGCAGTCCACGGCACTGTTAATGACCTGGCCATGGCCGGCGCTACTCCCCGTTACATTAGCGTTGGTTTTATCCTGGAAGAAGGATTGTCGATGGAAACCCTCTGGCGGATAGCCCAATCCCTGGGGCAAGCGGCGAAAAATTGTGGCGTGGAAATTATTACTGGCGATACCAAAGTGGTGGACCGGGGTAAGGGGGACGGCATTTTCATCAACACTAGTGGCATTGGTTCCCTTGACCATCAACAAACTATCCATCCCAATCAGGTACAGGTGGGCGATCGCCTAATTATCAGTGGGGATTTGGGTCGCCACGGCATGGCCATTATGGCGGTGCGTCAAGGATTGGAATTTGAAACCACCATTGAGAGTGATTCAGCCCCGGTTCATCGGCAAGTGGAAGCTTTATTGTCAACAGGAATACCGATCCATTGTCTGCGGGACTTGACCAGGGGGGGGCTGGCCAGTGCGGCGAATGAAATTGCCCAAACCGCGGGAGTGACCATGGCTTTGCGGGAAAATTTGATTCCGGTGGAGACAGAAGTGCAGGCCGCCTGCGAACTATTGGGTTTTGACCCCCTTTATGTAGCCAATGAAGGACGATTTTTAGCCATTGTGCCCCCAACAGCAGAGCAAAAAACCCTAGAAATTTTGCAAACTTTCCATCCCCAAGCCACGGCGATCGGTACAGTTACAGGCAAAAGTGCACGGGCTTTGGGGTTAGTCACCCTAGAGAGTCGCATTGGTGCCCCCCGTTTACTGGACATGATCAGTGGGGAACAATTGCCCCGTATTTGCTAGATTGCCAGCCCCCAAACCCTAGGCTGAAAGCCATAGCGCAGAAATATCACCTTGGGTTAGGGATATGATGGGGAAAGGCCGATTGACTAGATCGCCAGATTTTTTTTGTTTAGTTACTCTCCTCCAAACCCATGGCCATCAAACCCCAACCCCAATGGCAACGTCGCCTTGCTAGCGTTTTGCTGTGGGGTGCCACCATTTACCTATTGGTGAACCTGCTTGCCCCAACATTATTTGGTTCCCAACCCCCCCAAGTACCCTACAGTCTTTTCATTGACCAGGTGGAAGGGGACAAAGTTGTCAGTGTTTATGTGGGCCAAAACGAGATTCGCTACCAACTTAAGCCGGAGTTAGGGGATGAGGGCAAGGAAAAAGCGGCCGATGGACAGATTTTAAGAACCACTCCTATTTTTGATCTGGAGTTACCCAAGCGCTTGGAAGCCAAGGGCATTGAATTTGCCGCCGCTCCCCCAGCAAAAAATTCTTGGTTTGGCACCCTTTTAAGTTGGGTCATTCCCCCGCTGATTTTTGTTGGTATCTGGTCATTTTTCTTGAACCGTAATAATAATGGTGCCCCCGGCGGGGCTTTGGCTTTTACTAAAAGTAAGGCAAAAGTCTATGTGGAAGGGGATTCCACCAAAGTTACCTTTGACGATGTGGCCGGGGTAGAAGAGGCCAAAACAGAACTGAGCGAAGTGGTGGATTTTCTCAAATTTCCCCAACGTTACACTGCCCTGGGGGCAAAAATTCCTAAGGGTGTCTTGCTAGTGGGGCCTCCCGGCACAGGTAAAACCCTGCTCGCTAAGGCCGCCGCGGGGGAAGCAGGGGTGCCATTTTTTATCATTTCTGGTTCTGAATTTGTCGAACTCTTTGTGGGGGCAGGGGCCGCCCGGGTAAGGGATTTATTTGAGCAAGCCAAAAAGCAAGCCCCTTGCATTGTCTTTATTGACGAATTGGACGCCATTGGTAAATCCCGAGCCAGCGGTGGTTTGATGGGGGGCAACGATGAGCGGGAACAGACTCTGAACCAACTGCTGACGGAAATGGATGGGTTCAGTGCGGCGGGGGCGACGGTGATTGTGTTAGCTGCCACTAACCGCCCAGAAACTTTGGACCCAGCTTTACTCCGTCCTGGGCGTTTTGATCGCCAGGTGTTGGTGGACCGGCCAGATTTGGCAGGCAGGCTGAAAATTTTAGAAATTTATGCCAAGAAAATTAAATTAGACAACGAGGTGGAGCTAAAAAATATTGCCACCCGTACCCCTGGTTTTGCCGGGGCTGACTTGGCTAATTTAGTCAACGAAGCGGCACTGCTAGCCGCCCGCAATAAGCAAAATAGCGTTACTGAAGCCGATTTCCGCGAGGCGATCGAACGAGTGGTGGCCGGCTTGGAGAAGAAAAGTCGGGTGCTGTCGGATAAGGAGAAAAAAATTGTTGCCTACCATGAAGTGGGCCATGCGCTAGTGGGGGCAGTGATGCCCGGCGGTGGTCAGGTGGCGAAAATTTCCATTGTGCCCCGGGGGATGGCCGCCCTGGGTTATACCCTCCAAATGCCCACAGAAGACCGCTTTTTGTTAAACGAGTCTGAACTACGGGATCAAATTGCCACCCTGCTAGGGGGAAGGGCCGCCGAAGAAATTGTTTTTGACAGCATCACCACTGGCGCGGCCAATGATTTACAACGGGCCACGGATTTAGCAGAGCAAATGGTCACCACCTACGGCATGAGCAAGGTTTTGGGACCCCTCGCCTACGATAAGGGTCAGCAAAATAATTTTCTGGGGCAGGGCATGGGCAATCCCCGGCGTATGGTCAGTGATGACACTGCCAAGGAAATTGATCTAGAAGTCAAAGAAATTGTTGAGCAGGGTCATAACCAGGCTTTGGCAATTCTCGACCATAATCGCGATTTACTGGAGGCGATCGCCGAAAAAATCCTCGAAAAAGAGGTCATCGAAGGGGAAGAACTGAATCAGTTTTTAGGCCAGGTACAAGCTCCCGCCACCGTAGCGGTGTAAAAAATTTTCTTGCTTGCCATCTTTAACCTTTACAAGCAAACACTATCCTTCCTCATCGGCAGATTTGCTGCTACAAGCAGGGAGGAGTAGTTCACCACTGGTTAAAGATCAAAGTTTATTGTCCAAATTACCCTGGGAAAATAGACGACCAATGATTTCTTCGATGGGGGGGTCAGACACACTTAAATCTGATACCGGCAACTCTGCTAACAGCTTGGCGATCGCCGTAGTTAGGCTTTCCCGTTTGAGCAAAAAGCGCACCAGTAAACCCTCCACACTCTCCACTTCCCCATAGATCTCTAATTTTTCCAGAGTTATGGGAGTAGATAATTCCACTGCCACTTGCCGGTAAGGGGAAAATCTTTCTACCAGGGCTTCCAGATCACCGTCATACATCAATTGTCCCTGGTGAATCAATAGCACCCGCTCACAAAGGGCGGTGATGTCTGCCATGTAATGGCTGGTCAGTAACACGGTGGCCTGGTAACGCTGGTTGTATTCCTGTAAAAACTGCCGCACCGCCACTTGGGCATTAACATCCAGCCCCAAAGTGGGTTCATCCAAAAATAAAACGGTGGGATGGTGGAGCAGAGCGGCCAACAATTCCGCTTTCATCCTTTGCCCCAGGGAAAGTTTCCGCACCGGTTGCTTCAATTCCGTAGTTAGATCGAGCATTTCGCTCAATTCCCCTAGCCGTTGCTCAAAGATTTGGTCAGGAATTTCGTAAATTGCCCCATTGATGCGGAGGGAATCCAGGGTAGGTAAATCCCAGATTAATTGTTGCTTTTGCCCCATCACTAAACTGGTGCACCGTAAAAAAGCCGTTTGTCGACGGAAGGGATCAAAGCCCGCCACCCGCACTTTTCCTCCGGAGGGCTTAATCAGCCCTGTAAGCATTTTCAATGTGGTGGTTTTGCCGGCTCCATTGGCACCGAGGAAGCCCACCATCGCCCCAGGGGGAATGGTAAAGGAAATATCCTGCACCGCAAGAATTTGGCGGTAACGTCTCTGCCAAAAATGTTGCAATGTTCCCTTCAGACCAGGGGATTTGAGGGCAATGGGATAAACCTTGCTCAAATTTTCCACCACAATGGTGGGGGCAGACGTTGATACCAATGGAGTTGCTAACCTGGACAAAGCGCTGTCACCTATGCCAAAAGTTCTAAATTGGTGAAGCTGAAATCGGTAAAGGTTTTTTCTCCACCAGCGGCGATCGCCTCTACGGTCTGTTGACTGGGCAGATAATAACCCCCTAGTTCCACATAGGTTTCGGTGAAGTCCCTTTTACCTTTGAGGGTATCAGTTTTAGGATCTTTGAAAATAGCGTTATATTTAACGGCAATGTAGCCGGAGCCGGTATCCAAACTTTCTTCAGTGTTAATGGTGAAAGCCACAGGCCCCATCACTCGACTGACCTGGCAAATTTCCGTACCCCGGATTTTATAGTTCGATCCCATGGCATCTCCCTTCACATCAATGGCGATCGCCCCGGAAGCATCGGTTTCCCCAAAGCTAAACTGATTCTTACCATGGGACTTTTCAAAATTTCCCTGTTTACGGTGGGTAACAATGTCTCGCATTTGGTTATAAACGCTTTCCTGCACAGTTCCGTCGCTGAAACCAGTAACGGTAACGGTGTAGTCCGCCTTCACTTCCACTTCCCCTGTGTAGCGTTCATCCCCTTGGGTAACGGTGAGGTGGGCTCGATAACCGGGAAAATCTTCGTCCCAGGTGTAGCGGTTTTCATAGGCAGCTCGGAAAGCTTCTTGGGCAGTAACAGTGGCAGTCATAGGATGAGGTAAGAGATTAATTAAGCTATAACCAGCATTACATAGGAGCCGGTACTTTGTGCAAAGGGATATATCCGGGTCTAATTGGCTATGACTCTCCCTGCAACCCCACAATGCTTTGCATAGACGATTACTTATCTACTCCTAACTGCGGAATAGTCTGGTGTATTGACTTTCATGGCCCATGCTAGCCAGAGCCAACCCCCAGCTGCAACTGTACAGATCATCATCCCCCAGTAATAAAATTCTCTGCCATTGATGCAAAATGGTGGGTGTTAAATGCAACAACAGTTTTTGACCTGCCGTTTGTCCCAGCGGAATCAGTCTTATCCCGGCTGAAATCAAGTTATTAGCCCAACTGTGGAGATAGCCCAACCCACTCTGATGGAGATCAATGCCCCAAAAAGCGGCCCCTATTCCAAAGGCGATCGCATAGTTACAGGGTTGTGTGGAGGGAATCGGCTCAAACCAAGCCTGCACAGCCGGGTCTAAATCCACCAACAATTTTCGCAGGGAGCCTCCCATTTGCAAGCTCTGCTCTCTTAGTTCTCGACTCTCCCTAGTGGCCGTTAACCATTGATTCCAATAAGATAAATTTTTAACAGTGGGGTTGGGGACAACATCAGTTGGGGCAAGTTGGCCAGTAAGTCGATGGGCCCGAGCCATGATAGCTGTGTCCACTGCAATGGAACCCTGGCCTAACTCTTGGGTAATCCATGCCCCCAGGGTATCAGCATTAGTAATATTTCCCCGTTCGATTAACCATTCCAAGCCTTCAGAATAGTTGTAGGCTCCCACCGGCAAGGTCGGGCTGACCAATTGCAAAAGTTTTAACTGGGCAGATCCTGACAGCAAAGGTAAAAAGTTATCAGCCAAAATGATTGCTTAATCCATTGTTGAAGGAGTTGAAAAAATCTCTTCCGCCTCAAAGATCATAGCCCGAAGCCACAATCATCGAACCAATGCCCAAATCAGTGAATACTTCCAGCAACAGGGCATGGGGCAAACGGCCATCAAGGATATGGGCTGCTCTCACCCCTTGGGCTAGGGATCGCACACAACAGTTGACTTTGGGAATCATGCCCCCCGCCACTATGCCGGAGCCAATCAATTCCCGCGCCTGTTGAATATCTAACTTGTGGATTAGGGTGGAGGGGTCTTGATAATCTCGCAAAATACCTCTGGTATCGGTGAGGAGGATTAATTTTTCTGCCCCTAGGGCCGCCGCCAATTCTCCAGCACAGGTATCAGCATTAATATTGTGGGCTTGACCGAATTCATCCGCCGCCACACTGGAAATGACGGGGATGTAACCGCTTTTTACCAAGGTTTCCACCACCCGGGCATCAACGGAACTCACTTCCCCCACAAAACCAACGTCTTTATTGGTCATGGTGCGGGCAGTCATTAATTGGCCGTCTTTGCCGCAAAGTCCCACCGCTTTGCCGCCGGCTTGGTTAATTAAGTTGACCAATTCTTTGTTAACCCTACCCACCAGCACCATTTCAACAATATCCATGGTGGCCGCATCGGTGACCCTTAATCCATCTTTAAATTGGGGTTGAATGCCTACCTTATCCAACCAAGTGTTAATTTCTGGCCCTCCGCCATGGACCACCACCGGGCGAATGCCAACGGAGGCCATAAAGACGATATCGCGGATCACCTTGTCTTTGAGGTTGCTGTCCTTCATGGCGGCTCCCCCATATTTGACCACCACAGTGCGGCCAGCAAAGTGTTGGATGTAGGGCAAAGCTTCACTAAGGATTTTGACTCTGGTGGCGGCTTCCTCGCCGATATAATCTTGGGTACTGCTCATGGCGATCGCTAGGTGAATGGTCGAGATGGGCTTTAGCTCCGGGGAGCAAAACTGCCTGTCAGTTTAAATGCTAAAGGCAATGTGAAAACTGTTCAGGGCTAACAGTTGCCTTGGAGGGGCGAAAATTTTTGGCCATGCCCTTGGGGATCGGGCCGGGTTATAGGTAATCAATCGGTGCAGCAGATGTACATGATGATTATCTCCTTCTATCCTGATCAACACGACAGGTAGATGGCGACAACGACTTGCCAATGAGGGGCACTTGACTGCAACTACCCTGGTCTAGCCTTTCAAGTTATCGTTCCAGACTTGTTCCGCATCCTGTAGGGCCTGGTCTACAGTTTTGTTGCCCACCATTGCCGCCCCAAGGTTTTCGTAGATGATGCGCTTGAGCTGATTGAGGTTGGCCATGGGGGGAATTAAAACCTCCGCTGTGGGCAATTGTTCCAATGCGACCCGACGGGCATTTTCCAAGGAACTGGCGTTGCTGATTTTTGCCAACTCTTCTCGATACTTATCGACGGCACCAATGGTTGAGGGTAAGACATTGGCCTGTTTGATAAAGGTAAATTGATTGTCCGTGTTGGTGACAAATTCGGCAAATTTAATTGCTCCGGTGGGATTTTGGGTGCTCCGGGGAATGACTAGATTCATCACTGCCACATTTCTTTTACCAGTTTCCCCGACAATTTGGGGCGCGGCCGCGGAAACTTTCGCAATGCTGGGGGCATTTTTTTCCAAACTAGCTAATAGCTCTGGCCCCGCTGATAAAAAGGCGATCGCCCCGGACTGATAAAGGTCTCCGGCCCGACGATGTCCTTCGGTTAAGACTTCCGGTGGCAGTAATCCCTGCTGATACAGATCTACCCAATATTGAAAGGCCACTTTGCCGGCGGGACTGTTAAAGGCGGCTCGGCCGTCATTGTCCACCAACCGCACTCCCATTTGCACTAGACTTTCTAGGGCCTCGGCGGAATCGGAGGGGGAAAAAGTGATGAAAAAACCATACTTACCGGTGGTTTCCCGAATTGCTTTGGCAGCCACAGCTAACTCCGCAAAGGTGGCTGGAGGGGCGGACAACCCCGCCTGTCGTAGTAGGTCCTGGTTATAGATGGTGATGCGGGTGGTGAGATACCAGGGGAAACCAAACACCTCCCCTTCCCTAAGACTGTTGGCTTGCCAAATACTAGGCAGATAGCGGGCCTTAACTTCGGGGCTCACCTCCTGTTCCAAATTGAGCCAGGCATTTTTACTGGCTAATAAAGAAGCAAAAGTGGGGTTGAGGTTTACTACGTCGGGGGCTGTGTTAGCCGAGACAGCGGTGAGAATTTTGCTCTCCATGGCATTCCAGGGAATATCCACCCAATTTACCTGCTCCGGTGGATTTTCTCTCTCAAAGGTACCAATCAATTCGTCAAAATACTGGTTAAATTTTGGTTGTAGTTGCATGGTCCAAAAGCTGACTTTCCCCTCCATGCTCTGGGGTTGCTTACCCTGGCAACTGATTAACCCACTGAGCAACAGTCCCAGACACGCAAACAGAAACCAACGTCTTGGCGATCGCCATCGGCACCATGAAACCATCGTAAAAGCTGGGGAAATTATAAAAAAACGGTGGGCTAGGAATGGGACTGCCATGGCCCCTCCATAAACCTAGCCAATTCTAGCTTGACCATAACTTTGACAGATTGTCTTTTGACTTTGTTTTGATCGCCTCCCATAATACCTTCGCGTCTTGAAGACTTTATCCTTGAAAGGAGAACTAATGTTTAAATTGTTCAACCAAGCTAGCCAGATTTTTTGGGGCATTGCCCTTCCCTGTCTAATTTTCCTGGGGGGTATTTTTTCCCTAGGTAACACCGCCTTAGCCGCTGACCTGGCCCATGGTAAAGCTATTTTTGCCGGCAACTGTGCCGCTTGCCACAATGGGGGGCTCAATTCCATCAACCCCAGCAAAACCTTGAAAATGGCCGACTTGGAAGCCAATGGCAAGAACTCCGTGGCAGCAATTGTTGCTCAAATCACCAATGGTAATGGAGCTATGCCCGGCTTTAAGGGTCGCATCAGTGACAGCGACATGGAAGATGTGGCGTCCTACGTGCTTGACCAAGCAGAAAAGGGCTGGTAGATATCCCAGTTTCTAATGGTTTGATCAGGGAGAATCGGGGGCTGGTGAGCGGAATGGGTCTCCCTGGCCCATTTCTTTGTCAATGCAATGGGAGCTTGTGGATAGCCATGTAACTGAGCAACCAATTAACCGCTGTGGCTCTGCGGGTGTGGCGGGGGGTGAACTCGCCAATTTTATAACCAGTAAAATCCAACTGTTCCTTGAGCAATTGTTTATTTTCCGGAGGAATGGACCGGGTCAATTTGACTGTGGGGGGACGATTTTCGATGAAATTGGGCGGTTCGGGATACTCCTGGGCCCAGCTTGACTCCACTTCTCCCAGTTCCCACCGTTGGCGATCGCCGTCGAATCGATAACCGAGATAATAGGCTAGGAGGGCGTTGACCACCTCATCACTGATTTCCTGGTGAATGATGGCCCAGAAGGTGGCTTTGTTGAGGGGAGGGAGATTGTTGGGGGTAACGGCAGCCATGGTCTGAAAGAAAATCGGCAAGTCTGGGGACAAATTCCCATGGTAGTTTTAACTGGCCATTGATGACTAAGCATCCCCACTACTCAATTGCTCACCTAACATTGCACAGGGCCAAGCCCAAACTTGCGCCACAGGCCTGCTGCTCCGCTGGGGTCAAATTTGCTTCCCTCAGGTCTCGGCGGATTACCCGGCCATTATGGCCCAAGAGAAACCGGGGTAAGGATTCCAGTCCCACAGGGCTCAAATCCTTCATATCGTAGGTGGTGTATTGCACTTGATCCGGTTGATCAAACGTGACATCTAAAATGGTTAACGTCTTCGGCGATCGCCGTTCTTGGCCAATTAAAACTCTGGGGCCTGCCCCCAAAATACCAGTGTGCAGTAACTCTAAATTACCCCGCCGGCCAGGATAGTAAGCGTGTTGGTGACCGCTGATATAGGTATGGACTTGGTACTTTTCCAACAAAGCCCTTAACTGTTCAGCATTGGCCATCACTTCCCCCGGTTTATTGCGACCTTCCGCCACACCATAGAGGGGTAAATGCCCGATCGCCATTCGTAACTTGGCATTTTGGGCCGGGGCACTGGCCAGGGCCCTTTCCACCCAAGCCAATTTTTCCGGGGGAATCCGGTGGGTTGACCCATCCCACACCAGAAAAAAAACACCATTTTGACTAAAGGTGTAGTAAAAAGGAAAATCACTTTTATCCAGGAAAGTTATGCCTGGATCATGGGCTGGGTTACGCCAATAACGAGCCGCCAACTCCCGTTCATTTTGGAAACGAAAACGACGATTTTGATCCAGGGCACCGGAAGCATCGTGGTTCCCTAGGGTAAAACCAAAGGGAATCCTGGCTTGCCGCAGGGGTTGGGTCACCACCCGGTCAAAGGCGTCCCACATCGCTTGAATTTGGGCACTGGTTAATTTGGGACTCTGCCCCGCCACCATGTCCCCACTACAAAGAACAAGGTCTGGTTGCAAATTGGGGATAAGCTCCAACGCTTTGTGTACCTCTGGCTCATAGCTGGTAGAACCATAGGCGCTGTTGAGGTCACTAATCACGGCCATGCGTAAGTCCCCCCTGAGCGGAAGAGTTTGTCCCAGACCCACTGATCCCCCTGGAGAAGTCAACCACGACCCGGTAATGATCCCAACAAAAACGGCGATCGCCAGGAAACAGAAAGCCCACCTCCTTAGCTTGAGTTTGTTATCATCGAAAAAGTCACGAAAATGTAAAGTTTTGTAACGCACAGGCAACTCCCCTTGAACCTTTCTCCGGCCGTTTCCCCTTCCCTTGCTTGGCATTCACTGGACTTACTCTGGCAGGGGGATCAACACGACGTTAGGCATGGTCTGCCCCACAGCATCCTGCCCCCCCCATGGCAAATCCTCATCCTTGGGGACGGTTCCCCCACCAGGCACCTGCAACTACTCACCGGGGAGAAGACAGAGGTAGATGTGATTGACATGGCCCCGGTGGGCCCCAGGGATGACGGCGCCCCCCCCCAAATTAACACTGTACCCAGTCCCCATCTGCGGCGACAGGTGTGGCTGAGGACCCAATCTGGTCAAAGGCTAGCCTATGCCGTTTCCTGGTGGGATGCCAGCCATGTGGACGAATATTTGCAAAATCGCAATTTACCCATCTGGGACAGCCTTTCCCGATTGCATACCGAGTTGTATCGGGATATCCAGGCCATATACTGTGGCCACAACCGTGCCTTAGCCGATGCCTTTGGCCAGGAAGGGCCTTTTTGGGGTCGACATTACCTTTTCTGGCATGACCGTAAACCCCTAACCCTAATTTACGAAATTTTTTCTCCCTACCTATCCCGCTACCTGGGGGAATTGCCCAGGGCGAAATTCCAGTAAAGTTTCAGCCAGGAATAGGTAAAACTGCAGCCTATTTATTCATGGCACGCAACATCCAAGCCGTCTTCTCATGGACCCGCATCCGGTCCGAAGCCAAGGCAATGGTGGATTCATCATCAGCGGGTTGGGAAAACTTGAGCACATCCCGACAGGACTGGACAATGGTTTCGTGGCCCTTGGTCAAAATGTCGACCATTTCTTTGCTGGTGGGGATGCCATCCACTTCTTGAACAGAACTCAGCTTGCTAAATTCCTTATAGGTGCCGGGGGCAAAAACATCCAAACTGCGGATACGTTCAGCAATGTCATCCACCGCCAGAGCCAACTCATTGTACTGTTCCTCAAACATGAGGTGTAGGTCGCGGAATTGGGGGCCGGTAACATTCCAGTGGAAGTTATGGGTTTGTAGATAAAGGGTGTAGGTATCGGCCAACAGTTTTTTCAGGGACTCTGCAATTTTGACGCGGTCCGCTTCAGGAATGCCGATATTAATCGTAGCCATACAGGAATATCTCCATTTAACAAAATTTAACACAGTACCATTTTAACGAAATTTGCGCGTCAGCGAAAGAATGCTTGTTCTTACACCTCCGAGGAGATGCCCTGGCAGGAAAATTAGTTTGACGGGGGTTCCCTTTATGGCTATGATGGTTAATCGCGGTCAAAACTGGATATTAGATCGAGTAATATCAAAACGTTAAACTGCTATTTTTGAAGACCCCCTGCAGATACTGGAATGCCATAGGGTTTCTAAGTCTGACCAGGAACTAGGGTTATCCACCTTCTGGGCCCATGTAGGACTAACTCTCCCTACCGCTAGGACACAAGGTGGTCTCTCAAGCCAAGCTTGATTGAAACGCTCCATCGACGTAACTAAATCAGTTATTTATCGGGCTCAAAGCCATTGACCAGAGGCATTTGTCTGGGGTCTCTGCTTTATGTCTGGAGTGTTTCCTGTTTGTTTATTCACATTAATTATTTAGTGCAGAGGGTTGACCGTGTCTATCGGTATTTTAGGAACTAAGCTGGGCATGACCCAGATATTTGATCAAGAAAGCGGCATTTCCATTCCTGTGACGGTGGTGCAAGCCGGGCCCTGTCCCGTTACCCAGGTTAAAACCCAGGACACTGATGGCTACAATGCCGTACAGGTGGGTTTTTTGCCCGTTAAAGAAAAGGCCTTGTCCAAACCCGAACTGGGCCATTTGAAAAAATCCAACACTGACCCTGTCCGCCATTTGAAGGAGTACCGTTTGACGGAAGCTCCCAGTCTACAGGCTGGGGATGCGGTCACAGCGGACATTTTCCAAGCTGGAGACCTGGTGGATGTGGCTGGCCAGAGCATGGGTCGCGGTTTTGCCGGTTACCAAAAGCGCCACAATTTCCGTCGGGGTAACATGACCCACGGTTCTAAAAACCACCGCTTGCCCGGTTCCACTGGGGCTGGTACCACCCCTGGTCGGGTCTATCCCGGTAAAAGAATGGCCGGTCAGTATGGTGCGTCCCAGGTTACGGTGCGCCGTTTAACGGTGGTGCGAGTGGATGCGGAACGGAACTTGCTGATCATCAAAGGGGCCCTGCCCGGTAAGCCCGGCACTCTTTTGAATATCACCCCCGCTAAAACCGTTGGTCGGGGCTAGGTTGCCTTTTCTATCCGTCACTGCTGAAGGAACAAAACTATGGTTGATTGTATTGTAAAAAACTGGCAGGGGGAGGAGGTAGGTAATGCCTCCTTGACCCTCAAGGTTGCTAAGGAAGAAAATGCGGCCCACATTGTTCACCGGGCCTTGGTGCGACAACAGAATAATGCTCGTCAAGGTAATGCCTCCGCCAAAACCCGAGCTGAAGTCCGGGGGGGCGGTCGCAAACCCTGGAAACAAAAAGGTACTGGTCGGGCCCGGGCGGGTTCGATCCGTTCTCCCCTCTGGCGGGGTGGTGGGGTAATCTTTGGTCCCAAACCCCGGGACTATAGCCAAAAAATGAACCGCAAGGAGCGGCGTTTGGCCCTGAGAACGGCGATCGCCTCTAAGGCAGAAAGCTTTGTGGTGGTGGAAGCCTTTGGGGACCAGTTCAGCCAACCCAAGACTAAAGAGTTGGCTACGGCCTTGACTCGCTGGGGTGCTAAACCTGAAAAACGGGTGTTGTTAATCCTGGATGAAATTCCGGAAAATGTGTTTCTTTCTGGGCGCAACATTCCCTATTTGAAAATTTTACGGGCAGATAACCTCAATATCTACGACATCCTCGTTGCAGACACCATTGTGGCCACCGCCACTGCCCTCGAGAAAATCCAGGAGGTTTACGGTGAGTAAGGTAATTGACCAACGTCGTTTGGCGGACTTAATTATTAAGCCGATTGTGACGGAAAAGGCCACCCTACAGCTCGAAGACAATAAATATGTCTTTGACGTGCGCCCCGAAGCCACCAAGCCGGAAATTAAAGCGGCGATCGAGCTACTGTTTGACGTCAAAGTAACAGGCGTTAATACGGCTCGCATGCCCCGCAAACAAAAACGGGTGGGTCGTTTCATGGGTTTTAAAGCCCAAGTAAAACGGGCCGTTGTCACCCTCAAAGAAGGGGATAGCATCCAATTGTTCCCCGACGTGTAAGCCACGTTTAGACCACCACTGCATTAACTGTTATCTAAACCCATGGGTATTCGCAATTATCGGCCAATGACACCAGGAACTCGGCAGGCAAGTGTCTCCGATTTCACTGAAATTACTAAAAGTACGCCGGAAAAGTCATTAACCACTAACCGCCACGACCATAAAGGTCGCAATAATCGCGGGGTAATCACCAGTCGGCACCGGGGGGGAGGCCATAAACGCCTTTACCGGATTATCGACTTCAAACGCAATAAGCAAAATATTCCGGCCCGGGTAGCGGCGATCGAATACGATCCCAACCGCAATGCCCGCATCGCCCTGCTGTTCTACACCGATGGAGAAAAGCGCTATATCCTCGCCCCCGCTGGACTACAGGTGGGGATGACCGTGATTGCCGGGGAAGATGCTCCCTTTGAAGTGGGCAATACCTTACCCCTGAGCCGTATTCCCCTGGGTAGTGAAGTACACAATGTGGAATTGGTAGCCGGTCGGGGTGGCCAAATGGTGCGCTCCGCCGGAGCTTTTGCCCAAGTGGTGGCCAAGGAAGGGGACTATGTGACCATTAAGTTGCCTTCTAAGGAAGTACGCATGGTTCGGAAAGAATGTGTGGCCACCCTTGGTCGGGTGAGCAACGCCGAATTCCGTAACCTCAAACTTGGTAAAGCTGGTCGTAAGCGTCACCTAGGTCGTCGTCCCCATGTCCGGGGTAGCGTGATGAACCCCTGTGACCACCCCCATGGTGGTGGAGAAGGCCGGGCTCCCATCGGTCGTTCTGGCCCCGTATCCCCCTGGGGTAAACCGGCTCTGGGTGCTAAAACCCGCAACAAGAAGAAGCGCAGTAGTGCTCTGATTGTCCGTCGCCGCACCAAATAATTATTTTTGTTTTTATTCGTTGGAACTGAACTATGGGTCGTTCACTAAAAAAAGGTCCTTTTGTGGCAGCTTCCCTGCTCCGCAAAATTGACAAGCTCAATGACAAGGGGGATAAGCAGGTGGTTAAAACCTGGTCCCGGGCTTCGACAATTCTTCCCCAGATGGTGGGCCATACCATCGCCGTCCACAACGGTCGCCAGCATGTGCCAGTGTTTGTCTCTGAACAAATGGTGGGGCATAAGTTAGGGGAATTTGCGCCGACTCGCACCTTCCGCAGTCATTCTAAAAGCGATAAAAAAGCGCGTAAGTAACCAGAGGTAAGCAGTATGACAAAACTTGATACGACGGCCGAGGTCAAGGCGATCGCCCGTTACGTGCGGATGTCTCCCCTAAAAGTGCGGCGGGTGCTAGATCAGATCCGGGGGCGCTCCTACCGGGAAGCCCTCATCATCCTGGAATTTATGCCCTATAAAGCCTGTGAGCCGGTGCTAAAAGTACTGCGTTCCGCCGTGGCCAACGCTGAGCATAACGAAGGTTTGGAACCCACGGATCTAGTTGTTAGCCAGGCCTTCGCCGACGGTGGCCCCAGTTTGCGACGTTTTCGCCCCCGAGCCCAGGGTCGTGCCTACCAAATTCGCAAGCCCACTTGCCACATCACCGTTGCCGTTGCCCCGGCCTTGGCAGATAACTAACATCGCTGTTCACGTCACGCATACAAAACATGGGACAAAAAATACATCCAGTTGGCTTCCGCCTCGGCATTACCAAAGACCATAAATCTTGCTGGTATGCCGACCCCAAGCGCTACCCAGAGCTTTTGCAGGAAGACTACAAAATTCGTCAATATATTGAGAAAACCCTCAATAATGCTGGTATTTCTGATATCCGCATTGAACGTAAAGCCGAACAGATCGAATTAGGCATCCACACCGCCCGCCCTGGGGTAGTGGTAGGAAGAGGTGGCTCCGGTATTGAGCAACTACGTACCGGTCTGCAAAACCTCCTTGGGGGAGCCCGGCAGATTCGGGTCAACGTCATTGAAGTACCCAATGCTGATGCCGATGCGGCTTTGATGGCCGAGTACATCGGTCAACAGTTAGAGCGTCGGGTTTCCTTCCGCCGAGTGGTGCGCCAAGCATTGCAAAGGGCAGAAAGGGCTGAAGTTAAAGGTATCAAAATCCAAGTTAGCGGTCGCCTGAACGGGGCAGAAATTGCCCGGACAGAATGGGTACGGGAAGGTCGGGTGCCCCTTCATACTCTGCGGGCGGACATTGACTATGCCTATCGTACGGCCCTCACCACCTACGGCATTTTAGGTATTAAGGTCTGGATTTTTAAAGGGGAAATTATCCCTGGGCAAGAAGCGGCCGTGGTCGCTCCCCCCAGCCAACCCCGTCGCAAATCCCGTCGACAACAGTTTGATGACCGTTCCAACGACGGTTAAGCTCCATTCCTTTGGCGATCGCCAATCATTAACGCCTATTCGTTAACGCACTATGTTAAGTCCTAGAAGAACAAAATTCCGTAAACAGCAACGGGGCAGGATGCGGGGTCTAGCGGAGCGGGGCAGTACCCTCAACTTCGGTGATTTCGCCCTCCAGGCCACCGAACCCTGTTGGATCACCTCCCGGCAAATCGAAGCCGCCCGTCGAGCCATGACCCGTTACATCCGTCGGGGTGGGAAAATCTGGATCCGTATTTTTCCCGACAAACCCGTCACCATGCGTCCTGCTGAAACTCGGATGGGTTCCGGTAAGGGGTCCCCGGAATATTGGGTAGCGGTGGTTAAACCCGGTCGGGTCATGTTTGAACTAGCTGGAGTCTCCGAGGAAGTGGCCCGGGAAGCCATGCGCCTCGCCGCCCAGAAATTGCCCATTAAGACTAAATTTATTACCCGTCAGGAGGATTACATTTAACATGGCTCTTCCCAATATTGCGGACGCAAGGAAACTCGGCGACGAAGAACTGGGCACGGAAATCCTCGCTACCAAGCAAAGATTATTCCAACTCCGGTTCCAACAGGCCACCCGTCGTCCCGAAAATCCCCATGAATTTAAACATGCCCGCCATCGCTTAGCCCAACTATTAACGGTGGAAAGGGAACGACAACTTGAGAACAGTCCTTCCGAGGAGGAATAGAAACACCATGGCGATTAAAGAACGTGTGGGCATTGTGGTCAGTAACAAAATGGATAAAACCGTCGTTGTTGCTGTGGAAAGCCGTTCTCCCCACCCCAAGTACGGCAAGATTGTCGTCAAAACCAAGAAATTTAAAGCTCACGACGAAGAAAACCAGTGCCAAGAAGGGGACAAGGTTCGCATCCAAGAAACCCGCCCCCTGAGCAAAACTAAGCGCTGGCAAGTAATCAACATTATGAGCCATTCATCCTAGTCTGATTTTTTTAGGAAAACGCCGTGATTCAACAACAAACCTATCTCAACGTCGCGGACAACAGTGGGGCTCGCAAGCTCATGTGTCTGCGGGTTCTGGGCACGGGGAACTGCACCTATGGTGGTATTGGCGACCAAATTATTGCCGTGGTGAAGGATGCCCTGCCCAACATGCCGATCAAAAAGTCCGACGTGGTACGGGCGGTGATTGTCAGAACCAAACAGCCTTTGCGCCGAGCCAGTGGCATGAGTATCCGCTTTGACGACAATGCCGCTGTGATCATCAACGCTGAAGGTAATCCCCGGGGTACCAGGGTATTTGGCCCCGTGGCCCGGGAACTGCGGGACAAAAACTTTACCAAAATTGTTTCTTTGGCTCCGGAGGTGCTCTAAATGACTAAAACCAAACAAGCTCCCCACCGGGTGAAGATGCACGTCAAAAAAGGCGACACCATCCAAGTAATTTCCGGCAAAGATAAGGGCAAAGTGGGGGAAGTCCTGCAAACCATTCCGAGCCAAAGTCAAGTGGTGGTCAAAGGAGTTAATATCCGCACCAAGCATGTTAAACCCCGTCAAGAGGGGGAATCGGGGCAGATCAGTAGCTATGAAGCTCCCATCCATAGCTCCAAGGTGATGCTCTATTCCACTAAGGAAAAAATTGCTAGTCGCATTTGCTACACCGTCACTGACGATGGTCGTAAAGTGCGGATGCTGAAAAAAACGGGAGAAATCATTGACTAAAGGCTGGTGTAGTTGCCCCCTGGCCGACCCCAGACTTCAGCTTGATGTGCCCGGTTCATTTATTTCTCTGACCAAGCCCAGAGACCCTGTAAATACCATGACTCAACGACTTAAAACCCTCTACCAAGAAACCGTTCTTCCTAAGTTAAAGGAGGAGTTTGGCTACAAAAATATTCACCAAGTTCCCAAATTGACCAAGGTTACTGTCAACCGGGGATTAGGGGAAGCTTCCCAAAATGCCAAGGCTTTGGAGTCTTCCCTGGCGGAGTTGGCCACCATTACAGGGCAAAAGCCGGTAGTGACCAGGGCCCGCAAGGCGATCGCCGGTTTTAAAATCCGGGAAGGTATGCCAGTGGGGGTGATGGTTACCCTCCGTTCCGAGCGGATGTATGCCTTTTTGGATCGCTTGATTAACTTAGCGTTGCCCCGCATTCGGGACTTCCGTGGCATCAGCCCTAACAGCTTTGACGGCCGGGGTAACTATAGCTTAGGCATTCGCGAACAACTAATTTTTCCCGAGATTGATTACGACACCATCGATCAAATCCGGGGCATGGACGTTTCCATCATTACCAGCGCCCAAACTGACGAAGAAGGCCGTGCATTGCTTAAAGCTCTGGGCATGCCCTTTAGAAGTTAATTTAGTCGCGGCTCAGGGTGATTGATCAGTAACAAGTTTCCATCAATCCACCTGAATCATCATCCCTTAGGAGAATCTACCAGCAGGAATAATGGCTTCAACAGACACAATTTCCGACATGCTCACCCGCATCCGCAATGCCTGTGCGGTGAGACATAGCACTACCCAGGTGCCCACCACTAAAATGACCCTGAGCATTGCCAAGGTGCTCAAAAGCGAAGGGTTTATCGAAGACTATGCTGAAACCGGCGAAGGCATTAGTCGTACTTTAGTGCTCACTTTAAAGTACAAAGGCAAGACCCGCCAGCCCCTGATCAATACCCTCCAGCGGGTTAGTAAGCCCGGTTTGCGAGTGTATGCCCCTTCCAAAAAAATTCCCCGGGTGTTGGGCGGCATTGGCATCGCCATTGTTTCCACCTCCCACGGCATCATGACCGATAGGGAAGCCCGTCGCCAGGGCATTGGGGGCGAAATCCTTTGTTACATTTGGTAGTCCTGGTCGAAGGCTACTATTGTATTACTACTTAAACTTAACTTTACAGAATTAATCCTATGTCCCGTATCGGAAAACGCCCCATTCCCATCCCAGCGAAGGTCAGCGTAGATATTCAAGGCACCCATCTGAGTGTGAAAGGCCCCAAGGGTTCCCTGGCAAGACATTTACCGGAAAAGGTAGTTGTGGCCCAGGAAGGGGAAACCATCACCGTCACCCGCCAGGACGAGTCCCGCGCTGCCCGGGAACGCCACGGTCTGGTGCGTACCCTCGTTGCCAATATGGTGGATGGGGTGGCCCAGGGCTTTGAGCGTCGTCTCGAAATCCAAGGGGTGGGCTATCGAGCCCAGGCCCAGGGCAATAAGTTGACTCTGAATGTCGGCTATAGTAAGCCCGTGGAAATGACCATGCCCGCAGGCATTGAGGTCAAAGTTGAAAATAACACCCAGGTAATTGTCTCCGGCATTGACAAGGAACTCTTGGGGAATACAGCGGCCAAAATCCGGGCTGTGCGGCCACCGGAACCCTATAAGGGTAAAGGTATCCGCTACCAAGGTGAATATGTCCGTCGTAAAGCTGGTAAGACAGGGAAAAAATAAACCATGAAAAGTACTCGTAAATCTGCCACCCAACGTCGTCACCGTCGGCTGCGTCGCCACTTATCTGGTACCAGCGAGCGGCCCCGTTTGGCGGTTTTTCGGTCCAATGACCACATCTACGCCCAGGTGATCGATGACGTGGCCCAGCACACCCTTGCGGCGGCTTCCACCCTCGACCCCGATTTGAAAAAGTCCCTCAGTTCCAGCGCCACCCAGGATGCTTCCGCAGAGGTGGGCAAGTTGGTAGCCCAACGGGCGATCGCCAAAGGCATTAACCAAGTAGTTTTTGACCGGGGTGGTAAGTTGTATCACGGACGGGTAAAAGCTCTGGCGGAGGCGGCCAGGGAAGCCGGTCTCGATTTCTAACAACGTTAACCAAACCCATTAACATCCAAGGAAATTACTATGGCAAAGCGTCGTAAAACCAGCCGTGAAAAAAAAGAAGACACCAACTGGCAGGAACGGGTTATCCAAATCCGCCGAGTCAGTAAGGTGGTCAAAGGCGGTAAAAAACTTAGCTTCCGGGCGATCGTGGTAGTCGGTAACGAAACTGGCCAGGTCGGTGTGGGAGTGGGCAAAGCTGGGGACGTAATCGGAGCCGTCCGTAAAGGGGTGGCCGATGGCAAAAAACAACTGATCGAGGTGCCCCTGACCAAATCCAATTCCATTACCCATATCACCAATGGGGTTTCCGGGGGAGCCAAAGTGGTGGTTCGTCCCGCCGCCCCTGGTACCGGGGTAATTGCCGGTGGCGCTGTTCGTACTGTGCTAGAGCTGGCCGGAGTTAAGAATATCCTAGCTAAACAACTAGGCTCCAATAATCCTCTAAACAATGCCCGGGCTGCCATCAACGCCCTGGAAACTCTGCGCACTTTCTCGGAAGTGGCGGAAGAGCGGGGAGTTGCCGTGGAGCATCTCTACACCTAAGCCCAAGGTCCTAAGCCTTTGGTAGGTGAAAATTCCATCTCCTGTGAACTTAATTTTTGATATTAGCCATGAATTTGAGCGAACTCTCTCCCAATGACGGTGCTAAAAAACGCCGTCGCCGTGTTGGCCGGGGTATTGCGGCAGGGCAAGGCGCTAGCTGTGGTTTTGGTATGCGGGGCCAAAAATCCCGTTCCGGTACCGGTACCAAAGCTGGTTTTGAAGGGGGACAAATGCCCCTCTACCGTCGTCTGCCTAAATTAAAACACTTTCCCCTCTACAACCCTAAGCATTTTACTGTGGTTAACGTCGGTAAGTTGGCCGGTCTAGCCCCCAACACCGTGGTCACCCTGGAAAGCTTAATGGAAGCGGGTATTGTCACTAGTAACGACGGCCCTTTAAAAATCCTGGGCAACGGAGAATTAGCCGTAGCTCTCACCGTCCATGCTCCCTGTAGCAAAGCGGCCCAAGCCAAAATTGAAGCAGCCGGTGGCAGTGTGGTGGCGCAGGGCTAACAATGGTAACCAAAATCCTTCCCCATCGCCGGGGAGAAGGGGATAATAGGTTAATTCATTGTTTTGCTTCATCCCTCGCACTTTTACTCAGGTATAAATAAATGGTCGTAAGTCGAGACAAAGCCCCCTCTGCCCAGGAAACTTTCCTGCAGATGGCCCAAGCGGCTGGCCTTAGGGGTCGGCTGCTTATTACTATTGGGCTACTAATTCTAGTCCGGGTGGGAATTTTCATCCCGGTACCGGACATTGATCGCCAGGCCTTTAGCCAGGCCATCAACGATAACTCCGTTATTGGTTTTTTAAATATTTTTACCGGGGGTGGTTTATCCACCGTGGGAATTTTTGCCCTGGGCATTTTGCCCTACATTAACGCTTCCATCATCATGCAACTGCTAACAGCGGCCATTCCTGCCCTGGAAGATTTGCAGAAAAATGAAGGGGAAGCAGGGCGGCGGAAAATTTCCCAATACAGCCGTTATATTGCCTTTGGTTGGTGCATTATCCAAGGTTTGGGTTTGACCATTGGTTTACTGCGCCCCTATGCCAACAACTATGGCCCCCTATTTATTTTTCAAACGGTTTTAGCCATCACCGCCGGCTCCATGTTTGTGATGTGGATTTCGGAGTTGATTACAGAAAGGGGTATTGGTAACGGTGCTTCCCTGTTGATTTTTGTCAACATTGTGGCCACCCTACCCCAAACCTTGGGTCAAACCATTGAGTATGCCCAGTCCGGGGGCAGGCAGTCCATCACTGCGGTGGTACTGTTGATGCTGGTTTTCCTGGTCATGATTGTGGGTATCGTCTTTGTACAGGAAGGCACCAGGCGCATTCCGATTATTTCTGCCCGTCGTCAGGTGGGTAAAAAGCTCTATCGGGAGCGCACTAGCTATTTGCCCCTACGCTTGAACCAAGGGGGGGTAATGCCGATTATTTTTGCCTCCGCTGTGCTGATTTTGCCTTCTTCCCTGGCTGGTTTTGCCACTGGCAATGAAGGTTTAGGCGGGTTTGGGGAAATTCTCGTCCAAATTTCCAACGCTTTGCGCCCCGGTACTTGGGTCTATACCGTGGTTTATTCCTTGATGATTTTCTTCTTCAGTTATTTTTACGCCAGTCTGATTGTTAACCCAGAGGACGTATCAAAAAATCTGAAAAAGATGGGTTCTAGTATTCCTGGTATTCGCCCTGGGAAAAAGACTGAGCAATATCTAGAAGGAGTGCTTAACCGTCTCACCTTTTTAGGGGCAATTTTTCTCAGTTTTGTGGCTACTCTGCCCATTTTTGTGGAGCAGGCTACCGGAGTGACTACTTTCCAGGGTTTGGGGGCCACATCCCTGTTGATTTTGGTGGGGGTCGCCATTGATACGGCAAAACAAATCCAAACCTATGTCATTTCCCAGCGTTATGAAGGCATGATCAAACAGCCCTAGGGTGTCCTTGGGCATTGATGGGAACGAATTGGTAACGATGGATCGTGCATCAATGGAGCAATTTTGTTGATCACATCGTTAAACAAATGGTGCGGTTGGGGGAAGTTGGCACAGACATTTCCTTGACCGCTTTTTATTAGTAATTTTCTGGAGTTTTTAAGGACTATGGCCATGGCTAAAGGTTTAATTTTTCTAGGGGCCCCTGGCTCTGGTAAAGGTACCCAAGCGGTGGGTTTGGCGGACACCCTTGCTATTCCCCATATTTCCACTGGGGATATGTTGCGCCAGGCGATCGCCGATGGCACAGGGTTGGGGAACCAGGCCAAGGGTTATATGGATAGGGGAGAACTAGTGCCCGACCAGCTAATCCTGGGGTTAATTGAAGAGCGATTGGGTCATAAAGATGCCAAAGCTGGCTGGATTTTGGATGGCTTTCCCCGTAACGTTAACCAAGCAATTTTTCTCGATGAGTTGTTGGTTAATATTGGTCACCGCACCCATTGGGTCATTAACCTTAAAGTTCCCGATGAAGTGATTGTGGAACGCCTGTTGGCCAGGGGGCGGGCGGATGATAACGAAGCCACCATTCGTAATCGGCTGCTGGTTTACACAGAGCAAACTGCTCCCCTCATGGCCTATTACCAGGAACAAGGCAAACTTTATTCCCTCGACGGCAACCAGCCGGTGGAAGCCATCGCCGCCAGCCTAGAAAAACTGGTCAAACCCTAGGAAGAAAATGTCAAGCCAAGCATAGGTTGGCCAATGGAGCAACCTAGATTTGTTATGATTAAAAATGGCGCTTTTTTCGATATTTTATTCCATTCTATTTTTAGGAGGTCATTAACCGCTTGTCTAAACAAGATTTAATTGAGATGGAAGGCACGGTGATGGAGTCATTGCCCAATGCCATGTTTAGGGTCGACCTTGACAATGGTTTCAACGTTTTGGCCCACATCTCCGGCAAAATTCGTCGTAACTACATCAAAATTCTCCCCGGCGATCGGGTCAAGGTGGAATTAACCCCCTACGACCTCACCAAGGGGCGTATAACCTATCGTCTTAAAAATAAAAAGTAATCATTAATTTGACGATGGCAAAGGCTAAAAATTAATGCCTCCCCTCGGCGGGGAAAGCTGATTTAATATTTGCCATGACACGGGCACGATAACTTGTTATAATTAAGAGCTTGCAGTGTTGCCAAAGAAAATCAGGCATGAAAGTTAGAGCTTCCGTTAAGAAAATGTGTGATAAGTGCCGCGTTATTCGTCGGCGCGGTCGTGTGATGGTCATCTGTTCCGCCAACCCCAAGCATAAACAGCGTCAAGGTTAGCAGTTCCCCTAGTGATTACCATTCTGGTCTGTCTTAAACCCTACTCCATAAATTTATTGAACTTATTTAGAGGAAAATCAACGTGGCACGCATAGCTGGTGTTGACCTGCCTCGGGATAAGCGTGTGGAAATCGCCCTCACTTATCTGTACGGTATTGGTCTGTCGCGCTCCCATGAAATTCTGGACGCAACCGGGGTTAGTCCCGATGTCCGAGTCAAAGATCTCAGTGATGAAGATGCGCTGAAGTTAAGAACCTACATCGACGAAAATTATGAGATCGAAGGTGATCTCCGTCGTTGGGAGGCCATGAACATCAAACGTCTTGGAGACATCGGCACCTATCGTGGTCGTCGGCATCGCCAAGGCTTACCAGTGCGGGGACAGCGTACTAGAACCAACGCCCGTACCCGTCGGGGCCGCCGCTTGACCGTTGCCGGCAAGAAAAAGACCCCAGCGAAGAAATAATCTTCCCCCCATCCCTGTCCTGTTTATTGAAGCTTTCAAGCAATCATTATGGCGCGTCCTACCAGAAAAACTGGGCCCAAAAAAGCAAAAAAGAATGTCCCTAGCGGGGTGGCCCACATTCAATCTACTTTCAACAACACCATTGTTACCATTTCCGACATTCGCGGTGATGTGATTTCCTGGGCTTCCGCTGGTTCTAGCGGTTTCAAAGGAGCTAAAAAAGGCACTCCCTATGCCGCCCAAACCGCTGCTGACTCCGCCGCCCGTCGGGCCATGGAACAGGGCATGCGGCAACTGGAGGTAATGGTGAGTGGCCCCGGCGCTGGTCGGGAAACTGCCATCCGGGCCCTCCAGGGAGCTGGTTTGGAAATCACCCTGATCAGGGATGTTACCCCCATCCCCCACAATGGTTGTCGTCCCCCCAAACGCCGTCGGGTCTAGGACAGTTAGATTTTTTGCTAACAGCTTTTTTGAGCAAATCGTAATTTCCTCTGACTGAGATAGCGTCGGTCAAGCTATTTACACGGAGATATAAGGGAGGTCGCGTTAGTGGCGCAGTTTCAAATTGAGTGTGTGGAATCCAGCACCAGAAAAAATCAACAGCAGTACAGTAAATTTTCCCTTGAACCCTTAGACCGGGGCCAGGGAACGACGGTGGGAAATGCTTTGCGACGGGTGTTGTTGTCCAACTTGCCCGGAGCCGCGGTAACGGCTATCCGCATTGCGGGGGTTAACCATGAGTTCGCCACTATTCCAGGGGTCCGGGAGGATGTTCTGGAAATTATGCTGAACATGAAGGAACTTGTGCTCAAAAGCTACACCGATCAGCCCCAGATTGGCCGTTTAACGGCGATCGGTCCGGGGACGGTGACAGCGGCCCAGTTTGAGGTGCCTTCGGAAGTGGAGGTTATTGATCCCAACCAATACATTGCCACTTTGGCAGAGGGAGCCAAACTGGAAATGGAATTCCGGGTGGAACGGGGCGTCGGTTATCGGATTATCGAGCGGGGCAAGGACGAAAATTCATCCCTGGATTTTCTCCAAATTGACTCGGTGTTTATGCCGGTGACCAAGGTCAATTACACGGTGGAAGATATCCGAGCCGATGGCATGAGTCCAAAGGATCGGCTGATTCTAGACATTTGGACCAATGGCAGTATTCAGCCTCGGGAAGCGCTGTCGGAAGCCTCTGACATTATTGCTAATCTTTTTATCCCCCTTAAGGATCTCAATGAGCTGGAAGCGGCCCATAGCGATTACCAGGACGAGGTTAACCCAGAAAGTCAAATTCCCATTGAGGAGTTGCAACTTTCTGTCCGTGCCTATAACTGCCTGAAGCGAGCCCAGATTAATTCCGTGGCGGATCTACTGGAATATAGCCAAGAAGATCTACTGGAAATTAAGAATTTTGGTCTCAAATCCGCGGAAGAGGTGATTGAGGCACTGCAAAAACGTTTGGGTATTACCCTGCCCCACGAAAAGGCTAAAGCTTAACAAGCTCAATGGGTTTGACTACTGCTTCTGGCCTTGGAGTAACCCCCTGTTGTTAATTTTTTAGGAGTTCAGTTACCATGCGACACAGATGTCGAGTGCCTCAGTTGGGGAAGCCCGCTGACCAAAGAAAGGCCCTCCTGCGGGCTTTGACCACAGAGTTGATCCGCCACGGGCAAATCAAGACCACTAAGGCTAGGGCTAAGGCGGTGCGTTCCGAGGTGGACCGCATGATTACCTTGGCTAAGGACGGTTCCCTGGCTGCCCGTCGTCGGGCCCTAGGTTACATGTACGACAAGCCCACAGTCCATGCTCTATTTGTGGATGCTCCCAGCCGCTATAAGGATAGAGATGGTGGCTATACCCGCATTATCAGGACTCTGCGTCGCCGGGGTGACAATGCGGAAATGGCTGTGATTGAATTGGTCTAATTAGACGGTTTGTATTGATGCCTTCCTCTCCGTCTGCTGGTAAACAAAGGGTGGCCTTGGTGATGCAATATCTGGGCACCCGTTTCCATGGCTGGCAACGTCAACCTAATTTTTCTTCTATTCAGGAGGAAGTGGAGTTGGCGATCGCCAAAGTGGTGGGTCAGCCCGTCACTCTCCATGGGGCTGGCAGGACGGATGCCGGGGTCCATGCGGCGGCCCAAGTGGCCCATTTTGACGACCCGGTGGGACAAATTCCTCCCCACCGTTGGAGTAAAGTCCTGAATGGTCATCTTCCCCAGGACATCTTAGTGAGAGGGTCAGCGGCGGTGGATAGCCGTTGGCATGCCCGCTTTTCTGCCCTGTGGCGACGGTATCGTTACAGCATCTATACGGATCAGTGGCCCAATCTGTTCACTGATGCTTACAGTTGGCATTACTACCGTTTTCCCCTCCAGGAGAAGACCATGCAGGCGGCCATGGAACCACTGCTAGGAAAACATCACCTAGCGGCTTTCCACCGAGCCGGTTCAGCCCGGACCCATTCCTGGGTGGAAGTGCAGGAGGTTGACTGTTACCGTCGAGGCCCCATGGTCTATCTAGAAATCCAAGCCAATGGTTTTCTTTACGGCATGGTGCGCTTACTGGTGGGCTTGCTGGTGGAGGTGGGCTCTGGACAACGAAGTCTGACTGACTTCAATAATATTTGGGTTAATCAGCGGCGGGATTTGGTTAAATATGCTGCTCCCGCCAAGGGTTTATGCCTACTGCGGGTCGGTTATGAAAATTTTCCCTTGCCTGATTCCCTTTGGTTTGATAGTCAGCCTCTGTGGCAATTCACTGGCTAGCCGAACCAAATTAGCAAGGCAAATAATTATGCCCCGTTATTAAGCGGGGGTATTTTTGAAAACTATGAACAAAACTGTATTACCAACCATCGACAACCTAGACCACAAATGGTACGTAATTGATGCTGAGGGTCAACGCCTTGGCCGTCTTGCCACTGAAGTAGCCACTATTTTACGTGGTAAAAATAAGCCCACCTTCACCCCCCACATGGACACCGGTGATTTTGTCATTATTATTAATGCGGAAAAAATAGAAGTTACCGGCAGAAAACGGGAGCAAAAGTTATACCGTCGCCATTCCGGCCGCCCCGGGGGCATGAAGGAGGAGACCTTTGAAAAACTCCAAGTTCGTTTACCGGAAAGAATTGTCGAAAGTGCTGTCCGGGGAATGTTGCCCAAAAATAGCCTCGGCCGTAAGTTGTTCACTAAGCTGAAAGTCTATGCTGGCCCTAGCCATCCCCACGCAGCTCAACAACCCGAAACCCTTGTTATCAACACTATTCCTGCAGGAGCTAACTAATGCAAGCCAACGATTCCAGCAATAAAGTCGTCTATTGGGGCACCGGCCGTCGTAAAGCGGCGATCGCCAGGGTTCGTCTTGTGCCCGGTCAGGGGGAAGTAATTGTTAACGGTAAGCCTGGGGAAATTTACTTCAACCGCATTGCCAACTACATCCAAAGCTTGAAAGCCCCCCTAGAAACCCTTGGACTGGAAGGGGAATACAATATTTTGGTCAATGCCCACGGTGGCGGCCTAACAGGGCAAGCAGATGCCGTGAAGCTAGGTGTGGCCCGGGCCCTGTGCCAACTTTCCCCGGAAAATCGTCAACCCCTAAAAGCGGAAGGCTATCTCACCAGGGATCCCCGAGCCAAAGAACGGAAAAAATACGGTCTCCATAAAGCCCGTAAGGCCCCCCAGTACTCCAAACGTTAATTGGAGATTTGGATTTACCACTCTATTGGAATTATTAGGACTGACCATGCCAAAAGCTGACATTCACCCCACCTGGTATCCCGATGCCAAAGTCACCTGTAACGGAGAGGTGATTATGACCGTTGGTTCCACCAAGCCAGAAATCAACGTAGAGATCTGGTCCGGTAACCACCCCTTCTACACTGGTACCCAAAAAATTATTGACACGGAAGGCCGTGTTGACCGCTTTATGCGTAAGTATGGCATGAAGGAAAAAACTGCCGAAGACAAACAAGATAAGAAAAAGAAATAAGTAAGCCAACTTTTTCTTTACTGCCAAATTCCCTCTGAGTATGCCTTTGGGAAAACTAAACCTTAACTTAATAACTTTTTTGAGTTTTTTTGAGCCAGGCCCTTTGATAGTCTGGCTTTTTGCTGGCCAGAAAAGATCTGCCCAAGGTCGGTAAATACCCCATTGCAGATTATGAGAGGAACCGATAGGATTGTTAACATAAGTTTACAAAGTGAATTGTATGTTAATTGCCGTCTGCGCTTTCTTGGTCCTAGGTTTTGCCCTGCTCCAACAACTCCAGCCCAGTTCCGCCCCCGAGGCGATCGCCGTTAGGGTAAGACACACTGACCGTCGTTACTAGAATTGTGAACAAAAATTAAAAATTAATTCTTTCCCCGGGAGCAGTCCATGGTCGTGTCCAAAAATCTGATTCAACTATTAAAAAAGGAATTTTCACTGTCAGCGGATCAAATTGCCTGGGGACTGAAACAAACCGAGGCTATGCCCTCCTATCTGCCAGTTATTTTTTGGCAATATGGTCTAATTGATACCTCTCAGTTGGATCGTCTTTTGGATCATTGGGGTTAGTGCCCCACTGTTAGGTACAAGTCGTCAAGAATTTTTCAGAGTGGTGCCCGGCCTTATCATGGGCAAACATTAGAATGAAAATGAGATGACCTATCTATTGAATCCCATTGCTTACTGGGTTCCATATCTTTTGAGATATCAATTTAAATTAAAGTGATCACAATCTTTCTCATCCGACCTTGGTTATAGTAACGGACAGGAAGATTTATCTAAAAGAACAAGACTGCAAATATTGACACCAAACCCCAAAAGTGTGATAGTGATAGTTTGTGTGAACTTTCTTATAATAAAAGCTCTTGGCTAACGTTATTGTTATCGGCGCTCAGTGGGGCGACGAGGGAAAAGGTAAAATCACCGACTTATTAAGTCGATCAGCGGATGTGGTGGTGCGGCCCCAGGGGGGCGTAAACGCAGGCCACACGATTGTAGTTAACGATCAGACTTTTAAGCTCCACCTCATTCCTTCGGGTATTCTCTATCCAGATACAGAATGTATCATCGGTTCGGGGACGGTCATTGACCCCAAAGTCCTATTGCAGGAATTTGACCAGTTGGAAGCGTTAGATGTTTCCCTCGATCGCCTGTATATTTCCCAGACTGCCCATGTGACCATGCCCTTCCACCGCTTGCTAGACCAGGCATCGGAAGAAAAAAGGGGAGAACATAAAATTGGCACCACTGGGCGAGGCATTGGCCCCACCTACGCTGATAAATCAGAGCGCATGGGAATTCGGGTGGTGGATCTAATGAATCCCGAAATTCTCCGGAAAAAATTGCTTTGGACCGTTGAGTATAAAAACGTTGTTTTAGATAAACTCTACGACCTGCCTCCCCTGGATCCGGAAACGGTGATTGCGGAATACACCACCTATGCCAATCGCCTGCGGTCCCATGTGGTGGACAGTTCCCTGAAAATTTACGAGGCCATACATCAAAGGAAAAATATTCTCTTTGAAGGAGCCCAGGGCACCCTCCTGGACCTAGACCACGGCACCTATCCCTACGTCACCTCCTCCAACCCCATTGCAGGGGGAGCCTGTGTGGGCGCTGGCATCGGCCCTACTATGATTGACCGAGTCATCGGTGTCGCTAAAGCCTATACCACCCGAGTGGGGGAAGGCCCCTTTCCCACAGAATTGGATGGGGAACTAAATCAACATCTCTGTGACCGGGGAGCGGAATTTGGCACCACCACTGGTCGGCGGCGACGCTGTGGCTGGTTTGATGGGGTGATTGGGCGCTACGCTGTGCGTATTAACGGTTTAGATTGTTTGGCCATTACCAAACTGGATGTGCTGGACCAACTGGAGGAAATTAAGGTTTGTGTTGCCTATGAATTAGATGGCAAAACCTGTGATCATTTCCCCGGCAACGCAGCGGAATTTGCCCGGTGTCAGCCCATTTATAAAACCCTCCCTGGGTGGCAGTGTTCCACAGAGGAATGTCGCACCCTGGAGGATTTGCCTCCCCAGGCCCTGGATTATTTAAAGTTCCTGGCGGAATTGATGGAGGTGCCGATCGCCATCGTTTCCCTAGGGGCCAGTCGGGATCAGACAATTATTGTCGAAGACCCCATCCATGGGCCAAAACGAGCCTTGCTCCATGCCAACGGCGACCCAGTGGCTTAGGTTTGCCCCTTTGTTAACCCTGATTATTATTTTTACGAGTATTACCATGGCCCTTTCCATTGAATGTCAACAACGTCCCGAAAAAGTCAATCCTAGAGCTTTGCGTCGGGAAGGTTTAATTCCCGCCACCCTCTATGGTCACAATGGCGCTGAGTCCATTTCCCTGGTGGTAGACCACAAAACAGCTATCACCATGTTGCGGAGTGTCACCGTCAAGGAAACCCCCATCGAAGTTAAAATTCCCCATCTTTCCTGGGAAGGGGAAGCGGTGGTGCAGGAAATTCAGTGCCATCCCTGGCGCCGCAATCTTTATCATTTAGCTTTCTTTGCTGGCAAAAAGTAACGATATTCCCTCAGCTCCTGGGGATAGGGAAACACTTTAGAAACCAATGGTTGGGGAGATTAGCGGACTTTGTCCAAATTTAAATTTCGCCCCTGAATTTGCAACTCTCCTTAGTCGACTAGATTTAAGGAGAGCTTTTTATTGGTATAGCGGATTCAATGAAAAGCACAGCGGAGCAGCACACTAAAATACTTGCAACACAATTTTTTTACAAAAGATTGCCACCTCAATTTTATTTTAAGTAGCTACAACTTATTGATTTTTGAAAACATTTTGGTTGCGCAGAACAATGAAGCCGTGCCGAACTAGACCACCTAGGAAAGGCGAAGAAGAGAATGGTTTCTGGGAAAAAGATCACCAGCCGCAAAGGTCCCCCAAGCCCATGTTCGTACTTGGACAGGCTTGGACAGGCACGATGAAAGGAGAGATGCCCTATCCATAGTGCCCATATCTTGGTTTAGTCTTCGCCCATCATGGATTGGAGATAATTTTCTAGTCCAGAATTGCTGATCAGCCATTGTTGGGACTCTAACCAATCAATTTGTTCTTCGGTTTCCTCAAGAATTTCCGACAACACATCCCGGCTTACATAGTCCCGTCGGGTTTCAAAGAAGGCAATACTGTTGACTAAGCCTGCCCTAATGCCCTGGTTCATGGTCAGATCATTGTCCAGGATTTCCGGTACCGTTTCGCCGATGAGAAGTTTTTCTAAATTCTGGAGATTGGGCAGCCCTTCTAAAAATAAAACGCGCTCGATCAGGCTATCAGCCTGTTTCATTGCCTTGATGGATACTTTGTATTCGTACTTATTGAGGTGATTTAGCCCCCAATTTTTGCACATGCGGGCATGGAGAAAATACTGGTTAATGGCGGTAAGTTGTAATTTCAGCGCTTGGTTGAGGTGTTGTCTGACTTCTAGGTTGCCTTCCATGCTGTTATCCTCTGATGTGGGGTTTCGGTTAATGTTGTTGTTTCCATTTTTACCCATTCACGGCACAGTGATGGGCTTCTTTACCCCAACAGCAACAAATTGTTTAAATTATTCTAATGTTTTGCCCCCGGAAAAATTGCCTTTCTCTCCAAGGCAGCGTCCCCCTCTGACCCTAAACTGAATCAATTATGGCTGATTTGTTTGTCGGTGCCTCAGTTCGTTTAATTGCCCGCCCCCCCTATCTGAAAACCGCTGACCCCATGCCCATGCTCCGGCCTCCGGACTTGTTGGCGATCGCCGCGGAGGGAATGGTGGTGGATCGCCGACCGGCGGGGTATTGGGGGGTGAAGTTTGATCGGGGTATTTTCCTTTTGGAAAGTCAGTATTTGGAGGTAATTACGCCCCAAGAAGAGCAAACTGAAGTTTCTGGTTAAATGATGCGGATAAATGCCCAAATTTAATCTAAAGATATGGCTTTAAGTGCGAATCACTTTTTGGGGACGATTTTAACCATATCTGGCTTCAGCATTAGTGGAGGTTATGGCCAGGTTCCTGGGGCGATCGCCGCTCAGCCTTGGCCATCGACAGCGCCAGTACCTAATCCTCTAGATAAAATTCAATTTCCCCTAGGAGCCATTGACGTTCATGGATTGGTTGGTCCAGAGGATGGTAAACGTTCCCAGGGCTATGAGTTTTGCATTGTACCCGCGAAAAAAAGTGAAGTTTTGATGATTGATCCTTCATTAACATTTTCCTCCAGCCCTGGCCGCATCGGCTGCCCCCAGGGACAATTACTTTCCCTAGGAAACACTCAGCAAAAAAATTGGCTGGCCATTCTGTTTGCCCTGGCTCGATTGAGCTACATAGAAAAAATTTTGCCCCACTGGGGAGAATAGGACCCCTTGTTAGGAACTGTTTTGTGCCCATGGGCAAGGAAAGCATCTAGTGCAAGGGATACCTTTCCGTTAAGATAGTTAACGCTGAACAATTGAGTGCATTGCTAACCGAGCGGCCCTGCGACAGCCCCCAAGCTGTCCCCCGTTTTGCTGGCGATCAGCCGTTGACCCAGCTCGAAAACTCTTCTTCTATAGTTAAAGGTATTGTAATGAATCAAGAAATTTTTGAAAAAGTAAAAAAAATCGTCGTGGAACAGTTGGAAGTGGATCCCGATAAAGTGACCCCCTCCGCCACCTTTGCCGAAGATTTAGGAGCTGATTCCCTCGACACAGTGGAATTAGTCATGGCCCTAGAAGAAGAGTTTGATATTGAAATTCCCGATGAAGTGGCAGAAACCATTGATACCGTGGGTAAAGCCGTTGAGCACATCGAAAGTAAATAAATTTCGGTCATAGCCCCGACTCCCCCATAGGCCTTTGTAACCCAGTTCCCAGACAGTTTAAGCTACTGTTTGGGGTGGTTCCGATACCGGTTTGGGACCGGCTGGTTTGCTCCCTGGGCCAGGCCCCGACCCCATCGCTATATCGTTGCGGAGAACCCTAGGGGAGTCCCCTCCCCGATTTTATCTATTAAGTACCATGGCAAATTTGGAAAAGAAACGTGTTGTTGTAACGGGATTGGGAGCCATCACCCCCATTGGTAATAACCTCCAAGATTATTGGCAAGGCCTAATGGAGGGTCGTAACGGCGTTGGCCCCATTACCCGTTTCGATGCCAGTGACCAAGCCTGTCGCTTTGGGGGGGAAGTTAAGGGCTTTGACGCGACCCAGTTTCTTGACCGCAAGGAAGCCAAGCGCATGGACCGGTTTTGTCATTTTGCCGTTTGTGCCAGTCAACAGGCCGTTAATGATGCCAAGTTGGTGATTAACGAGCTCAATGCCGATGAGATTGGGGTGTTAATTGGCACGGGCATTGGTGGTTTGAAAGTGTTGGAAGACCAGCAAACTATATTGTTAGATAAGGGCCCTAGTCGTTGCAGTCCCTTTATGATCCCGATGATGATCGCCAACATGGCTTCGGGGTTAACTGCCATTAACCTAGGTGCCAAGGGTCCCAATAATTGCACTGTTACTGCCTGTGCAGCAGGCTCCAATGCCATTGGGGATGCATTCCGTCTGGTGCAAAATGGCTATGCCAAGGCGATGATTTGTGGTGGTACGGAAGCGGCCATTACTGCCCTTAGCTATGCTGGCTTTGCTTCGGCTCGGGCTTTATCCTTCCGTAACGATGACCCCCTCCATGCCAGTCGTCCCTTTGACAAGGATAGGGATGGCTTTGTAATGGGAGAAGGATCGGGCATTTTGATTCTGGAAGAATTGGAATCCGCCTTGGCCCGGGGAGCAAAAATTTACGGGGAAATGGTGGGCTACGCCATGACCTGTGACGCTTATCACATTACAGCGCCAGTCCCAGACGGTCGGGGGGCCACCAGGGCGATCGCCTTGGCTTTAAAAGATGGGGGCTTGAAGCCGGAAGCAGTAAGTTATATCAATGCCCATGGCACCAGTACCCCAGCTAACGATGTGACGGAAACCAGGGCCATTAAACAGGCTTTGGGCAATCATGCTTACAATATTGCTGTTAGCTCTACCAAATCCATGACCGGCCACCTGTTGGGCGGCTCTGGGGGCATTGAAGCGGTGGCCACTGTGATGGCGATCGCCGAGGATAAGGTACCTCCCACCATTAACTTAGAGAATCCCGACGCGGAATGTGATTTGGATTATGTGCCCGGTCAGAGTAGGGTCCTAAAAGTAGATGTGGCTCTGTCCAACTCCTTTGGCTTTGGGGGCCATAACGTCACCTTAGCCTTCAAAAAATATCAATAGCCCACCGAAAAATTTCCCGAACCGTGGGAAGATGGTAGCAATTTGGCCTGCCTTGGCCCCTACCATTACCGCCCCCCGGTGGATATTGACCCAATTATTGCTAGTTTATTTTCCCAAACATTATGGTCGTTGCTACCCAGTCCTTAGACGAACTTTCTATTAATGCCATTCGCTTTTTAGCCATTGACGCCATCGAAAAGGCCAAATCTGGCCACCCTGGTTTGCCCATGGGAGCGGCTCCTATGGCCTTTACCCTGTGGAACAAGTTCATGAAGTACAATCCCAAGAACCCGAAATGGTTCAATCGGGACCGCTTTGTGTTGTCCGCCGGCCATGGCTCCATGTTGCAGTATGCTCTGCTCTATTTACTGGGCTATGACAGTGTGACCATAGAAGACATTAAACAGTTCCGTCAATGGGAATCTTCTACCCCCGGTCACCCGGAAAATTTCCTCACTGCTGGGGTGGAAGTCACCACCGGCCCCCTGGGTCAAGGTATTGCCAATGGTGTTGGTTTGGCCCTGGCGGAGGCCCATTTAGCCGCCACCTACAATAAGCCCGATGCCACCATTGTGGACCATTACACCTATGTGATTTTGGGGGATGGTTGCAATATGGAAGGTATTTCCGGGGAAGCCGCTTCCATTGCGGGGCACTGGGGCTTGGGTAAACTAATCGCTCTCTACGACGATAATCATATTTCCATTGATGGCTCCACCGATGTGGCTTTCACCGAGGATGTGAGCAAACGCTTTGAAGCCTACGGCTGGCACGTGCTCCATGTGGAAGATGGCAACACTGACTTAGCGGCGATCGCCAAGGCCATTGAAGAAGCGAAGGCGGTAACCGATAAGCCCACCATGATCAAGGTCACCACCATCATTGGTTATGGTGCGCCCAAGAAATCTGGTACTGCGGGCATTCACGGGGCGGCGTTGGGGACTGATGAAGTGGCCGCCACCCGCAAAAACCTGGGTTGGGACTACGCTCCCTTTGAAGTGCCCCAGGAAGTGTTGGACTACACCCGTAAGGCGATCGGCCGGGGAGCCAGCTACGAAGCGGAATGGAACCAAGCCTTTGCCCAATACAAAACCAAATATCCCGCCGAAGCGGCCGCCTTTGAACGGCAACTGAGCGGCAAACTACCCGAAGGTTGGGACAAAAACTTAGCCAGTTTTACCCCGGACCAAAAAGGTTTGGCCACCCGGAAATACTCTGAAGAGTGCCTCAACGCCTTGGCCCCCGTGTTACCGGAATTGATCGGCGGTTCGGCGGATTTGACCCACTCCAACTTGACAGAACTCCACTGCTCAGGCGATTTTCAAAAAGGAGCTTACCAAAACCGTAACGTCCACTTTGGGGTGCGGGAACACGCCATGGGCGCCATCTGCAACGGCATTGCCCTCCACAGCTCTGGGTTACTGCCCTTCGGTGCTACTTTCCTAATCTTCACCGATTACATGCGGGCCGCCATTCGCCTTTCTGCCCTTTCCGAGGCGGGGGTAATTTGGGTGATGACCCACGACTCCATTGGCCAAGGGGAAGATGGTCCCACCCACCAACCCATTGAAGTGTTGGCTTCCCTGCGGGCTATTCCCAACTTGACCGTCATTCGTCCCGCCGATGGCAATGAAACCTCCGGGGCCTATAAAGTGGCGATCGCCAAAGCCAAGGAAAATGCCCCTACTCTCCTGTCTCTCACCCGGCAGGCCGTGCCCAACCTAGCGGGAACTTCCCTGGATGGAGTGGCCAAAGGAGCTTACACCATTGTTGATTCTGAAGGGACTCCTGAGTTAATCTTGATAGGTACGGGTTCCGAAGTACAACTTTGTGTGGCCGCCGCTGAAAAGTTGGCCGCCGAAGGCAAAAAAGTCCGGGTAGTTTCCATGCCCTCCTGGGAACTGTTTGAAGCCCAAGACGCCGCCTACAAAGAGTCAGTGTTACCGAAGGCTGTCACCAAACGTCTCTCCGTAGAAGCCGCCACCAGTTTTGGTTGGCACAAATATGTGGGCACGGAAGGAGATACAGTCAGTATTGAAACATTTGGTGCCTCAGCGCCCGGCGGGGTTTGCCTGGAGAAATTTGGTTTCAGCGTTGATAATGTGCTGGCCAAAGCTAAAACTCTCCTGAGCTAAGTCCTCGCCCCCAAGCTTAAAACTCCTCACTGTCCCCTCTCCTCATTGTTAGGGGGCTTTTTTTTGTCCAGAAAAGATCGACCAGTGTGAAAATTTAACGGAGGCAATACCTTAAAATAAGGTAAACAACTGTGAAGAAACTTAAAGAAAAACTCTATGGCTGTCCATTTGCCGTCGTCTGCTACCCGTTTCAGCAAAAATTTTGCCTGGCTTTTGGCCGTTAGTTTATCTTTAGTGTTGTGGTGGGCACCGGTAAGCCCTGCCCAGGCGGTGAATAACCCTGAGTTGTTGCCAGAGGAAAAAACTCCGGTGGTGGACCTGGCCAACTTTTTACCGGAAATCCAAGAAGCTCAGTTAATTGATGATCTAAACAGCTTTGAGGTGGAAACGGGATGGAAATTGCGGGTCTTAACCCAATACGACCGTAGTCCGGGACGGGCAGTGATTCCTTTTTGGGGTCTGGATGATAAAAGTATTTTATTGGTGGCCGATGGCAGGGGGGGGAACCTATTGGCCTTTAGCATTGGAGATGAGGTGTATGAGTTGATGCCCCGCACCTTTTGGATTGAGATGCAGGCTCGCTTCGGAAATATGTACTATATTCGGGATAATGGAGAAAATCTAGCCATCACCGAGGCCCTGAATACCGTTAAGGGCTGTCTGGTCAAAGGGGGTTGTAACGTTGTGCCGGGATTACCCAGGGAGCAGTGGATTTTAACCCTGGTAACTTCCATTGTGGGGGGATTGATTTTTGGTTTTGCGGCCATTCCCCGATCGCCGAATCAGACTTTTGCGTGGCAATGGGTATTGATTATGTCTCCCCTGTGGGGAATTTTAGTGATCGCCTTTGGCATTGGCCCTGTGGTCACCCGCACCAGCGACTTTTTACCTCTGTTCCGCAATTTAATGGGCTTTAGTCTCGGGGTTTTAGTAGCTTACCTTTCCCCTATGTTTAGTCAAATCAACAATAATCCCCAAACCTAACCATTCAACTAGGGTGACTATGATGGAAAAAACGGAAGTTATAGCGCATTCCCCCATGGTCACCACCAATTCCCCCGCTCCCATTCCAATCCTTGAAAATGGCGATCGCCTCAGTCGTCAAGAATTTGAACGAATTTACACAGCTTCTGGCATTAAGAAAGCTGAGCTAATTGAAGGAATTGTCCACGTGGCCTCTCCCCTCCGTCATACCTACCATGGTCAACCCCATAGTGCCATAATCACCTGGCTAGGAACTTACCAAGCCCAAAGAAATGACCTGGCCGTTAGCATTGAAGCCACAGTGCGACTAGATGACGAAAACGAACTCCAACCCGATGGGATATTATTTCGACTAGAGGGTAGCGCCCACATAGATGAAGATGAATATATTAGCGGTGCTCCAGAATTAGTGCTGGAAATTGCCGCTAGCACTGCCTCCTACGACCTCCATAGCAAAAAACGGGTTTATGAAAGTCATGGGGTAAGAGAGTATATTGTTTGGCGTACCCTCGACCGAGAAATCGATTGGTTTGTGTTATCGGATGGGAAATATGAACGCCTGAGTCCAGACGATAATGGCTTAATAATCAGTCAGGAATTCCCAGGCTTAGTGCTTAATACTCCAGCTATGCTAGCCAATAATATGGCAGAGGTTATTGCCACCATTAACAACTTTTCCAGTTAGGCTAGACAGTAAAATTTCAGTAACTAAAAGACTTATACCCCTAACCCTCAAGAACAATTATTGCCTTTTTAAACAGGGAAAAATTAAGGGCAAAGTTGTCCCGGCTCTGCCCAAAAACGCCCCCGGCAATGGCTTCTTTCTCCTACCCAATCCACCTGCCATCGATCGCCTACCGGAACAAAATCTACCCTGGTTTGGTGCCCACTGACGGAATCATCACAACTCCCCATTTGGGTGAGCAATACAGTCACGGATTCCTGCCCCAATAGCGTAGCCGTGGCAGTCTTAGAACGGAAACAACCAAAATCCCCTTCCCCTAAGTGCTGGGGCAACAAGGGCTGGCTATAAAACTGTTGAATAAGCTGGTTTGGGTTAGTCAGGGTGTTGAGATTAGGCCACTGCCAAAATGTCCGCCGGGGTAGTTCCGTAAAGGGAATCACAGCAAACGCCTGGCGATCGGGCAGACTGATTTGCCCATCCCATTGGTTGCCGGGGCTTTGGTCAGCTTGGGCAACCGGGGTTAAAGACAGGGCAAGCATACTAGCCAGACCAAGGGAAAGCAATGGTTGGGAAAGGGTAAAAAATTTCATATCCATGGCAATGATTGGACAATTTCACTGAATTTGTCGGAAAATTCATCAACAAAGTCAGTGGTGTACCAATGATGATACCAGGGAAATTCCCGATGGGATAATTAGCCCCCCAGCATTTGTAACTGGTACAGACTGGCGTAGAGTCCCTTCAGGGTCAACAGTTGGTCATGGTTCCCGGTTTCAACAATTTCCCCATGTTTAAGCACAAAAATGCGGTCCACATTGCGGATAGTGGATAAACGGTGGGCGATGATGATGGAAGTGCGATCTTGGAGCAAATGCAACAACGCTTCTTGAATGGCCGCCTCGGTGCGGACGTCTAAACTAGCGGTGGCTTCATCCATAACCAGCACGTAGGGTTCCCGGATGGCCACCCGGGCAAAGGCTAACAATTGTTTTTGTCCACCGGATAGGTTACTGCCCCGTTCCCGCAGTTGGGTGTGGTAACCCTGGGGCAATTCTTCAATCAGGCGATCGACACTGGTTAACTGGGCCGCCCGTTGCACTTCTGCCAAACTGTATTCTTCCCCTAGGGTAATGTTGCGTTTCACGTCCCCCGCAAACAGGAAACTGTCTTGGAGAATGACGCCAATGAAACGACGTAGCTGTTGTTGGGACAGTTCGCGAATGTCAATGCCATCCACCAAAATACGACCCTGGGACGGATCATGGAGACGACAAAGGAGGCGAATAATAGAGCTTTTGCCAGCTCCCGTGGGGCCCACTAGGGCGACTTTTTCTCCGGGTTTGATGGTGAAGTTCAAATTTTTGAGCACATATTCGTTTGGTTTATAGCCAAACCACACGTTTTCAAAGCAAATTTCCCCGTGACTGCCCCGCAGAGCGCTGTTGATTTCAATGGGGGTGATAACCGCCTGGTCTTTGATTTCCACCGGTTCTTCCATTAATTCCCCAATGCGCTCGATCGCCGTGAAGCCGGATTGAAACATGGTGAATTTATCCGCAAATTGCCGCAGGGGATTGAATAGCCGTTGTCCGTAGAGAATGAACGCCGCCAGCACCCCAAATTCCATGTTATTGCGCAAAATCAGCCAGCCCCCCAGACCCAAAACTCCGGCGATCGCCACTAAACTAATCCATTCCAAAGTGGCCGACACAGCGGAGTCGTGGAAGATGGTCTTATCCACTGCCCGACGATACTTCTCATTCACCCGACGAAAGGAACGACTGTTCAACTCTTCTCGACGGAATAATTGCACCACATTAATGCCGGCCACATTTTCTTGAAGCTGGGAATTAAGGTGGGACAATTCCTCCCTAGCTTGGTAGTTAGCTTTGCGATATTGTTGCTGGAAATAAATGATTAACACAGTCACAGGCACCAACATCCCCACCAGTAGTAGCGCCAATTGCCATTGCACCCAAAAAATGGTCACGATAATGGCCAGAATGGAGACAATGTCACTGACCACACCGATCGCCCCACTGGCAAATACTTCTCCCAAGGCCTCCACGTCACTGGTGATGCGGGTGACCAAACGACCAACAGGAGTGCGATGGAAAAAATTTACCGACAAAGAAGTGACGTGCTCAAATAAGTCCTGGCGCACATCGGCGGTGATTTCTTGCCCCATTTTTTGCACAATGAAGCCCTGTAGCCCCAAAAACAGCAACCGAATGACAATGGTGACGGCCAGGATAATCACTAGGGTATGCAAAGCCCGATCCAACGGCATGGCCTGCAAAAAGCCCCAGGCCCTCTCCTCCCGCAATAGGGAAACGGCTTGCCCGATAATGAGGGGTTGCACCGCCCCCGAAAAAGCCACCGGGACAAGCAAAATTAATGCCGCCGCCAGTTCCCTGGGATAGCGCTTGACGTAGGGCAGCAGACGCAATAACAAGCGCCAATCATTATCGGATGGGGGAGCAGCGGGGGAACGGGTCATGGAGGAATAAATAATCGACAGGAAAACTGATTAATGCGTTCAAATGGAGAGATTTCGTTGCGAGAAACCCCGATCTACACTTAGTCAAAAAAGTTACACAGGCCCTAAAAACAAGCGACTATGGCCTAAGTATCCATGACTCAGGCAATGGTTGAGCAAGGCAGAAGGCCATTGTACCTTCACAAATCTAACCCATCTTTCCCCCTAGGGGTGGAGGCGATCGCCCAACGTTCCTGCTGAGCGGCTGCAAATAGCCCTCGCAACACAACCAAGATCTCATGCCAGTTCACTCCAGCCAGGTTGTTAGGTTGCAACATATATATTGACCTAGTACTCATCGGCATAGGCAATTTCCAAAATGTTTGAGGCGAAGTACTGATTGACTGACAAAAGAAGTGAAAAGCAGTCTAGGTGGGGATTGTAGAAAAGAGGGGAGGTCACGTTCTAGGATTAGATACCACTCAAAACCTGGAACGCGATGCATAATCACTCCCCCCTCTAC
>NZ_JADEVV010000051.1 GCF_015207985.1 Synechocystis salina LEGE 00031 | reverse complement strand
GTCTCGTCTTCAGCTTCTTTCTTCCATTTTTCACTACCCGTTCACTTTCACAATAGATACAGTTCATTTTTTTCAACCTTATACTGCGTAACAATTCTAGCTCTCACTCCCTAAGCAGACAATGCCCTTAGATGCAAACCCTGATCTGAAGGAGCAAGTTTTGAAGAACAATCTGGAAAGGAGAGAGATACTTGCAATTATTCGTGGAAAGTGGTCTAGTTTTGGTGAAGGAATAAGCAAAAATCGTGAATCAGTTAACACAACCCTAACTAATCTTATTCCTAACCTTAAAATTAGACAGAAGGATGCCAGGATTCAAATTATGACCTTGGGGCTTGTTGCACTAACAAAAGCATTTCAATCAAATATAGACTTAGCTAACAAGTTTGCAGATGTTAAAGAATTGGAATTAGCCCCTCTCACTGCGGATGATGTTCGACAGTTACTGGGTTTGGACGGAGTGGAATGCCTAGTTTCTCAGTCATCGAACTGAACTTCAGTGTTGGGATCCACCTCACTCCCAAAAAGCAGGGGAACTGGCCTGCGAAATTTGGGAGTGGTGCCTTGCCTATAACTTTCTAAGCCACATCGTCGTGGGCAAAGCGATTATAGAGAAAGTCGAGGGCGTAGTTACGCAACTGGTAATAGGTGGGGTCTTCCATAATCCGGTCTCGATCCCTGGGCCGGGCAAAGGGAATGGTCATAATTTCCCCAATGTTGGCGTGGGGCCCATTGGTCATCATCACCAGGCGATCGGAGAGGAAAAGGGCTTCGTCAATGTCGTGGGTGATCATCAAAACGGTGCAACGGTGATCGTTCCAGATTTGTAGTAATTCTTCCTGCAATTCCTCCTTGGTAATGGCATCTAACGCCCCAAAGGGTTCATCCAAAATCAACACCTCCGGGCGGATAGCCAGGGCCCGGGCAATGGAAACCCTTTGCTTCATCCCGCCGGAAATTTGCCCCGGTTTTTTATCCATGGCATCGGTTAACCCCACCATGGCAAGATGATCCTTGGCGATCGCCCTTTTTTTTGCTTCTGTTTTTTTGGGGTGGACAGCATCCACCGCAATGTAGACATTTTCTAATGCAGTTAACCAAGGTAGCAGGGCATAGTTTTGGAAGACCACCATACGGTCAGGGCCGGGTTCACTAATAGTTTTTCCCCCTACCTGTACAGAGCCCTCTGTGGGGTTGGCAAAACCGGACACCATATTGAGCAGGGTCGATTTACCGCAACCGGAGTGGCCAATAACGCAAATAAATTCCCCTTCATCAACGGTGAGGTTGACATTTTCTAACACCGTGTAGGAGCCTTTGGCGGTGGGGTACACCTTAGAAACGTTTTCAATGGTCAAAAATGGGGCGGTGGGACCATCCAATGGGGTAGGAGTGGACATGGGTCGGTTGGTATTTAAGGTTTTCATAGTTAGCTGTCGAGGAATAATCAGGGGTCATGGGCGTGGATCTGGGGACAGAACCTAGGCAAAAACCGGCGCTGGGGTGGGGTTATTGAGGTGCACTTCGGCAATGGTGAAGTTGCGATGAATGATGGTTTGATTCAGGTAGGCAATGGGGTCATCGGCGTTAAACACTTCTCCGTCAAAGAGGGCGATGGGTTGCCGTTGATAGTTGACGTCGTAACCTAATTCCCGGGCCGCGGTACTGAATACTCCCACTCGACAAACCCGCTCTAAAATCTCCACCCAGTTGCGGGGGAAGGGGATTTCTCCCCAGCGGGCCATTTGGGTCATCATCCAGAGATGTTCGGTGCGAATAGGACGATTGACCTGATCGCCAAAGAAAAGATGGTGGGAGTACTCCACAGGGTTGCCCAGGCTACAGGTGCGACCTTCAGGATCACCGAGGTGGATATAATCAATATTGGTGCTTAGGTATTGACGGGTGGCCAAAAGTTCCCGAATTTCCATTTCATGGTTGGGGTCAGCGCAGTAGGCACAGGCTTCCAACAGGGCTTTCACCAGGGCCACGTGGGTATTAGGGTGGGCGATCGCCCAATCTTCCCGCACTCCCAAAACTTTACCGGGGTGATTTTGCCAAATTTCCAAATCGGTGGCGATGCTAAACCCAGCTCCTTCCATGGAGGCCCGCAAATTCCAAGGTTCACTGACACAATAGCCATCAATGGTACCCGCCTTCAGATCCGCTACCATCTGGGCTGGGGGAATGGTTTTGAGATGTACATCCCGGTCGGGGTTAATGTTGTGGGCCGCCAGCCAATAACGCAACAACAAGTTGTGCATGGAGGAAGGATGGACCATGCCCAGGGTGTGGGGATCGCCGTCGGAGGCCAATAGGAGTTGACGAAAATCCTCAGCGGTGTAAATGCCTTGGTCGTACAGTTTTTTACTGAGGGTGATGGCGTTGCCGTTGCGGGTCATGGTCAAAGCGCTGACCACGGGAATGGACTGTTCCCGATAACCCCCCGCTGTCAGCCAGGTGGGCATACCTGCTGGCATTTGGGCCCCATCTAGGTAGCCCCCGGCGATACCGTCCACAATGCCCCGCCAACTGGTTTCCCGCACTAAGCTAACTTCATCTAAGCCATGCTTGGTAAAAAAGCCCTTTTCCCGGGCCACTACCAAGGGCGCAGAGGCTACTAGGGGCACATAGCCCAATTCCAAATTGACTTTCTCCAGCCCATGTCTGGCGATCGCCGTGGTTTTTTTGGCCCGTAATTTTTTAATCCGTTTTTGCTGATTGAGGAAGTAAATAATTTCACTGCGGAGGCTGTAATAACTGGGATGTTCCACCACTTCCATGCGTTTGCGGGGGCGGGGAATATCCACCTCTAGAATGCCGCCAATGTTAGACCCAGGGCCATTGGTTAACATCACAATCCGATCCGACAACAACACCGCTTCATCCACATCATGGGTAACCATGACCGCTGTGACTTGGTATTGTTCACAAATGCGCATTAATTGTTCTTGCAAATTGCCCCTGGTCAAAGCATCCAACGCCCCAAAGGGTTCATCCAATAGCAATAATTTTGGTCGAATGGCCAAGGCCCTGGCGATCGCCACCCGTTGTTTCATGCCCCCGGACAATTCACTGGGTCGTTTATCCACCGCCTGGCCTAGGCCCACCAAATCAATGTGTTCCTCAATAATGGCTTTACGTTCCGCCGCCGGTGCCCCCTTCATGACCTCATCCACAGCGAGGGCAATATTTTGCTTCACCGTCAACCAAGGCAGTAAAGAATAGTTTTGGAAAATCACCATCTTGTCCGGCCCGGGCTGCTTGATCCGCTTACCTTCCAGGGTAACAATGCCTTCACTGGGCAAATCCAACCCGGCAATCATATTGAGTAGAGTTGATTTGCCACAGCCGGAGTGACCAATCAGGGAGACAAATTCCCCCTTTTTAATTTCCAAATTAATTCCCTTGAGGGCGACGTATTGCCCCCCATCTGTGAGGGAAAAAACCTTATCGATATTGTCAACAGCAACAAAAAGGCTCATAGCGACTCAAACAATTGATTAAAGGGACAAAATACTGGGGCGACAGCGGTTAAAACGTAAACGTCGTTCGTAGGGCAAAGACCCCGGTTGTACTATTACTGGAGTCGCCTTCGGGATTGAAAATGACAAACGCACCGGGGGTAATGCTGAGATTGTTGTTGATCTTGTAGTTATAGAAGGCTTCAATTTGGTAGGGAATCGCCCGGTTGCTGATATTGTCAGGTGTTAACGTTGCTCCATTACCGGCCCCAACCCTGGTGAGGGGTTGACCAAACATCAAACCCGCCGTGTTGCCCTCCGCAAAGGCATCGGGGAAATAAAGCCCAGCCATCCAACTAGCAAGATTGGTAAAGGCAGAACCGCTGTTAGCTTGATCCACCATAAAGTAAGCACCATAGGTGGTGAAGTAAATGCTGGGGTTAATGCGCCAAGTTAGGGTCGCACCTACGGAATTAACGTTAACTGGGGTTGTCAACGGTAAACCCCCGAGAGTTCCTGCCGCCGCCCCTGTCAGTCCCGTACCTAAAATATTGATCTGGTGGTAGCTGTAGGCATAGTTCAAACCAAGATCCAGATTTTCGGTGGGATAAAGGGTTAATTGCGTTGCCGCCACAAAACTGCCGTTGAATAGACCCGCACCGAGGGGCGTACCGGGAAAACCTTCATTTTGGGGAATAGCAGCGTTGACAGAGCCATAAAGTGCCCGCCAATCTACCACATCATTGGGTTTGTAGATGAAGCCAGCGGCCGAAGCTAAGCCCGTTTCTGTGGTTCCCCCTGAGACCCGTAGTACGGGGTTGATGGCGAAAGCCCGGGAAAGAGTGCCCTGTCCTTCACTGGCAAAGGGGACAATGGTGGGAAATGCATCGGTGACTTCCGCTTTGGGCCCAACAAAGACGGTGAAATTATCTGCTACCGGGGTGATGTAGAGCAATTTGTACAGACAGACACTGTTATTGCCACAGCTGGGTTGGAGATTTTGAGGGTTAAAACCAGCAAACTGAGGTTCATAGTTGAAACTGGTCATGCCTTCACCCAAGATGGAGGCATCATTGGGAAAGAGGGTTTCCGCCACACTCCCTGTCCCGGTAATAGGATTGCCAGCGGTAAAGTTGTAGGCCTGTAGCCCCGTAATCAGGGCATCTTTGCCGGTAAAGCTGGTGGTTAGGTTTAGGCGCACCCGATCGTTAAAAACTATCTGGGCAGAGTCGGCGTCCGGTTCTCCTCCGGTGGCACCACTGATGGAGAAAATCACTTCCCCATTCAGTTTAGTGGTGGTGGAAAATTGATGGTCTTCCAGGTAGGCTGTGCGGGTTTCCAGGTTATCTATCCTGGCCCCCAAAGCACTCAGCTCTGTCTGAAACTCTTGGGCTAACCGTTGGAGCTTCTCAATGTCCGCCTTGATCACAGCTACATTTTCTTGCAGTAACCGCTCCATGGTATTCATACAGGCATTGAGCCCAGCGGCAAATTCCCAACGACTTAGGGCTCGATCGCCGCGGAAAGTGCGATCGGGGTAACCCACAATGCAACCGTAACGCTCCACTAAACTCTTTAAGGCTTCATAGGCCCAATCCGTCGGTTGAACATCCCGCAACTCCGAAACCGATGTCACTTGGCCCATGGGCTGGTCCAGCAAGGTAGTCAGTTCCTGCACTGGAGTAATTGCCATGGGATCGACATCCTCGTACAGCATCTGAGCCCCAGCGGAACCAGGGAATGTGGTTAGGCTAGTAACGGTGGCAAATCCTGCGAGCCAAGTGAATCGATGTTGTTTCATTGCGATGAATTCCTCTAATTTTGATCGTGTATGGTTAGCGGTGAATAAAAAAGCTCATGGTCTCTTTTTTTCTCCAAGGCAAATTGTTAACCTCCTGGGGTCAGCGAGTTTGTTACTGTCCTGGGGCAATTAACTTTTGGAGATAGGCAATGCCCCGGTCTAGGAGTAAACCCACCGCACCGATATAAAACACTGCCAAGATGATTTCGCTGATGTAGTTCTGTTGATAGGCATCCCAGATAAAAAAGCCGATACCGACAATGCCCGACATCACAATTTCCGCTGCAATAATTGCCAACCAAGCTAAGCCAATGGCAATACGTAAGCCGGTAAAAATATAAGGTAGTGCTGAGGGAATAAGAATTTTAAAGAAAAACTTTTGGGGAGACAAACGCAATACTTTGCGCACATTAATATAATCCTGCGGAATCTGTTTTACCCCTTCCGTCGTATTAATTAAAATCGGCCACACTGAAGTGATAAAAATAACAAAAATTGCCGCCGGTTGATTCTGCTGCAGAGCTACCAAGGCAATGGGAACCCAAGCCAACGGAGCGACCATGCGCAGAAATTGAAAAATCGGATCAAGGGCCTTATCTACCAAGGGTTGAGTCCCCACCAAAATTCCCATGCTGATGCCGACAATGGCTGCTAGGGAATAGCCCTGGGCTACCCGCCCCAAACTTGCTAGGGTTTGCCAAAACAACCCCTTATCCAACCCCCCTCGGTCGTAAAAGGGATACATTAACAGGGTACGGGTACGGGGATCTGTCCACAAACTACTAGGGGGAGGAAGTTTAATTAGACCCGCCGTGGAAATTAATTGCCACAACAACAAAAAGCCTAAAATTCCGACTATGGGGGGCAAAATATCGCCCCGACGCTTGCGCCAAAACTTTTGTAAGGGATTGGTCCCCGTAGCCCGATTTTTCCTTTGGGGAATGGTAGTGGTCATTATTGTCTCCTTGATAGTAATGGATTAATCATCAACAGTGAAATGGCTTAATTGATAGCTAGTTAGACTTTTTTGATTGTCAAACTTTGCAGATAAGCCGATGGATTAGCCGGGTCAAAGGTAATGCCATCAAAGAAGGTTTCTACGCCTCGGGAAGTACTGCTAGGAATGTCGGCTGTAAACCCTGCTTCCGTTGCCGCTTCTCGCCATATATCTTCCCGGTTGACCTTGTCAATAATCTTTTGAGCTGTATCGAAATCAGGAATGGCATCTTTGTGGAAACCCCAGCGCATACTCTCCGTTAGGAACCATAAATCATGGCTCTTATAGGGATAAGAAACATTGCCAATGCCGTCCTTCCAGTAGAGGGGACCTTTTTGGAAATCATCAATGGCCGGCTGACCATCTCCCATGGTGTATTGACCTTTGAAGGGAGACTCTAAAATGGTGGGGGGAACATTGAAATAGTTTCTGCCGGATACAATCTGGACAACTTCAGGACGATTTTGGGGATCATCAATCCACTGTTGGGCTTCCATAATTCCTTTCAGCAATGCTTTGGTTGCCTTGGGATTTTTATCTACCCAATCCGCTCGAATGGCGAGGTACTCTTCTGGGTGATAGGGCCAAATTTGGGCAGTTAAAGCCGCCATGTAGCCAATATTTTCTGTCACAATGCGATAGGGCCAGGGATCTCCGGTACTAAAAGCGTCCATGGTGCCGTTGCGCATACCCTGAACTGTTTCCGCGGGAGGCACAGCCAGAAGGTCAATGTCGGTGTCGGGATCAACACCCCCGGCTGCAAACCAGTAACGAATCCAAAAATCTTGGTTAACGTTGGGGAAGGTGTGGGCGGCCTTAAATTTGCGGCCATTGGTTTTGTTAAAACCTTTGATATAGTCTGCCGCTTTGGAGATATCAAGGTTTACTCCTTTGCCCTCATGCATTGGTGCCACAGCAATACCATTTCCCTGGGTAATCAATTGCGCCAGGACATACATGGGCACCTTGTTGCCGTTGGTGATGATCCCTTCCGTAATCAGGTGAGGCATGGGCATTTGCCATTGGCCGCCATCAATACCTCCCCCCTGGGAACCAATGGTGACGTTGTCCCTAGCGGAGGCCCAGTTGGCTTGTTTAGAAACTTCCACCCCGGTCATGCCATATTTGGCAAAGAAACCCTTTTCCTGGGCAATGATCAACGGAGCGGATTCCACAATGGGAATGTAGCCCAGTTTAATATTGGGGGTTTCGGGCATCATTTCTGGGCTGATATCCCCGGCCGCTTGGGGGGAAGGGCTAGTGCCAGTGCCGGCGGCGTTGGGATCGGGGGGATTGCCCGTGCAACCCTTCAGAAATAAAGCCCCTGTGGCAGAGGCCGCTGAGGTGAGCAAAAATTTACGTCGATTGAATGATCCCATAACTTTGATTGATATTTTCTATGAAAAAAGGCAGACAGAAAAATGGAATAAGCGCCATGGATATCCCCGGTTTACGGAAGAGTACTGGGACTCCTAGGCTGTGTAAACCAGGGGACGCTTTAGACTGCCTGCCCGAGGACAATGACTAATCCAAGGGGACTTGAATGTTTAGATTATTAAGGAATCCTGAAAATAGATAAATACCCATTTTTTTATGTAATCTATAGAAGTAATCTATAAATGTGAGCCACTATGAAAAATGCCACCCTCCACCAATTTGAGGTTTTTGCGGCGATCGCCAGAACGGGGAGTTTCACCAAAGCGGCGGAGGAGTTATTCCTGACCCAGCCCACCGTTTCCCAGCAGATGAAGCAACTCACCAAGGCGATCGGGGTACCGCTGTATGAACAAATTGGCCGAAAAATTTATTTGACCGAAGCGGGGCAGGCGGTTTTACAAGCCAGTGAAAACATTGGCCTTTGTCTTGATCAGTTGCAGGAGGTGATCGCCGATCTCCAGGGATTAAAAAAAGGTAACCTGCGCCTAGCCACCATTACCACTGGCAAATATTTTGTACCACGACTTTTAGGAGAATTCCGTCAAGAATATCCCGGTATTTCCATTTCTCTACAGATTGGCAATCGTCAGCAAATTTTAGACCGCCTAGCCAATAATTTAGACGACCTATACTTTTTGGGTAAACCACCGTCAAATCTTGATATTAATATCCGTCACTTTTTAGAAAATCCCCTGGTGGTCATTGCCTCCCGTCAGCACCCATTGGTCAATGAAAAGAAAATTTCCTTGGAAAGAATAATCCAGGAACCTTTGATCATGCGGGAGTCCGGTTCAGGAACTAGGATGGCAGTGGAGGAATTTTTCAATGAAAATCGCCTACAGATGAATGTAGAGATGGAAATTAGTAGCAATGAAGCCATTAAACAAGCGGTTTATGGGGGCCTGGGAATCTCCATTTTATCGTTGTATTCCCTGGCATTGGAGGGAGTTCATGGTCCCCTAGCCGTGCTAGACGTGGAAGGATTTCCCCTACAAAAGCATTGGTATATTGTTTATCAAAAATCGAAGCAATTATCCATTGTTGCTCAGGCTTTTTTGGATTATTTATTTACCCATGATGAAGCAGTTTCGATTGCACAAATTTTCCGAAAACCACTGTAGCCTGAGGCTCAGATTGGCAGAAATAAACACGGCCTACAGTTAATCAGAAAACTTTCCCAAACACCGCTCCCAAAAGATTGTTTTAACAGCCCCTCAGTGCTCCGAAGCTTGGGGGGAGACTAGAGAAAAGTTCCTTAGTATGGAGGGATTTAGGGGCAAACTAGGATTTTTTCGACAGACTTCAAATAAAAAATAGACCAGACTAATCTTTGGCCATGATTTCTTGGAAGGCTTGGAGATCAAAATGGGTGGCCATCAATTGTTGGATACATTGCACCTTAACCGGTTCTTGGAGGCGCACATTGCCAAAGGCTTGATCCACAATTTCCACGGTGGTCAGGGTGTCTTGGTCCACAGAGAGAATGGGAATTTCTAAATCCTGGGCCCGGCTGATAATAAGGGGTTGGGGCCCGGCGTGGCCAGTCAAAATTAGACAACTGGTGGAGGTTTCCAAGGCGGCCAATTGTAAATCAGTACGATCGCCACCGGTGACCACAGCTTTATTTTCCCCTTGACGGAAATATTCCAGGGCAGAGTTGACGTTCATCGCTCCAATGGTGAGGCTCTCCACCATCAAATCCAGATGCTCTTCACTACAGAGAACTTTGGCATTCAGTTGATGGGCCAGTTCCCGCACACTGACGCTTCTGAGTAAACGGTCTTCCGCCAATAGGCCGAGCACAGCAATGCCATGACTTTCCAGAAAAGGCTTGACCAAGTCCTTCGTCTCCGGCAGGGCTTCTAGGGGAATATCATTTATTACCACCCCTTTGAGGCTATCTCCCAAGGTCTGTCGAGCTTTGAGCAGCCCATCCACCACCAAAGGAGAGTGGTAGCGACCCACCAACAGCACCGCTGCGTTAATTTTGGCTGCTAATTCGGAAAAGGAAAGCCCGAACAAACTACCTTCCCAGAGATTGCCTGGGCCTTCCAACAAAACCAAATCCGCTGTTAGATCCTGAATAGAGGCTTGCAGAGCTTCAGCATAGTTAGTTTGGTCTTGCCCTTGGAGGCGTCGGGTAATGGTCTCTTCGTCCAAAAATACCAGGGGTTTACGCACTTGGGCTGGTGCCAACTCCAAACTCTGGCTAATAAATTCAATGTCCGCTTCCTCTAGGGCCACCGCTGCCTTCGTCATGGCCGTGCCAATGGGTTTGCCGTAGGCGATCGCCATCCCCTGTTGTTGCAAAAGTCGAGCCAAACCGAGAATAATCCCCGACTTGCCGCTGTAGGGCTCCAAAGACCCGACTAATAAACATTGGGGTGAATTGACCACGGGAACGCTCCTGACTAGATGGACTAGGTGAAAAAATTTGACTGCTGGGCTATTTCGATTAATTTAGCGACGGCATTGTTAAAAAACTGGCTTGATCGATACCCAATGGCCATGGTCACAGTATGCTCCCGCATAACTTAAGCCCCATTGCCCAGGACTAATGGCACGCACTACTATGACTGACTAAACGGCCGAGGCATCATCCAGCCGTAAAAGCTTACGGTAGAAATTTTGCGGAAAGTCAATATTTTTACTCTCCTCGTATCCCGCAATTAGGTCGATCAGATAATCCATAAACTCAGAATTGAGCACAGTCATTTCATAACTCAAATCTGCCTGGCCATCGAATTGCATACGACACCGAGTCAATTCCGACGGGAGGCGGGACACAAACCAAGTGGCCACAAAGGAAAGATTTTCTCCCCCCTCAATGCGCCGGGCCCCTTCCACCTGGCCCAATTGATAAAGACCAAGGGCCAAGGGCAATAACTTCTGTTTGTTTTTGTCCGGGTAATAGGGTTGGTAAACAATTACGTCCCTTTTATCGGCGGGTTGGAGCTGACTAATGTCGGTGCTAGACATGGGCAAAATGGCAAAACAAGGATAGGTGGACTTCTCTGCGCCCCCATGGGAAAACCGCGGCATAACCCAGTTTCCCCAGGCGGTTCCGGCTGTTACAGCAATGGCCAAATCAAATTAAACTTACTCAAATTTGAGGCGTGGAAAAGATTTCCCGCGAGCAATTTTACCCAATGTCGGAACAAGAAAACTATCTGTACCGCCCCTGGGACTGTGGACGTTCTCCCTCCAAACCCATCGGCAGGAACGGAGATTCCTGTTTCTACTCCTCTTAACCGGGTTTAGACTTTTGACAGGCTAAACCTAGTCAGACCGAATCCACAGGCATTTTACTTTTGCTTCCACTATCCGCCCGACAGCAGAAGGTTCTCGAACTCAGTTGTAGGATATAGTTTACCCTAAACGTTTCCGTGAATTGCTCTAGGCATGGTTGACGTGCCAGGGAGTGCTTTGGTTCTGTGACAAGTAGCAAAATTTCAATTATCCCTGGGAAAATACACAATTCCCCGGCCCAGCAATACCCAGGCCCTAGGCAATCCCTGGAGCAAGGACGCTGGGTAAAGTTGATTTGTGGGGCTAGTTATCAGGATTTAACTGCTATTCGGAATTTAGCCCTGGTCTACACATTGGTGGGGGTGAACTGCATTGACTTAGCGGCGGATCCGGCGGTGGTGCGGGTAGCCCAGGAAGGCATTGGAGTGGCTTTGTCATTAGCCCATTCCCCCGCTCATCAACTTGAGCGGTTTGAACGCCTATCCGAGCCCCCTTGGTTAATGGTCAGCCTAAATGATGGGGAAGACCCCCATTTCCGCAAAGCCCAGTTTGACCCTCAAAAATGCCCTCCGGATTGTCCCCGGCCCTGTGCTCTGGTTTGTCCTGCCTGGGCGATCGCCAATAGTAGTGATGACGTTGCCTCCACAGGGGTGTGGGCGGAAAAATGTTACGGTTGCGGCCGCTGTGTACCCATCTGTCCCCGGGGAATTATTACTACATATTCTCATCAAGCAACGGTGGCTAGCCTGCTCCCTTGGTTGGAATCGGGACAAATCGCTGCCTTGGAAATCCATACCCAGGTGGGCCACAGCGAGCAATTTCAACAGCTTTGGCAGAATTTGCAACCGGTTTTGCCCCAACTCCAGGCGATCGCCATTAGTTGTCCGTACCATGGCCAGGCGGTGCAGTATTTGCAGAGTATTGCAAATTGGCTGGGGCAATTGACGATTCCCCTAATTTGGCAAACCGATGGACGCCCCATGAGCGGGGACATTGGCCGGGGCACTACCCATCTTTGCCTCCACTATGCTGACCAGGTTTTAAAATCTGATTTGCCGGGGTTTGTGCAGTTGGCCGGCGGCACCAATGGCCACACCATCACCAAGCTAAATGATGATAATCTTTGGGTTCATGGGAAAAAATCCATAGTTAACGGCGTTGCCTTTGGTGGTGGGGCCCGCGCCCTCATTGCCCCGGTATTACAGGAGGCGGAGGCTAGACAAAAGGATCCCCTTGCCCCCATTCACTTGGAAGATTATCCTGATTTACTCCAGCGGGCGATCGCCTTGGCCCAGTCTTTGGTGCAACCCTGGAAAACAAGGCCAACCATGGTGGACTAAAAATTTCCTTGACAGTATTGACAATTATTTTCATTAATCTGTATAGTGATTCCACAGTGTTCTCTTCTCAAGGATTCAGTAGGGGGTGGCTCGGCGATCGGGTGCTCCCTGTTTTTTTTGCGGCAAAACCTTAAACTGATTAGTTGGATTGCTCCGTTGTTGCATCCTCAACCTTTTGCCTTAACCTAACCCGACCAAGAAACCATGACTGTTTCCCCTTCCTACGACGCAATAGTAATTGGCTCTGGCATTGGGGGATTGGTCACCGCCACCCAGTTGGCCTCCAAGGGTTTACAGGTGTTGGTGTTGGAACGTTACCTTATTCCCGGCGGCAGTGCGGGCTACTTTGAGCGGGAGGGTTACCGCTTCGATGTGGGGGCCTCGATGATTTTTGGCTTTGGCGATCGGGGCACCACCAATTTGCTCACTAGGGCTTTAGCTGCTGTTGGGCAATCCCTGGAAACTCTCCCCGACCCAGTGCAAATCCATTACCATTTGCCGGGAGGACTAGACCTCAAAGTTCATCGGGAGTACGAAGCTTTTTTACAAGAGTTAATTGCCAAATTTCCCCAGGAAGCCCAGGGTATCCGCCGCTTTTATGATGAATGTTGGCAAGTTTTTAACTGCCTCAATGCCATGGAATTACTTTCCCTGGAGGAACCCCGTTACCTGATGCGGGTATTTTTTCAGCATCCAGGGGCCTGCTTGGGTCTAGTGAAATATTTACCCAAAAATGTGGGAGACATTGCCCGCCGCCACATCCAAGACCCGGATTTGCTGAAATTTATCGATATGGAATGTTACTGCTGGTCGGTGGTACCGGCGGATTTAACCCCCATGATCAATGCTGGCATGGTCTTTTCCGATCGCCATTATGGGGGCATTAACTATCCCAAGGGGGGCGTGGGCAAAATTGCTGAAAGTTTAGTGACCGGACTGGAAAAATTCGGTGGCAAAATTCGCTACGGCGCTAGGGTAACTAAAATCATCCAAGAAAATAACCAGGCGATCGGGGTGGAACTGGCCAACGGCGAAAAAATTTATGGCCGCCGCATTGTCTCCAATGCTACCCGCTGGGACACGTTCGGGTCATTGATGACAGATCAGCCCCTACCTGGGAAGGAAAAACGGTGGCGCAAAAATTACCAACAGTCCCCCAGTTTCCTGAGTTTACATCTGGGAGTCGCAGCGGATTTATTACCCACCGGCACAGAATGCCACCATATTTTGTTGGAGAATTGGGACGATTTGGAAAAGGAACAAGGCACCATTTTTGTCTCCATTCCCACCCTCCTGGACCCCAGCTTAGCTCCGGACGGTTACCACATCATCCACAGCTTCACCCCCAGTTGGCTCGAACCCTGGCAAAATCTTTCCCCGCAGGAATATGCAGCCAAAAAAGAAGCTGATGCTGGTAAATTAATTGACCGCCTGGAAGCCATTTTTCCCGGCCTGGACCGAGCGCTAGATTATATGGAAATCGGCACTCCCCGCAGTCACCGCCGCTTTCTAGGCCGACAAAATGGCACCTACGGCCCCATTCCCCGCCGTCGCTTACCGGGTTTACTGCCCATGCCCTTTAACCGCACCGCCATACCGGGGTTATATTGCGTCGGAGACAGCACCTTTCCGGGGCAAGGTTTAAACGCCGTTGCCTTTTCTGGTTTTGCCTGTGCCCATCGCCTAGCGGTGGATTTGGGGGCCAAGTAGTTGAGCAGAAAAACTGATGACGGGGCTATGGAAGAACCCAGACATTGTCTGGCACAATGGGGCCAAGCATTGAGCCGCAACGATCGCCAACTGCATGGGTAATAAACCAAAATCTTCCTTTAACGTCAACCAGGATGACATCCCGGAAGTAATTCGGGACAGTCCAGTGGAGCCGCCCCAGTCCCAAGCCTTGTCCCCCCCACCGCTGAAATTAATTGCGGCCGGTTTGGGGATCATCATTCTGGCTTTACTAACGTTGTTGGCCCTGTGGCCCAGGCCCCAGCCCGCGCCGGAAGTAGTGACGGAACCGAGCCCTACCCCCACGGCAACCCCCATTGATAATCTATTGGGGCACCTGCCCTATGAAGAAGCGCCCCTGGGAGACCTGAAAAATATCACCCCCGACGGTCGCTTAAAGTTACGCCAGGCTGCCGCTGATCAATTTTTGCGTATGCAGCGGGACGCGAAGGCCCAAGGCATTTCCCTAGTGCCCATTTCCGCCTTTCGCACTGTGACTGAGCAGGAACAACTTTTTTTTGCTATCAAACAACAGCGCAATCAGGAAGCCCGTCAGCGGGCCGAAGTCAGTGCGCCCCCCGGTTATAGCGAACATCACACTGGCTATGCGGTGGATATCGGTGATGGTAGTGCCCAAGCGACCCATTTAAGCGAAACCTTTGCCCAAACCAAAGCTTTTGATTGGTTAGAAAATAATGCAGCCAAATACAGCTTTGAACTATCTTTCCCCCCGGATAATCCCCAGGGCATTGCCTACGAACCTTGGCATTGGCGTTACGTCGGCGATCGCCAAAGTTTAGAACTGTTCTACAAAGCGAGAAATTTGCCGCAAAAAACCCAGAACAATCCTTAAGCCCGGACAAAATCAAACATTCGTAGGCAGATGGGGAAATGCCTGGTTATAGGCCGCCCTAGCGTGGGGATGGCATCGTTCAACAGATATGTTTTAACCCCTGCTCCAATCTGGCCATGGCAGTGCTGGCCGTGTCCCGCCGCAGAGCACCATAGGCAATGCGGAGATAGCAACCAGTTTCTATGCCAAAGGTAGAGCCAGGTAGCACCGCCACCTTAAACTCATCAATTAACCTTTTCACTAGCTCTAAATCCGTCAAGGGGCTATCAACCTCCAGCAAACAGTAAAAAGCTCCCTGGGGCACCACTAAACGACAGCGGTCAGACAATTGACTCAATACTGCCAGTAATTGTTGGCGACAGGCGGCCATCTCCGGTAAAAATTGTGCTGAATAAGCCTTGCCCACCTGTAAACAAGCAAGGGCCGCATATTGGGAAACCACCACCGGGCAGATCAGATTGGTGTCCTGAATTTTTTTGACCGCTAGCAATAGCTCCTGGGGAATGACCATATAACCAACTCGCCAACCAGCCATGCCATAGGCTTTGGAAAAGCTATAGAGGGAAATGGTATGGCTGCCACTCCCCAGCATGGCCCCAGGGGAAAAAATCGGGGTTTGGTCGTAGGCAAAATAATCGTAGGCTTCGTCATGGATATGGTAGATGCCCCGCTCCCGGCAAAGTTGGTTCACCGCCCGTAAATCCGCCTCTGGATAAACAGCTCCGGTGGGATTATTGGGGGAAATGGTCACCACCGCCCTCGTCCGGGGGGCGATCGCCTGGGCAATGAGATCCGGTTGGAGTTGATACTGATCATTGGTGGGCACCAACACTGGCCGACATCCCGCAATTCTGACGGCCATTTCATGGTTGAAGTAGTACGGAGTATTGAGAATAATTTCATCTCCCACCTCCGTAATAGCCAGCACTGCATTTAAAAAGCCCATATTGGCCCCGGCCGTCACCACCACCGCCTGGGCCGAGGACACATGGATACCATTGTCCCGTTGTAACTTTTCCGTTAAAGCAGAAATTAAGCTTGGTATGCCCGCCACTGGCTGATACTGGTGCAAAGGAGCCTGTCCCAGACTTTCCCTTACTGCCACGGCCACCTCTTCCGGGGGAGGGTAAAAAGCCACCCCTTGGCCGAGGGAAATTGTGCCTGGGGAATCGGCAATCCACTGTCCCACCACCGGAATAACCGGCGACTGAACCAAATCCATACGGCTAAAGGCTGTTTCCATTACCATTGTGAATCTGAACCTATGAATTTAAAGTAACTCTCCAACTCTCCATTCCACCATCGGGAAACACCATGGCCGCCCAGATAGCCCTCATTGCCCACGACAACAAAAAAGACGCTCTGGTTAATTTTGTCCAACAACACAAATCCCTTTTCTCTCGCTATGACCTCATCGCCACTGGCCAAACGGGGGAATTGGTAAGCAACAAAACCGGCTTAGCCGTGGAAACCGTTTCCCATGGGGCCCTGGGGGGCGACACCCAAATTGCTACCAAAATTATCGATGGGACCATTGCTGCTGTCATTTTCCTCATTGATCCCCTCTATGCCCAACCCCACGAGCCAGATATCCGGCCCCTATTGCGACTTTGTGAAGTGTACAACGTTCCCCTGGCCATTAATTTAGCCACCGCCAAAGCAGTAATTAAACTATTGGGTAAAACTAAAACTGGCCATCTAATTTTTAATCCCGTGGCAGGGCAGGGCAATGTGGAACGGGAACTAGATTTAATTAAAGAGCATTTACAGTCGGAAATTAATCTCAAAATTATTTTTACTAGTGCGGATATAAACGTTACCGACCAGGCCAGGGAAATTGTTAAAACAATCAAATCTGCCAATGAGCACTCCAATGGAGAAGGGGACAGCTTTATCATTGCCTCCGGTGGTGATGGCACCGTATCCGGCGTAGCAGCCGCCCTGATCGACACCGGCATTCCTCTTGGTATTATTCCCCGGGGTACCGCCAATGCTTTTTCCGTGGCCCTGGGCATTCCTACCCAAATTGTCGGGGCCTGTGAAACCATCAACCGGGGCATTACCAAGGTCGTAGATACAGCACTGTGCAATGACATTCCCATGCTTTTGTTGGCGGGGGTCGGCTTTGAAGCGGAAATGGTGGAGAAAGCAGACCGGGAACTAAAAAATAATTTGGGGGTAATGGCCTACATTTTTGCGGGTATTCAACAGGCTAGGGAACAGGAATTGTTTGAAGCCCAGATCGAAATTGATTCGGAAACCACCACCATGGAAGCCAGCGCCATTACGATCGCCAATGCGGCCCCTCCCACTTCCGTCTTTGCCCAGGGAGCAGGGCAGGTATCTTTCACCGATGGATTGCTCGATATCACCGTGGCCAGTAGTCAAACAGCGTTGCAGGGTCTGCGGGTGGTAACCAACCTCTTCACCTCCGCCCTGTCAAAAAATCCCACCGACAATGAAAACGTGGTGCATCTCTATGGAGAAAGGATTAAAGTTACAACCAACCCCCCGCAAAAAATTGTCGTTGATGGTGAAATCATTGGTACTACTCCAGTGGAGGTGAAATGTCTGCCCAAAAGCTTAAACATCTTCGCCCCAGTGGAAAACAGTTGAGCTTGGTGGCGCTGATGCTCTCCCTGGGCATAGTCCAGTACCAAGTAACCCTGGCATAATGAGCCATGGCTGGGGTCAAATCCGCCCAATCAACTTACCGCAATTGCTATGCCGGTTGTCCCGTCTAGGCCTGGATGCTGTCCGTTGTGATACTTCTTCAGCGATCCCCTAAACTTCCCTGGATGCGGTGGGCCTAGCTCGACTTTTTTGTTATTTATCAGTCAATCATTCTAATGACCTTAACCAGTGTGCCCGCCTCTGTTTCCCTTTTTCCTGAGCTTGAGCTTCCCCCCCTGCCCTACCAAAGACCCCTACTGATGATTGGCCACGGTACGAGGGACGAAGACGGTCGCCAAACGTTTTTAGATTTTGTCACCCAGTACCAAGCATTGGACCATTCCCGCCCGGTGATCCCCTGTTTTTTGGAGTTGACGGAGCCCAATATCCAGGCTGGAGTACAGCAATGTGTGGACCAGGGCTTTAGGGAAATTTCTGCCCTGCCCATTTTGCTCTTTGCGGCCCGCCATAACAAATTCGATGTGACCAATGAGCTAGACCGCAGCCGCGAAGCCCATCCCCAGATTAATTTTTCCTACGGTCGTCATTTTGGCATTACCCCAGCCATTCTTGATTTGTGGAAGGCTCGGTTGAGTCAGTTAGATAGTCCCGAGGCCAACCCCAGGGGTATTGACCGCCAAGATACGGTGCTGTTGTTTGTGGGTCGGGGTTCCAGCGATCCCGATGCCAACGGTGATGTGTATAAAATGGCCCGCATGCTCTGGGAAGGCAGTGGTTACCAAACCGTGGAAACCTGTTTCATTGGCATTAGCCATCCCCGCTTAGAAGAGGGGTTCCGTCGAGCTAGGTTATATCAGCCCAAGCGCATTATTGTTTTGCCCTACTTTTTGTTCATGGGGGCTTTGGTGAAGAAAATTTTCACCATCACGGAGGAGCAACGGGCCGCTTTCCCGGAGATTGAAGTTCAGTCCCTGGCGGAAATGGGCATTCAACCGGAGTTATTGGCGTTGGTGCGGGAACGGGAAATTGAAACCCAATTGGGGCAGGTAGCCATGAATTGTGAGGCCTGTAAGTTTCGCCTTGCTTTTAAAAGCCAAGGCCATGGCCACAGTCATGATCACGGCCATTCCCATGGGCATGGGCATCACCACCATGGTCACGACCACGGCCACAGCCATGGGGAATGGATCGATACTTACATTGAGCCCACAGCCTATCACGAAAAAATTTGGCAGGCTCCCTAGGCAAGTCGGCCAAGGGGGAAGGGAAAGAACCTTAATCCCTACTCAGTAACCAGACTCAATTAGGCGTCGTCACCGCCCATAATACGGGGGACTCGAAAAAAGTCTCCCTCCGGTTCTGGTGCGTTGTCCAGCAGGGCTTGTCGGGTGGTGGCCGCATTGTCTCCGTCCCAACTAATCTGGCGATCGCCCCGGACAATATTGCTCAACTCGATGGCTCTGGTGGTGGGTTCCACTCCTTCGGTGGGCAGTTCACTCAATTGGTCAAAGTAGTCCAAAATACTGCTGAGCTGGGAAGCAAATTGACTTTCTTCCTCTGGGGTAATGTCCAAACGGGCCAGGTGGGCAATTTTTTGAACTTGGCTTTGATCCAACATGGGTTAAACTCTAAATTTTTTAAACTTAGGATAAATAGACTAATTTTGCCGGTAAGAATTAGCCATTCAGGGGAATTTTAAACACCCAATCTTGATATTTGGGTTCCCGATTTTCCGTCACCGCTGTCAATACAGAGCGTAACTTTTCCGTAATCGGGCGATCGCCACCGAGGGTGAAGTTTTCAATCCGTTTAACCGGGGTGATTTTTGCCGCAGTACCGCTCAAAAAGACTTCATCAGCAATCATCAACTCCGATTTATCAATGGGCCGCTGGCAGGTGGGGATACCCAAATCCGCCGCAATGGTGAGAATGCTGTCCCTGGTAATCCCTTCGAGGATGTCCTGCTCATTACCAGGGGTAATAATTTGCCCCTGGCGCACCATGAAAATATTCATGCCGGTGGCTTCACAGACCTTACCCTGGGAATTCATCAAAATGGCTTCATCAAAGCCCGATTCCACCGCTTCCGTTTTGGCTAAAGCAGAGGTAATGTAGGCAGCGCTAATTTTGCCCCGCAACGGAAAACTACGGTCCTCCTGGCGGTACCAGGAACTGATGCGGCAATTAACCCCATCGGCGGCCAGGTAATCCCCCATTTCCAAGCCGTAAACGAGGAAATCTTTCTCCAGATTGTGCAGGCGGGGGGCAATGCCCAGACCGGAACTGTACACCAACGGGCGGATGTAAAAGGATTTATCGGGCTGATTTTTCTTGACGAAATCAACAATAACTTCCTTGATTTTTTCCGCACTGATGTCGTAGTGCAAAAACTTGGCACTCTTACTCAGGCGATCGCCGTGGCGGTCCAGGCGAAATAGTAGAATGGTGCCCGGATCTTCAGGGTCGGGAATGCCCCGTAAACCCCCAAAGGCCGCCGTCCCATAGTGGAGGGCATGGGTAGCAACGGATATTTTGGCATCCTCAAACGGGACAAACTTATCTTCAAAGTAGGCGATCGGCAAAAACTTGTGCATCAGAAAATCAAAAAAAAGACTTGTACTCCCTGGACTTAACCCCAGTCATCCAAAGGGGAATAATGTGCTACCCGTGTTTTCCAGGGCATTAGGATTCACCCAGCCAGCCCGCCAGATTTTGAAGTTGGCTGTCCGAGGGGTCGGCGATGGGCACCACTTCATAACGGTTTGCTTGGGGAGATGCCAGCACCACATCCACCGTCCGCAAAAGATCCTGATGAAACACCGTTAACTGAATCATATCATTGGCTTGGTAGTCTTTCAGCCGTAGGGAAAGCTGTTCGGCCCCAACCCGAACACCATTGATCGCCAGCAACAAATCCTGGGGGCTAATGCCAGCCATGGCGGCGGGGGAATGGGCAGCCACAAAGGTGATTTTTTCCTGGCCAGCCTCCGATTTAACTTTAATGCCCAAATAGGGGGGTAAATCTTCCTGCACCGGTTTAATACAGAGACCAAAGGGTTGCAGGTAATCGTTGAGGGGAAGTTCCGCCGTGGTGTGGAGATAGGTGTGGAAAAATTCGGTTAAGTCCGTGTCCGCTACTTTAGTAATCACTGCTTGCAATTGTGCTGGGGTAAAACCAATTTCTTCCCGGCCAAACACATACCACATGGTCTGTAAAACGTCATCAAAGGAACGTTGATTTTGGTGTCGTTCCCGAATGAGCAAATCCAGCATCAAAGTCACCAATTCCCCCTTCAAGTAATAGGACATTTGGCTGTTATCGCCATTGGCATCCCGACGATAGAGTTTGATCCAGGCGTCAAAACTAGATTCGGCTAGGGGTTGCACCAAACGCCCTGGGGTAGTCAGGTAGCGGGTGATTTCTTTGCCCAAATTTTTTAAATAGGTCTGGCGATCGTACAGTCCGGCCCGGAGGGGAATGAGCAGGTCGTAGTAACTGGTGGTGCCTTCGGAAAACCAGAGGGAAGGCGTGTAATTTTCCTGGTCGTAATCAAATTGCTCCAGGGCCTGGGGACGAATGCGCTTGATGTTCCAAAGATGGAAAAATTCGTGGGCCACCAGTTGCAAAAATCGTTGGTATTTTTCCGGATCCCGAAAACCAAAGCGGTCATAGTTCAGCACACAAGAATCTTTATGCTCTAAACCGCCATAGCCCTGGTTGGATGTGTGGAGCAAAAACCAATAATGGTCGTAGGGCAATGTCCCAAACAGGTCCACTTCCGCGGCAATAATTTTCTGGGTATCTTTGACCAACTGCTCCCCATCTAAGTTGCTTTCGCCCCAGACTACAAAATGGTGCTCTTTACCCTGGACTTCAAAGGCGTAATCCTGATGGATACCCACTTCCACCGGGCTATCCACCAACGTGTCAAAATTCTGGGCATGGAAAGTTTTTGCCCCCGTGGTCAAATCCGTTGCCTTACAGGGCAGGGCCGTGGCGATCGCCCAAGTCGGTTCGGGGGGAACAACGGTTAAGGTTAGGGGGACATCGGTGTGTCCTGGCAGGTAGAAAAACAATGCCGCCCCGGTAAAGAAACCATGACTATAGTCCAAATGATTGGTTCTGACGGTTAATTCATCGGCATAAATACGGTAGGAAATGGCAATATTTTCTTCCTCTCCACAGGCAATGGCCCAATGGGCCTTACCCAATTTTTGGTGTTCCAAGTATTCACCACCGGTTAGACTCCGGGCTTGGAAGTCCTGCAAATGGCGCTCATATTCTCTTACCAGATAGGACCCCGGTGTCCAGACGGGAAATTTCAGTTCTAGTACAGAAGCAGTGAAACCTTGAATGTGGAAATCCACGGAAAAGTAGTGGGTCTGGGGAGTTGGCATCGCCACTTGGTAGTGCAGACGAAGGGAAGCTGGGATCATGGTGTCTGGGGAAGTTTGCCTTAGCAATTGTCTCTTTTTTGTACCGCATTTATGCCGTTGATGGCAGGGATCAATTCTGGTAATCCCATTTAAGATTGTGCGATAATGGCTAATACAAAAGCTTTTGCCAAAGTCGGCCTGGTAAGGTCGATGAAGTTTTCTTGCGTACTTTGGCGATCCACACCCCTTTCAGGGCAAGCTATAAGTATGCCCCCCCCCTCCATCCTGCTGTTGACCTGCCTCCCCCTTTGATTAAATGACAGCTCCCACTCCCTCCTCCCACTCAGTTCCAATTCAAGAATTCACCGCCTCCCGACAGGCCAGTTTCTTCGATGGGCTGAAGCAACCCCGTTTTAGCGGGCAACTAATCCTTTCCACTGCAACGGGGGAACAGTGGTCGTTCTATCTTTATCTAGGCCGCATTATGTATGCCACCGGAGGGCGTCATGCTGTCCGGCGTTGGCGTCGGCAAATTGCTTCTTACCTGCCTCAAATTGCTGCTAACTTAGCCTCTGTGCAAACAGATTTAGCTAGCATTGATCCCCAGGATTTACAAATTTGCTGGGAGTACCAACTGCTCTGCCACTGGGTAGCCCAACAGAAGGTCACGAGGGAACAGGCCGCCCGACTCATTCGGGCCACGGTGGTAGAAGTATTGTTCGACATTACCCAATCCATGGAGGTGGCCTGTGATCTGCGCCAGGATAATTTGCTTTCCACAAGGTTGGTGTTGATTGACGCAGACCAGATGATTGCCGAGTCCCAACAGTTATGGAGCAAATGGCAGGGGGCCAAGATTGCGGACCGCTCCCCCAATGCCGCCCCCATCATTCGCCAGGCGGAACAGTTGCAACAACGCACCACTCCCCAGGTGTACCAAACCCTCAAGCAATTGCTGGACGGGAATCAGTCCCTACGGGATTTGTCGGTGCGTATGAAGCGGGATGTGCTGAGTGTAACCACTTCCCTATTACCCTATCTGCAGTTGGGATTGGTGGAGTTAATTAAAATTCCCGATTTGCCGCCGCCCATTGCTCCGCCAGTGAGGGGAGTGGTGGCCCAGCCCGATGGGCCCAGTGGCCCCCTGATCGCCTGTGTGGATGACAGTCCCCTGATTTGTCAGACCATGGAAAAAATCCTCACCACAGCCGGGTATCGGTTTGTGGGAGTTAATGATCCGCTACGGGCGATCGCCATTCTTTTAGCCCGTAAACCGGATTTAATTTTCCTCGATTTGGTGATGCCCAATGCTAACGGCTACGAAATTTGTGGACAGTTGCGTAAATTATCCATTTTTAAAAGTACTCCCATTGTCATCCTTACCGGCAATGACGGCATTGTTGATCGGGTGCGGGCCAAAATGGTCGGCTCCACCGATTTTTTGAGTAAGCCCGTCAACCCCGACATGGTTCTGCAAACTATCAAAAAACACCTCCAAGAGCAGGCATCGGTGCCAGTGGAATAACTTGACCGGAGGCAGCTCTGAAAAATTGCGGAGTCTGTCTTAATTCTGAGCCAATACTTTTGTGGTTTGGTTTAGGATTTATAACTGTTTACTATTTATTGTTCACTTTTCGATTAATCAAGCACCGAGGCAACATTATGGGCAGCGCACTTATTATTGACGATTCCTCCACAGAACGTTCAATTATCAGTGATTTTTGTCAGAAGTTAGGCATTAACGTCACCACCGCCATCAGTGGCGAAGAAGCCTTGGAAAAATTGTCCCAGGCAGTGCCCGACGTCATTATTTTGGATATTGTGCTGCCGGGGCGCAGTGGTTTTGAAATTTGTCGAGAATTGAAAGACAAAGACCAAACTAAAAGTATTCCAGTCATCCTCTGTTCCACTAAGGCCACGGATATGGATAAATTTTGGGGTAAACGCCAAGGGGCGGATGCCTATATTACTAAACCCATTGATCAGGAGGAGTTCAACACAGTAATCAAACAATTTATCTAAACTTTCCCACGCGATGCTTTCCCGTTAATTTTCTCCGGCTAACCAATTAATTTTCTCAGCCGATGGGCAAATTATCTATTACTAAAGCTTGTTGATTTTTCCGGTCCCCCTGGGGCAATTTCTAGGAGCAACTGTTTTGCCAGCCAACACCTTTTCCTCCAACGCCATGCTGGGTGACATCCAAGTCCCCCGCCAGCAGTTTTTACAATTTGTACTTGAACCAGACACCAACTTGATTTTGCCTCTGTTCCAGTTAACGGAGATTCTGACGGTGCCCCTGGGGCAGATTACCCCCATCCCCCACATGCCTCCTTGGACTATGGGGGTCCATAATTGGCGGGGAGAAGTGCTCTGGGTGATTGATTTTGGCGCCTTTTTGGGGCTAACTCCTTGGCACCTCCAATCCGGTTCCCGCACCAACTATCGGGTTATTATTTTAAATGGAGGTGTACCCTTCGACCTTGATCCCAGCGGAGGCAGGCGATCGCCAGGTCAACGCAGTCAGATGTTGGGACTGGTGGTCACAGAGGTGAAGGACATTACCTGGTGTGAAACGGATCAAATCCAATCTCCCCCCGCCGCCAGCATTAGTTCTGACCTTGCACCCTATGTGCGGGGATTTTGGGTCAGCCCCCCAGGGGTGATGTATGTGGTATTGGATGCCCAGGCCATAGTAGGCCGCCTCATGGCCACCACCCAGATTGCTCCTAATTAACTTTTATTGATTTTTATTGAATTTTTTAAACGAGTCAATCGATCAATTTGCTAACTATTGGCTAAATTTTCTACACTTTTGACTGGAATTTTAGCTCAATCAGCAAGCTAACTAGGAATGAGACAATTACAGTTTTGTTTTTAGTGCTTGTATCTCTCTTCTTAGACTTTAAGGTGGCTCCTTCAGCCCAAGCTTAATTGCTTTGCTGGAGGTACTGATGTCGCCCCTTTTCTGCCCATTTTACCTAACTGGTAAATTCTAACCATGACCCAAACTCCTTCCTCCGATCGCCGCCCTGATGCTGTCCAACCCTTAGGCAGTGGTGAGCCCCTTGATGATGTCCTCTTTGCTGAGTTGACGGAAACCTCCGAAGCCCAGGATGAATTGCCAGTAAATAGCGGTGCTTTTACCGCCGTGGATGGAGAGGACGAAAAGAAGGCGGGGGATGCCCTGGATTGGTTCGTGGATGGCAAGGAAAATGGCATTAATGGTGATGATGCAGGCAATGGAACTGAGGCAGAGACGTTGGTTTCCCTAGAAAAGTTAGCTGAGGAACCGGGGGTAGATGGGGCCCAGTTCATGGCCCAGGCCTTGGTGGAAGAAAGCGCCGCTCTAGAAGGTGTTGCCACTAGCTCCAACCCAGTCATTGACACCGACGCCCTGGCGGCCCTGACCCAATCGGCAGCGGAGTTGACTCCACCATCGCCGATCAGTTTGCCCAAAGTGGAGTTACCCCCCATGCAACCGTTGGCTCCCCTCATGGCGATCGCCGACCCAGATAGTTTGAGCCCGACGTCTACCCCAACCCAGCCATCTGCCCAAGGTGGGGGACTTTCCCTCCGCAATAAGGCGGTGTTGATAGCTCTGTTAATTGGCCTGGTCCCTGCTGGGGTGATTGGGGGGCTAAATCTCAGCAGCGTGGACCGGCTCCAGGTTCCTCCCATGGAAGAACAGGTGAAGGAATCCACTACTAAACAAATCCGCGACCAGATTTTGATCGGGCTACTGGTGACTGCTGTGGGGGCAGCCTTCGTGGCCTATTGGATGGTGGGGGAAAATACCAAAGCCCAAACTGCCCTGGCATCGAAAGCAAAGTATTCCCACCGGAATCTAGACCAACCCCCGGCCATGGCCGGTGATGAATTGGCGATCGCCGACCAAACCATTGACGCCCTCAGTGCCCAGGTTCAAAAATTGCGCCATCAGCAGGATTTATCCCTCAAACAATCAGAACTATTGACTGAACTTTCCCGGGCCAATCTTTCCGACATTGACGAAATCCAAGGCGTAATTCAGAAGAATCTCGACCAAGCCAGGGCCCTGTTTGGTTGTGAGCGGTTAGTGTTTTACTACCATCCCCGCTATCAGTCGGAAGCCATGGTAGTACAGGCTTTGGACTTGGCCACCCAAGGCTTAATTGACAACAAAGACCCCCATCCCTGGGCCCAGGAAGATATTCCTTCCCAGATTGTCGCCATCAACGACACTGACAGCGCCAGTATCAGTAGCAGCCACCGCCAATGGTTAGAGCAACACCAAGTCAAAGCGAGCTTGACAGTGCCCCTCTACCGGGATAACTACCCCCTCGGACTGCTCATGGCCCACCATTGCCAACGTCCCCACCAGTGGGAAATGAGGGAAAGACAATTTCTCCAACAGTTAACTGAAGAACTACAGACCACTCTGGACCGGGCCAACCTGATCCAGGAACGTAACGAGAGCGCCCAACAAGCCCAAATCCTCAAAGAATTGACCCTAAAAATTTCCGCCGCCATCAACAGCGAGCAGGTTTTTGACATCGCCGCCCAAGCAATCCGCCTCGCACTCAAAGCGGATCGGGTGATTGTCTATCGATTCGATGCCACCTGGGCCGGCACAGTAATTGTGGAATCCGTAGCAGAAGGATATCCCAAAGCCCTAGGAGCCACCATTGCCGACCCCTGCTTTGCTGATAGTTATGTGGAAAAATACCGTTCGGGGCGCATCCAGGCCACCAGGGATATTTACAACGCTGGCTTAACTCCTTGCCACATTGGCCAACTCAAACCCTTTGAAGTCAAAGCTAACTTAGTCGCTCCCATCAATTACAAAGGCAACCTGCTCGGACTACTCATTGCCCACCAATGCTCCGGGCCCAGGGACTGGCACCAAAATGAAATCGATTTATTTGGCCAATTGACCGTGCAGGTGGGGTTAGCCCTAGAACGCTCCGACCTACTAGCCCAACAAAAAATAGCCGAAGTAGAACAACGGCAAATGCGCGAAAAAATGCAAAAGCGGGCCTTGGAATTGCTAATGGAAGTGGACCCCGTCAGCCGGGGCGACTTAACCATCCGGGCCCATGTCACCGAGGACGAAATTGGCACGATCGCCGATTCCTACAATGCAACCATTGAAAGCCTGCGGCGCATTGTGACCCAAGTTCAAACCGCCGCCAGTCAATTTACCGAGACTACTGACACTAACGAAGTGGCAGTGCGGCAACTAGCCCAGCAAGCCAACCGACAGGCCTCAGATGTGGCGGAAGCCCTGGAACGACTGCAGGCCATGAATAAATCCATCCAAGCAGTGGCAGAAAATGCTGCCCAAGCAGAATCGGCGGTACAACGGGCGACCCAAACCGTAGACCAGGGGGAAGATGCCATGAACCGCACTGTGGATGGGATTATGGCAATTCGGGAGACAGTGGCCGCCACCGCCAAGCAGGTGAAACGGTTGGGGGAATCATCCCAAAAAATTTCCAAAGTGGTGAACCTAATCGGTAGCTTTGCCGACCAAACCAACCTCCTAGCCCTCAATGCCGCCATCGAAGCAGCCCATGCCGGTGAAGAGGGGCGGGGGTTTGCTGTGGTAGCCGATGAAGTGCGTTCCCTGGCAAGGCAATCAGCAGAAGCAACGGCGGAAATTTCCCAACTGGTGGCTACAATTCAGGCGGAAACGAATGAAGTGGTGAATGCCATGGAAGCGGGCACAGAACAGGTAGTGGCAGGTACCAAACTGGTGGAAGAAACAAGGCGGAGCTTGAACCAAATCACGGCGGTGAGTGCCCAGATTAGTGGCTTGGTGGAAGCTATCACCTCAGCGGCCATTGAACAGTCCCAAACCAGTGAATCGGTGACTCAAACCATGGCCCTGGTGGCCCAGATTGCGGACAAAAACTCCAGCGAAGCCAGTGGCGTATCTGCCACTTTTAAAGAGCTGTTGGCGGTGGCCCAGTCATTGCAAGAGGCGGTCAAACAATTCAAAGTGCAATGATTTGACCGACGGATAACGAACCCATAAAACCCATACCTGACAATTGCTATGCCTGATATGCCCACCATTGCGAGCGAGAACCAACCATCAAAGGACCAGCGGGCTGTGCTGTCCGGGCAGATTAGCCAGGGGCAAGCGGAGAGCCTGCAGACCATGCGTAGTGTGCGGTCAACCATGGCCACCACGGGGGAACAACTGGAAAATCTGGATAGTTCCACCCAGGAAATTGCCAATGCGATTAACTTGATTCGACAATTTGCGGCCCAGACCCATCTGTTGGCGCTGAAAGCATCTATTGAAGCGGCCCGGGCCGGGGAAGAAGGTAGGGGCTTTTCGGTCATTGCGGACGAAGTGCGGAGCTTGGCGGCCCAATCGGCGGAGGCAACGGCGGCCATGGAAGCCTTAATTGTGACCATCCAGTCCCAGGCGAGGGAATTGACCAGCAGCATCAAGGCCAGCAACCAGCAACTGAATAGCCATAACCAGCAACTGGAAACCAATCAGCAGTATTGGCAACAGCTAGCTGCCACCCTTTTGCCCCACTCCTAACACCCCCATTGCCTCCATGCTCAACTCCGATATCCGTGACCACGCCTACCAGTTTTTCATTGAAGAAGCACCGGAATTGCTCAGTGTGATTGAAATGAGCTTGCTGGAGTTGAGGGGGGAGAGAACACCAGCCCAGATCCATGGCATTATGCGGGCAGCCCATTCCATTAAGGGGGGAGCGGCCAGTGTGCAACTGCCGGCCATTGAGGAGTTAGCCCACCGACTGGAGGATATTTTCAAGGCGTTGTATAACGATGCGGTGGTGGTGGATGAAACCATGGAGGGACTGCTATTGGCAGGGTTTGACCACCTGAAACAAGCCCTCACCACCCAGATTGAAACGGGGCAGTTGGACCATAGTGAGGTTTTGGAGCAGGGGTTGCCGGTGATTGCGGCCATTGAGGAACAGTTGGGGGAGCATCTGGCGGCGGGGGAACAGTTTTTGCCCAGCTCGGCGGATTTGGGGGTGGACATTGTGGCGTCGTTGTTTGAGGTGGATGTTGCCCAGGGATTGACGGAGATTAGCACTGCGTTAGCGGGGAGAGACCAGGAAACATTGCGGGCAACGTTGGGGACGCAAACAGAAATTTTTGCTGGGCTGGCGGAAATTTTAAATTTGCCTGGGTTTAGGGAAATTACCGACCTGGTGGCCCAGGGTTTGGGGAATCCTGGGGTGCCCATGGGGGAATTGGCGAGGGTGGCGCTGGAGAATTGGCAGCATAGCTGTGGACAAGTGTTGGAAAAGGGCGATCGCCAACGGGGGGGAGAACCCAGTGAAGCCTTGGTGGCGTTGGTGCGGGGGCCGGGGGAAGGG
>NZ_JADEVV010000050.1 GCF_015207985.1 Synechocystis salina LEGE 00031 | reverse complement strand
GAGTTTGGCCTCAAGGCGATCGCCTATCCCGACTTCAGCCAAAAGCCAGTGGCCAAGCCCAAGGAAACGGAACCGGAGCATCCCATTCCCCAACAGGATCCCAAAGAATCATTGGCTTCTCGCCCCTTTGATACCCAGCCCCCCCTACCTCCGGAGGAAATTCCCCTCAATCCGCCCCTAGACCCCCCACCAACAATCGCAACAATGGCAAAACAACCGGAGCCAGCCCATCGCTCTGGGAGCTTGGCAGCCAAATTCCTGGCCCTTTCCAAAACTAGTCAGTTGTTAATTGCGGGGGGCATAGTGATTATTATTGCGGCCCTGACGGTGGCGGTGCTTAACCTGGGCCAAGGGAATGGCGAACAAAACCAACCTTCCTCCAGCCTGATTGATTTGAGCGTGGGGCATGGTTGATTTCACTAACCTCAATAGCTTGGCCGCCTCTCTTTTGGTGGAAACCTGGTTCAGACTGGGCCTCCGGCAGGCGGTTATTTGTCCTGGGTCCCGTTCCAGTCCCTTAACGGTGGCCTTGGCCCGCCATGGAGGTATTGACTGTGTAGTTAGTTTGGATGAACGTTCTGCTAGCTTTTTTGCCTTGGGCCATGGCAAATGCACAGGGCAACCAGTGGCCTTAGTGTGTACTTCCGGTACAGCGGCGGCCAACTTCCTACCCGCAATTATTGAAGCCCATTACAGTCAGGTGCCTTTGTTGGTGCTAACTGGCGATCGCCCCCCGAGATTGCGTCATTGCCGGGCCGGGCAGACCATTGACCAGACCAAGCTCTATGGCCACTACCCCCAGTGGCAAACGGAGTTGGCATTGCCGGAGCCCAACATGGACTATTGTCATTATCTGCGGCAAACGGTGATCCATAGTTGGCAAAAATGTTTTTGGCCTGGGTTGGGGGTGGTGCATCTCAATTGCCCCTTTGATGAACCTCTAGTGCCCCTGGAAGATGGTTCAGAGTGCTTAGAGCATCTAGCCAGAGAATTTGACGAGGAGCATTTTTATCGGGGGCTAACAACGTTTGCAGCAATGAATCAGGGAGAAGCGATTTCCTTGCCTTTCAGTTCTATTACTTCCGCTTTTTCCCCGCCCCAGCCGGACTTCAGTCGATTGGGGTTAATCCTGGTGGGAGTTCTGCCCGGTGGTGAAACCCCTGCTTTGCTGACAGATATTTTGGCGATCGCCAGGGCGTTGCATTATCCCGTACTGTGCGATGCCCTTTGTTCTTTGCGTAACTATGACGATGGCCAGACCGCTTTAATTACCAATTATGACTTTCTGATCCGTTGCCCCAGTTGGGCAAAACAGTTAGTGCCAAAGCAAATTATTCAAATTGGTGAATTGCCCACTAGTAAAGCGTTGCGAAATTGGCTCAGCACCATTGATTGTCCCCGTTATATTTTGAACTTCCATGGAGAAAATTTAGACCCCCTACAAGGACAAACGATTTACTTGCCCACCAGCGTTGCCCAGGTAGCGGACTATGTACATAGCCAGGGATTAACCCCCGATGCAGAACAGAAAAGTTATGCCCATAGTTGGCAGGAAAAACAGCGGCAAAGCCAAACAATGATCATTTCTGCCCTAGCCGATGCCCATACCCCTTTAATGGTGGCCCAATTGGCCCATTGCTTAGCGCCCCAAACTAATTTGTTGGTGGCCAATAGTTTGCCTGTGCGCTGGCTGGAATTTTTCTGGCCCGTCAACGGCGATCGCCATCGTATGTTTGTTAACCGGGGAGCCAACGGTATTGATGGCACCCTTTCCACTGCCATGGGTATTGCCCACCGTAGCCCAGGGGAGACAGTATTATTAACTGGCGATTTATCCCTATTGCACGACAGCAATGGTTTTTTAAATCAGTCCCAAATGCAGGGTAATCTAACCATTATTTTACTTAATAATAACGGTGGCGGTATTTTCCAAACCCTACCCATTGCCCAATGTGAAGATGTGTTTGAAACCTATTTTGCTACGCCCCAAGGAGTGGACTTCAGTCAACTTTGTCGCACCTATGGAGTGGAACACCAAATTATTACTAACCTTTGGGACTTAAAAGAACAATGGCCAAGAAACAATTCCACTTCCATCCGGGTTTTAGAAATAATTGGCGATCGCCGTCAGGAGGCCCAATGGTTAAAATCATTACAGGCACAATTTTCCTGTGCTGATAGCTTGATCCAGTAAATCTTTCCCTTCTTGTACAGAATTGATCTGAAAAAGTTGTTCCCGCAACTGCGCCGCCCCAGGAAAATCTTTGCAATACCATGCTAAATGTTTACGGGCTTGGAATAGACCCCGTTGACCCTTATATTCCCAAAGCATTTGCAGATGTTCCTGGGCACAGGTTAATTTTTCCGCCACCGTGGGAGCCCTTCGTTTCTCTCCAGTTTTAAAAAAATGCTCAATTTCCCCCACTAAATAGGGATAACCCAAACTCCCCCGGGAACACATCACCCCGTCCGCTCCGGTTTGTTCTAAACAGGCGATCGCCGCTTCCACCGAAAAAATATCCCCATTGGCAATGACCGGGATTGACAGAGCTTGTTTAACTTTGGCAATCCATTGCCAGCGGGCCCGGCCGTTATAGCCCTGGGCCCTGGTGCGGCCATGGAGGGTCAACATTTGTGCCCCCGCATCTTGCAATCTCTGGGCAAATTCGACAATATTAATTTCCTGATCATCCCAACCGAGGCGGGTTTTGACCGTAACAGGTACATCCACCGCCGCCACCACAGTTTTGACAATGGCTTCGGCTACATCCGGTTGCCGCAGTAGGGAGGAACCGCCCCCTTTTTTAGTGATTTTATTGACCGGACAACCCATGTTAATGTCCACCGATTGGGCTCCCTGGGCCACCGCTTTTTGGGCCGCTGCCGCCATAAAGTCCGGCCGACAGTCAAACAACTGGATACTGATGGGATTTTCCTGGGGATCAATTTCCATCACCTGGGGCAACGTGCGGAGATGGTGAATTTCCGTGGCGCTGACCATTTCCGTATAGAGCATGGCCTGGGGGGCATAGCGGCGCACTAACCGCCGAAACACCAAGTCCGTCACCCCCGATAAAGGGGATTGGAAGACCCGGCTGTGGAGGGTGAGGGTGCCAATCTGTAATGGTTTGGCCCAGGCGGTGGGGTTAGGAGAATTATTAGGCAAAGAATTAGAGGCCAAAATCTACAAAGAAATGAATCTATCAACAATATTTTTCCATTTTTCTCGGTCAAAAGGCGATCGCCATTCGCTAACTACAACGTAGGGAAACCATGGGGACAGGGTTGGAGGTCTAGTATGTTGGAAAGAATACCCTTAATACCTACCAAGCTGCCTTTGGTTGGTTCCCCCTAAGTGTGAGTGCCAATATGTCCAACAAAAAAGAGATTCCCATTTTAATCGGTGCGTTGTTAGTCACCCTGGGCATTGTGGGAGCAGGAGGATGGTTTTTATTTAACAGAATGAATCCTGCTGCGGTCACTCCTGGGCCTGCCACCACGGTTCCCATGCCGAGGGAATTACAGGCCAATGCCAGCGCCGGGGAAAGGGTGCTCGTTCCCACCATGGACAATGAAACTAAGTTATTTGCGTCCAAGGCGATCGCCGAGGGTAAAAACGCAGAAGCGTTGGCACAATTAACTCAACATTTGGAAAAGTCCCCCAACGATCCTGAAGCCTGGATCTACTTCAACAATTTGCGGGCCTTAGACCATAATCCCCTCCAGATAGCGGTGGTGGCCCCGGTGGGCAGTAGCCTCAACATTGCCCAGGAAATTTTGCGGGGGGCGGCCCAGGCCCAGGAAGAAATCAATCAAAAGGGCGGTATTGACGGTCGTTTTTTGCACATCACCATTGTCAATGATGCCAATGACGGCACTTTGGCCCAACAATTTGCCGGAGCTTTGATTAAACAAAATCAAATCCTTGGGGTGGTGGGGCATAATGCCAGCAGTGCCACCCTCAGTGCGGCCCCTACCTACGAAGCGGGGGGATTGGTGCTGGTCAACGCCACTAGCGACGCCAATGGCATTACCAATGTTGGCGACCATATTTTTCGGGTTATTCCCCAGATCAACACCTCCGCCCAAACCCTGGTGCAACAGGTCGGGAAAGAAGTTGACCGAGTGGCGGTCTGCTACGATTCCAAAGCCCCCGACGGCGTTTCTTTTTACCAAGAATTTACCACCGGTTTGTTGGCCAGCGGCGGCCAGTTAGCCCCCACCGTCTGTGACCTGAGTGAAGCCAATTTCAACAGCCAAGCTAAGATGGCGGAAATTGTTGCCAGTGGGGCCCAGGGATTGCTAATTTTGCCCCACATTGACCGCCTTGATCGTGCTTTCGCCCTGGGTGACGCCAACCGGGGTCGCCTGAAGCTCTATGGCAATAGTCCCCTGTCTACGATTAAAACGTTGGAACAAGGCCGGGGCATGGTGGGTTTAATGGTGGCCATACCCTGGAGTTCCAAAAGTGAGGCCAATCGTCCCTTTGCCGAGGCCGCCCGGAAGTTTTGGGGGGGAGATGTGTCTTGGCGCACGGCGGCTACCTACGATGCAGTTTATACGGTGGCCAACGCCCTAGCCATTGCCCCCAGCCGTCCAGGTTTACAAAAGGCTTTGAAAGAACCGGAATTTGTTTCCAGCACCATCAATGGTGAGGTTAGTTTTTTACCCAATGGCGATCGGGCGGGACAAGCCACTCTAGTGAAAATTAAACCTTCTCCCAGCCATGTCACCGGTTACGACTTTTTCCCGGTTAATCCTTAATGCAGTCTCGATGCCCCTGGGAGTTTATGGTTACTGCGTGCCAACTTTGATTAAGGGATTTCCCTACCCTATATTTGCAACCATTGGGCTAGGGGGGGAGGCACCGGCAGAAGGATCAAAATCAAAATGGCGATCGCCACAATGCCCAATAAATCCCGGCGATCGTCCAACTCACTGACATCATTTAACGCTGGCTGGGCCCCCACGGGCATGAGCAACAAAATAATTGCCCAGATGAAAAAGTCACTGCGGATAAAAGAAAGTAACACCATCACCACCCTAGTAATTTGCCCCGTCACAATGGCCACCCGTTGCCCCAGCATGGCATGGATAATGTGGCCCCCATCCAACTGGCCAAAGGGCATCAAATTCAACGCCGTTACAATCAAACCAATGTAACCGGCGATCGCCAAAGGATGGAGATCCAGTACCGTGTTCGGCCCCAGTTGACCGCCCAACGCCGCCTTACTAATCAGGGTCATCAGGAGAGAAAAGCGATAATCCAAAGCATCAAATCGCAACAGGTTAGTATTGTCTGGCATGGCTGCCACCGTGGACTGGGTCAACCCCCACCACAAAATCGGTAAGCCCACTACCAAACCCCCCAACGGGCCGGCGATCGCCACATCGAATAAAGCTTTACGGTGGGGCACCGGGGACTTCATCTGGATAAAAGCACCAAAGGTGCCCAAAAAGAAGGGAATGGGAATGAAATAGGGCAGAGTAGTGCGGATTTTGTAATGTACCGCCGCCCCATAATGGCTTAGTTCATGGCAGCCCAAAATAGTCAAAATTGCCAAACTGTAGGGTAAACCCACCATTAACGTTTGGATGCCCGCTTGGAGTTTTTCCGGGGTTAAGCCCGCCATTTCTGCCCCTACCATGGTGGTGGTGAACCCAGTGAGCAGCAGTAAAGTTAAGGCTAACCAAGGTTTATGGAGCTTTTCGGCATTATTGGTATTATCTTCCTTCGCCTGGGCTGGGTTAGGTACTAGGGCAAAAAAAGGTTGGCCCTGCAAACTTTCTTGAAATAGCACCAAAAAGCGATCGCCAAAGGCATCTTCCACATTACCCTTGACCCGTTCATAGGCCATTTCCGGTGCCACTTGTAATTTGCCTCGGCACAGAATGGCCTGGGGACGGTAGTCCAATTGCTGGAGGTAATACACTCCCCAGGGAAAACAATCCCGCAAAGATTTTTCTTCCGCCGCATCAATGGGTCGGGGGGCTGGCTCTGATGATTTCTGCTCTGTTCCTTGGGCGTTATCGGGGTTGGGGGAAGCGGTAGCCTGGGCCTGTTTATCGGGGACAATGCGACCCTTTTGCACTAACCACCAGTAGAGCAAAGGACAGACTAAAAACGGCCCCAGCAATAGCAAGGCTGGCAGGGGGGCATCGGGGCCATGGATCATGGCCCAAATTGTCCAGAGGGTGGCCGGGGTCATCAACACCAACCACAATATCCAAATCGGGGTGCGGGTGATGGGGGCGGCATTGCTTTTAACCACAAAATAGGTGATGACAGCAAGGATGAGCAAAAGAAGCCACATTTTTACAAAACTCAGAGGTTACAGGATCACAGCTAGATTCTGGGCGGGGTGGCCTGGATCAGCAAAACAGGCAGTTCGAGGCAAATCAATCCCCTCTCCAGTCTAAGGTATTGCCTCCAGGGGCAAAGCGATGTCGCCCTACTAACCGCAAACTAAGGAAGGCTGGAACTTTTTTCTGGGACAAATTCGGGCAAAAAGTTTTGGTCGCTCAAACTTCCCACCGTATGGTGTTCAAATACTTCCGCCGGGGGCAACACCAGGCGATCGCCAGGGACATCCACGGCCTCCATTGCTTGATTTTCCTGGGGATCTCCCGCGGGCAACAGGCCCAAAAAGGGCAGGGGAAGCAGGGTGGAAAGGTTAGTGATAATCACCAACAAAGCCAAATTATCAAACTGGGTTTCCGTTACCCCCAGCCAATGGGTCAGTAATGAACCCAGCTCGAAGGACAATACCCCCGCCAAATTCATCACCGACATCAACAGGGCAAATAGAGTGGCTTCAATGCCCGGTGGACAGAGACGGGCGGCCAGAACCAACACTGGCATAAAAGCAATTTGACCGGTTACGGTGAGAATAATACTGTCCCCCAAGCTAAACCAATGGTCATCAATGCCGATAGCTCGATTAGCGTGGGTAATCAAAATCAGGGTAGTTAACCCTAGGGCACTGGAAATTACCGTACTCCAGCCCATAATTACCCGGAAGGGCAGGGTTTTTAAAAAGCGTTGGTAAAGTCCCACCCCTATCAGTCCGGCTACGCTAGTGACCAAACGCACCCGCCCCAAAAATTCTGGCTCAAAGCCCAACTCGTTGGTGGTGAAATAGAAAAAGGCTGACTCGGCGCTGGGGGTTGCTTGCCAAAAGAAAATAAACAGAGTGGGTAACAGAATAGTTTTTTGGCGCACTGCCTGCCAAACTAATTTAATTTGGGCGCGGGGTTCCGGCTTGCTATCTTCTCCATCAGCAGATGCTTCACTAATCAAAAAAGCTGCCCCTATGGTCAGCAAGGGAAAAATGGCGGTGATGGCAAAGACGGTGCGGGTGCTAAACCATTCCAACAAAGCGCCACTGGCATAGGCGGTGATGATGCCCCCCACTGCGGCTGCTCCCCAGGTGAGGGATTGCAAAGATCCCACTTGGGCCAGGGATTCCCGTTGGGCCCGTTCCACCACCAGGGAATCGACAATGACATCGCCGATCGCCACGGATAGAGAAGTAAACAGCAACACTAACCCAGCTTGGGTGCCGCTACCAACCCAGCCCGCAAACAGTAGCCAACCGGCACTGCCCATTAACCCCGATAACCACAGGTACGATCGCCGTCGGTAACCGAACAGGGGCACCGTGTCCGACAGTAAACCGAGCACTGGCTTAATAATCCACGGGGCCGCTCCCAAACCAATCAGGGCTCCCATGGCCGCTGGACTCAGCCCCAATTCATCTTTGAGGAAAAAGCTCACTGCTAAACGGGAAAGCCCCAACACCCCCTGGACAAAGTAAATACTCAGGATGGCCAGCAACTCCCAACTGGGGGCATTGCCCAAAAGCACTTTTTCCCGCAGGAAACGCTTCAAAGGGGTGGAAAATAAAATGGCGATCGGGGTCATAGGTAAGGCAATAAACGGGGTAACTTACTTAATATTTCGTTACGTATTCCCCATGGTAGGACATTTCTTCCAGCCAAGACCCCAACCCCTGCATCGATTGGAGTCTGGCATTAAAGGCGATCGCCAGCCATGGGCATTACCCAATCAACCAAATATGCCAAAGTAAGCGTCCTTCCTCTTACCGCCCACCGCCTGGACCCTCCACCATTAAGGGAAGGGCTGGGTTTCCTTTAACTCCTAATTCCCCCTGCACTATGCTGGAAACGCTTTGCTCCCATTACCTCAAGGTCTCGCTCAAGTTGCTGTCCCCGGTAGGGGATGGCTGGGCACAGTATTGTTAATTTGTTTTAATTGCCATAATTATTGAGTAAAAACCAGTTATCCAGGATAGCCAATAGTGAATGCTCTCTCAATTCCCACTTGGATGGTTCATGTTTCCAGTGTCATTGAATGGATAGTGGCGATCGCCTTGGTGGGTCGTTATGCCGCAAAGGCCGGTTATGGCCACTGGCGGGCCCTGGCCTGGGGAATGGTGCCAGCATTGGTGAGTGCGATGTGTGCTTGCACCTGGCATTTCTTTGACAATGCTAGTCAGTTAGATTGGTTAGTGACGCTCCAAGCCCTGACCACTGTGATCGGTAATATTACCCTTTGTCTGGCGGCCTGGTGGATTTATCGTCAATCAGCCCAGCCCTCTGCCCCCAAGCCCTGATGGAACTTAGCCAAATTTTTGCCAAGGAAAATCTCTTTGCCCTTTCCCTTTTTCCCTACCTGGGTTTCCTCTGGTTTCTACGGCGATCACCCCAAACCCCCAAGCTAGTGCTGGTGGGATTCTATGTTCTATTAGTGTTTGTTTTGGTAACTATTCCCGCAGGGCTCTATGCTGAAAGCCATTACCAAGCCCAGTTGGCCGACGTGGATTGGCTCCATGGCAGTGCGGAAGTATTTTTGTCCGTTTCTAACCTGTTGGTGGTCTTTGGTTTTCTCCAGGGGCTAGCCCAACAATCAACGGATAAACAGGAAAATAGCTAAGTTTATTTTGGTAGATGGAAAGTAGAAAATTGATGGGAAATTGAACTGCCTAACTACCTATCCAGGGGAAACCGCACTGGGTAGTTGCACCCGAAATTGACTGCCCTGGGGAGAACTGCTGACACTAATTTTGCCCTGGTGATGCTGCACAATGGCCGCCACGATCGCCAGCCCGAGACCAACCCCTTGATTAGGCGATCGGGAAGGATCAGCTCGAAAAAAGCGGTCAAATAAATGGGGAATTTGCTCTGGATCAATGCCAACTCCGTTGTCTGCCACTGTGACCTGTAAGCTAGGTTGCCTGGGTCGTAGGGCTCCATGGTCAGGGGTACAGCGTTCTAGGGTAAGGGCTACCGAAGGTTCCTGTTGTTGCTGGGGCTGGCTATGGTCAAAGGCATTGGTAATTAGGTTAGTAAATAGGCGAGCCAACTGGTCCCAATCTCCCTGCACGGTAAAGTCTTCCTCCCGGTTCTCTCCCTGGCTTTCAATTCTGAGGGAAAGAAAAATTCCTCGTTGTTCAGCACTGAGCCGTTGCTCTTCAATTACCTCAATTAGGAGCGCATCCAAGGGAATGGTCTGCCAAGTCCGGCCGAGGGTGCCACTGTCGGAACGGGCTAGGAAGAGAAGATCATTGACCAGATTACCTAGCCGTTGGGTGAGTCGTTCAATCACCTGGAGTTGTTGCCGTTGTTGTTGGGGGTCTGCTTCGGGATAGTCCAAGGCTTGTTGCACATTGGTTTGAATCACTGCAATCGGGTTTCTTAGTTCGTGGGAGGCATCAGCCGTGAACTGCTTCAAGCTCTGGTACGATTCGGCGATCGGCTCCATTGCTAAACCCGATAAAAACCAACCAATGGCCGCCGCACTGCTCACTAAAATAACCAGCCCCACACTCAAATCCCAGATCAACTGTTGGGCCGGCTTAGTAACCTCAAACCAAGGATGACTTACCCGCAGATAGCCCAATACCGTACCCCTCTCCTCAATTCTTTTGGTTACCTGGCGCAACTGGCGATCGCCAGAAAAAGACACCGCCTCTGCCTTAGATTGGCTAGAAAGGGAAAGGGGGGAATTGTTGCCCATGGTGGACCATAGCAAACGACCCTCCGCACTAAACCACTCCAAATCAATGTGGTCATCGTCCACTGAAGCGTCATTATCTCGAAAACTAGCCGACACATTCAGGCCATATTCCGCCTGGTCTAGGCCCTGTACCACCAGGGAACGATTTACCACTTCCACCACATGCTTAAGGGTGTCATCAATCCGTTCCACCAGGGTTTGACGGACATAGAAATAAACCCCACTGGCAAATAGCAACAATAACACCGCCGTTACCAAGGTGTACCAAAGAGCTAAACGTCGACGGGTGGCCTGAAACATAGCATTAATTGCCGTTGGAATAGATTGAAAAACCCCTTGAGCACCGGATTAACGGGGAGAATCACATCAAACCTTCCCATTGTTGGAGCTTTAGAGCAGTTACGGCATTTTAGTGCCACAGCAAAACCCTCATAAAATAAGCGTTACGGCTGTTTTATGGAGATCAAGCTGATGCGGGATTCGCTGTAGTGATAAAGAAGGGAGTGTGAACTAGATTTTCTCTGCGGATTACCGCCCCAAGGTTAATCAAAAGGAAAAGGACAGCAATCCTCCTTAATTATTTGGCAATCTGGAAAATTAAGCCAACTTCTAAGCCGTTTTGATATCCAACTCCTTTGTTTCTGGTTGAATTAAATGCACGTCCCGCTGGGGAAAAGGAATGGAAATATCTTCTTCGTCTAGCTTCCGTTTAATTGCTTCAGTTAGCTGCAATTTGAGGCGGAAGTAATCCTCCGATTTTACCCAGGGACGCACGTAGAAATTAACACTGCTATCCCCCAATTCTCCTAGGGCAATAGTAGGGGCAGGTTCTGCACAAACTTCACTATTTTGATCAAGCACCCACTGTAAAGAAGACCGCACATGGTCAATATTTTCTTCGTACCCCACCCCGACGACTAAATCTATGCGGCGCTGGGGCTTACCCACATGGTTAATAATGTTATTTTCAATGATTTGTTTATTGGGAATGGTCACCAAGCGATTGTCGTAGGTGCAGATAGTTGTCGAAAGAATTTCAATCGATTCCACTACCCCTTCAATGCCAGCGACTTCGATCCTTTCCCCCACCCGAAAATAATTAAACAATACTAGTAGAATGCCAGCCGCTACGTTAGCGAGGGAACCTTGCAAAGCTAGACCGATCGCCAGGGTGGAAGCCCCCAAAAGAGCTACCAGGGAACTGGTTTGAATACCCAACTGGGCTAAACAGAGAACAAAGAAAACCAACAAAAGTATGTAGTAGCTGATATTTCCAGCAAAGGAAATAAATGTTGGTTCCAGGCTGGACTTTCTGAGGGCCCTAATGATTAGTTTTTGTAGCCTTCTCGATAACCAAAAACCAATTAATAAGATTGCTAGCGCAAAAATAATTTTCAGAGAAGCAGTGATTATTAAATCAGTAATTGCTTGTTGATCATAATTGAAAATGTTATTTGAAAAAAGAGGCATAACGGAACAAAAGGAACGACAAATTCACCAGCAATGGTGTAGGCAATAGGCTAAGAAATAAGTTAAATCAGCCTAGACAAGGGCAACGGGTTTACCTACTTTTTTACCCAAGGGAAAACCGAGGGCTTCCCGTTGTTGTAAATAAATGTGGGCCACTTCCCTGGCTAAGTTGCGAATGCGACCAATATAGCGGGTGCGCTCAGTCACGGCAATTACCCCCCTGGCGTCCAATAAATTAAACGCATGGGAGCATTTCAGCACGTATTCCAAACTAGGCAAAGCCAAACCTCGTTCGATTAACTGTCCCGCTTCCTGCTCGTAAAGGGCAAACAATTGAAACAATAAATCGGGATTAGAAGCTTCAAAGTTGTAGGTACATTGCTCCACTTCCCCCTGCCAGAAAATATCTCCGTAGCTGAGCTTTTCATTCCACTGAATTTGGTCGATCGCCTCTACATTTTGCAGATACATGGCCAGCCGTTCCAAGCCATAGGTAATCTCGATGGAAACGGGGCGGCAATCAATGCCCCCACACTGCTGAAAATAGGTAAACTGGGTCACTTCCATGCCGTCGAGCCACACTTCCCAGCCCACGCCCCAGGCCCCCAGGGTGGGGGATTCCCAGTTATCTTCCACAAAACGAATATCGTGATCCTCGGGCTGAATACCCAGGGCCCGCAGGGAATCAAGATACACTTCCTGAATATTGTCCGGGGAAGGTTTGATTAATACCTGATACTGAAAATAGTGCTGCACCCGGTTGGGATTTTCGCCGTAGCGGCCATCAGTGGGACGACGGCAGGGCTCCACATAGGCCACCGACCAAGGTTCCGGCCCGATCGCCCGCAGAAAAGTGTGGGGATTCATGGTGCCAGCGCCCTTTTCCGTGTCAAAGGGTTGGGCAATGAGGCAACCTTGTTGGGCCCAAAATTCGTTTAACTTGGCGATAACAGCTTGGAAAGTAATGGTCATAGAAAGCCAACAGCTTGATGCTAAATAAATACTAAATGACTAGACAGTGATGAACAATTTGGACTCTGGATCATAGCTCCAAGCCAGGCCATCAGGGTCCCTAGTTTGACTCCAGTCGGCAAAATTGTCTTCATTTTTGCGGCGGGCCAAGGTGCTGGAAGTGGTGTCTAAGCGCTTGGCTAATTCCGATTGGATCAGGGTCAAGGAGGAATTGCTGGGAATAGTTTCCGCCTGAGTAGATTCCGTTGGGGCCGTGCCTTCAGCTACCTTTTCCTCTTCCTGTTGCTTACGGGCTTCCTTAATTTCCGCCAATTGAGAAAAAGGACTTTGACCCACCGGGGTAGCCATCAATTCTTCCTGGGGGGGCACTAGGGGATGGTCCACCACCGGAGCTGTGGCAGCGGCTAACTTGGGAGAACTGGGGTCAGGTTCCTTCGATTCCGGTTCACTGTCGTCAAAAATGTTGCCCAGGGTACTGGAAGAAATAAAGTAATAAACTTTTGCTTGCCCCACCTGTTTTTCGTAGGGGCCATACTCCGCTACCTTGTCATTAAGATAACGTTGGGCCGCCCGACCTTTGGCAATGCCCGCATCAATCAAATCTGCCTTGGTGATGATGCCCTGATTTTTTTGCACCAGTTGGTTAAAGAGGGGATCGATAGCGACGCATTTCTGTTGCCATTGGTAGTTATCCCAGGCCACCCAGGCGATCGCCAAGGTGAGACCCAACAAAATCCACCGCCAGGTTTTGTAGATAAAAACCATAGCCACGGCCAGGGGCAGAATTAGTACTAACAGTCCTTTGGGATCACTTTCGGCAACTTTTCCAGTCATGGCAACTCAGCAATTGAACCAGATTTTAGATGAATCGAATCGAAAACAGAGTTAAATGTTAAGCAAAAACGGACAAATCTGCGGCAATGATCACAACAGTTTGCGGCTCAAATTTTACCCCAGCATCACCAACATTGACCTAACGGCTAGTCAATTCCCAGCCGTACAGTAGGGCCACAAAGACCGTGAGGGCGGCCATGCCGAGGAAGATTCCCCCCGGTAAAAAGGTAATAATGCCCCAGCCCCTCAACAAATATAACGCTAGGGTCAATCCTACCAAACCTAATAAGGGTTTTCCAAATAAAGAAGAGGACGATCGCCGTTTTTTACGTTTTTCTGCCAATGTCTGCTCCTGCAAAATTTAGGACAATTATCGGTGATTCACGTTAATACTGGTCATAATCCCATGGCATGGCAAAATTAACGGCCATCGATAATGACTCAATTCGTTAAATCAAGGACAAACTCAGCAAAATTAATACTTCACTCCATTCCACCACAGCGCCGTAGGTGTCTCCGGTATGACCTCCGAATTGTTGGGCAAACCAACGACCTACCCTCCAGGCGATCACTGCCGCTGCCCCGGTACCCACCCCCATCAACCAAGGGGTAATTCCCAAAATAATTCCCAGGGCCGTTCCTCCCCCAACCATAATGGCCGTGCCCAGCAGTAAATCGTGCCCCAATTTTAAATTTCGTTTATGCATTGCGCCTTTGCCATCGGCCTTCAAATAGGGATAAAGGGCGATCGCCAACAGTTGGCCCCAACGCCCCCAACCCAAGGCCATCACTAGGGCCCAGCTTGCTAAGCCTTTGGAATTAAGGCTAGCCAAGGCCATGGTTTTTAGTAATAACACCACGGCGATCGCCATCACGCCATAGGCCCCCGTTTGACTGTCCTGCATCACCGCTAAACGTTTATTGGGATTAGTCACCGCTAAACCATCGGCAGCGTCCGCCACCCCGTCTAAATGCAGTCCCCCCGTTAAAGCTAACCAAAGGCTAACCACCATGGCCGATTGCAATAATTTATCCATGCCTAACCATTGCAACCCCTGACCCACCGCCAGCAAAATTAGGGACAACAGAAGCCCGATGAGGGTGATCCAGCGGGCAATGCGGTCAAAATTTACCGGCCAACTCCGAGGCCAGGACAGGCGGGTGTAAAACAGAATTGCTGCCCCCACACTGTCCCCACCCCAGAGAAAATACCAACGACGCCACCATTTCATAAATCACCATTCCCAGGGCAAGGAGTCGCCACTCCGCAAAAACTTAAAATATAGTTACGAATTCTTGGGCTAAGATCAAAATTAACGCGGGGATCAATCAAATCGCTCCACCGATGGCTTGGCAACCCAAAACTAAAATTCCCCATCTAGACTAATACTTTTGCGTGATTTTCGTTAGTAATCCTGGTGGAATTTATAACCGTAAATATTCATCCGTAACCGACCGACCAAGCTTTTTACCCCGCCCTCACCCCCATGAATCCTGAATTTCACTCTCCCCTACTACCAGCTCCCTGTGTGATTGAACAGGGTATTTTGGTCAACAAAGAAGATATGCAACGGGTTCTAAATGATTTAGGACAAGTTAATTACTACTATCAATTGGACGGCAAATCCCAAGCGGAAGGCCAAGGTTGGATCTTGGATGTGTTTAGCGATGCCCAACAGGCCACCATTGTTACCAATCAATCTCTTTATCTCAATGTCAATAGCTTTGACTATCTGGAAATTAGCCTAGACCACCAAGGAAAAACCATTGTCGACCTCTGGCAGGAAAGTCGGCATTTAAGGCTAGTGCCTTTGGATGATTGGCTCAACCCAAGGGAAGGTTATAGTCAACTTATGCCCCTGGATTTGGAAGAAGCGGTGGCGGAGGTACTGGCGGCCCGGTTAGATGTGCAGAGGGACGAGGAAGACTTTTGATTTGCTTTGGATTCCAGCAAGCTCGCTTAATCAAGCTAATGATCAATTTGATGACCCCCCACCCAATTGTTGGTAATCAATGCTAAGGAGAGATCGGGTAACCAAACCAACAAAACCCCATGGGTGATGGGAATAGCAGCGAAAACCGATTTCCGGAATCTAGTTCGGCCCTTGGTAATATTCGTGGGTGATGTAGGGTGGTTTTTCCACTGTACCGATCGCCTCCCCCACCTGCACTGTCGCGCCCTGATCAGCCAGCTTAGTTTTAAGGTAGCCAAGCCCCGTCAATCCCTTCACACTGGTTAAAACCCCCACCTTTTGTCCTTCCAGGGTAATCACTGTTCCTGCTTCCATCGGGCGATCGAGGGCAATGCGCCACAGCCGCTGTTTCACTCCTTGGTAAGTATTCAAACGGGCAATGGTTTCTTGGCCAATGTAGCAACCCTTAGTGAAGGAAATGGCCCGCCATAGTCCGGTTTCAAGGGGATTGTAATCCTCAGTCAGTTCTTTATTTGCTTGGGGTCTGCCCTGGTGAATCCGCAAACCTTCCCATTGGTCGGGGGTAATCACAGCTAAATCTCCCCAAAGTTGGTCGATTACTGCCTGTTGAGTCGCTGGAAAAATTACTGTATAACCAGGTAAATCCAACCCTGTTTGGGCAGAAACGAGTAACTCAACTCCCTGCACCGATTGGGCTAACCATTGGTTCCCGGCGGGTAATTGCCAACCCAAATGATCTTGTTCTACTTTTTCTCCCAACAGTACCACCGCCCGATAATGGGCAGATAAATCCTCCAGTTCCACCTTGTCGAAGGGGAAAATAAATCGGTCCATCCATTGCCAGAGGAAGTCTTTTCGGTTGGCTTCCACTTGGATCCAAAGGGAGTCTTGACGTACATAAACCGTCGCTAACTCTAGAGTTCTGCCGGTGGAATTGACGAATACGGTTTCAAACCATTCCCCCACTGTCCTGGTTTCCACTGCGTTGGTGGTTTGGTTGTGTAAAAAGCGTCGTCGGTCTTCCCCTTGTAAGGCAATCAAACTAAATTCGGGCAGGGGATAGAGCCAGGTTTGCTCCAGGTCGAGGGGATGGGCCATGAATATCTCTAAATTTAAGATTTAAATCGCGAATTGCAGTGTCCAGCAATGAAATCAAGAAAAAGTGGATTTTGTGCTTGCTTGCTTCAACTTTCCATTCTCCACATTTTAGCGGCGAATGAACGCCCTGTTGTTAGGAGCTTCTCTGCCTCCATTTTTGAAGAGCAAAACGGGACTGCAGTAGTCAAAAAGTTCTCTATTTGCTGTCTTAAAAAAAGTTCTATTGATAAATTAGGCGCCATAGTCAGAAACCCAAGGGTCTAGCTTAAATTCTTCCCGTAAAAAATCAATAAAACAATGAACTTTGGCGGGATAAAAACGACTGCGACGATAGACGGCGTAAATGGGAAAAGGCACAGGCTGACAATCCTGTAAAATAACTTTAAGATCCCCCCGATAAATATCCTCACCAAACATCCAAATAGGGGCGATAGCAATGCCTAAACCTGATAAAACTGCGGCTCGCACAGCAACGGAGCTATTAGTTTGAAAACTACCTTTAACATTGATTTTAATAACTCCATTATTTCCATGAAAATGCCATTCATTAATGGTAGATAAGGAAGTATAGATAATACAATTATGCCTGGCTAGATCTTCTGGTGTTTTCGGTTCCCCTGATTTTTCAAAATAACTGGTGCTAGCTACCGTTACACGACGGGTGATACCAATACGTTCACTAATTAGAGCTTTATCTTGATGATTACCAATGCGAATAGAAAGGTCTAGTCCTTCTTGCACCATATCGACAAAATAGTCAGCCATCATTAAGTCTATTTTGACCTGGGGATAGCGGCTGATAAAAAGATTTAAGCGGGGCACAATTTGCATTTCGCCAAATAGGACTGAACAACCCAGACGTAAAATACCAACGGCTTTCTCTTTGCCTTCTAAACTAGCTTCTGCTTCAGCAACTGTTTCCAAAATTTGTTGACAGTATTGATAATATTGTTTTCCTTCTTCTGTCAGATTGAGTTTGGTCGTAGATCGAGTGATTAACTTTACCCCCAAATGTTTTTCTAGAGCGGCAATTTGTTTACTGACGGTTGGTTGAGTTGTTTGTTGTTCCCTCGCCACGGCGGAAAAGCTATTCATTTCGATCGCTCGAACAAAACTCTGCATACAAGCAAGACGATCCATAACAACACCTATTCCAATCTGGCATATGGCATATTCCATTTTGCCGGCTTCCCATCAAAAAAAAAATAGGCAATGATGATTCCGTCAATAATTTCTACGCCTAAAAACTTGATGTTAAGACTCAAACCCTTTAGTCCTTTGCTAGCTCCCCTTATCCTAGCTGGCACAATTGCCATAGGAGATGTCGCCTTTCGCAGCTTTCTACCCCACACTCAAAATACGGCGATCGCCGCTCCCCCTTCAGCCAGCCAAGAACAGATCGAACTAATTATCACTAGCAAAGGAAAAACTGGTAGTGGAGACCAATTGAGGCGATTTTTCTATGGCGATCTAGAACCATTGGGGGTTCAACCTGGGGGTGCTGGAATGGTTGTCAATCTATACAGCAAAAAGAACGATGTTACCTTTTCCTATTGTGCAACCTACGATGTAGTTGTTGCGGTGAAGGGAGGCAGGATTGCCATGTTTCCCGCCAATGAAGTCAAGTAACCCTCCAGGAATTTGTTCAATGAGGACTATCTTTAGGGGATATGATAGGTTATAGCCTTCAGCTATCTCCCAAAAGATTGTGAATTTACAGATTGAATTGTACAAGTTTCATCAAGAGTCCTTGAAAAAAACGCCTCCTGAAAGGGCTGTTATTTTTTCGGATTTTATTGAGGGTTTGAGTGAGGAATTTAGAAACCGAAGACAATTAAGAATAGGAGATTTTGCCCCGGATTTTACCCTCAAGAATACCAAAGGAGAAACGATCATTCTCTCCGAACAATTAAAGAATGGTCCCGTATTACTTAAATTTTTTCGAGGCTACTGGTGTCCCTATTGTGGACTAGAATTACGAGCCTATCAAAAGGTTGTTAATAAAATTAGAGCATTGGGAGGGACAATTCTAGCTATTTCCCCCCAAACTCTAGCTGCTTCACAAAAAACTATTGATCGTCATGATTTGACTTACGCTCTTCTCAGCGATAATGGTTTTCAAACAGCCCAGGATTATGGATTAGTTTTTACCGTTCCCGATGCTGTTAAGCAAATTTATTTACAATCAGGCTATGTCATTCCTGAGCACAATGGTATAGAAGAATGGTTATTACCTGTACCAGCTACCTTCGTAATTGATCGCCGCGGTTACATCGCTTTGTCCTATGTCAATGTGGATTTTCGTGTTCGCTATGAACCGGAAGATGCAATCGCTATTTTACTGTCCCTTTTTGTTGATCATTGACCCAATTTTCTTTTATTGATTTCAGGAGTTAAATACCATGAATATTCGTCCTATTGTTAGTTCTTTGTCTGCTTTAGCTGTTTCTATAGCCCTGTTGCCCTTTGGTGATTTCCCAGCCGAAGCACAAATGACAATGCATTTTACTACTCCTTTTGTAACGGACTCTGGGTTTGTGGGAGCAGCTGGTAATATGCACTATATTACCCTAGGAGTTACGGGATTTTCGCTTAAATCTGCAACCATTGGTTTACCTATTGACATGGAACGTTCGATTGAAGTTAAGGCTTTTGATCCTAATGGTATGGAAATTCTCGGTACCCTAAAAAAATCTCCAGGGGGCATAACCATCGATTTTAACCAACCCATTGACCCCAATACCTATGTAAGATTGCAACTATCAGGAGTAGACATGTCAAGAATGGGGGGGCGTGCTCTTTATCGGGTTAGCACCCAATTACAGGGCATCGAAGGAGAAGTTCCCATTGGTTCGGCAATGATTCGCTTGAAAGATCCTAGCTAATTTCAACTGTTACGGAGGATGATATTGCACTATTGATAATTATGGGGGAATCAATGCTGAATGGCTAGTTTTTAGTTTCTTGAATTTTGTTTACTAAACTCAATAATTGTTTTTATGATTGACTTTCAAGATGCCTGGGCCTTGTTGCATCCCGCGATCGCCATTATTTTGGTTTTCCCCCTTTTAGGTATTGTGCTTAACCGTGCCTTACTTACCCGTCAGCGACGTTTGGCGACGAAAGCAGGAGAAAAAAGCAAAATTCCCCCGGTGGTTGGCACTGAGCATGTGGCGATAGGAAAATATTTAACTATGGCGGTGGTAGGTGTTACTTTCTTAGGATTAGCCTATCCTCTTTTTTCTAAATTCATTAATGAAAATGTGATTTCTCAAGAGCCTTTGCGGATTTTTTTGGTGATTTTTCTATTTGCTTTAAGTATAGTCTCCTTTGTTTTTCTTTTTCGATCTAAAACGAAACTTGGGCGAGGAATTTTTGCTGTTTTAACGGGAATGGGACTGGTGCTCCTAGGTTGTCAACCTGAAATTTATCGTCGGGGGCATGAATGGTTTGTTTCTCATTTTTACTACGGAATTTTAGCTGCCCTGCTAATGATTTTTTCCGTAGCTACCATCCAAGATATTTATCAAGACCGTCAAAATCGTTGGCGCAATGCCCACATTATCATTAATAGCCTCGCCTTATTGCTTTTCATTGGTCAAGGTATAACAGGAACAAGGGATTTACTGGAAATCCCTCTTCATTGGCAAGCATCGTATGTTTATCAGTGTGATTCTGTCAGTAAAACTTGTCCTCAACCCAGATAAAAATAGAATTACTAAAATGAACCAGCAACGAATTTTTGATTTAGAAAAAATAATGCGTTTTTCTAAGCAAAGGGCAACGGTAACGCCGGTAATCGAGACAGAAAATTCTAGTATTGCTATCTGGGCTGTTCAACCTCAGCAAATTGTTGAACCTCATTCCCATCCCGATGGTCAAGATACCTGGGTTATGCTAAAAGGTACTTTGACTTATTTTTTGGGGGAGCATCAAAGTCAAACTTTGACGCAAGGGGAAGTGGCGATCGCCGAAAAAGGCCAAGTTCATGGGGCGATCAATCATAGTCAAGAGAATGCAGTTTTTGTTTCCATTTATTCGGCTCCTCAGATTGGCTATCAACGGGAATTGGATTATTGATGAAAACATCTATTTTTATTTTTGGCACTTTTTTGAACCGGATTCCGAGCCCGATTTATCTTGCCCTTGCCGTAGTGATTTTTTCAGCGGCCAATGCTGTCACTACTCGAATCATTGAATTGGGGCAAGCCTATACGATTGATGGCCGTAACCCTATTTCTCTTTGTAATGTTCTTTTTGTTGGTAATCTATGCGCCTTGGGTTTAATGATTTTGATTTTTTACCCTGATTGGCAACTGCACAAATTAAAAAAAGTAGCCTTAAAAGATTGGCGTTTACTAACTATTACAGCTATTTTATCGAGGGCGATCGCCCCCGCTTTGATGTTCACTGCTCTTGGGCAAACAAATGTAACTAATGTTGTTTTAATTGGACGACTGGAACCTATTTTTACTTTAATTTTAAGTGTTTTTTTGCTAAAAGCTTCGGTGAATCGATTAAGCATAGTGGCAACCTTGATTTCCTTTATTGGAGTCGCTGTTACTGTTTTTTTTGATATTTCTGAACCGGCTAAGATGGTTATGAATTTGGATTTTGGACTGGGGGAAAGCTTAGTGGCGATCGCTGCTTTTATTTCAGCAATTACAACAATCCTAAGTAAACAACAACTGCAATCTATTCCAGTAAGCATTTTTACTGTTTATCGTAGTTTGGTAGGAACCTTTGTCTTTTTCTGGATGGCAGTTATCCTTTATGGTTTTCACCATTTCGTAGATGTTTTTGCGCCAATTCTCTGGCAATGGATGCTAGTTTATGGAGCTATTATTGTTGTTCTTGGTCAATTAGCTTGGTTAGCAGGTCTTAAATCTGCAAGTTTCATTCAGATTAACTTAGCGAGCCTAGTCACTCCTATTCTTGCCATTATTTTTGCCTATCTGATTTTACAGGAAACGCCTACAGAATCCCAGTATTTAGGCGGAATTTTGCTACTACTGGGGGCAATACTAAGTTTTATAGATAATTTACAAACGTCAAAAAGGGAACAGACTGTAAAATCTTTAAATCCTCGCCAATTAATGGATACGGACGTCGGTTTTCGAGGAATTTAGCTGAAGCTACTGGATTTGTTACCCAAGAGTAACTTAGTTTGAGTTAATTCTAATTTTTTCGAGTTTCGATAACGATGGTTCCATTTTTTCTTACTTTATCAAGTCATGGAATTAAACTTCATCATCCTGGCTTAAATTTATTAAGATTAATGTTTCTAATATTTCTCTTGGTTTTATCTAATTTGAAGGGCCATAATGACTGGAGTTGGCGATCGCCATTGGTGGGAGCTTGCTGTCGGTGGGGAGAGGGTGTCAGAATGGGAAGCCGCTGACCTCATCCTCCGGCCATGACTGATACTCCCATCCTCGGCACTGTTAAAGAACCCCAACGGGACTATCGCACCCTCGATCGCCAGAAGTTAACGCCGATGTTCCAGCACTACACGGAGGTGAAGGAACAGTATCAAGGAGCATTGTTGCTCTACCGGGTAGGGGATTTTTTCGAGTGTTTTTTCCAGGATGCGGTCATCATTGCCAGGGAATTGGAACTAATTTTAACTAGCAAAGAAGGGGGCAAGGAAATTGGCCGGGTGGCCATGACGGGGGTGCCCCACCACGCCCTAGAACGCTACGCCCGACAGTTGGTGGAAAAGGGCTACGCCGTAGCAATCTGCGACCAAGTGGAAGATGCCGCCGAAGCCCAGGCAGAAAAACGGATGGTGGAACGGCAAGTAACGAAGTTGCTCACCCCCGGCACCCTCACCGACGACAGTATGCTCCCCGCTAAGCGCAATAATTTCCTAGCGGCGATCGCCATGGTGGAAGACAAATGGGGCCTAGCCCACGCTGATATCTCCACCGGGGAATTTTTCACTTGTCAGTCTAGTAATTTGGATGACCTCGCAGTGGAATTGCTGCGGCTGCAACCGTCGGAAGTGCTTATTCCCACCTCTGCCCCCGATATTCGTAATATTTTGCGCCCAGGGGAGCCTTCAGAACATATTCCCAAACAATTGCCCACCAGTTTTTGTTATTCCCTCCGCTCCCAAACTCCCTTTTCTTTGGTGGAAGCAAAACAACGGTTATTGACTACTTTTCGGGTCAAATCTCTGGAAGGCATGGGTTGTGACGCTTTACCCCTAGCAATTCGGGCGGCGGGGGGATTGTTGGAATACATCGAAGATACCCAAAAGGCCCATGTGGTGCCCATTCAACCATTAAAGACCTATGGGTTAACCGATTTTCTGGTGTTGGATCACCAGACTCGGCGCAACTTGGAAATTAATCAAACCGTGCGGGATGGCAGTTTCCACGGCTCCCTGCTCTGGGCTTTGGACCGTACCAGTACCACCATGGGCAGTCGAGCTTTGCGGCGTTGGCTATTGCAGCCTTTATTGGATCTCAAGGGTATCCAAGCTCGCCAGGACACCATCCAAGAGTTGTACCATCACCCCGCCTTACGTCAGGATTTGCGGCAATTGCTCCGGCAAATTTACGACTTGGAAAGATTGACGGGGAGAATTGGGGCGAACACCGCCAGTGCGAGGGATGTGTATGGCTTGGCCTCTTCGTTGGTGCGGTTGACGGATTTAGCTGCATTGGCCCAGGAAGGCCATAGCCCCTATTTAAAAGCTTTACAAACAGTACCGCCGGAGTTGGAAGAATTGGGCAAATATGTTCTAGCTCATATTGTGGAAAATCCCCCCTTACATATCCGGGAAGGCAACTTAATTCGCAGTGGCGTTAATCCAACCTTGGATGAAATGCGTCAAAGTTTAGAAGACGATAATCAATGGTTAGCCAACTTAGAAGTAACGGAGCGGGAAAAAACTGGCATTGCCAATTTAAAAGTAGGTTATAATAAAGCCTTTGGTTATTACTTAAGTTTACCCCGCAGTAAATCGGAACAGGCTCCAGAAAATTACATTCGCAAACAAACCTTAGTCAACGAAGAAAGGTATATCACACCGGAATTGAAGGAGCGAGAAACCCGTATTCTCACCGCCCAGGCTGATTTAAATCAATTGGAATATGAAATTTTTAGCGAAGTGCGGGGCGCAGTGGCGGAAAAAGCCCAACCAATTCGGGACGTGGCCAAGGCCGTGGCGGCGATCGATGTGTTGGCAGGGTTAGCAGAGGTGGCGGTGTATCAAGGTTATTGCCGTCCCATTATCCAAACCGAGCCAGGTTTAATTGATATTAAGGCCGGTCGCCATCCAGTGGTGGAACAATCCCTGGGAGCCGGATTTTTTGTCGCTAACGATACCCAATTAGGCCATGACCATTGGCATCCTGATTTGGTGATTTTAACCGGCCCCAACGCCAGTGGTAAAAGTTGTTATTTACGTCAAGTGGGGTTAATCCAATTAATGGCCCAAACCGGCAGTTTTATTCCTGCTAAAGCCGCAACCCTCAGCATTTGTGACCGTATTTTTACCAGGGTGGGAGCAGTGGATGATCTGGCCACAGGGCAGTCAACTTTTATGGTGGAAATGAACGAAACTGCCAATATTCTCAACCATGCCACCGCAAGATCTTTGGTGTTACTAGATGAAATTGGTCGGGGTACCGCTACCTTTGACGGCTTGGCGATCGCCTGGTCGGTGGCGGAATATTTAGCAGGGGAAATTCAAGCTCGGACAATTTTTGCCACCCATTACCATGAGCTGAACGAGTTGGCTTCTTTATTGGAAAATGTGGCCAATTTTCAAGTTACCGTGAAAGAATTGCCGGAGGAAATCATCTTTTTGCACCAGGTGTCACCGGGGGGAGCGGATAAATCCTATGGCATTGAAGCGGGACGTTTGGCGGGGTTACCTAGTTCAGTGATTACCAGGGCCCGGCAGGTGATGGCCCAAATTGAAAAACATAGTAAAATCGCCGTTGGTTTACGCAAGGGCAATCGGGGCAAGGTAATGGCTAGTCAAACGGAATCGACAGCAGCGGAAGATAGGACCAAACAGTTAGATATTTTCGGTTTTTAACCCTGTTGATGTTGCTCAATTAACGAAAAACCATCAACAACTGCATTTATTGGTTGGGGAAAATTTCTGTCACCACCCTTTCTGGACTGGTACTGGTTACCACCACATTATTATCAGGCAAAGAACCCTGGGCCAAATCCCCAGTGAGGTTAAACTTTACGCCTTTCTGTTGCTCATAAACAATGTTGCCCTTAGCCTGCAACGTTTGGGGACCAAAATTATAGGTCAACTCATCCGCATATAGTTGGGATTGTTGTTCTTGGCTCGTGGTATTAGTGCCCTGTTCTAGTTTGGCAATCCCTGCGGCCAGATTGACGGCTCCCCGGTTACCCCGCACTGTAATTTGTTGTTTATAATCCACAATACTAATCGGCTTATCGGTGGTCACAAAACGAGTCAAATAGTACCAACTAATGGGTTCGGCGGCAATTTGTAACGGTGGTTCAACGGATTTAAACTGATTTAAGCCCGCTAAATGTACGAGCTGCTGTTTCAGCAACAATTCTGCTTGGTCGCTTTTTACTTCGTCGGTGGCAGTTTGATCAACAAAACGTACCAGGGTCAACGGGCGATCGCCAAAAACCCGGTTATTTTTAATTTCCCAGGTGATTCTGTCAGTTTTGAGTTCCAGCCGACGGGGGTCTTTCGGTTTATTTTGATCCTTGGTATTGTGCTCAGTTACGGCCACCACATCACCAGAAACAATTAATTTTTCTTCCTTAGTTTCATAGCGCCCTTCTTTCGCCGTGACGGTCAAATCAGGATGTTCCCCCTTTAGATCTTGCCGAGCTGTGAGAATGCTAGATTCAGTTTGCCATTCTACCTCCTGGGCTCGCAACACGGCTTTATTACGGGGATCAAGGGCAACAATATTCTCCCGCAGGAATAGGGCTTTGCCATCTTCAATAATTTCCCCCTTATCCGCCTTCACCTGGAGTACCACTTTGCCATCTTCGTAAAAATCCCCCTTCACATTCACCAGGGTGGCATTCTTCCCATCAACGCTATAGCGAGCCTCCTCCACCTGAATTTTCCACACCGTTTGCCCTTTTGCGTTGGCCTGTTCTAGGGTGGCATTGTTGAGGGTAAGGCTACTTTCTTCCTTGGGGGGGGGAGCTTGACTGCGTTGTTCTAGGGGATCGGGGGGCGCACAACTGCTTAACATCAACGTGCTGAGGAGTAATCCTCCCCATAAAACAGAGGAGCAACGACGTAGGGGCAAAAAAAAAGAAGTTAGCAAAGTTTAACGAGATAATTTGAAAATAAATGATTTAAATAAGGCTATTTTGAGCAAACTAATCCCCAGGGGAAGATCACGAAGCATTCTACAACTCCATTGCCGCTTTCAGTCTTCTATTCTAGACGATCGCCTAAATCAGAGTTGTCTCCATTGGCGATCGCCTTTTTTGCTGTAGCCTGATAGCTGGTCATTGCGGGGAGCGATTTCAGAAGGGTAAAGTCATAATTTGATTGATCCATTCTTCCGCCGTTGACACTTCCCAAACCATGATGATTCCATTAATTGCTTCACGAACTGGCAGATTCTGGGCGATAACAATAACGCCATAACTGTTCTGAGAAAGGATAAACTTACCAAACTCCGTTGGCATTGTTTTGCGGTCGTGGGTAACTAAAATCCTTTTATCCTGCGCCGCAATGGTTAACACTTTTTGATCTTGAACACCGTCAAGACCAACTCCATTCGCCGACTGAAAATCCAGATTTGGGCACCTACGGATTACACCAGTCACGATCGCCTGTTTGAGATCAGCGTCAGCTTGAAACCTAACCCTTGTCATGACGCCTGTGATAGTCGGGCTTGACCTGCCATTAGTAATTGATACAACTGAGGACTTCTTTGCTGACAATCTTTCTGTAGCTGTCCAAACTCAGCTTCCCCATTTTGCAAATATGTATTAACAAACTCACGATTAGCAAGATAAAACGTTATCGCCCCATAAACTTGCTCAAGGGAAAGAAGAGGAAAATTTTGGGCAATGACTTCCGGCGTTTCCCCCTCAAGAAAGGAATATACTACTGAGTCCAGTGAAACACGACTTCCTTTAATCCAATATCCTTCCTCTCGTTGTTCAATGTACTGCTTTGTCGGGATAGATGCTAAAGCCAAGGGACAGAACCTCGAAAAACGCTGCTTTTATTTTAGGGGAATTTCACAAGTATCGCCGAGCCCTAAACAACGCTGCGTCAGCAGACCTTAGCTCTTGACGTTAGCATTGAAGCGGCGATTAAGTGAGGTCTTATGTACGAATATTTGTTGTGGCGATCGCCTTTTTTGCTGTAGCCTGATCAAAATTACGACGTGGAAAGTTATGAAAGAAGACCTATTGTCCTTTCTAGCAGGGGTTGGCTTATTGGTGCTTTACCTGATTTGGTCCGCTAAAACCGAAATGGGTACCCGTTGGCCCTGGCGGAAATGAATCGTCAAGATGGGCAAAATTGGTTGAGATAGTCAGAAACTAGAGCTATGCGATTGGGTTGGGTTTGAATGGTGAAAGCTTCCCGTTCCAAGTCCTGGCGATGAATTTCGTTATAGCGCAACCAAAATGGCCGGGCATAGACCAATGGTTCAACTGTTACCCCCAAAGGAGCTAGTTGCCCTTTGCCTTTACATACCTGGGCGGCGTGTACCGCCTCATGCACAATAACCGGCACAGCGATCCCCAACTCAAAGGTGAGAGGGTGAATCCAGATGGTACGGCTTTGGGCATTGAGCAGTCCATAGGCCCCTCGTTGGGGAGGAGGGGATAGTAATACCCTAAAATTTTTTGCCTCTAATTGTTGCTTTAAACTGGCAAAATCTGGGTCCACAGGAGATGTTTGGGCATTGACTCTATTAACGGCAGCGAGCAGTAACCAAAAGCTGTAGGCTAAAATCAATCGGGTAAATCTGGTTTGCACAAGCAAGATAGTATAAGTGTTTGCAGTAAGAGCTGCTGGGGTCAGAGTCGCGGCCAGATTTTTGATCCAGGCGGGCTAACATAAAATTTTACTAAAAACACTCCCAGAGCCCTTTAGCCGAGATTAATCGCCAAAACAACGTCGGGCTAGATACAATAAACCCTACACCTCAAAAGTGTTGGGCCTTGCCCCCAGGGGTAGGCTGGGAGACTGCAATTTCCCCCACCAGGGCTCAGAATATTGATTGATCGATGGAAAAAATTACTGTGTCAAAACGTCATTGGTTGCTTTTGTGGGGATTACAATTGGGCTTGGCCAGTGCTGCGGCCCCGGTGTTTTCCCAGGCGATCCTGCCCTACACCCCCAATTTAGACCAACAACAGTTAGAGGATCAGGGGCTGGCACTCACGGAAGATGTGGTGCAATTGGTGCGATTTCAGCAGTATGACCTGGCCTTTCCCCGGGCCAAACTGGCAACCCAACTAGCGCCGGAGCAGTTTCAAACTTGGTTCATTCTCGGCACCCTTTATCTACAACAGGAAGAGGTGGAGCCGGGCATTGAAGTGCTGAAAAAAGCCGAAGCCATGGCCCCGGAGGAAGCAGGCATTAAATTCACCCTAGGTAATGCCTATTTTCAACAGGGGGAATATAACCAAGCAGTGGAAGTTTTGCTGGCCGGTTTAGCCCAGCGCCCCGACACCCCCGCCGCCCTCTTTGATTTGGGCAACGCCTATCTAAAATTGGTTAAATATCCGGATGCTGTCACTGCCTACCAAAAGGCTCTGAAAGCGGAGGAACAGTTTTGGCCAGCCTTGAACAACATTGGTTTGATCGAATACGAGCAGGGAAAAATTGACACTGCCCTCAAACGTTGGCAAGAGGTGATCAAAATCGATGCGGAACAGCCGGAACCCCAATTGGCGATCGCCGTGGCATTGTACAAGCAGGGCAAAACGGAAGAGGGATTGCGCAAGGCCCAGGATGCCCTTAACTTAGATAGTCGCTATGGGGAAATTGATTTCCTGATTAAGAATCTTTGGGGAGAGAAGTTAGTGGCGGACACTAAGGCCCTATTTGCCACCCCCACCATGGTGGAAGTGTTGCGGACCTTGCCGCCCCCCAGTGATGATCTGTAGCGGGCTAGGTTTTGCTGGCCCGTTTTGATAAGTCGTTAACCTTGCCATTGCCATGACCCCAGACCAAGTAATTGTTGCCCTGGATGTACCGGATTTGCCTAAGGCGATCGCCCTGGTGGATCGTTTGCCGGGGGTGAATTTTTGGAAAGTGGGGCTGGAATTGTTTGTGGGGGCTGGGCCAGGTGTTTTGGCGGAGTTAAAGGACCGGGGTAAGCGCATCTTTTTAGACCTGAAATTCCACGACATTCCCAACACGGTTTTGGGAGCCTGTTTGTCTGCCAGTCGGTACGAAGTGGATTTGTTAACCCTCCATGCCACTGCGGGGAGTCAAGCCCTAACCCTGGCCGCCCAAGCCATGGCCCCCTTGGAGCATCCCCCCAAACTGTTGGCCATTACCCTACTCACCAGCATTGGCGATCGCCAGTTACGGGAAGAGTTGCAACAACCGTTGGCAGTGGAGGACTATGTCAGTGCCATGGCTCAGTTGGCCCAAAACGCTGGCATTGATGGGGCAGTGTGCTCCCCCCAGGAAGTGGCTAAGCTAAGGCAAATCTGTGGCCCGGATTTCTTACTAGTTACCCCCGGCGTGCGGCCCCTCTGGTCTGCCCAAGGAGATCAACAACGGGTAACCACTCCCTCCCAGGCGATCGCCGCTGGAGCCAACTATGTGGTCATTGGCCGGCCCATCACTGCTGATCCTAATCCTGAAGCCGCTTGGGAAAGATTATGCCAAGACCTTGCTGTCTGAACTTATTCCTGTTCTCCCAGGCTGTCAAATTTGGCCTATCTGTCACTGGTCTGACCTTGGTGGTGCTCGCTAATCTGGGACTAAATCCCAGCCAAGCCAGAAATCGGCCATCCTCCGACCAAGGCCAATGCCAGCAATCCCTGACGGAATTGATGCCCCCCCTGCTGGAAGCGTTGCCCAGTTATACCAATCGGGTCATGCAGCGGAGTCAGATTGGCGGT
>NZ_JADEVV010000100.1 GCF_015207985.1 Synechocystis salina LEGE 00031 | reverse complement strand
CACCACTCTTACCAAAGACCACATAACTTTCCCCGGCAGAACTTTGTCCATTGGGGTCACCTCCAAATGCACCAATAAGGAGGTCATCAAAGCCATCGCCATTGACATCCCCCGCACTACTCACTGAAAAACCAGACCGGTCATCAGAATCAATACCGTTGATGACGAAGCCGTTGCTACCATTTAAGTCGGAAAGATTGAGGCTACTGCTAAAGCCACCACTCTTACCAAAGACCACATAACTTTCCCCGGCATCACTTACTCCATTAGGGTCAGCAAAGAATGCACCAATAAGGAGGTCATCAAAGCCATCGCCATTGACATCCCCCGCACTACTCACTGAATAACCAGAAACGTCCCTGCTATCAATACCGTTGATGACGAAGCCGTTAAAGAGTTGTGCTCCGTTCAAATCCAGCACGGGCGCACTATTGTCAATGTCGCTAGCCCCAATGTCGGCACTGCCAAAGACCACATAACTTTCCCCGGCATTACTTACTCCATTGGGGTCAGCACGGTATGCGCCAATAAGGAGGTCATCAAAGCCATCGCCATTGACATCCCCCGCACTACTCACTGACAAACCAGAATAGTCATTAGAATCAATACCGTTGATGACGAAGCCGTTGCTACCATTTAAGTCGGAAAGATTGAGGCTACTGCTGAAGCCACCACTCTTACCAAAGACCACATAACTTTCCCCGGCATTACTTACTCCATTGGGGTCGGCAAAGACTGCGCCAATAAGGAGGTCATCAAAGCCATCGCCATTGACATCCCCCGCACTACTCACTGAAAAACCAGAAAAGTCACTGTTATCAATGCCGTTGATGACGAAGCCGTTGCTACCATTTAAGTCGGAAAGATTGAGGCTACTGCTAAAGCCACCACTCTTACCAAAGACCACATAACTTTCCCCGGCATTACCTACTCCATTGGGGTCAGCAAAGTATGCGCCAATAAGGAGGTCATCAAAGCCATCGCCATTGATATCCCCCGCACTACTCACTGAACGACCAGAAGCGTCACTTCCATCAATGCCGTTGATGACGAAGCCGTTGCTACCATTTAAGTCGGCAAGATTGAGGCTACTGCTAAAGCCACCACTCTTACCAAAGACCACATAACTTTCCCCGGCATTAATTTGTCCATTGGGGTCGGCTCTATTTGCGCCAATAAGGAAGTCATCAAAGCCATCGCCATTGACATCCCCCGCACTACTCACTGAACGACCAGACTGGTCATCAGAATCAATGCCGTTGATGACGAAGCCGTTGCTACCATTTAAGTCGGAAAGATTGAGGCTACTGCTAAAGCCACCACTCTTACCAAAGACCACATAACTTTCCCCGGCAGAACTTTGTCCATTGGGGTCACCTCCAAATGCACCAATAAGGAGGTCATCAAAGCCATCGCCATTGACATCCCCCGCACTACTCACTGAACGACCAGACCGGTCATCAGAATCAATGCCGTTGATGACGAAGCCGTTGCTACCATTTAAGTCAGAAAGATTGAGGCTACTGCTAAAGCCACCACTCTTACTAAAGACCACATAACTTTCCCCGGCATTAAATTGTCCATTGGGGTCACCTCCAGATGCACCAATAAGGAGGTCATCAAAGCCATCGCCATTGACATCCCCCGCACTACTCACTGACACACCAGAAAAGTCAATGTTATCAATGCCGTTGATGACGAAGCCGTTGCTACCATTTAAGTCGGAAAGATTGAGGCTACTGCTAAAGCCACCACTCTTACCAAAGATCACATAACTTTCCCCGGCATTACTTACTCCATTGGGGTCACCTCCAAATGCACCAATAAGGAGGTCATCAAAGCCATCGCCATTAATATCCCCCGCACTACTCACTGAAAAACCAGACTGGTCATCAAAATCAATACCGTTGATGACGAAGCCGTTGCTGCCATTTAAGTCAGAAAGATTGAGGCTAGACATAATAATTAATTAAAATAAGCTAGTAATTAAGTATTGAAAATCAAAGCTGCGGGGCTAACCGTCATCCACGGTAATGACCCGACGAATCTCATCGGTCTTGAAGGCAATGGCCATCGGTCTACGGAAATTAGGCAAAAATTGAACGTCATAGAGTTCCTCCACCACCCCCTCAATGCGGAACGTATGCACCACATCCCCCGTGCGTAGGTCAATCACCACCAACCCACAACGGGCTTCCGCTTGTTTGGCTGTTAATCGGTCACTAATTGGCAAATTCCGAAAGGTCTTGTTTTTCCGCACCTGGGACAATCCCACCACCGCATAATCCCCGTGAAACGCTAATCCCCGTTGATAACCCGCACAGAACGCCACCGGTTCAAATTGCCCCCGTTCCAAATCCACAAAGCCAAAATCCCCCGTCCCCGAATTGAGCAACCAGAGCCTATCCCGATACCAACGGGGAGAATGGGGCATGGTCAACCCCTCCACCACAATGTCATTAGTCTCAATATCAATTACACAACCACCGTCAATACACTTATCCCGCCAGCCATCCGCCACATCCGAACGACTCACCGTCGTCACATACTTCGGTTTTCCCTCCCTGACCGCCAACCCATTAAGATGGCAACGGTCTTCTGCCGCCAGCTTAGAAATAAACGGAGGTTGCCAATAGGGTTTAAAACTATGGCTTTCACTCATCGTCCCCAGGCAACTAAACAGTGTATTAACAAATACCAACTGCTCCGCCTGCTTCTCGGCAATATCCGGGCAGACCACCAAATCATGAATATCCAAATCCCCCGTCACATAACCCATCTGGGGCAGGAACAACCCATCGTAACCATCATGGGTCTGCCCGGTCGCTAGCACATTTTCAAAACGCCACAGTTGATATAACGAACTGATATAAATACTGTTTCCCTGGACATAAAGCCCCATACACCGCTCTAAACTCCGCTCAAACACCGACAACTTACCGTCGGGCTGTAAGCCAATAAAAAACAGCTTGCCCGCTTGATAGGTTGTAAAGACAAGACTAATATTCTGGTCGTATAACCAAGGGGTAAACTGTCGTGAGGCATTTAGTTCTAGCGAGTTTGCCGTTTTCAATTAGCCTACCTCTCTGTTGATGAATTCAATCGGGGGTATTGCACCAAAATTCCCGCTAGTCCAACAAGTGCAGATCGCCTCCGCCTTAGCAAAATCATATTCCGTGCCGTAAATTGCCCCAAAATTAGCCCAGAACAAATCAGACAGGGCAAAATCCGAAGGATAGGTGTAAACACCGTTGAGATAGTCAGCAAGTAAGGACATAGGACAACAACCAGAATGTGGTTAAGAGAAAAACAGAAACAAGCCTAAGTAACAAAATCAAGTACCATCCACACCGATTAGACATTATCCAACTCGGAATCTGGGCCTATCACGGCTGGATTACGGTAGCCCGGTAGCACCGTCACCGCAAAACCTTCCTCCACTCCGGTATTGAACAAAAAAGTGCCAACCACCTGGCCATTGCGGAGATCCACCACCGCAATGCCCTTGGGAGTACGAGCCAAACCCATGGCCTGGTCAAAGTGGGCAAAGCGCATCCGCAGTTTGCCCTGATGGACCCCAATACTGCCCC
>NZ_JADEVV010000099.1 GCF_015207985.1 Synechocystis salina LEGE 00031 | reverse complement strand
GACCTACCGCCCCCCCACCTTGGACAATTGGCAAGCGATGCTATACCGCGGCTATCTAGCTTATCCCAGGGATTTGGCCCCCACTCCCCCCGACCAAATCCGCCCTGGGGCTCCCCGCACCCCCATCTATGGCCGGGTGGCCGGTATTTCCCAAGGCGCTTCTTGGCAAGCCACCCTAGTGGACAATTCCAAGGCTCAATTCCTCACTATTCCCCAACGGGGGAGAGCTTTTTCCTATCCCCTCAGCACCGTTAGTGTGGGTACCTATGCTACCCAACAGGTACAGAGCGCTCCCATGCTGGCCCGCTACCCCGACACGGCCTATCTAGCCCATGGCAACTATGGGGTGCATTATCAATTGCAGTTACCTCTGAAAAACGCCACTAATAACCGACAGAGCGTTTCCCTCACCCTGCAAACTCCGATCAAACAAGATCAATATAACGATCGCCTATTCTTCATGCGCCAACCCACCGGCCAAGTCTTTTTCCGGGGCACGGTTAGGGTCAGCTACACCGACAGCCAAAACCAACCCCAAGAAAGATTTTTTCACCTTACCCAACGGCGGGGGGAAATGAGCAATCCCCTAATCACCTTAAATATGCAACCAGGGGAACAGCGGGAAGTGACGGTGGACTTGATGTATCCTCCCGATGCCACCCCTCCCCAGGTGCTGACGGTCAAAACAGAGGAGCTTTATTACGGCAGTTTGTCTTCCCCTAGGTAAGCACCGAGACTCCAGCGGGGGAAAGGGAAACGGGTTTCTCCGCCACTACTTTTTTCTCTTCCAAAATGGAGGAGTTAAAACGGTAGCCCACATTTCGCACGGTTTGGATGAGGCTGGGTTGCCTGGGGTCTGTCTCAATTTTTTTCCTGAGGGAAAGGACATGGGTGTCGATGGTGCGGGGGTTATCGATCGCCTCGGGCCAGGCTCGGCGGAGCAGTTCTGTGCGGCTGAGGGCACTACCTTCAGCTTGGGTGAGCACGTAGAGCAAACTGAATTCCTGGGGGGTGAGGTCAACAAAGTTGCCCTGGTATTCCACCCGTCGCTGTACCAAATCGATTTTTAGTACCCCATAATCCAACAACAAAGGGGCGGCCACAGTGCGGACTCGGCGAATTAAACATTCTATGCGGGCTAAAAATTCCTGCATACCAAAGGGTTTGGTCAAATAATCATCAGCCCCGGCCTTTAACCCATGGACAATATCCTTTTCTGTATCCTTGGCGGAAAGAATAAAAATCATTGATTGGTGCTGTTGATACAACCAACGGCAAAGCTCAATGCCATCCCCATCGGTAAGGTCGGAATCGATCACGGCCAGGGTAGGTAATTGATTATTAAATGCCTGGCGGGCCTGGTGAAAACCGCTACATTGTTGGACAAGGTAGCCGCTCTGCTGCAGATGCCAGCTTAATAGAGAGCGGAGATGGGGGTTACCCTCTACGACTGATATGTAGACTGGATTCACCGATCTAGACCCCTGACTGAAAGTTCCCTGCTAATCTAACAAAGTCAATGTCAAGGCTTTGTAACAACAGTTACCTGCCTAGGGGGGCAAATCTGCAAAAAATATAAAGAATTTGCTCGTCATAATGTTATTTGTCTGTACCATTTCCGTCAATAAATGACGAGTTTTTGAAAGATTAATGGCCAATAAAAACAATATTCGAGAGCCTAAAAATTTTAATTTTCTCTCTCAATCTACCCACCAAAGCTCCCGCAAGACCGGGAGAATTTGATTTACTTTGCCTCAAAGCTGAGAAGTCTGGTTTTTTTTAACCTATCCAGGGGCACCCTCACTGGACAGCTAAAACTAGGGGTTTGAATTGTTCCATTAGTTCTCTCCGACTGGCGGTGATGCAAGGATAGGGGCGATCGCCATAATTCTCCCCTGGGGTAAGGGGAAACAACGGTTCCGGGCGAAGGCAGAGAAATTCCCCTCCAGCGGCCAACAAGATCGGCCAGGCGCCAGCAATGTCCCAAATTTTGGGTGTTTTTTCCGTCCCTCCCAAGGCCGCTCCCAGGGCCACCAGGGCTAAATTGTAACTACTAACCCCAATTAGCCTCAATTTACAGGGAAAAGGATTGGTTAAAATGGCAGCGCTTCGGGCACAGAGGTTAAACAAATGATTTTGACTAGGTTCGGCCCCACTCACCTGGATTGGTTCCCCGTTCAGAAAGGCACCATGGGGTCCCGTTAAGCCAGAATTTTCTAGCCAATAGCCCCAAAATGATTGCTGTAGTAAAGGAAAATGGAGGAAGCCAAACACCGGCGTCCCCCGGTAGAGTAAACCGAGGGAAATGCCCCAAATGGGAATGCCCCTGGCAAAATTGGTGGTGCCATCAATGGGATCGACAATCCAACACCAATCATTAGCGGGAAAAATGTGGGCCGTTTCCTCCGTTAGCACCCCATGGTCGGGAAATTGGGCGGCAATACGCTGGCGCAACTCCTGGTCAGACCATTGATCAGCGGCGGTGACCAAACTACCATCGGCTTTGCGTTGGGCAGGGATTCTGGCGGATTGGGCCACCAACTCTGTGGCGATCGCCTTGGTCGTGGACTGACAAAAGCTCAAAACCTCTGGCCAAAAAGTCTCCATGTCGAATCTTGATATAGTAAATAGACTGCCTGACAAGGGCAATATGGCCATCATCACACATCGCAGGAATTTGCTGTGACCCAGGTTTGGTTTCCCTCCAAAAATTCGGCTACGACGGTGAAATCAACCGGTCAGTTTTTGCCGCTTTCCCCCAAGGAGGTTACAGCCCTAGGCCTTCGTTTGAGCGATTACCGCTGGCTACACCGCTGGGCTCCCTGGAGTGGGGGCGCTTTTTTGGCGACTATGCTCTGGGCAACGGAATGGCGACTTCTGCTGGCCACGGGCCTGGGGGTGGGCAGTATGCGTTTGGTCTATTGGCTTTTGACCCATCGCCAGGAACTCCAGACTAAACAATTGCACCAGTTTTTTTCCGGGGCCCAGGGTCGATTGACCATTGCTGGCGGTGGAGGTGGTTTAACTGCTGTCGGCACCTACATGGCCACCATGGTTTGGTCGGAGGTGGAAAACCCTTGGTTAGCCACGGGCATTATTTTGCAGGGTTTGGGTTCCCTCGCTACGGTGGGGCTTTTACTCTGGCAACAGCAAAAAGTCACTGCCCCCAAGTTACTCACCGCTCCGCTCCCCGACTTTGACCGCTCTTTACATTACCTGGCCCACGGCGATCGCCTGCAGAAATTAATTGCCCTGCGTCAGTTACAGCAATGGTGGAATCAGCCAGGCCCACACTCCCCGAACCCAAGGGAACTAGCTCTATATCTGCAAGCTTTTTTGGACACTGAACAGGACTCAGCCCTCCAAAGAGCGGCTTTGCATTTACTCCAGCAATGCCGGCAGTCTCCCATGCGCCAAGAACCTTTATCCATTCCCCAACGACAAAGGCAACGGCAACCCATTGAATGACCTAGCTCCCAGCAGTTGTGCGGGTAAAGATTCAACCATCACTTTTTACCTTTGGTGTCGCAGATAATTTAATTAAGATCGGTTCAACTTAGCTGAGTAAAATGTTTTTAATTCAGTCTTTATATCCCTCTTTCATCAAAATGGGTGAATTAGAATGGAGATAAAAGGCTGGAAAGCTTGGAGGGAGTATGACGAAGGTAAGAGAAGCGAAAAAGACAGTACAATGTGTAGACACGTATAGTGAACTG
>NZ_JADEVV010000049.1 GCF_015207985.1 Synechocystis salina LEGE 00031 | reverse complement strand
TTTATCTGAATTAGTCAGGTGCCCGGGTAGTGGAGGTGCAAAGGAAATGGGGTCTTTCCGTTGGGGAGGCTAGTAAATGTTGTACCAGCTCCGCCTTTCGCATTGAACCGTAACCCTTAATTTTCGCTTTACTAGCGTGCTTTTTTCGCCACTTGGTATATTGAGTAGTCCGACCATGAACAGGTAAGCCAGGGCTACTGCTATTGTTTCTTCGAGCATATTGGTATTGTCTAGATAATTTATGTAAGTCTTATAGCTATGATGGGAGTAGTTAAAACAGGGTATGCCCTATGAGTGAGCTATCTACCACTACCCTTGCTACATTTCGAGTTCGTGCTTCTGATTGGAAATCCTTTAAGCAATGGGCTGCAGACCGGGGGAATTCCGCCAGTAGTGAGCTACAACGTTTCGTTTCCCGAGCTGTCAGTGGTGATTATGTGGACTCTTCCCATGGGCTCTCTGAGGGCCTAGCCACTGTCGATGATGTTGATTCTGCCGTTGCTGCCCTTGAGATTCGCTTTACTAGCCAAATAGAGTCTTTGAGGGCAAGTTTGCACAACCTTGATCTGCAGGGAATGCAAACATTTCCCCCCGTAGCGGTACAGTCCAAGGGGATTTCTACAGCTGAGTTAGTGGAGCTTTTAGCCCAGTCTAAGGAGCCTAGGGCTAAGAGGACTCTGCAGGGGTATGCGAAGAAGAATAAGTACCCTGAAGGCTTTGGGTGGAGAGCTCACAAATCTGACAACAGCTGGTTTTGGATTGAGCTCACTTCTAATGTAAGGGGGGCACTATGAAAAGTATTGCTGTGCTTAGTCGTAAGGGGGGAGTCGGTAAGTCTACCCTTGCTATGAATTTAGCTGTTCTTGCTGGTGATGCAACGATAATCGATAGTGACCCCCAGGCTAGCTGTGCTGACTGGGATGATCGCCGAGGTGAGGGTCTGCTTCCCCAGGTGGTAACTACCCCGGCGGCCCGAGTGAAGAATGTTTTGGGTAAATGTCAGTCTGAATGGGTAATGGTTGACACCCAACCTAGTGCAGAAGCTAGTCTGATTGAAATTGCTACCGAGGTAGATCTTTGTGTGGTGGTGCTTCGCCCTGGACAGTTAGAATTAGATGCCCTGGGGGCGACCCTTGCTGCTATTAGGGTTACCCAGACCGCCGCTGTCTTCTGCATCAATCAGGCTCACCCCAGTGCCAAACTGACAGACCTGATATCGGGACTGGAGCGCCACCATCCTGTAGGTCCAATCATCCGTAGCCGAGCAGACTTCCCTGCTTCCGTCGCTGAAGGTCTTTCCGTCACCGAGTGGAATCCTACGGGTAAGGCTGCCACAGAACTTGTTGATTATTGGTCTTGGCTCAAGAATAGGTACTTTAATGTCTAGAAAATCAACCCTTAGTCTAGGTAAGCTTGACCAGCGAGCAGATGAAGAGTTTGTTCCTACCAATGCAGAGGATTCCACCACTATCAAATTACTTGCCCTAGAACAGATTCTTGACCGTCCCGGTGGGGATACCCGTCTCCTTAAGCAAAAGCATGTTGATGACCTAGCGGAGTCCATTTCCTTTATCGGTCTCATTACTCCCCTGGCTGTTGACTCCCAGAATCACTTGCTAGCCGGAGCTCACCGTCGAGCCGCGTTGCAGAAGATTGAGGAGGAAGACCCGAACCTCTATAAAGAGCTGTTCCCCGCAGGAGTCCCGGTCAAAGTTTTTGACTTCGAGGCCAGCGAAAACTCCTTAGAAGCCCTGCAAATAGAAATTGAGGAGAATTCCCAGCGTCGTAACTTTACCCCCACCGAAATTAAGAAGGCAGCCCAGAGGTTAGAGGAAGCTGGCTATAAGTCTCTCAAGGGTCGCCCCAGGAAAGGGCAGAAGTCCCTCAAGCGGGAGTTGGCTAAGGTCTTTGGGCTTTCCGAGGATCGGATTCAGAGGCTTTTAAATGATTCTGTTCAAAAAGGTAGGTGTACACCTACCTTTTCTCCAGGGATCGCTATTGTCACCCTGGAAAAGTGGTCTAGTCAGATTGATGCTTCTGGTGCTGAAGCCTTGGTAGGAGTTGCGAAACAGATTACCGATCTTTTAGAAGAGCTCCGCAAACTTGACCCCGAGTAACTCCGGTACAGTTTTGGAACCTTCGCTTTGAGTCTGTTGTTAGTCAAATACAACAGGAAGTTGAGAAGAAGATGGATGAAGCTCACCTTCGGGTGGGCTTGTCTACGTTGCACATGTTCTTAATGGTTTCGATTAGGCTTAGTATTAGCAACGGAAAAATTTGGGTCGCTTATCTAAACTGTCCCATTTGCGATGTTTGGCTTTACGAGTCTGTCTAACGAGAAATCAAGGTTTTCGGGTAATTAGGCGGTGAAACTGTCTCATTTATAGTCATAAATGGGACAGTGGAGATTCAGATAAGCTATAAAATTTAATGTCTGTAAGCATTACTGGTTAAAGCTTTCAGACTTAACGACCAAAATTTTTCCGTTGCTAATACTTAAGCCACAATCGAGGACATCGGCTCAACGCCATCAGCAAGCACATGCATGACCATCAATGGACATAGGCTATGGCAAGGCCGGAAAGAATGCAAAGGCGCCACCATCTGCGGCAAAAAGAATTTCGCTCGGTACCAGTGGCAAAGACATCAGCCGCCAGCTAGGCTAGGCATCGTTCACCAACGCAGGCAGAGAAAAGGGGCCAGGCTCAATTGAGGGAAAAGAAAAACAGGGTCAGCTCTTCCCTTTTCTCTCCCCAGTTCATCCAAGTCTAAGCCTTCGAAGCAGAACCCTTGCTAGTGGGAACTACTTCTGGAATCACTTTGTACTAAGACACTTTTGATCGCGCCGCCGGTCGCTCGGCGGCAGTCTGCCAGGACGGCCTTGATGATGTCCTCGGCTTTGGGATCGGCATAGTAGATGACGGGCACCGGGGCTTCTTGCAGTCGAATGTAGAAGATGACATCGCGGCCGTTGTCGAAGCCGGGGGTGATGCCGGCGAAAAAGAAGCCTTCATGCTCCACCCAAGCGCACCAGTCTGGCGACGTTTCCCGGTCCAGTGGAATCTGGACCAGGACGTTGTCGTGCCCGGCCGTCGCCCGCTCAAAATCCGTGCGGCAGGCATCGGGCTCTTGTGCCGAGTCGATCCGGTCGATGACAAGGATGTCAAAGTCTTCATCGTACCGCGCGCGCATCGCACGGGCGCTGGATTGCAGCAGCATGGGTTTGCCGCTGTTGGTGACTGGTATGCCCAGGCGCGCATAGAGGCTGTGGATCAGATCAGCATGTTGCGTAGGAGGAAAAATGCGGCGAGGGGTGAAGGAGCGCAGCGGCAATGCGTAGAGCAGCATGGAGCCGTGCCGCGACCGATATTCGGGCGGCACATGCCGAAGGTATCGAGACGGTAATTCTCCCGCCATGACCCCCAGACAGGTGAAGCCCAGATCGACGTAGACGTTTTGGCTGAAGACATGATCGGCCACCGGATGCCCGAACACGCCGTTTAGGCCTTCTTCTCGCGCTGCCTGGATGACAAATGGCCGTGTCTTTGACATGAGCCCGTGATGCCGGTGCTCTGGGTCGACCATGGCCGCGCCGGTTTCCGCCCAGGATTCATGCTCCGGGCGGCTCAAGGCATCGTGTGCAACGACGCGACCGGTGGAGTCGATACCGACGACGGACAGCAGGCGCCCGTCGGCGTTGGCGCGCAGCAGGGCGTCGGGATCGTAGAGCGCTCGGCGAAAATAATCCTCTCCCCATACCCGCCGGACCAGCGCCGCCACGCCGGGGGCGTCTTCGGGCGTGAGTCGTCTGATCAGATAATCATTCATGCCGGATCGAGGAGTTTGGGTGGCCACAACGGTGTTCGGGCTTTTTCGGGCTGTTTCGCGATCCTTCGCTCTTTGCAGCGCTCACGTCCGCGAAACAAGCAGACCGGCGACAACAACACAACCGGCGCGCTGTTCCAGCGATCAGAGGACCCTGCACGATGCTCAATCTACCAGGCATCGTCGTCACCATGCTGATCGTTATGCCACTATTCATGCTCGCACCGCTACTCGTGATCTTCAATTACGGTAACACTTTACCATTTACACTATTCTCGCAGGCACAACCGCAGCTCTTGCCTGTTGCACCCGCTAAACTATGACAGCGCCCAACGAGTCCGCCAGCCCGACGCCGGTCCGTCCGGGAAAGCTGATTGCCGTGTGGAACTACTGACATGCTGGATGTTCGGCCCTCGCCAGGTCGAGCACCAGATTGAACGACAACCTGGGAGAAACCGGCCATGGCCGAAGCCACCACTGTATTCGAACTCATCTCGGCTGGCGTCGACGCCGCCGAGGCCATCCTGGCGCCGGAGCGCCCGAGCCTGACCTTCGCCGGACTGCGGGCGCAAGCCGAACAGACGGTCGCGGCGCTGAACCAGCGCGGTGTTGGGCGTAACGATCGGGTTGCTATCGTGTTGCCCAACGGTGCCGAGATGGCAACCGCCTTCGTCAGCGTTGCCTGCGGGGCTACCACGACACCGTTGAATCCGGCGTATCGGCTGGACGAGTTCGAGTTCTATTTGTCTGATCTGAATGCCAAGGCGCTGATCGTCGAGCAGGGCAGCGAGTCGCCGGCGGTCGCGGCAGCGGACAAGCTCGGCATTCCGATCCTGCGCATCGTTGCTGGCGAGGCGGCTGGCACCTTTACATTCGACGGCGCGCCCAGCGGCGACGCGGCAGCGAACAGCGGGCTGGCGCAACCGGACGACATCGCGTTGGTCCTGCACACCTCGGGCACCACATCGCGGCCCAAGATCGTGCCGCTGACCCAGCGCAACCTCTGCGCATCGGCACGTAATATCAGCACGACGCTCGCGCTGACCGCCGACGATCGCTGCATGAACGTGATGCCGCTGTTCCATATTCACGGTCTGATGGCGGCAATCATGTCGTCGCTGCGCGTCGGCGCCAGCGTGTTCTGTGCACCGGGTTTCAATGCGCTGAAGTTTTTTGCCTGGCTCGATGAAGCAAAGCCGACCTGGTACACGGCGGTGCCCACGATGCACCAGGTCATCCTGCCGCGCGCGGCACGCAGCAAGGACATCGTCGACGCGGCCAAGCTGCGCTTCATTCGCTCGTCGTCTTCGTCGCTGCCGCCGCAGGTGATGCACGCGCTGGAGGAGACCTTCGGCGCGCCCGTGGTCGAGGCCTATGCGATGACCGAGGCCGCCCACCAGATGACGTCGAACCCGTTGCCGCCCCGCGCGCGCAAGCCCGGCACCGTTGGCATTGCCGCTGGTCCCCAGGTCGGCATCATGGACGCCGATGGTGCGATTCTGCCGCGCGGGTCGGTTGGCGAGATCGTGATCCGCGGCGAGAATGTGACGCCGGGCTACGAGAACAATCCCAAGGCCAACGCCGAGAATTTCACCAACGGCTGGTTCCGAACCGGCGATCAGGGCATGCTGGACGACGAGGGGTATCTGAGCATCACCGGGCGCCTGAAGGAGATCATCAATCGCGGTGGTGAGAAGATCTCGCCGCGCGAGGTGGACGACGTCATCATGGACCATCCCGCCGTGCAACAGGTGGTGACCTTTGCAATGCCGCACCCCAAGCTGGGCGAAGAGGTGGCGGCCGCGGTGGTGCTGCGCGAGGGCCAGCGGGCCAGCGAGCGTGACCTCCGCGACTTTGCCGCCGGCCGCCTCGCGGACTTCAAGGTGCCACGCAAGGTGTTATTTCTGGAGGAGATTCCAAACGGACCCACGGGTAAGCTCCAGCGTATCGGTTTGGCAGAGAAGCTGGGGCTAGGCTAATGCGTATCTGTATCTACGGTGCCGGCGCTATCGGCGGCTATCTGGGGGTCCAACTCGCGCTCGCGGGGGAGGATGTGACGCTGATCGCGCGCGGACCGCATCTCGAGGCCATGCAGGCCAACGGACTGAAACTGCTGATCGACGGTGAGGAACGCATTGCGCATCCAAGCTGCACCGATTCGCCTGCCAGATCCATCACCAGCACTGCAAGAGCTCTCGGCTTGCCAGGCTGAGACCAGCCATACTGAAGGAAGGCCCAGAAGAAGTTCAGCTGCAAACAGTTAGAGTCGAAAACATAATGATTCACCATCACGGTAGTAACTGCCATGGTCCAGGCCAACCCAGCTGCACAGAACCATGCAGAGGTCTTCCGGGGGGACAAGATCGCTGGTGGACCCTGGCGGCGGTCGAATGCGGCAACTTTGTGGTGTATATGGATGGCTTCATCGTCACCCTGGCCCTGCCGGCAATGTCCCGCCATTTTGGTGTCGGCCTTTCTGTCTTCAAGTGGGTGATCGTTGCCTACTTGCTCACCGTCACGGTCACCCTGTTGCCGGCCGGTCGGCTGGCCGACATCTGGGGGCGACGGCGCATTGTCGTCACCGGCATGAGTGTCCTTGTGCTCAGTTCCGTCCTGTGCGCGATGGCGCCCACCGTCGGGAGCCTGATCGCCTTCCGAATCCTGCAAGGCATCGGCGGTGGCCTTGTGCTGGCCAACGTGATGGCCGAGATTACCGCGGTCTTCCCCAAGCAGGAGCGGCGCAAGGCCATGGCGGTCAATGCCTCGATCCTGGCGCTGGCCCAGGTCACGGGCCTGGTGCTCGGAGGGCTACTGATCGGCCAGTTCGGCTGGCGCTCCATCTTTCTCGTCATCCTGACGGTGAGCCTGGCCGGGCTGATCCTCAGCCTGCGTGTTCTCAAGGCCCGCCCCCGCCCTCAGGACCGTACCGCCATGGACTGGACGGGCGCCGTGCTCGCCATCGTGGCCACCAGCGCTCCCTTCCTGTTAATCGAACGTCTCTCGAGCACTGGGCTGACCCTGGCCAACCTGGCGCTGCTCATCGGCGGCGGCGTGGTACTGGTGCTGTTCCTGATCGTGGAGCGGCGCCTGCCGAAACCGCTGCTGACCCTCAACTTGTTCCGCTCACGCGCCTTCCTGTGCGGCTCGGTGGCGGCCGCTTTCTACTTCATCGCCGCGGTGTCCTGCTATTTCCTGCTGCCCTTGTACGCCCAGCTCGTGCTGGGGCGCTCGCCCGTGATGGCGGGTGTGCTGGTCGTGCCGCTCTCGCTGGTAGCCACGGCCACTAGTCTCACGGTCAGCAGCTTGGGCGACCGGGTGGGGGGGCGGACCCTCAGCACCGCTGGGATGCTAAGCCTCAGCGCGGGCTTGCTCGGCCTGTCCTGGCTCGGTCCTCACTCCTCCACCGCCGCCATCGTGTGCCCCCTGGTGCTGATGGGCATGGGCGGCGGGCTCTTTCATCCTCCCAACAACAGCGCCACCCTCAACACCATTCCTCCCGAACACCTCAGTGTGGCCAACGGGTTCTTCTCGATGGCGCGCAACTTCGGCCAGGCGATCGGGGCGGCGTTGGCGGCCACGCTTCTCGCCCACGCCCTCGGGGCCGCAGGCGCTGATGGCGCCTTGGCCGGGGTAGTGGGCGCGCGCCTGAATGGACAGCCCCTGGACGCCTTTTTGGGGGCCCAGCAGTTGGCCTATCGACTGGCGGCAGCCATGGGGTTGGTGGGCGCGGTGGTGTCTGTTCTGCGCGGGGCGGAGCTTCCCGGGAGCGCGCCGATGGGACCCAAGTCTGTAGCAACGGTCAACGACGGCCGTCGGCGCTGAGTGAAGACATGGCTGCCTATTTCAAAGCTGCTCTAGAGGATGGAGATCTAAGGCTGGTAGCTGTTGCACTGGGTGATATCGCTCGTGCCAAAGGCATGACACAGATTGAACGGAAAGCTGGACTGGGTCGCGAAAGTCTCTCTCCTCTAGCGGTAATCCTGAACGTGGAACCGTCTTAAAGGTTATTGCTGCACTCGGGCTTCAACTGCATGCCAGTCCTGCTGTTCAAGCGGAGACGGCTGTCTAACAAGCCCCTCGAGTGGACAAGCCACCACCGATTCCCTGCTGGAGTTTTAGATGCCGGGGTCACAACGGAAAAAGGAAAAAATTGTACGCTAAGGAAAAATCTGCAACTAGTCCACATCGGGTTCAACCCAGGCTTAGTTATTTTGAGTCTGTTTTATGGTTGCGCGTCTTCCCCAAGGCTTAAGGGTTGAAATGCCAATGATGATGATCAAAAAAATAGCTTGGGTTAGGGTACCGATTAGCACTCCCTTGGCATCAAAGGCATAGACCGCACTATTCAACGCTTGTAGCCTAACTTGATCAGATATCTGCTCTGCTTGATTGCCCCAGGGAAAGAGCCAGAAAGTGCCAAAGATCACTAACCCTGTGGTCAAGACCCACTTAGTGATCACCCAATAGAACTTAGTAAAGCCATAGTTGGTCGTCCAACACAGGGCTGTGGCGGTCAGCACTGAACCAATAGCGGCAGGGATTACGATGTAGTCATCTAGCAGGTTAATGGCGGCATTGAGCGTGTAAAGCTCGTCTCCGCTACTCGGAGACATATTTCGCAGTGAGAGCAGAAACATGCTCAAGACAGCCCCCGTCCAAAGGGCAGCAAATCCAATATGGGCAGATAACAGCCATTTTTTCTGTTGGATCGACAGTTTTGACATATTTTTCTTTGCTGGGTAGGTGGAAGCCTCTGCAGGCGGATTGTGGGCTGGAATAACCAAGCCACAATTACTTGATATATTGACTATTAACACATTAAATAATTGTTAAAGTCAACGAAGACGGGGATAGTCTCCTAGAGCAGGTTGTGGATAATTTGCTCTAAAACCCGAATGGCAACAGCTTGCTCTGCTTCTGAAATCCCGGCGGTTGATCGATCAATGGTCTCTGCACCAATTGGGGGGAGGACGGTCATTAGAGCTTTGCCTTCGTCAGTGAGCCAGATGCGGATAATTCGCCGATCACTAGGGTCACGCTCACGGTAGACCAGTTTGCGGTCTTCCATGCGATCAACTACGCCTGTCAGAGTCGCCCCCAGTTGCTTGAGCTTGTCGGCAATACCTGAGGTAGATAGCCCATCTTCTTCCCAAAGACAGCACAGAACCAGATAGTGAAAGGGCGTTAGCCCGTAAGGTTCTAGACGCTCCAAAAAGTGGCGGTACATCAGTTGAGAAACCAGTTTGACTTTATAGCCTAGGTTGTGGGGGGCTAACGTATGGTGCCACTGCTGGAGGAACTCTGAGTTAGAGATTGGACTAGGCATCCACGAAGGAAATAAAGAACGAGAATAATTACTAGTGTACCATCTTTGCTAATGCCGATTTTAGGTAATTCTATGCTCATGTTTGCCAGTCGACCATGACCTACACAATGAACAAATTCTCAGACTCAATGTTTGATCAAGCTTCGTTTATTACTAAACCAAAAGGAGTTTTTTTAAGGATGTTCGAGGAGATCAAGCAAACGGGATTATTGTTGTGAAAGCTATATAAAAGCTTTTAGTGATGTCATCATTCCCCTCTAAATAGCTTCAGGAAATTGAAGAGCTCTGTTTTTGTGTCCAGACAATGGGGAGCATCATAGGTTTAATTAACTTCACTGACAGCGTCCCAAGAAGCCCTAGGCTAACTATGCGTGTACAGAGTAGACCGTCGACCCTCCTTGGTGAGTGGCGCTAAAACCTTGATATATGGGGTTTAGGGAAAAGGTGAAAAAATGTGGGGGTGTCGTTCAGGAAATAGGCTATGATACAGTGGCCCATTTTCTAAGCAATTAAGAGAGGGAGTCAACCTAACTTAATAAGAACATCAAGTTCTTAACGTACCCCCCAGAAAAGGTTAAAGCCACCTGGCAAAGCGTGTTTCTCAGGCACGCCACAGGTAGCTACACAGACTCAACAAATACTGTCGTCAGTGTAGCATACCAATTTGCCGGATAGCTCCTCCTGGGAAAAAATAGGAGAGTATCTGAGCAGTGCTAATGACTAAGCACCTGCCCCAAAGTTATACGGGGCAAAGGTTTTGTAGATTTTTTAACCATCGATTTAACTTTATAAAAAGTTCTTATAGCTCAACCCCAGAGTGGATAACTATAAGTGATTACCCAATAGAGCACCGCAATTTATGGAGCATGTATCAGGACCCGGAGAGATTGATAGGGCTATCTTTTGGCACCACGACTCACTATGCGGTGCTAGATATTGACCGTCAGAGTCCCTATCATCCAGGTAACAGCGAGGCGCAATACCGAGAGTTGTTAGGAGCCTACGAAGAGGTGGGTATAAACAGCATAGTGACAGTGCAGTCCTCTAACAGTGAAGGCTTGCACGTGTACTTTGTGTTCCCGAAAGCTCTGCCCACGTTTAAGCTGGCGCATATGTTGCGGCTGACAGCAAACAAAGCGGGGTATGAAGTAAAAGATGGCAAGTTGGAAATCTTCCCCAACACCAAGGGCTACAGTAAGCATAGTAAAACAGCGTATAAAGCTCTAAGACTACCGTTACAGCGGGGGTCTTACCTACTGGACAAAGACTTCGTCCCCTACAGTAACGAGATAGAAGTTTTCTTAGAGCAAGGGGAAGCGGCGGCAGAAGAACAGGACATAGAGCTGATTGAAACAGCGATAGAGAGTGCCAGTCACATAAAACATTTTCGACGGGTCAAAGGGGAAGCTGATGCGTGTAGCTTTGCCCAAGACCTAAGGGAACAGATAGCTGAGGGCTGGACAAGTTTCGGACAGACTAACGACCTGTTGCGGATAATCAGTACCTATGGGCGTGTCTTTAAGGGGCTAGAAGGGCAAGCCCTAGCGGACTACATAGTAGAAACAGCAGAATCGAGTCCTGGTTATCAAAAATATTGTCGACACAAGCATAATATCCACCGTCGTGCTAAGGACTGGGGAAGGTGCATAGAGAAGTATTACTACCCCTATGGTAGTGAACCAAGCCGGATTGGCAGCTTTAATGACTTGCAGAAAAAAGGTTGTCGCCCAGAAAATCCACCGAAGGAGAATTTAGTTAATCAGAGCCGACAAAAAGGTGCCATTGAGCGTATTAAACAGGGCATGGAGTATCTTTCGGAAACGGTGAAAGTGTTGCCAAGGAAGGTCGGAGAACTGAAAGAGTTATTAATTGGGGCAATCAAAGAGATATTTGGCATCCGTGCCTCTGATAAAACCTTAGCTCGATATAAAGAGTTCTGGCATCCACAGTGTATTAAATTGGCAGACCTTGAAATATCAAGCCTACTTCCCAGTGCAGTAACTGAGCCTGAGTTTATTGATAGGCAGATTGAGGTGATAACAGAAAAAACTCCTCAAGTCGTTAAGGAAGAGCCAGAGCTGGGTATCCAATCAGATAGTGCTAGCAACAATTTCATTGACACTGGGCTAGAAAACCCGATAGTTGGTCAGTCTTCCGCCGAGGTTCCCTTTGTAAGTACTCAGCTTCCAAAGCCAAGAACTTTGCCCAAGTCAAAAAGTTCAGAGTCCTTACCTAGAGAGAGCTCTAAATTATGCCCCACCCCCACTGAAAGTTCGTTAAAAAAAGACAGTGAAAATAAATTGACCAAACTCAAGTGTGATAAGTCTTCTAAGATTTATGCCCCACCCTCCTCCTATATGAAGGTTTATATTTTGACTTCTCAAGCAGTGGGTTTAATTTCTAAGAGATTTCACGGTAAACCGTCCAGTTCTAAGCTTTGCTCAATTTCTTCTGGAACTGAGGTACGTATTTGTCGAGGAGCTAAGCATTCTCGTCATCCCGAGCTGCTTTATGTTAAGCCTTGTGAGGGTGCTGATAATTGGATTGGAGGCATTGCTGTTTTGTCTTCCTCCTTGGAGTTGGTTAACTAACTAAACCTTGTCTACGAAACTCCATGTCTAAACGCCTAGCCTCTGAAGGTTCTGGGTGTCATCCCCATCACTTTGCGAAATTGCTGGCTGAGGTGACTGTGACTGCTAAAACCACAATCAAGGGCAATGTCGATGATGGCGAGATCGCTCTTTTTTAGGAGGGTTTTAGCGCGTTCAACTCGTTGCTGAATCACATATTGGTGGGGAGCTATTCCCACTGACTTTTTGAACATCCGCCCAAAATGAAACGGACTCATCGTCAATAGTTGTGCCAGGTCAGCTAATTTAATGTCTTGGGTCAGATGGGCATCCACATAGGACAAGACTCGACGCAATTGATAAGGTGGCAAGCCCCCTTCATACTTAGGCAATTGTGGTTGGGCGCTGCTGTGCTGCCGCAGCAATTGGACGGTCAGGGATTGGGCCAGCGAGTCCAAATACAGGGCACTGCCAGACTGCCGGTGCTGCAATTCAGTCAACATTAGTGTCGCGATCGCTTCAATCGACCCTTGGCGACTTTGGAAGGTAGGAACCAGAGTGAGGTGATCGCTGTAACCGGTCAGGGTTTCTTGGGCAACGGAGCGCAGGAATTGATCGCTCATCTGTAATTGCAAACAGTTTTCGGTGCCCTGCCAACGCGCAAAGAATGGTAGGTCGGCCGGAGTAATTGTGAAATCGCCACGCCGATAAAGGGCTTCGTGGGTTTTACCGTCTTGGGCCTGGTGATATTGAATCGGTCGCGGCGCCAAACTGATGAATAAGGTGTGATGGTCAGGACTGTGAACTGTCGCTTCCCCTGGTGGAAATTGCAGATGTTCCAGGTGAATCTCTGACGGTTGGGACGCCGACGTAGTCACATTTGACGGTGACTCTAGGGGCAAGTCTGCTTGCGGTTGCGCAGCGGCCATCAGTTTATCGGGTTCCTTAACTCGCGATTCGTATCAACGGTTCGATTTTCAAGCCGTCCCACACAAAATCTTGTGAACAGTGCAAAATGTTGAATCAATCTTAAGTGTTTCGCTCTACAACGACAACTCGTAACCAGAACGTGCTGGAGCTGCAAACCATGAAAGTTCTTTCAAGCCGACCTTCATTAGCAAGGATGTTATCTTTCTGAAGGCCATTGGATGAACCTCATGATTTTTGGGTCCGCTGGTACAGTGGGGCATCACATCGTTGCCTCACTAGTTTTGGGCCGATATCTCTCGGCTTACGCCAGAGCTCGCACCTTCAGGTGAAACAGCAGCAGAAGAGGGGGCAGTATATCCTGCTTTTCAAAGCCCCATTCTTATGCTGTCGCGGTCAGAATGTCTTAGTTCTAGAAAAGAGATCGCAAGAAAGTGATAGTCCCGCAAGAACCTGACAGCCTGGTTTTGACGATTTCCTTAAGCTGAAACTGTTATTACTTAGGGAGCTTTCAAGCCATGAAACTAGTTATTTTTGGTGCCACTGGAACTGTCGGTCGGCAGGCTGTTCAACAAGCCTTAGAACAGGGACATACTGTCACCGCCTTTGCTCGCAATTTGACCAAGCTCGATATTCAGCATCCTCAACTCCGCCTCGCCCAAGGAGACGTGATGGATTCCGTAGCAGTCGAAACCGCCATCCAGGGACAAGATGCAGTGCTGTGTGTCCTAGGGGCGGGCAAACAGTTAAAGAGCACCATTCGCTCAGAAGGTACCCAGCAGATTATTAAGGCGATGCAGCAGGTGGGCGTGCGTCGGTTAATTTGCCTATCGACCCTAGGCGCTGGAGAAAGTTGGAGCAACCTGAACTTTTACTGGAAGTACGTCATGTTTGGCTTCATCCTGCGCCAGGTCTTTGCCGATCATCAGCGGCAAGAAGCGCTGGTGAAAAGCAGTGGTTTAGATTGGACCATCGTGCGCCCGAGTGCCCTTACTGATGGACCGCACACGGGGCAGTATCACCACAGTTTTCCTAGTAGCGAGCGCAACATCACGCTACAGATTTCTCGGGCTGACGTTGCCGATTTCCTCCTGAAGCAGCTCTCGAATCAGTCCTCCCTGTACCAAAGCCCTAGCTTGTCTTACTAAGCTGTGCTCTCTCGAACGGCTCCAGCATAGGGGATTCGGCCAGTCGCCACTGCGATCTTGGGTCCCCTGCCTGGTTGCCTAACGACCATCCAACTCTTCGTTATTGCCCGCAACTAATTTTGAACATTGAAGAACTTAACTATGTCTACTGAAGTAACTTTTCAAATTCTGCTGATTGTGACGACTTTGCTGTGCTCCCTTGTCGCAGGTTTCCTATTTGCTTTTGCCACCATCGTCATGCCAGGAATTAAGCAATTGAGAGATCGTGATTTTATCCGTGCCTTTCAAGTCATCGACGGTGTTGTCCAAAAAAAACAGCCAGTCTTTGTGGCTGTCTGGGTCGGCTCCGTGGTGGCATCAGTAGCCGTAACTGGTCTAGGTTTCAGTCAACTAGAAGGCTCTCAGCGGTTGCTATTGCTCGCAGTACTGCTGGTTTACATGCTGGGGGTACAACTCTCCACTTTTACGATTAATGTGCCGCTCAACAATCAACTCCAAGAGCTCAATGTGGATGCCATGGGCGAAACGGCCCTCAAATCCGCTCGTCTAAGCTTTGAGCCTCGTTGGAATCGGTGGAACGTCAGTCGGACACTGCTGGCCAGTCTAACGTCGGTAGTCTTGCTGGTGTTGCTCTTTCAACTCTGAATCACAACGACGTAACATTGACTGGATAAGCCACCCATTCGACGGTTTGGCTGGATGGGTCGCGTGTCTCTGTTGCGACCCCTACAGGGGAAAAAACTGATGAGCAGGGTGCTCTAACCCCAGGGTGGAACTAGAATCAAGGCATCAAGAATTAGAGGACTAGGTTATGTTGTCCTTGCATAACTTCGAGTGGGAAGAGGAAAGATTGGTGCAGGTAGAAACCCAGCCTCACCACATCGCTGGGGTGCTAGCTTCCATCCAAGAGACCATGGAAATGTCCGACTGCCATTGGGAGGATATACTCTCTTCCTACTATGAGTGTGAGGAAGACGAAACCGTTACCTTCTATGAGTCAGAAGTAGTTGATGCCGGGAGCCCGGGCATCTGGACCTATGTGGTTTATGAATGTGCTGAAGGTGAAGAAACGGTAGTTACAGACAAGGATATTAACATCATCGACCCAGCTCTAGAATTGCAAAAACTGCTAATAGCTAGTTGATTTTATTAGCTTGCCTGTCGATGTTCCCGGTAGGTGGCACCAAAGATGGTATCGCCCAACCATTTTTTGAACGACATGTTGTCGCTGAACTGTTTGAACAGCTCAGTGTGGTCGGACAACAATTCGATCATGACCCTCTGCAGTGCTGCGTCGTGTTCGATCCGGGCGGTCTTTTTATCGTTGTTCTTCATGGCGTTCTGGTAGGCTACATCAGCGGCTACTTTGGCTGGAATCTCCTCAGCAATGACTTTGAGGATCTTGTCACCATCCTTCCAGTTGATGTTGCCGAACTGGTCGTTGAACGTTTTGATGATGTTGCTTAATTGGTCTAGCTCGGGTTCTGGTTTGCTTCCCCCTCCAGCCGTTGGTACAGGCCTTACCTCAGCGTCTTGATCTGATAGGTCAATCCTCAGGCTAGTTTTCATCTCAACACGGTAGCTATCCATGTCGATCGCCTCTAGGATGCCGCGGGAGAGGTCTTCTTCTCTGGGCGCTGGAAGCTTGGGGACGAGGAAGTTGAGGAAGATGGACAGTTTTTCCCACTGGGCATTGGAGTAAGGCAGGATCGATGCTAGGAAGCCGTAGGTGCGGACAAAAGCTTTGGCCTTGCCTTTGAAGTCTACTTGTCCAACTTCGTCTAGATCAGCATTGTAGGTGGCCACGCAGGTATCCAAAATTGGGTCAAGCTTGTCTCGATCTGCTCCCTTCAGATACACCCCCACTAGATAGTCGATTTGGTCCTGCGTGTAGACTTGGTGTCCATCCAAAGCCGCTTTTAGGTCGTGGAGCTTGTTGGGGTCAGTTTCATCGCTGAGGATGGTGGTGCGGTAATAGGGCTGAAAGGATGATTGGATTGTTTCCGAGTCGTTGTAAAAGTCGAGTATAAAGGTGTCATGCTTCTGGGGATGGGCTCGATTAAGGCGGGAGAGAGTCTGCACTGCCTTGATGCCGGAGAGAGCTTTGTCCACGTACATAGTGTGCAGTAGGGGCTCATCGTAACCCGTCTGGTACTTGTCGGCGACGATGAGGAAACGGTAGGGGTCTTCCTTTACCTTGTCCGTAATTTGGCTACTGGGAAACCCGTTCAGCGTCGCTTCGCTCACCTTCACGCCTCCATATTCGTGCTCCCCGGAAAACGCCACGATCGCCTGGTAGGGACTTTTGCGTTCTTGGAGATAGTCTTTGAAGGTTTGGAAATACTGGATAGCTAGGGCAATACTGTTGGTAATCACCATGGCCCGGGCTTGTCCCCCGAGTTTGCCATGGCCTATAACCTGGGTGTGGAAATGATCCACCATGATCTCAGTCTTCTCCCGGATGGCATGGTCGTGGGACTCCACATAGCGGCGCAGTTTCTTCTGGGCTTTCTTAGCATCAAAGACGGGGTCATCCTCCACTACCTTGGCTAAGCGGTAATAGCTATCCACCGGCGTGTAGTTTTTCAACACATCGAGAATAAAGCCTTCCTGAATAGCTTGCTTCATGGTGTAGCTATGGAAAGGGTAATGCTTCACTGTGCCGTCAGGCTGTGGGTCAGGCTCGCCGAATATCTCCAGGGTCTTATTCTTCGGAGTCGCAGTGAAGGCAAAGTAACTAGCGTTACCTACCATCTTCCGCCCTTCCATGATTTTGTTGATTTTGTCCTCGACAGTCTCTTCCCCCTCCTCATCGGAGCCGCTGTAGGGGACTGAAGCTTCTAATACGCGGTTCATCGCTGCGGTGGTCTTGCCGCCCTGGCTAGAGTGGGCTTCGTCGATGATGATGGCAAATTTGCTCTGGCGGTGTTCGTCCCCAATCTCGTTAAGAATGAAGGGAAACTTTTGCACCGTGGTGATGATAACTTTCTTCCCGGCCTTGATGAACTGGCGCAAGTCCCCTGAACGCTCGGCATGGCCAACAGTAGCGGAGACTTGAGCAAATTGCTTGATAGTGTCTTTGATTTGCTTGTCTAGTACCCGCCGGTCGGTAACCACAATGACCGAATCGAACAACGCTTTGCTGTTGTGCTCCAGCCCTACCAGTTGATGGGCTAACCAGGCAATGGAGTTACTTTTCCCACTGCCTGCTGAGTGCTCAATCAGGTAACGTTTTCCCACCCCGGTTTCCCTAGCACTAGCTAGAAGCCGCCGCACCACGGTTAACTGGTGATACCGAGGAAAGACCTGTTTAATTGTCTTTCTGCCGGTCTTTTCTTCCTTTTCCTCGACTATCTGGGCATAGTTCTCCAAGATGTCGGTCAACCCATCTTTAGAGAGAATTTCTTTCCAAAGGTAGTCGGTGGCTAGTCCTGCTGGATTAGGGGGATTACCTGCGCCGTCGTTGTAACCTTTGTTAAAAGGTAGAAACCAAGACCCCTTGCCCTTGAGGTGGGTACAAAAGCGTACTTCTTGGTCATCTACAGCAAAGTGGATAGCGCAGCGACCGAACTGGAACAGTAATTCCTTGGGGTCTCGATCCCGTTGATACTGCTCCACTGCATCTAAGACAGTTTGCTTGGTGAGCCGATTCTTAAGCTCAAAGGTGGCAATGGGGAGCCCATTGATGAAGATAGCCATATCGAGGGAAAGGGCGGTTTCCCCACGACTGTAGCGGAGCTGGCGGGTGACGCTGAAGATGTTAGCCGCAAACCGTTCTGCTGCCTTTAGGTTGCCTGGGGTAGGTGTACCGTAAAAAAGATCCACATGGGCTGGACCATGGTTGATACCGGTACGTAACACATCCACTACACCCCGCTTGGCGATCTCACCCTGTAGCCGGTGCAAAAACTGGGTGCGCCGAGGACTTTCCTCCTTGATGCTTAAAGCTTCATAGGTGTCGGGTTGGGTAGTGGCAAGGAACTGTAACAGCTTAGCCAGGTCGATGGCATGCTCCCGGTCGTAGTCCTTGGGGTCACCCAATATGTAGCCTGCCTCATCCACCAGGGAGCTTACAATTATGCTCTCTAGGCCTTTCTCGCTGGTGTCAGTGGTTTTCATTAGGATTCAACTTGGGATAGCTTAAGCCATCCTTGTTTGTTAAGAATATTGATCGCTAGCCCAATTTGTCTCTGCGTAAATTGTTGTTTACGCTGATTCCACGCATAGGTACGATCAATGACATCAGATGGTGAATTGACAGACTCGTTCTTAACTATCCAATGCACAGTGGACAGAAGTTCTAAGCCAAAGGGAGATTCAAATCCCTCTACTAACTTGGTTACTCGTTCAAATCTTGCGTGAGTCTCTGGATAATCCTGTAAAAATACTGTCGCATTTTCAATTGCATTGGGCAGTAGGGCAATGGGTTTATCTGGTTGATCACCTCCGTCTGCGTATCCGGTAATTAGGTGTCCTTCAATCACATTCAAGACATGGCGTAGGTTTTCGGCGTAGGGGCCGTAGGGCGCTTTTGTGTATCTCAGTTTTAGGGATTCCCCTGCCTCTTGCATAAAGTACATTAGCTTATGTATTTCTAGCAGAGTAATAAAGGGATCTAGCAATCCTTGTAGATAACGGTTGATCAATTCAACCAACACAGCCCTGCCAGGGGTCATATTTGGTGGATGAAGACCCTGTAGGGTTTTTGCTTGAGCTAGTTCGCCATGGGGTTCATAGAGGACAATCCTTACATTATCAAGAGGCTTGAGGGCTGCCTCAATACGGGTTTTGACTTCACCCCAATTAAGTCCGCCCAACCCACAGCCTAAAGGGGGAATGGCGATGGAATGAATCTTGTATTCTTGTATAGTACTTTTAAGGGCTGTCAACCCAATTTCAATGTCTTCTATACGGCTATGGGCACGCCAGTGTCGTTTGGTTGGAAAGTTGATAATTAAACGAGGGTTTACCAGTTGTCTAGTTTCAAAGACGAACATTTCGCCGGGTTTAACCTTTTCTTCTTTACAGGCTTTGGCATAGGCTTTGAAGTTATCTGGGAAGGCTTTTTTGAACTGTAAGGCAATGCCGCGGCCCATCACGCCCACACAGTTGACGGTGTTGACCAGGGCTTCGGTATCCTCTGCTAAGATGTTGCCACTTTTACATTCAAACATTAGCGCCTCCTCCAGATTAGTAATACCATTCTGGTTTGATCTCTACTCGTGGATGATGTCCCCCTTTGGGCAAAGCCTTACTCACTTGATCATAAATTATTCGTGATTTTACCCCGATACGTTCGACAAGATGCCATGGAACGGTGTTTTCTACCAGGAACTCTGCCTGCTTACCTTCTTGTTTCTGACCCCGCCAATTAGTAGCTTGCACCGCTAACCAATCAATTTCGGGTAACCGCGCTAAGTCATTACAATCTTCAAAGTAATATGAGCCAGCATTGGAGAGGGTAAAAGACCAGCGGAGGTTATGCTGATTAGCCCAGTTCACAGCTTTGAGTAAATCTCCCTCTAGGTGAATGATCGGTTCCTGTCCTCCCTTATAGCTCAACTCGGCATTCTTCTTGTGGATGAGAAACAACATGATGGAACGAGGACAAAAATAGAAGGGCACGCATTGCCCCACGTACAAACCCGGATGGCTAGACAAGGTCAATTCATTCAACCGCCGTTGCTTGATTTTGTTCATCCCGATGGTTGTTCCCCCAGTATTCCGCTGGGCGATCGCCGCATCGCACCACAGACACCCATCAGCAATAATTGAGGGCAACCGATCCACATGGACAATGTGATAAATCTTGGGACAAGCGGGAATGGTCACGACTGGGGTTAAGGAAGTTGATCACTCGGGCATTTCTTCGACAATCTCGCCATCTTTAAAGATAATGACACCGATTCCAGCTTGTTTAGCTCGCTCCCGTGCTTTTTGGCCGGCACGTCTCAGGGCACTTTCTGCCCCCAGGATGTCTGGATCTTCTTCTCTGTTGCGGGCATTAACATTACCTTGTTGATTGGTCATAACTTACCTCCTTTCTTAATAAGCACAGGTTCACTGCCTGAGTTGTCATAGCAGATCCATTCGTCAACCACTGGTTTGTAGAGGGTCTCCAGGTTGTGTAACCCAGCCGCAAAGCGCCGGCGAATAACTGCTTCGGGGACGTGATGCCCTCCAGCTCGAACACGTTGCGCTACCCGGGCAATGGCTAGCTCAGGAGATGGTAGTTGAAGAAAGAAGAGCTTGACGATGTAGCCTTGGGCCTGCCAGGTGGGAATAAGACGGGCGTAACTGCGACCACTCAGGGTCGTTTCAAAGGCAAAGTTCTGCCCCCGTCGAGCATGGTTATGGATCTCCTCTAGCATCAGTCTCCCTGCTCGAAATGCGGCCTGTTCTGGCTCAAATGGTGCTATTCCGGCGGCGATGAGGTCGGCATTGATAAAGGTTAGGCACTGGGCTTCCTGGGGTAAGAATTCTTCAGCAAAGGTAGTTTTTCCTGCTCCGTTGGGGCCAGCAATGATAATGACCTTTTGTTCTGGTAATACCTGCTCAGACATCTACCTTTTCCCCCTCAATGTAAGGCCTTAGCTCTGGTCTGAGTGCCTTCTCCGTCACTAAATCTACGGCACACCCCAACAGGTCTTCCAGATAGAATTGCACCCCAAAATAGCGTTGGGAGGTGGCAGGGCCATCAAAGGTAACAAGAATATCGATATCACTATGGGGAGCCGCTTCATCCCGTGCAGTCGAACCAAAGAGGGCTAGCCGAGTAACTCCAAAACGGGATTGCAACTCCGGCTTACTCTGGGTTAGCAATTGGATAGCAGATTTACGTTTCATTAGTCCTCCCCGGCTTCTAGTTCATCATCCATTGCCTCGGAGGGGTCTTCTTCTAGGTCTAACATGTCTTCCTCCACCACATCCGGCACTTCGATCGCCCGCACATCCACCTGGCCGGTAACGACATCGGAGATCAGGCGGGTACGGTATTCCCGCATTAATTCGATCTCACGCTCAGCACGGGTGATGGCTTGGTCGATAATCGAAAACCTCACCCTAATACCATCTAGGATTTTGAGTTGTTCTTCTCTACTCGGAACCGGAACCTTTAGTGAAAGGAAGTCATTAGAGTACAGTCTCCAGAAACCTTCGACAATCCCCTTGCAACGAATTCTGAATTCAGGACGCATTACAGTTGAGCAAAAAAGATATTCATAATAAATAGGCTCAATATCTGAGATTGCCCGAAAGACTGAATAATCAGGGCTAATTACTCCATCACAGGGAGCATGAGCAAAGATGCCAAGATGCGCCTTAAGTCTATTCAGAACTATGTCTCCGTACTCACAAAGCTTGCCCCCTGTATAATTTTCAGACATTAGCCTACGTTCTTTTATTTCTGAACTACCTACTAGCCCTCCATGTTTCTGACTCATAGATAAATGGTACTCTGCGCCAGTTTTGGACCTTTCATCTACTTCCCGAAGAAGATATTTGAGCCTACATACCTCCCAATGCTCTGGAATATCCCCAATCCAATCTACGCCGCTGGGCTTGAGCTTAACGTTGGGGTCTAGCCCACGGGTCACAGCCTGGTTAATGATGTTCTGCTTCTGCTCCTTTAGCAGTTCTATCAGCCGCCGCTTGTTACGGATGAATTTGTTGATCTGAGTGGTTTTCCAGTCGAGAAACTTGGCGATCTGGGTTTGTTCTTTTAGTGTAGGAAACCAGACTAAACAGCGACCTAATTCAGTTTCTGAAATTGCTGGATAAGCTACTCCTATAGACCTTGCAACGATTTGATTTATAAAAAGCTCAGATTGACCAACATAACCAACGTATCCAGGATCAGTATTGTTTTTAGGAGTAAGAACTGCAAAACCTGTTGAAGCAACAGTATATTTATTGATATATTTACAGTGGTAAACCGCTTTTAGATATGTTCTAACGGTTGAAAGTAAAGTGTCACCTGCCTTAATAACTCTACGGGCTCGGGATGGAGAATCAGCAAATCTTTCAATTCTTGGTTGAGAAACTAACTTTCCTGTGCTAACTGCTCCAATATCAATATAGTTAAAGCGAAAGTCTGGATCAGTATTCTCATTTAATACGGATTGATTAATAAAAACCCAATGTTTTAAGGGCATAATATTCCAATGTGCTGGAATCTTACTCAACCAAAGCACACCAGAATCTTTATATTCGGGATAGGGTTTCAGCTTCATTTCTCCACCTCCCCGACAATCTGCTCTAGCAGCCCTTCCGTCTCCTGCTCCAGGGCATAGATATCCGTCTTGATCTCGTCTAGGGTACGCATCGGTGCAGGCTTGTAGAAGTGCCTTGTAAAGGAGATCTCGTAGCCAATTTGAGTCTTGTTGGGGTCAATCCAGGCATCCGGAGTGTAGGGCAACACCTCGCGCTGGAAGAACTCCTCAATACCACCTTCCTCCAGCAGCGGCACCTGCTCACTGTCTCGCAAGTTTGTATCCGGTTCATACTCCACAGTGCAAGACTTCCCGGCGATTTCTACCTCAAACAAACCATGGATGGGGTCAGGCTGGGTTCCCTTCTTGTGGATCTTCTTAATAATTGGCACACCCTCTTCCGTAACCCTGCCTTCAGCCTTGAGGGCCTTAATTTCAGCTGCTTTATAGACCCGATGTGGATCTGCCCCCTGCACCCGTAAAGGGCGGTCTACGGTCACCTTCCAGTAGCCAAAAGCTTCATTGGGGAAGATCTTCGATTTCTCTGTCTCCACTGGATGAAGCACCAAATCCACAATGGTACCCATCTGTTCCTCGGAGAACTCGCAGTTCTTCTTGCCGAGGTTACGTCGTAGGGGCACATACCATTCTGTTGCATCGATAAGCTGAACCTTACCCTGGCGTTCCTTGCTCTTACGATTAGTCAATAGCCAGATGTAGGTAGCGATGCCAGTGTTGTAAAACATGTTCTCCGGCAGGGCGATGATGGCCTCCAGCCAGTCGTTTTCGATGATCCAGCGGCGGATATTACTTTCACCCTGGCCCGCATCCCCTGTAAAGAGCGATGACCCATTGTGCACCTCAGCGATACGGCTACCTAGGCTGGTGCTGTGTTTCATCTTGGCGATCTTGTTGACCAAGAACATCAGCTGCCCGTCTGAGGAGCGGGTAATCATCTTGTATTCTGAGTCACCACCGTGCTGGGTAACAAAGCGCGGGTCTTTGATGTCTCCCTTACCCTCCAGGCGCTCCAGGTCAGTCTTCCAGCTCTTGCCATAGGGGGGGTTAGACAGCATGAAATCGAATTCCTGCGACGGGAAAGCATCGCTGGAGAGGGTGGAAGCATACTTCATATTCTCCGCCTCAGCCCCTTCACCCTTGAGGAGTAAATCGGCTTTGGAGATGGCATAGGTCTCAGGCTGTACTTCCTGTCCAAAGAGGTGGATGGAGAGACCTCCTTGCCATGGTTCAGAGCCAATTCAGCTAGGCGTTCCTCCGCCACCGTCAGCATACCGCCGGTACCACAGGCCCCGTCATAAACTAGGTAGGTACCAGATTCAATCAAGTCGGCAATGGGCAGAAAGATTAGGTCAGCCATAAGCTTGACCACATCCCGAGGGGTAAAGTGCTCCCCCGCCTCCTCGTTGTTCTCCTCGTTGAAGCGACGGATCAGTTCCTCGAAGATGGTGCCCATAGAATGGTTATCGAGTGCCGGAAGTAGCTCCCTACCTTCCGTATCTTGCAAGGGCTTGGGGCTAAGGTTGACGCGGGAGTCGAGGAACTTCTCTAGCAGGTGTCCGAGGATATCTGCCTCGATCAGCGTAGGAATTTGGTTGCGGAACTTAAATTTGTCGAGGATCTCCTGGACGTTAGGTGAAAAGCCATCTAGGTAAGCCTCGAAATCAGCCTTGAGCTGCTGTTGCTTAGCCCGATTCTTTAGGTCACGCAGGGTAAAAGGTGAGACATTATAAAAAGCCTCCCCGGAGGCCTGACAGAGAGCCGCGTGCTGGTTAGCAATACCTGCTGCATCTAACTGACTCTTCATACCGAGGACTTTTTCCTTGCTAGGCTCTAAAAGTGCGTCGAGGCGCCGGATGACCGTCATCGGTAGAATCACGTCACGGTACTTGCCCCGCACGTAGACATCCCGTAAAACATCATCTGCTATACCCCATATAAAGTTAACGATGTTGTTGTGGCTTACAGGGTTCATAGATTCGCGGTGTCTTGGCTGTTTTCTATTCCATTAAGAAAAGTTAGGCTCCAGCTACTTAATACCTTGAGCATTGCCAGGGGTCTTAATGGCAGTAATGTTATGCTATTGCCGCTTTTGCTAGCTAATGCCCTAATTCTAGGTGAATTTGGTACAACCCCAGTGGGAGTACTTTGTAGAGAACAATTAGTGTTCTCGGTACTGATCTTAATTCTGTGGGATACATACCCCATGCAGGAACGGGGTGGATCGAAGTCCCCTTTTGGGCGTAGGTGACGGTGAGGGCAGGAATGGCGTCGCCTTGTCCATCCAGGGACGGTAGAGCAGTGACAATGGGAGCCTGCCTTTGCTGAACTTGATGGCCATTTCCCAGATAGTGGTCGTTCGCAGAGTCAGCCATTGCGGTCATGGCCACGGGAGGTATCTAAACAGGATCATCGACCGCCCAGATTAACGTGTGCGTGTCTAGGAGCAGTTGCATCATATGTAGTCCTCGAACTCCTCCAATAGATCGTCGAAGTGTTCCATCGAAAGTACGGTTCCTTTTAACGTGCCGAATTTGGGGACTCTTCGGGCCTCGGCGGGCGGCGTGGTCGGTACCAGCTTTGCCACGGGCTGGTCGTTCTCAGTGATCACCACCTCTTCGCCGAGGCTCAGGTGATGGATCAGGTCGGGCAACTGGGCTTGTGCTTCCTGTATGGTCAGAGTTGGCATGATCGAACCCTCCTTGGTAACTACTCTAACGATCTCTTGCCCTGAAATTGCTTGGCGATGCGTTGCACGATTTGTTCGAGCTACGGCAGTAGGAATAGGGGTACCTAGATCTCGTAGCAAATCTCACGTAGCCTAGAAATGGTTAACGGTAGTCCCAGGCACAAAAGCGTTTCTAGGTGTTCTTCCTTGGTCATGGGGGGACTGCGTAGCCGCCTTCTCACGGTCTCTACCGCCTGAGCAATTGTAATCGGTTTCAAATCGATGACGCAGGCAATAAACTCATCCGGGTGCTGCGCCTCAATATCGTAGGGAGCTAATGCCCGAGGTGGAAAGTCTTTGAGGTTGAAGGTGACAATCACATCCACGCCCCCTTGGATGGCAGCGGCAAGAACATGGCGATCATCGGGATCTGGTAAGTGTAAAGCAGGAATCAAGGATTCATAGCCTGTGATCAGGCAGTCCCGCACATGGCTATTCATGAGGTCTCGGGTGCGGGTGAGTTGCTCTAAGGTCAGGTCAGGCCGCTTGTTGAGAACATTCCGGAGCCACTCCTGATGAATGTCATCTGTCCACTTGGCTCGGAAGAGGTCAGTCAGGGCTAGTTGCAGGAGAAGATCCCGCAGGGGAGCAGGATAAAGCACACAGGCATCGTAGAGGGCTGTGTAGTTTGAGGGCATGCTAATAACCCATACCCAGGTCTTGGGCTTGGTGGGCCAGAGCATCAAGGGCTTGGGTTCTGGCTTCGTCTGTTTTCTGTTTGTAGTCCATGAGGTCTTGGAAACGGATGCGGCGGTGTTTGCCGACCATTCGACAGGGAATCTCACCGGAGTCTAGGAGTTTGATCAGGAAGGGACGGGAGACGTTGAGGATATCGGCGGATTCTTGGGTGGTGAGTTCGGCATGGATGGGAATGAGGGTGACGGCGTTGCCCTGGGCCATCTCAGCCAGGATATCGACCAGAAGATGGAGGGCACTGGCAGGAATCTCAACGGTTTCTTCGCTACCATCCTCTTCAACGACCTTGAGACGCTGGGTTGCGCCGCGCAGGTGAGCTGACAGAATGCGGCTGCTTATTTGAGACAGTTCAATTTCAGACTCCGTGGGTAGCTGGAGCCTTGGGCTGGAGATTGCCATAGGAATCTCGGTATCGTGAGTAGTTCATGTAATAGAATCACTTTAATCCCACAAACGCAATAAACGCAATAGACGAAACAAACGAATAATCTGCGCTGCCTCAGAGATCGCCTCTGATCTTGGTGGTGAAGGCGGTGGTTAACAGGGGCGGTACAACTCTTTGTCAGGCAGTTGACCCTGTATGAAAAAAGTGGACAAATCGCCAGAATCCTCTATCAAGTCGCTGCCCAATTGCCTCAAGAGGTCAAGATGATCTTCCTACCCGACCGGGGCTTTGTTCACACTGATGCTATGCAAGCTATCACTACAAAGTCAGGATCGGACTTTCATGTCAGAGGAGTTCTTCGCGATGACCTGCCTACCTAGCTCTATCAAATCCCAGATCAATGCGCAGTGTTATATTACTAATTAATTTTTCTGCTCGAGCAGCTCAGAACGATTACGGCAGTAACTGTTTAAGCTGAGCTAAAAACATTCTTCTCACATCCCAAGCCCTATAGCTAAGGGGATTACAGCATTGTTAAGCGATCATAGGCCCGCTAGATTCCGAAAAATTCTTCCATTAGTTTGAGGCCTAAGTTATTATCTTAATATTGGGTGTTTTATACGCAGGGACTTACATGATGACGGATGGATATCGACACCTTGTTATCTATGACGGCAAACAGCTGCGAAAGGAAGTGGACAGGGTAGCAAAGGCTCAGGGCATCAGTCGGAGCAAATACATTTTGAATGCTATCAGGGAGAAACTCGACCAAGAGGATAGGCAAACAGCTTGAAGCACATTAAAAGGGGAAACCCCCAGCGAGCCTCGAACTTTGGTAGGAGAGAGAGCAAGCAAGGGGTTAACAAATCAGAAGGGAAGGCTAATCCACCCAAAGGGAAGGAGGCCTCACTATGGACTTTTTAGCAACTGTCCGGACTATCCGCAATGGGATGAGTCAAAGGACTTTAACCCAAGACGGTGGGTTCCCCACCATTATATCCCATCCAACCTGTCTACTTGTGGGGGTTACACACACACAGGTTACATCAGCCAGCGGTAAACACATATTCTTACTTTTCCCGGAAGATTCCGCTCAAGGGCCATCCATTAGCAGGGGGTGGACATGGGCTTAACAAAGTCAATTTTAGGTGCTCGGAAAAAACCCAAGACTAAAAGCTGCAGTACCAAAGAACTGCTTATAGTCAAAATAAATGGGAATTTGAAATACGCACCCATCAGAAAGTGGGCCGGGAAAGAAGCACGTCTGGTTTGTGTTAGACAAGGTTTTCGAGTGATGAGTGACGAGTTTGGTTACGTTGCCGTGCCTATCAAGGCCAGGAACAAAGGCCAGCTCAAACAAGTGGAGAAACCTATTAAACTAGACGCCTTAGGAGAAAGGTTCACTAGGTGGTTTAACTTTGGGAGCTACGCCATTGACAATAGCGGGGAAGAGTGGAAGACCCGAAGGCACCGCATCAGCCCCACAAGGATTTGGGAGCTATGGAAAGACCCAAACACGGCGATCGGTTTGGGCTTTGGAAAAAAAACCAGAGTAGCAGCCATAGACATTGATGCCGGCGGGCAATATTACAATGAGTCCGACCTACAAACAATATGTGAAGCCCTGGAATCTATTGGCATTGGGGAGCAGGTTTTAATCCAATCAAGCCATAGTGGGGGCTGGCACGTGTGGTTCGGGTTACCCAATGCTATCCCCACCTTTGCCTTGTCCTGTGCACTAATGGAAGTCTTAGCCCAGTATGGCGTTAATGTTCGTCCTGGACACTGCGAAATATTCCCTAACCGGAAGGGCTGGACCAAGGGGGAAATAACGAAATACAACAGGGTTAGGTTGCCCCTACAGCCCCAGTCAGGCTCTGCTCTGCTGGATGGTGATCTAGCTCCCTACAGCCAGAGCATCAAAGTTTTCCTTGATCAACTTGAACAATCAGCAGATACCTGTGATATTGACTTGCTGTTGGAGTCCTGTGCAGAAGCCAGGGCTAACTACAGCCCCTTTGCTAAACCGAACGGATTCGCACCCCGGAGCCGGGTGGCAAGTGAGTGGAGGAAGTCAGACTTGGCGATCATTGCCCAGCCCTGGGAACCCCACGACAGCAATACTCGATTAGGAGTCATTGCCCGCTATGGTGTTGTGTTTGAACGCCTCACCGGGGATGATTTAGTTGATTACATTGTCAAGACGGCGACTAACACGCCTGGCTATTCAAAGCATTGCAGGCATCAAGGCGAAATAAAAGCCTGGGCTAGTCGTTGGGGACGCTGTGCAGAGGGAAAGTATTACGCTTACGAACCAAAGAAACAGACTAAGCCCGCTGGCCCCAGCAACGATGAACGACAACAAGCCGCCACGGAAAGACTTATAGGCGCCATGGCAAAACTCAGAGCAGAGGGGGAACTTCCCAATGGAGTAAAAGCGAGGGAAACAGTATTAGTAGATCTAGCGGGCATCTCGAAAAGTACCTTATGGAAGCCGCGCTATAAGGCGCTCTGGCACCCTAAATGGGTCTCCGACAAGTCTCCCAACACCCCTCCGCTAAAGCATTCCCCCTCGATTCGCTCCGCATCCCCACACCCCCCCACAATAACTGTGTGGGGCCGGCTGCGAGAGATCCTCGCGGCCCGCGGGCTCCTGCAGCCCCCGACCAGGTGGCGGGCCGGAGAGGGGGCGTCCGCGCTCGCAGTGCAGTAGGCGAGAGCCCGCGACGCCTACGAGGCCTGTAGCCCATGTGCGCGGGCCCTCGTAGCTCAGCTCGCCCGCCGCACACTGACCTTTGTAGACACCGGCTGAATTAAGCTCCCGAATGGTGCCGTCCTTCTCGAGTTCTCCAACTCTCCAGAGGCACCCCCGCCGCATCGACAGAGCAGAAGAGCAGAAAGCCGACCTCGCCCAGAATTAGTCTCGCCCTGCGCCAACCCAGGGGAGCATTAGCATTGCACTCAATTACAGCACCTCCCCCTTAGCCTCGGGTATTCCACGCGAACCCCAACTACGGTAGCTCTAGGCGTCACTATTATTGGGCAGAGTGACGCCTAGAGCTACCGTTCCCAGAACAGCATCAGAGAAGAGGATATTGCGGGGCAGACCGACAGAGAGGAGAGCTGAGAAGTAGTTGTGATAGTACCCCAACGGTAGAAGAGTGGGAGTGAAAACCGACAATGGTAGTGCCGAGTTAAAAAGAGGGAACGCACTCAAAAAACGACCCCATGGAAGCCAACTTATCTAGAGCTCCGGCATCCCCACTATGACTCTATCAGCCTCCCAGTAATCGCCGTCGATACCCCCGTGGGTCCGTACAGCCACATCATCACTTCCGACTACGCCTGATTCTCCGGGTTGCGGGAAGCCTTTGGTTAGGAGTAGAAGGTCCCCACTTATTGTCTTTACTCTCCCTGCACTTCTTAAAACTAGCCCAGCTTGTTTACGGAGGTTGCCCTCAACAGCGCAAGAGAGTTTAGCAGCCACTCAGACCCCTTCATTTAAACAAAAACTCAGGTAATCAGCCCGCTCAACCAATGCCAAGACCAAAAAGGGTACATCAAAGGGGTCTCGACATGGGGGAGTTGCCGGTGGAGGGTTGGGTATCTCCACTGTTTCGCAAAAGGGTAGATAGTCAGCTAACAATTCCTCTTGTTCAGCTGCATTGAGCCTGAACTTGGGGTAGGTAAGCACCCGCATTAGTTCTTTAACCGTCACCTTCGATACCAAAGGAAAACAATTCCCAGACTGCCAGAGCCTACGTAACTTGCCTGTGGTACCACCAAAGATGAGAGCTGAGACCAAAAGGTTGGTGTCAATCACAACCCTTGGAACTGTATTCATTATTGACGTGCCCAGTCCACGGCATTGTTAATATCCTCTTCTGTTATGTCCAGAGCCGCTAGCTTAGCCCTGACAGCATCCGCTCGTTGGATTCGGACAGGGGTAAGAATAATTTGTCCACTCTGCACCGTGACTTCAAAGTATTCTGCTGAGCCAATCTGCTGGGTAACAGACTTAGGTAAAGTTAGCTGATTCTTAGATGTCAACTTAGCAAGCATTAGAAGCTCCAAGACGAATAAAGGAAGTAAGGAATCCTTACTTAGTATAGCTAGAGGAATACGCGCGTGGCTCTATCGGTAGTTTTCATAGTGGGAGGAGGACTTTGCTGCTTCCTATGATCTTTTAATGACAATTTCACCCTACCTTGGATTGCGGATAATACGCCCAGCATTAAGGATAGCCAACAGAGCTACCCCTACATCAGCAAACACAGCCTCCCAAAGGGTCGCTAAACCAATGGCACCCAGAGCAATAAACATGGCTTTAAGGGCCATAGCAAAGCCGATATTCTGCCAGACAATGCGCCGAGTTTTGTGGGCAATATAAATAGCTTCAGCAACCTTGGAAGGTGCATCGGTCATGATCACCACGTCCGCTGTCTCGATCGCCGCATCGGAGCCTAATCCTCCCATAGCGATACCTACATCAGCCCGGGCAATAACTGGGGCATCGTTAATACCGTCACCGACAAAGGCCACTTTACCCCCACCAGCAGAGTGCAAGAATGCTTCTAAAGCCTCTACCTTGTCTTCCGGTAGTAACTCCGCCCGATACTGGTCTAGACCTAGCTCTTTGGCAATATTGTCAGCTAACGACTGACTATCGCCGGTTAGCATGGCAGTGGTAATACCCTGGGCATGGAGCCCCTGGATAGCCTCCTTAGCATCCTCTTTAAGCTCGTCGGCAATGATAATGCGTCCACTGTATTTACCCTCTACAGCTAGATGAACCACGGTGCCGTCTACCACACAGACATCGTGGGCAATGGCTTCACGATGCAATAGCCGATCATTGCCTGCTAAAACAACGCTACCGTTAACCTTGGCACGGATACCATGACCGGGGATTTCTTCGTAGTCTTGCACCTCAGAGGTGTGTAGGGTCTGTCCGTAAGCTTGACGAATAGACTGGGCTACGGGGTGGTTGGACTGGGACTCTACCTGACCAGCAAGCTCCAGAAGTTGAAGTTGGCTTAAACCATTGTGGGGAAGCACGTCCGTGACCCGGAAGTTACCCTTAGTGAGGGTGCCGGTTTTATCGAACACAACGGTTTTGACCTGGGCTAGGGTATCCAGGTAAGTTGAACCTTTAACTAGAATACCCCGCTT
>NZ_JADEVV010000006.1 GCF_015207985.1 Synechocystis salina LEGE 00031 | reverse complement strand
CCGATAGCCATAACCCCAGAACCTCTTTGTGTCCCTCAATGTTTACCCCCATGGCGACGTGGAGTACATGGATGGAGACCCGCCCTTCATGGCGTATGTTCACCCGCAGTCCGTCTAGCCAGACGATGGGATAAACGGCTTCGAGCGGGCGATTCTGCCATTCCCTGATGTCTTCCTTTACCTCCGCCGTTATCTGGCTCACCAACCCGGCCGATATTTTTACTCCGTAGAGTTCCTCGATTTGTTCTTGGATATCGCGAGTGCTCATGCCACGGGCATATAACCCAAGGATTTTTTCATCTAGTCCCTGGATTCTTTTTTCTCGTTTCGGCACTAGTATTGGCTCAAAGTTACTTTTTCGGTCCCTGGGTACGTTAATGGTCATTTCCCCCTGGGCACTCTGGATTGTCTTGTCAGAATAGCCATTACGGCTATTTGACTCTTCCTCATTTTGCTCCAGATAGTAGCTTAGCTCTCCCTTTAGTGCCCGTTCTATCAGCCGTTTACCTAACTGCTTGAGCAGACCGTTCTCCCCCAGGATTTCTTCCGGGGTTGAATAATCCTTTAACAGTTCATCCATTAATTTATCGGCTACGGTATCCTCTTTTTTCTTCCTTGCCATCATTGCCTCCTTGCTGAAATGGGTTAATTTGTATTTTTGCTTTTACACAAATTAATTTACAGTCCCATTGATACTGGTCAAGTTGTTGGCCATGTGACAGCAACAACGCTTACGGATATTTTCTATATTGCTCGCAAGCATACTCGCAGTATCGAGCAATCACGACAAGCAATCTCAGAAATGCTGACTGTTATGGTTATTTGTCCTGTCAACCGAGCCGTTTTAGAAGCAGCATTCAGGTATGGTTTGGCCGATTTTGAAGACGCTGTTCAAATTTTTTGTGCTGTCGAGCAGGGATTGGACGCTATTCTCACACGCGACGCCCAAGGTTTTTTTGGTTCTTCTATGCCTGTGCTATCAATACAGGAATTATTGCAACAATTAGGACGTTAAGAAGTTAGTAGCTCTTGGGAAGTGCGATCTCCATCATTGAATTGATTAAACTTCAAGGGGCGATCGCCTAAAGGTGACTGACCAAAAGTTTGCCATTTTTGTATAGCCTGAGCCGACGGGTAGTGGAAAAATAACCCCAGGTGTTTGCTTAGTCATAAATATGGAGTCGTCACCGAGCCCAATTATGCTGAAGACCTTGCAATGCAGGTTCAGATATTAATTCAAGAAAATCAGTAAACTATTGATCAATTATTAGAGAAAATGCAAAGTAGTCGAACGTTTTAGAGAGAAGAAAAAAAAGGGAACTGTCCGCCAAGGATAGAAATTTTTTCTTCTTAGTTCCAGAATACTGAGCCAAAAATCACAAGATGAAAAAATTCTCGCTCAAGACCTTACTGATTGCCCTATTGGGCGTTCTAGTAGTGACATGGATGGGGAACCTTGCCAACTTCGGTAAGGTATTTGCCCAATCCACCGATCCTTTGCCCTCTTGGAATAAGGGAGCAACAAAAAGCGCAATTATTGAGTTTGTGCAAACAACAACCGACCCATCGAACCCGAATTTCGTCCCCTTACCAGAGCGGATTGCGACGTTTGATCAAGACGGAACTTTATGGGTCGAATATCCTATGTATACCCAGGTAGACTATGTCTTTGATCGTGTTCCGGTGGTGGTTAAGGACAAACCAAAGCTTGCCGATGTTGAGCCCTTTAAAACCGTGCTTTCGGGCAACAAAGAGGCGATCGCCAAGCTCTCCCTGCCGGATCTTGAAAAGATTCTTGTCGCCACCCTTACAGGCATGACAGTGGATGAGTTCAAAACTGAAGCTAAAAAATGGCTAGAAACGGCTAAAAATTCCCGATGGAATCGACCTTACACTGAACTCACCTATCTGCCCATGCAGGAGTTGCTGAAATATCTGCGTGCTAACGATTACAAGACTTATATCGTTACGGGTGGTGGACAAGACTTCGTAAGGGTTTACTCAGAGCAGACCTACGGTATTCCCCCTGAGCAGGTCGTTGGCAGTGCGGGTAGCACCAAGTATGGCTACGACGAAAACGGTCAGCCAATGCTCACTAAAGAACCAAAACTACTCCTTAACGACAACAATGCCGGTAAACCCGAAGGCATCCACCTGATGATCGGACGCCGACCTTACGCCGCCTTTGGTAACTCAACTGGCGATCGCCAGATGCTGGAATACACCAAGGCAGGGGATGGGGCAAGGTTATCAATGCTTGTGCTGCACGACGACGCAAAACGGGAGTACGCCTACGGTCCAGCCCAAGGACTGCCCGACACCAGGGTCGGAACATTCACTCAGGCACTGTACGATGAAGCCAAGAAAGAAGGTTGGTTCGTAATCAGCATGAAAAATGATTGGCGACAAATCTTCGCATTTAAGTCATGAACCATCCTTTTTTGCTCATAATCGTCAAAGTTACAATTTTTTCCCTAATGTTAGCCATGGGAATCAAGTTTTCTTTGGAGACAATGTTTTCTTTTTGGCGCAAACCTGCTTTACTATTTCGTGCGCTATTAGCAGTTGTTGTGCTGGTTCCCCTAGTGGTAGTGGCACTTCTGAAACTATTTAATTTACCTTTGGGAGTAGCGATGGGATTAGTCTTTTTAGCAGCCTCTCCAGGTGCGCCTCTGACCACAAAAAGAACCAAAATGGCGGGAGCTAAATCTAGTCAGTCTGCTAGTCTTCAGCTAACTCTGGCTTTACTTGCGGTTATTATTACCCCTCTGACTTTAGCTATTTTTACTATCCTATTTCAAAGTATTCCCGAAAAACTAACTATGTTAGATGTCGCTAAACAAGTGACTATAGTGCAACTTTTACCCGTTAGTCTAGGCCTTTTACTGCAAAAATTTGGGGCTAATTATGCAGTAAGGGTTGAAAAATCTTTAACTTTTATCGCTAATTTTCTGTTTTTTATACTAGTTATTTTAGCCTGTATTATTGGATTTCCTTTGTTGTTTAAACTTTGGGGATTACCATTAGTTGTGATCACTATTATGGTGATTGTCTCTCTGGGTATTGGACACATTTTAGGAGGCCCCGATGAAGATCATAGGTCTATCCTAGCAATTTCCTGTATTGCTCGTAATATTGGTTTAGCTTTATTTATCACTATTTTAAATGGTCTGGAAAAACAAGTAATACCAACAATAGTAGCTTATTTAATGGTGGGGGCTGTTTTAGGTGTTCTTTACTCAATTTACCATAAGCGCAAATTAGCCAAATTACCCTAAAAAAACTGATCAATTATGAGTCAAACTCCCAAGCAGTCTTCTACCAATGATTTAGCTGCAGATCGTACTGAACTAGCTAAATATCGTAGTCGAGCCGCCGCCGATCGTACCTTAATGGCTTGGATCCGCACGTCTCTATCATTAATTGGTTTTGGTTTTGGTATCCCTACCATCGTGAGGTCAATTGAAAATATCCATATTGAACATCATCTTAATCCAGTAAGATTTTCAGTTATTGTAGGATTATCCTTTATTGGTACAGGAATGTTTGGGATGTTTGTAGGGTTAAAACAACACCGTAAGTTAATCAAGCAAATTGAAAGTAATAGCTATATCTATGAAACATCCTACAGTGCGGAAATTGTTGGAGTAGCACTGTTGGTAATTGGATTAATTAGTTTTATTGGAGTGATAGTTAAATCTATGAATTTTTAACCAAAATGTGAGGAATCATGACTCAATTTTTACTGGTACAAGGGAGAATATCAAAATGTCCAATCTCGAAGAGACTAAGGCGATTACTTTTTAATTAGGGAGGCGATCACTAAAGCCGTTGTTTCGGCTCCTTCGAATCTTAAGAACGCTTCTGGAATTTGTCGAATAATAGAAAAGAGTATGCTCAAACCATTGACAAACCCTTACATTATTTTAATTATTACCGTAATTGGTATTGCGATTGCGATTGTTGGCAAAAATACGTTTGAGTTGTTCTTTGTTAATATAACTTTTTTAGCTACCATATTCTTAATTTCGCTTAGGGATTTTGATCGTCATGATCGTGTCTATTCTAAAAAAAGAGCAAAAATTGTATTTGTCCTAATTTCAATTTCTTTTTTATTTGATTCGATATTCCACTTTCAGTGGATTCCTAGTTTTAGTGCTTTTTTCTTGGCCACTGCTACCGTCATTAAAATTTCAGTTTTTGGATACGAATGGTTCGCCACTATTCAGGCATTAGCCCATAGACAAAAAGTAACCAGTAACATTATCATCTTGGCGATTATTGCCTATCTTTTTATCGGAATTATCTGGTCCTTTATTTATTTCATGATTTGGCAAATAGATCCCCATTCTTTCAAAATTAATGACGTCAGGGAATATCAATTACAGCCTTGGAATTTGGCAATGTATTTTAGTTTAATTACCTTAACCACTGTTGGCTATGGCGGCATTATTCCCACAGGAAGGTGGGTAATGCTTCTCGCAAATTTTGAAGCAATGGCTGGGGCAATTTTTTTAACTGTAATTATTGCTCGCTTAGTTTCTCTATATGGTAACCTGGATAACTAATCTTTATGACAATGTAAATTCACAAATAATCAAAACTTAGCCCTGTGAACAGTGGAATGTGGGGCGAGAATTCCGGTGGTGGGTGAAACAGGCCTTTGATAAAGCTGAAATTCGGGCTGGCATTCCCCACCAAACCATCACTCTGATGCCCAGTGCAACGGATCAAGAAGTCCTAAACTGACCATCAGGCAGTTTCAAGGAATCACCTAGCGTACTGGTAAGATTTATCCGGCCATCTCCTTTAACCCAAACAAGTTTAGTGAAAAAAGTGGATTTACTCAAACCTTACTTTTTCCTGAAAACAACACCTTTATTTTAAAATAGGCGATCAATTTATTCACATTGTAGATAGATTTATTGGGTACTGGTCTTAAAAAAGGATGATTTTATGAAACGCTTATCAAACATAGAATTTAGATGAATCAGCAATTTGACATTCTAAATCTTTGTCCAGAAATAGCTTCAGCAATCTATAGTTAAGCGACCAATTTATTTAACTTTCTTGTCCACTTTCACGGATCAAGGCCTGATCATTATTTTGACTATTTTTCATCGAAGAGTCAACCATTGTCAACTTATTTTCAAACCAAATAGATCGTTGGGGAAAAGGAATAGAAATTCCCTGTTGATCAAACGCTAACTTCAAACGCCGACGGTATTCTCGTACCACTGTCCATTGCTCACTCAGTTTCGTTTTTAAAACCAAAAAGATCGTAATACTATTATCGCCAAAATTGTCTACCCCTTTCATGTCTGACTGAATTTCATACTTACTCCAAACCTCATCTTGTTGCATGTCTTCCACAACTTGATTGATCACCGTAATGGCCAGATCTAAATCTGTGCTGTAAGCAACATCAATAAACACTTTAATCCCCGATTGACCGTGGGTAAAATTGGTTATTTTGTCGAAACTACTATGGGAAACAATAAACAAATCCCCGCAAACGGTGCGGAGTTGACTATTGCGGAGAGAAATTCGTTCTACTGTGCCGGAAACCTCGCCAATTTGCACAATATCCCCCAATCCATACTGATCTTCTGCCAAAATAAAATAGGTTTTGACAAAATCTTGGAGAACATTTTGAACCAAAAAAGCCAGTCCTGCCAGAATGATCAAGGCAAAATATAAAACATTAATAAAATAGGAAAATAATAAAAATCCCAATATTAAAATCAAATAAATATTGAATTGTTTTAAAACAGAAAAAATCGTAATTGCACGGGTTTTTACGCGGGGATATTCCATCCCTTTTTCTTGAATAAAATCAATAATGCGGGTTAAAACCAGGCGACAAATGCTATCTAAGATCGGTTTTGATAGGAAAATGCCCAGCATAATGCCAATGTAAGCTAGGGGAAATCGAATTAACCAATCACTGACGGCGCGGGTTTGGGGAAACCGATGCAAAATCCAGCCCCCCCCCCCAAACCACAGGCTGAGTTGCATGGCAAACAATAGGGGTCGCAAAATCAATAGAAACTCAATTTGACTTTCAACGGAAATTCGAGGCAGATAACGGTGATACCAAGCCTTCTGAGACTGACGGATAAAGGTTTCGTCTAACTCCAACTCTGCTGGAGAAGCATCCGCAAGCTCATGGTTTTCTTTGGAGGTGAGTAAGACTTGTCGATAGTGTTCCAGACGAAGACGCTGCGATCGCCGCCATTTTTGTAAGCGTCTAATCACCCAACTGCTGGCTAGCATGATTAGAATCAAAGCCAGAATCAGCGGAATTTGTTGTTTTTGATAGGGGACTTGTCTTTCCCTCTGGGCTTGTAATAATGCTTGTCGGATAATGTCAGACCATTTCTGAGCTGTGCCATCAATGGCGATTGGTTCATCTAACTCAGTATCCGCCTGGGTGACGGTTAATAAATATCTGGGACCCCAATTTTGATCCGATGCCACCAGCACCGTTTGATCATTCAAAACCGCAGGGTCAATGCTCAGGGATTGGGGATCAAAGCCATCGCTAACAATTTTGCTGAGGTTATAGTTAATGCTCTTAACCCGTCGCTGAATGGGAGAAACGATGTTTTCATCGCTTGACTGATTGGTTGTGGGGGCCGCAATGGCAAAAAGTACCTTGCCATCAAGCCTAACTTTGGCAATATCTAGATTCCCTTCTTGGCTCACATCACTGAGGGGCACGGAGACATTTTTGGGCAGGTTGATCAGTTGCCCTTGGGCGGGTAGGCTAACACTCGTTAAGGCGATCGCCAACAGGCCAGCGATCAGGAATAACAAGAATTTTTGTATTTTTTTTAAGGCTCGACACCCAAAGTTAAGGCGGTGAGTGATTCTCCGAGTAATGTACCTGTCAACGGTTTTAATTTTGAAATAGGCAATCAATTTGTTCACATTAACGACGAATAAGTTCATGGTTGATGATTCTGGCGACGACTCCATTGACCATACCAATTGGCCAGGGGCGTTGCGCTAAAACCGTGGGCCAAAACGCTCAATAAAATCGTACAAGAAGCAATAATCGCAATATCGCGGCTATGGGGTAACTTTTCGTCCAGCACGATAACGGCAAAGACGATGCTGGCTAATCCCCTGGGGCCAAACCAACCGACAAACAAGGTGCTCCAACGGTCTAACCCCATCCCTAAAACGGCCAAAAATACAGGCAGGATACGGATGACCGTCAAGCTCAACACGGCATAAACAAAGGCTGACCAAGTTAGCTCATTGATCACAAAGGGTACAACGCTAGCGCCAAACATCACCCAGGTAATCAACGATAAAGCGTCCCCGGTGGCTTCGGCGGCAATCAGCAAGTCTTCCTTTTCGGTTTTCACCATCCTCCCAAAAGTCAATCCCCCCACAAAACAGGCAATAAAACCACTGCCGCCTAAGTGTTGGGCGCTGGCAAAACAGGCAATGGCCAGGGCGATCGCCAAGATCGGTTGCCAATCGGCGGCGATCCAATCCCGCTGGAGGCAAAAGCTCCTAAGTTGTACTCCAATTACGGCAAAACTGGCCCCAATTAAAGCCCCAATACCGATCTGTTGAGTGAAGAGGTTAAATAATAAACTGGCTGTATTGTTGGTATCTGTCTGATCTGGATTGGCGATCGCCAGTAATGTAAATAAAAGCGGGACACAAATACCGTCATTGAGTCCACTTTCCACATTCAAATCTTCACGGATATTGTCAGGAACCTGGGGATTGGTGACCACTGCTTTTCCCAAGGCGGCATCGGTGGGGGCCAACATCACTGCGAGAATGCCCGCTTCCGCTGGACTAAATTGGGGAAATAAGAATTGGCCAGCGATAAAACCCAGTCCAATCGTGAGGGGCAGTCCCACCGCCAGCAAACGCCAGGGTAACCGCAAGCTATTCCGTAATATGCTTAAATTTGCATTGGCCGCATCAGTAAATAAAATCGACGCCAGGGTTAATTCGGCGATCGTTTTGAGATTTTCCGAGGTGACATTGAATTGAATTAGATTGAGTCCAAAAGCGCCAAAGAGTAAGCCAAAACCTGAAAAAATAATTGCATCGGACAGCCACGTTTTGGATAATCTTCCTGCAATCAAACTATACAGAAAAACAAAAATTGCTAGAATAGCCCAATCGCTATATGGTTCAATCATAAATTTTTATTACAAGTATTTACAGACTTTGGCTGTCTTTTCCAGGAAACAACACGCTATAAAATAACATCTACTGTTCAATTTAAAAGAAAAATAAATAAGAAATTTTGATTTGTTTATTGATAAAAACCTAGCCCTGTGAACAGTGGAATGTGGGGCGAGAATTCCGACGGCGGGTGAAACAGGCCTTTGATAAAGCCGAAATTCGGGTTGGCATTCCCCACCAAACCATTAATCCCATGCCCACCGTAACGGATCAAGAGGTGTTGAATTAACCATCACCCACCGGAGTTCGAGGCAGTGTCCGCGAGTAACCTAAAGAGTTCCTTTTGATTACTGTTTCAGGGTTTCTTTGGGAGTCTCACCAAACAGGGTCTTGTAGTCTCTAGCAAAGTGACCTGGACTGTAAAAACCGTGCTCAGCGGCAATGGCCGAAATAGTCCTAGTCCCAGGTACTGTCATTTTCAGCAACCGACGCACCACCTGCAAACGTAAAATCTTGAGGTAGACCATGGGGGAGATACCTAAAATTTGGTCAAAGGCATAGGTTAGGGTACGCTGGCTAGTAAAGATGCTCTTTGCAACGGCGGCCAGGGTGATGGGCTGGTTGAGATGGGCTTCTAGGAATGCTTCCGTTTGTCGGACTAAATCGCCTCGGCGCAAGGGACGTTGGGACGTTGTGGGAAGCTGTCCTTTAGGCGGAATGGACTGAATCAAGAGAGGAATAAAGTCCTCTTTCAATAGCCTCTGAAAAGTTAAGCTGGCGAGGCAAGCAGTCTGGTTAACGACCAAAGTATAGAGTTCCCGGACAAAGACCTGGAGCGGCCCAATAGTGGTTGGAATGCAGACTTGATTTTGCCCTAAGAATCTGGCATCAAGGTCGTCCCGTTCCATCAGGCAAAGATATTGATTTAGTAGGACGGCGCTGACAGCAACATAACAATATAAAACCGAGTCAGCTATCACGAGATCAACCTCCCGCTCAGAGTCGAAGCCAAACAGCATCTGCCGATTGATTGGACAGTTGTGGGCTATAAATTTCTGCTCATCTACCGCATTGAGTAGAAAGGAAAAAAAGACGGCTTCGGCTGGTTTCGGCCCAACAACCCGCAAGGGCACAACACTTTTCGTAAAGTTAAAGGCAATGTTCCCCAGGTTGAGTTGCACCGCTTCACAGGAGTAGGGGGCAAGCACTAACGGGGTAATTCTGAGGGGAAGCCTCAGCGCCTCAGCCATTTCATCGGTATCTTGAAACTTTTGATGAATAAGATTCGGCGTTGGCGGCTGAACTTTTTGAACCATAATATTAGCTTATGTTGCAATGGCAAAAAACACCGATTGTTACCTACATTCTGTGAAAAAGTGTTGATTTCCCAAAAGTTTGCCATTTTTGTATAGCCTAAACCGATGGGTAGTGGCAAGATGACCCAAGTCGTTCAGTTGTTGCTCTCCCGCACGAACAATGGGGGCTTTATAAGAAATCCCTAAGTAGGTGGGAAGAATGAAATGGCAAACAGGTTAAACGCCTGTAACCATTGTCAAACAAAACTTTCAGCGATTGTACGGAAACTGCATCATCTTAATAAGCGATTGATCCTTGTGACTGATCAAAACAAATGACAAGTTTAAATTGGATCTTGATCCACATTCAGCCACCGAGATCCACAGTATGACCCAGCCCAAAACTCCTCCCCGCATCCATGTTCTGGCTAAACCAACCGGAGCAATTTGTAACCTCAACTGCTCCTACTGCTTTTTTCTAGACAAAGAACAGCTTTATCCAGGCAGTAAGTTTCGGATGGCGGATGAGCTGTTGGAAAACTATATTCGTCAACTGATCGAAACCCACCGCACAAAAGAGGTTACGGTGGCCTGGCAGGGAGGAGAACCCACCCTGATGGGAGTCGATTTCTTTCGCAAGGCGATCGCCTACCAGGAGAAGTACCGCAAGCCGGGAATGACCTTTGAGAATACGATCCAAACCAACGGTACGTTACTCAACGATGAGTGGTGTGAGTTTTTGAAAGAAAACAACTATTTGGTTGGGTTGAGTATTGATGGGCCAAGGGAACTCCATGATGCCTATCGGGTTGATAAAGCTGGGGGGCCGACCTTTGATAACGTGATGCGGGGTCTGCGGCTGTTGCAGAAACATGGAGTAGAGTACAACATTCTGACCACTGTCAATGCGGCAAATGGCAATCATCCCCTGGAGGTCTATCGATTTCTTCGGGATGAAGTGGGCGCTAGCTGGGTTCAGTTCATCCCCATTATTGAGCGGATAAATGAGGACGGCAGTACCCTCCACCAACAGGGAACCCTCGTTTCTGATCGCTCCGTTAAACCTGAGCAATTTGGCAGCTTTTTGATCAGTATCTTTGATGAATGGGTGCGCCATGATGTGGGCAAGGTATTCGTACAAACCTTTGAAGCCGCCGTCAGCAAGTGGATCGGTGCGCCCTCTGGCATGTGCGTCTTTGAACCCACCTGTGGTCATGCGGTGGCCTTAGAACATAACGGTGATCTTTACTCCTGTGACCACTTTGTCGAACCCGATTATAAGCTGGGCAACATTCAGGATCAGCCCATAGGGGATCTGGTCGGCGGCGATCGCCAGCATCAGTTTGGGCGGGACAAATTGGAAAAACTACCAAAGTATTGCCTGGACTGTGACGTGCGCTTTGCCTGTAACGGCGAATGTCCTAAAAATCGGTTCATTACCACCCCCGATGGGGAACCAGGGCTGAATTACCTGTGTGCCGGGTATAAGGAATTTTTCCATCACATTGATGAACCCCTCCGGCTTTTAGCAGAAATCATGCGACGCAACTATCCTGCCGCAAAAATCATGCCCATCTTGGCCGCCCAGGATGCCGCTTTTGCCAAAGCCCATCCCAACGATCCCTGCCCTTGTGGCAGTGGTCAGAAGTTTAAGAAATGCCATGGTCTGCATAAAACCAAAAAAAGCCGGAAAACCGCCTGTCAACCGGCCCGAACTTAATGGTGTAGGGCCGCATTGATCGATTTGCCTTCCGGCGGTCAATGTCTCAATAGGAGGGCGGTGTACGAATACAGAATTGGCATTGCTGATTTGAGGTATGTTTAGCCCCCCTAGCTCCCCAAATTTGGGGGGAACCAAAAATGGAAAGTCCCCCAGCATTGGGGGATTTAGGGGGCGATAAAAAATCTTGAAGCTCACAAACTCATACCCTGATTCAGTAATGCCACACGATTAAATCCCTTGGCAGCATTCCCCTGCTGACTGATAACTCTAATAACCATTTAATGGAGAGACAAAACAATGTCGAATAAAAAACCCAACATTATTCTGTTAGTAACCGATGACACCGGCTATGGCGATCTTGGCCCCTACGGCGGCGGCGAAGGACGGGGGATGCCAACCCCAAACTTTGATCGCATGGCGGCGGAAGGCATGACCTTCTTTTCCTTCTATGCCCAACCGAGTTGTACTCCGGGTCGGGCGGCCATGCAAACGGGTCGTATCCCCAACCGTAGCGGCATGACCACCGTGGCATTTCAGGGCCAGGGCGGCGGCTTACCCGCAGCGGAGTGGACCCTGGCCTCTGTGCTAAAACAGGCCAACTACCGCACCTTTTTCACGGGCAAATGGCATTTGGGTGAGGACGATTATGCACTACCCAATGCCCAGGGCTACGACGAGATGAAGTATGTCGGTCTCTACCACCTAAATGCCTATACCTATGCCGACCCCACCTGGTTCCCCGATATGGAGCCAGAACTACGGGCCATGTTCCAAAATGTGACCAAAGGATCGCTGTCCGCTAAGGCCGGTGAGAAGGCCAAGGAAGATTTCAAGATCAATGGTCAGTACGTCGATACGCCAGATGAAGGCGTTGTGGGAATTCCTTTCTTTGATGGCTATGTCGAGAAAGCGGCGATCGAATTTCTCGAAGATGCGGCCAAGGAAGACCAGCCCTTCTTCCTCAACGTCAACTTTATGAAGGTACACCAGCCCAACCTGCCCCACCCCAACTTCATTCACAAATCGCCTTCTAAGTGCAAGTATGCAGACTCGATTGTCGAGCTGGACTCTCGCATCGGGGCAATTATGGATAAAGTACGGGAACTTGGCCTGGAAGAGGATACTTTCGTCTTCTGGACGACCGACAATGGGGCCTGGCAGGATGTCTATCCTGACGCTGGCTACACCCCATTCCGGGGCACAAAGGGCACCGTCCGTGAGGGGGGCAACCGCGTCCCGGCGATCGCCTGGTGGCCCGGGAAGATCGCGCCCGGCGTGAAGAACCACGATATTGTGGGCGGTCTCGATCTGATGGCGACCTTTGCTAACCTCGCCGGGGTGTCACTACCCACCAATGATCGTGAAGGCCAACCGATCATCTTTGACAGCTACGACATGTCTCCAGCGCTGTTTGGTACGGGTAAGTGTGAACGCAAATCCTGGTTCTATTTCACCGAGAATGAACTGACACCGGGGGCAGTACGGGTCAACAATTACAAGGCGGTATTTAACCTGCGGGGTGACGATGGTGCAACGACCGGAGGTCTAGCCGTAGACTCCAACCTGGGATGGAAGGGGGCAGAGAGTTATGTTGCCGTCGTGCCGCAGATGTTTGACCTGTGGCAAGACCCCCAGGAACGCTACGACATCTTCATGAACAACTATACGGAACGCACCTGGATGCTGGTCACCATGAGCGAAAAGGTCAAAGAGCTAATGAAAACCTATGTGCAGTATCCACCGCGCAAGCTACAGAGCGAGGGGTATGCTGGCCCGATTACGCTCACCCAGTATGAGCGCTTCCAACATATCCGGGAAATGCTCGCGAAGGAGGGCATCACAATACCCTTACCCACCGGAAACTAGCCCAAAACTGGTGTTAATGCACGATTGAGCTTAACAGTCACACTAGCCTGGGGCAATGCACCTGCCAGTACTTGAAACTGGTGGGTGCTAACTATGATCTGGATGTAGTCTCGATTTCATTGTCATCAACGACCATGCCGAGAATCTCGGTTTTGCCCCCTTGGCCAGCGTACAAAATTTCTCTTTTCTGTTATCACCCCAATTATGATGAACTCAGAAATCTCCCACCGAGTTAAAGATATCTTAAATTTTTGGTTTGGTGAACCCAATAACCAAGACTATGGGAAACCAAGAAAAATCTGGTTTATCAAAAACCCCGACTTCGACGAAGAAGTGCGATCACATTTTTATACCGACTACGAAGCTGCCGCCGCCGGTAAACTTGACTCCTGGCAAACTGCCCCAGAAAGCTGTCTGGCATTGATCATTTTGCTAGACCAATTGCCTCGAAATCTGTTTCGAGGTCAATGGCGCTCTTTTGCCACCGACCCTAAAGCTTTAAGCGCCGCTCAATACGCCGTCGAACAAGGTTTCGACCAACAAATGATTCCTATAAAACGGTGGTTTATCTATCTGCCCTATGAACACAGCGAAAACCTCGAACATCAACGCCAGTCTGTCGCCCTCTTTGAACAACTTAGGGAGGATGCCGATAGTGCATCTACTATTGACTATGCCATTCGCCATTATCAAGTTATCGAAAAATTTGGGCGTTTTCCCCACCGCAATCAAATTTTAGGCAGAGAAAACACCCCAGAAGAAACGGAATTCCTCAAACAACCCGGTTCCTCTTTTTAATTGATTGGAAACGGGGAATGACACGGGCACCACTAGCATAAGTCACATGGCGATCGCCTTTTAGCCAGGAACAATTGTGAGCATTAATTTCTCTTGAAGATAAGTTTCTAGCTTTTCCCTTAGGTAGAATACTTATTTGGGGATTACCAATATTTTCTGTCTAAATTTTATTTGAATTTTCAGATTATGGATTTTTCATTTTTAAGAAATTTTGGAATTACCCTATTTGCTCTCTTGAATGCCTTAGGCATGCTACCTATTTTTATCAGTTACACTGCCCGTGAAACCAAAGAAGTCCAACGGATTGTTGCTTTTTTTGTCTCTCTGACTGTTCTAGGTTTGTTAGTGATCTTTATGCTCGTAGGGACACCGATGCTTAATTTTTTTGGTGTGACCCTAAATTCCTTTCGGATTGCGGGGGGCATACTTCTCTTAATCATCGGTATCAATATCGTGAACGGAAAGGGAACAAATACAACAGACTCTCTTTCTGATAAGCAAGAAGACAAGAAAAGTAATCTAATTGAAGCAAAATCAGTTTACAGTCAAATTGTGATTCCCATGGCCATGCCCTTATTAGTGGGGCCAGGGGTTATTGCTAATGTGATTCTTTACGCCAGTGAGGCGGAGAAAATTCATAAAGGGACCGCTTTTGAACTCATTCCTGTGACCGCTTTTGTGACTTTTCTGGTTTTCCTTGTTCTCGCTTCAGGTAAATCATTACAACGACTTTTAGGTAATATTGGACTGAGTATTACTCAACGGGTCATGGGCTTATTTGTTGCGGCGATCGGGGTTCAATTTATGGTTACAGGGGTAATTGATATTTTTACTAGCCAAATTATGCCTGAATTATCAAAAATCAAGTAATATATCTGAAAAATAAGAGGAGTGATCGCCGTGTTAGAACAACTGAAAAATCCTATTAAATTAATCCTAATCATTCAAGGTTTTTTGCTGGGAACTTCTGGTTTATTTACCCCAAAAGTGCTTGCCAATCCTGTTTCATTATCTTCAATAGCCCCAGAAGCAAAATCGATTAGTTCCTGTAATGAAGTTGTGCCGACATCAAACTTCATTACACCGACCGAATCCAGTTTGGAGGAAGAGCAACCCTTACCGGCTCCGACAAGTTCCTGTGCCTCGGATTTAGAAATTCTATCTTCCGAACCAAATACCCTAATTTCTCAGGAGTTTATCCCCCCGCCTGAAACTGTCCCCGACTCCTCTGAAGTTCTTGATCCCTTACAAGTTCAGACCGTAGAAGATAGCGATAAATGGAGATTTGTCTTTCAACCCTACGCCACTATTCCTATTAGTACTTATGGCAGTGCTACCGTTAAAGGAGAGACCGTTAATTACCGCTTGGGACTGGGAGAATTGTTGCAATACCTCAACGTAGCGGCGAGTGGTCGTGTGGAAGCCTGGAAAGGAAACTGGGGATTTATCATCGATGGTTACTATGTCAATTTACAGGGAGCGGGTAGTGTTCAGAGAACAAATACCCGTACTCCTAGTCCAATTAATACGGTGGACTATTTTTTAACTAAAGGCATTAACAGCAATATCCAGGAAGTTGCGAACCTTTTAGATCAGCAAGTGCAACTCTTGCAAGAACAAGAGGAACTGAAAGCTAGTGAAACCCTACAAAACTTTGAAAGAGAAGTAAATGACCTCCAGGTGACCCTGGCGAAAGATGCCCAATCCCTAGAAACTTTAGCATCTGATTTTAAATTTTTTACGGAGACCTTAGCTCAAGATGGTCGGAAACTAGAAACTTTATCCACAAACATTCAGGAGGTTCAATCCCTCAACGTCCCTCTCGAAGTAGATCAAGGATTCAAAAAGGCGATCGCCCTCAATAGTGCCATTGCCAAGAATCAGGAACAATTACGAGATCTACAGCAACAAATTCAAAATATTGGCACCATTCCCAGCCTAAATCAAGTTCAGCAAAACCTACAGCAAACTAGAGCAGTCTTAGAAGAAGCGGGTCAAAAAGTTCAAGAATTACAGCAAATTGAAGATAGTGAATCGCTACGGACATTGCAATCCACCATTGAACAAGATAAACAATTAATTGATCAACAAATAGAGGATATAAACAAAGTTCAAAATTTTCAAGATAATCGGGAACCACAACAAATCAACAATAATATTGACAGTAGTCTTCAATTTAATCAAGGGATTTATGACTTTGCTATTAGTTATAACTTCGGTGATTCTCCCCCCGCGGGGTTGCCAAAAGAACCTTCTGGAAAAGAATTTCCCCGTTTCTGGTTCCAGCCCATTTTAGGAGTGCGTCTGAACAGTGTTAATCTGCAACTTGAAAATACGATTAACTACAGCATTTCTAGTAGTCTAGTCAATATTGAAGGTACGACCCAAAATACTCTTCAGGCAGGAAAAGTTTGGCTTGATCCCCTCATCGGTGGAAAACTAGGTTTACAGTTATCTGATCCAATTACCCTTTGGTTTCGAGGTGATGTTTCAGGTTTTGGTCTATCAGGAGACACTAATTACAGTTGGAATTTATTTTTTGGTATGGATTGGTGGGTCAGGGAAAATATTTCTTTGCAATTGGCCTATCGTTTCTATCAACTTAATTATCAAACAGGTACGGGCAGCAATGCCTTTGGCTTTTCGGAATCTTTTAATGGGCCCTTTCTTTCTGCTAGTTTTCATTTCTAGCTTTGGCTAATTTCTCCATCTCTATTTGTTTTGAATATCGTACAATTTAAACAAATCTAATCATCCATCAATAACTAAGGTGCTGAAAGCTCATATTTTACGATATTCCACAAGAAAACTAAGCTCCTTTCTATTAGAGGCTGTCTGATAAGAGTATGGCGAAAAAAAAGAGAAATTCAGTCTGTAGAAGTACTAAAATCTCTAAACCAAAAAATATGGTTACATCCTACCGGCACTGATCTCAGTAATTACCAGTGCTCTCTGATTGCCCCTCTGTTTGCTCCAGGGAAACCTGGGGGATGTCCTCGCTCCACAGACTTGCGGCAAGTAGTCAACGCCCTCCTGTAAATCCTCATGGCAGGGATTACCTGGCCTTCACTCTCCCATGATTTTCCCAAGTGGAAAACCGTTTACCACTACTTCCGTCAGTGGCGTGATGATGGCACCCTCGAACGCATTAATCAAACTCTCCATCAGTGGGAAAGTGGGAACGCAACACTGGTCATGAGCGATCCCCTCTCACCCAGCTATGGGGTGGTGGATTCTCAATCGGTGGATACAGCAACAATGATTCATCTCGATGTGGGATTTGTCCATTTTTCTCAGTCAGGGTCAGCTTGGTTATATCTGGCATCAATTCGCATTCTACTCAGGCGCTTAGCTTAATCCTTATCATCTAATTGCTTTTCAGACATCCTCTTAACCTTCAGTTTTTTTCCTACTTTTCTTTCTTCTCGAACTCAGCTTTATAGGGGGGTAACTTTCTATCGTTTGCCCTGGAAAATTTGTTGCATCTGCTCCCACACCTGAGCGGGAGTAATCTTAAACACGAGATAAAGCACCACCAAGATAATGATAATAATGACTCCATTTTTAATGGTTGCCGTTGTCACCTTAAAAAACCAGCTTAGTACCAAGCCAATGATCAAAATAGTGGCCAGTAAAAGGATAATTTCCATGAATTTAATCTCCTGATCTCCGCTCTCAGAAAGCTTCCTTAATGCCCAATATTTTCACATCCTTCACTGCACCGGCACGGCGAAAAAGGCGATGGCAATGCCCAATGCTAAACCGGCAAAAACCTGTACCGGGGTGTGCCCCAGTAGTTCCTTTAGTCGCTCCTCCGTGAGGCTTTGATCTTCCTGAAACAATTCATCAATTAACTGATTGAGAATGCGGGCTTGTTTACCGGCGGCCTGTCTGACCCCCGCCGCATCGTACATGACAATGACGGCAAATAAACAAGCAATGGCAAACTCGTTACTGCCCCACCCTTTCTGCAAGCCGACCCCGGTGGCCAGGGCTCCCACCAACGCAGAATGGGCACTGGGCATTCCTCCGGTGGAAACCAGGGAACGGAGATTAATTTTACCGTTGCGGAAAATTTCCACGATCGCCTTAATGCCCTGGGCCAAAAAACAGGCTGCCAGGGAAATCAGAAGCACTTGGTTGTGGAATACTGCGCCAAAATCTTGCATAGATAATGCAGGCTGGAAAAAGGCCGGCCTTGGTTAAACTACCATGATCAACCATACCTTAAACTTAGGCGATCGCCGTTGCTGGCCGTGGACACCAAAGGAAAAATAACCTTAAACCCCCCTCAGACAACCAGGGAAATTTCCACCTCAGGAACCGGGATAGGCAAGGAAAAATAGAAAGTACTGCCCTGACCTAGACTGCTATGGACACCGATGGTGCCGCCGTGGTGTTCAACAATTTTCTTGCAGATCGGTAAGCCTAAGCCAGTGCCCTGGGGTTTGTCGGTGAGTACGTCTCCTCCCTGCTGAAAGGGCTCAAAAATTTTGGCTTGATCCGCCGGATGGATACCAGGGCCATGGTCGATAATTTCCACCCAGAGATAATCTTGGTGGCGGTGGCTACGGGCGATGATTAGGCCATCGGCGGTGAATTTGACCGCATTGGAGAGTAAATTAAGCACCACCTGCAAAATCCGGTTTTCGTCCCCGATAAAATTAGGTAAATCCGGTTCCAGTTCCCCCTGCAAACTAATATTTTTTCCCTGGGCTTGGGGAGTCAGGGTGGCGATCGCCCGCTCAACGATGGGGTTAATGGCACAGGGGTTTGCCTCCCAGGATTCCTGTCCTGCTTCCATTTTGGCAATGTCTAGCACATCGTTGATCAACGCAGTGAGACGGTGGGCCTCCGACTCAATGATGGCCAAATTTCGCATCACCCGTTCCGTGGCCTTGCCAAGGTGAGGCTGGGCCAGATCCAATTCTGGGATAATCACCCGCTGCAACTTATCCTGAATGACCGTGGCAAAACCCAAAATTGAAGTTAAGGGAGTGCGTAACTCGTGGGACACTGTGGCTAAAAAATCGGTTTTCATCCGTTCCACTTCCCGTTCATGGGTCACGTCCCGGATCATAATCACCGCCCCTAGGCATTGGGAATATTTACATCCATCTTCATTGGAAGTAATGCTAGTGATCAACGCTTGCCCTTGGCGACCCTGACTTAATGCCACATCGGTGGTGACCACTTGTTGCTCTTGTCTTTCCGGTTTAGCCAACAACTGATTCAAAGTGGCGGGAAAATAGGCATCTACCCCCGCGCCCAATAGTTCCAGACCTTCCAGGTCAAACATGGCCAACAGAGCTGGGTTATAGCGGGTAATGCGACCAAACAGATCAATCACTAATAGGCCATCGGCCAGATTATCAACGATCGCCGTCAGGTCAGCCAGGGTATTTTCCATGGTTTTGGACTGCTCCTGGAAGCGGGCTAACAACTGGGCTTGGTACACTGCTACGCCTAACTGATTGGCAATTTGGTGGAGTAGATGGATTTCCCTTGCTTGCCAATGGCGGGGAGCCCCATTTTGATAGGCCCCTAACAGTCCCCAGAGTTGTTCCCCCACAAACACCGGCACCGTCACAAAAGCACGAATTTCAAACTGGCGCAAATTGGCCAAATGACAATCACTAAAACCCGCTGTTTCCACATCGCCCACTGCTAAACTCTCATGCTGGCGATAGCGCCCCCCCTGGGTTTCCTGGAGATAGGTATCTTGCCAGAGGGGAAAATTATTGTTGGCATCTAGCAGGGGTTCCCACATTTGAGCTACGGACTCATGGATAAATTCCCCGCTCCAGTCTGGGTTAAAACGATAAACCAACACCCGGTCGCAACTGAGTAAATGGCGCACTTCGTCGCTGGTGGCTCGGAAAATAGTCTGTAACTCCAACGTCCGGCGAATGCCTTCAATCACCCTGGTGAGGGCCCGTTCTTCCTCTGCAATGCGAGCGAGATAATCTTTTTGGGCTTCCACTTCCCCCAGGGCACTTTGGAGCGCAGTTGATCGCCGTTGGGACTCGGTTAATAATTCTGCCTGTTGCAATGCCACCCCTAAGTTGAGGGCAATTTTCAGGGTAAACTCAATTTCCGAACTTTCCCACGCCCGGGACTCGCCATATTGGTGCACCGACAACACCCCCCAGAGGCGATCGCCAGAAAAGAGGGGCACCACCAAATTAGCCTTGGGTAATCCCAACATGGATGTAGCAAAATCCGCTCCCTGGTCGCCGGTGTCATCCATGGCCAAAATTAATCCCTTGGCAAAATGGTCAATCCATTGGGTGGACAAAGGCACTTTTTCCTTTGGGGGCACAGGGCAGAGCTTTTCGTCCGCCTGGGTTTCTGCCTGAATTTCTCCCCAGGAAAAATTTTTATTCTGCCTAATCTTAATAATGACCACCCGGTCTGCTGCCAACAAATTTCCCACCTCTGTCACTGTGGTTTGAAACAGGGAGCGTAGATCAAGGGTAAAGCGAATTTTATCGATGACATCGGCGATCGCCCGTTCCCGCTGGGCGGATTTAAGGTAGGTTTCCTTTTGGGCTTGGCCATCGGCCACCACAGTCTGCAAAGCATTTTTATGGTTCTGGCAATGAATCCAAAGCTCCGTTTTCATCAAACCCAAACAGAATAAATGGGCAATGCGCTGGGCAAATTGTTGGTCTCCAATGGGCCAGAGTCGGGCTTGGCGGAGGTATTGGAGGCTGAGGACTCCCCAATGGCGATCGTTAATCCTCAAGGGTAAATGCAATAGACTTTTAATCCCTAGGGTCCGACAAAATTCTTCCTGTACTGGTTCTAGTTCGACAAATTTATCTCCCTGCCCCCCCACTGTCCACAGGCCGTCGTGGGGTAGTTGCCCCAGTAAATGGAGCCAACGACAATCCATACAGGGTTCATCTAACTGCACAATGCCCCTGCCGGGAGCGGTAGCTTGAGCCACGAGGCGAGATTGAAGGTTCGGGAACACCGCATTCTGCACCAATAACACCCGGTCTACCCCTAGACCCCGCTGCAATCCCTCCACCACCAGTCGATAAATATGATGTAAATCCTGGGGTTGGAGAATAATTTCTAGCAGTTGATCGGCGATCGCCTGTTGGACTGCAGTGCCATGGGAAGAAGGGGTCATTGTTACATTCCTTAAAAAAGTGTTACAATAGTTAACATAAGTTTTTATTAGGAGTAATCCAATTATGACCACCCGTGGCTTCCGCTTGGATCAGGACAACCGTCTCAACAACTTTGCCATTGAACCAGAAGTTTACGTCGACTCTTCCGTACAAGCGGGTTGGACTAAATACGCCGAAAAAATGAATGGTCGTTTTGCCATGATCGGTTTTGCCTCCCTCCTAATTATGGAAGTGGTCACAGGGCACGGTGTCATTGGCTGGCTAAACAGTCTGTAGAAGAAGTAGCGTTGTCGAGCTCCTTGGACCACCCAAGTTTGGGCAGAAGTTAGACCAAAGCCCGCATTACTGGGGCCGCCTTAAAACGTTGCCAAGGGCTTTCGGCCAACTCGTCGAACCGTTAAACAAACCGGGGGAAGGGTAGTGATTTCGTCTCCTCCGGTTGCCCGAGTAAAAACTATTGCTCCGGCGCAGTTTTAAGCAACACCATCAAGTCCACCTGTCCCGTTTCCCCATCAACATTACTGGTGGTTATAGCTAAGCCGGTGATACCCTCTAAAATCGATTGGGCTTCTGGTGGCACTTCTGCCGTAGCTCCGGACAGAGCCCCAAACAAGGGCCAGACCTCCTCGAAATTAACGTAAAAATAACCATGGTTGCGCTGGGGCAAAGCAGAGGTAACCTCAGCAAAAGTCTCTCCAGTAGCGAGGGAATCGTCCCTAGGAAGGTCCACTAAAGGATCGGGGGCAAAACCAATGGTGAGCAGGAAAACATCTTCATCTAACCAGCCATAGCCCATTGCTGTTCTTTGATCGGGGCTATCCCAAAGGGTAATTTTCACCCCCTGTACCTCCTCTTGACGGGAGTCCATCCCCGGGGGCAATTCCCGACGGACTAGGTTCTCCAATTGGGTAATGGTGTTTTCCGCTGTCTGGCGATCGCCTGTTTCCAACAGAATTAAACCGCCAACGCCAAAGTCCCCCAACATGCCTCCCCGAGCTGGAACCATACCCAGCGCAAATTCCCCATCCATCCAACCAAACACATCATTGTCCAAATCCAAGGCAGTTTCCGCGGTAAAAGTGCGGCGTATTTCCTCCACTGTCGTCCCCAGGGGGGCAATGGTCTCTCCTTGACTGACCAACTGTTGCCAACGTCCCTTGATATCAGCGCCATTGAGGGCCATCAGAGCATCTGCGGGCACCCTTTCTAGGATGCGATTATCACTGGGGGGAAAGTCCATCGGCGCTCCAGGGGCCAAATTGGCGATCGCCTGGAAGTGTAATCCTTGCTCTGCGACGCCCACCCCCATCACCACAGACTCAATTTGGGCTAATTGTTCTAAGGTCTCCGGTGGTAAGCTTTCCCCGGACTGGGTCGCCATGGCCGTCAGTAGTTGACCGTAATCGAGCACATAAAATGTGGCGATGGGATTGTTCAAGCTGGCAGTCTTTTCCCATAACCCCCGGTCCTGGGACGCTGCCGCCAGGGAATTGCCCTGTTGGGTCGTGGCGATCGCCGTTTCAATGGTGCTGGTTTGGGACGCCACCACCAACTTTTCGTCCACCAAGGCATAGCTAATGGTTTCTCCCTTACCTGTCACTGCCTCCCAGAGTTTCACCCCTTCATACTCCAACTCCTGGGGAGGCGACTGCCATTGCGCCGCTAACTTTTGAAAGAATTGCAGTGCTTTGGTTTTATCCTTAACCCCCACCACCAGCAATAGATCGGTTTGATCTGCTTCCCCTGCCATCGGCACCATGGCCATCATCACATTGCCCAGCCAGGGTTGGATGTCCTGGGCATAGTTAATGTCACCGCTGGCGAGTAAATTTTCCTGTAACGTATCGCCCCATTGCTCCGGAGCAAAAGCCTGGAATTTACCCAGGGCCAACCACCGTTGTTGATCAGTTTCCACAAACCCCGCCATCATGGTGTCCGAGGGGAGCACCTGGGCTCCAGTCTGGGGAGTTAAACCCTGACCCCGGTTCATCCTTGAGTAGAGAAAAAGCCCTCCCCCCACCACAATGGCGATCGCCGCCACCGTCGCCCCGAGCACATAGGTGAGACTGGATTTCTGGGTAGTCATAGCGGCACTCTTTTAATAAAAATTTACAAAATCCCTAGAAGTCTAGGTCCACCCCCAGGGACAAACGCAGGGGTCCCAATCCCAACTCTTGGGGCGTGAGGAAGCGGGTTTCAAAATAACCCAACATATGGCGCAGTTCCGGCCTGCCCTTGGATTGTCCCGTTACCCCCATGGCAATCAGCACCGCACAATAACCCTTGGTATCCCGACAACGACGCTCCCAATTCTTTTTCGCCTGGCGGTGGGCCGGGGCGTCAAGGAGAAATTCCCCAAAGAGAAATAATTTATCCCGGCCGGTTTTGAGGATACCCAGGTCATATTTAGTTTCCGTCCAGGGGTCTCGCCCCACATTAAAACCCAGTCCGGCGATTTCTCCCTCTTGCTGGAGGCGACGAATCAAATCTTTGGCTTTGGGGCGGCTAGTTTGGATCATCAACACTGGCATCCCGTCCCCCTTTTGGCGAAACTCACCAGCTTGGTAATGAACCATGGGGGAAGAACGGAGACTGTGCACTAACTCCCAGGGCACCATGCCCAAGCTCATATAGGAATTGTCGGGAATTAAATCATCTTCTAACAGGTCATCGTCGTCTTCTTCGTCTTCCTCATCAAAGCCCAGTTGCGCTAAAAATTCCGCTGTTAGATCCGGTTGAGTGGACAGTCGTACCAGTAACTGTTCCTTGGCGACCTTGGGTTTGAGGGGGTGTTTGACCTGCACCTCTTTGCTGATTAGCTCCAAATTCTCCGCTTCAAAATCGGCGTGGTGGGCTTTGACAAAATGGGCCAACCCTTCCAGGGCACAGTAGATAGCTAAGGCTTCCCCTTCGTCAATAAAGGGACGAATACCTTCTAAGGGATGGATACTGCCAAAAATGGCCATGGCCTGGCCATCCTGGCTAGCAGAGAAAAACAGGGGGTTTTCCTTGGGCATGGTTTCCCCCTGGTCACCGGCTTCATAATTAATAAACCAGCAGTCCTGGGAGAGAAAAACCTGTTCTAAAGACTGGTTATCTTCCTCCCCCATGGCCATTTCCCGAAAGTTTTTCAGGGATTCCAGGGAACGATAGAGGATGATGCCATATTCTTCCCCCAACATCCCCATCACACAGGCGTAGAGCGGCGGCACTTCCTCTAGGCGTGGGATTTGGATAGCAATAATGTCCAAGTCAGTCAACACTTCCCAGGGGGCTAAATGCCAAATTTCCCGAGCTAACTTTTTGAGGGGGGCATCGAACAGTGGGGGAACAGAGTCCGGGCGACGGTCATCAATGCTGTCAAAGGTGCGAAAAAGTTCATCAATTAGAGGTAGTTGGGCTTGGTATTCCACATTGATATTCAAACCCTGGAGAATACCCCGCAGTAAAAACTGTAGCTCCCGGTTGCGGACAACAATTTTTTTGGGCCGACAGGGGGGCGCTGGCGATCGGGGCATCTCCATGGCCCGGATTAGGGTACGGACCACGGTTTCCATACCGGAGGTTTCAGGAATTACATCCATGGAACGCACTAATCCCTCGGTACCGTCCACCCAGAGAATGCATTCCCCCGGCTCCCCGTCTTCCCTTTCCCCCAAGGCCCCCCCATTAAACGGGCGGCGATCGCCTTCCCAGACACTCGGAATCTGTGGTAATTGCTGCAACCGATGCTGGGTAGACGAGGGCAAGGAAGATGTCATAGATGAACAATGGACGGACAAAAATAGTTAGCACAATGGCTGGGGGTGGGGAGCATTTTCAGTGGGAAAAGTAATGTCTAGAGTTAACGACCGCATCAAGGTCAATGGCATAGACAGAATCAGACCCCCTTGGTCAAGGCAAGCTCCACCAACCTTGAAACGTCTAACATCCTAACAAGGAATCCCTAGATTGCGGGCTTTTCTAAATGACTTGATACATAATGGGCAAACTTAACCAATCGGCGGTGGATAGCAATACCATGTCGTCGGGGACTGGAGCCACCGTTACTCCGTGGGCGGTTAGGTCCTGCACCAGAGCTAGGACTACAGGGAGCAAATTTTTCAACGCCAGCACCCGGGGGGGATTGTTTTCTAGGCTAGGGGGATTGGTGGAGTTGTTGCCGGTGATTTGTTGTCCCAGGGCAGTGGCGGTGGCGGGCAAGGGAAAACGGGAAAGGATTAAAAACCAATGGGCGATCGCCTTATCTCCCCCAATAATCCAGAGGGGATCGTCTGGACTGGGCCAGGTGAGTTGTTCTTTGCCCTGCAATAACTTTAGGTCTGGATGGAGAATGGCCGCCACACTCAGACCACGATTATTGACCCCAATTAAACAACCGTAGAGGGGTTCCTGGCTAAAGTTTTCCAATTCACACTGTAAAGCTTGGTTCGTAGCCACGGTGGGTAGGAAGCTGGGGGGGGCATTGGGAACGCCATTGGCCCCATTGCCCGTGCTGTTGTCCTGGGGAAGATGGGGGTAACGGGCCGATCGCCATTGGTAGGTCAAACGGGGCAGGGGGTTGTCACCGCTGGTTTGTTGCACCAATTTGAGGGCGGCCCCCAGTTGGGTACTATCTCCGTTGGCCAGCAGGGTCAGCCACTTCAAGGCGAGCAAACGGTTCAAGCAGGGGTCCAGGGCACTAATGACAGTTTTCACTGCTCCGCTAGACTCGGACTTGGTCAGGGGTTGCAGGGGATTTCCCCCCTCCGTAAATAGGCTGTAGCGATGGGCTTCTAGCTTGCCAAACACACAATCCGCACTGCCATCGCCGGCATTAATCACTGCTTCCACGGCGGCGATCGCCCCAAAGGCACTGGTGGCATCCACCCGCTCAATGCGCTCCAGGTCATGGGCTAGGGCGACGGTTAAGGCGAGGGTTTTGGGAATGGCTCGGTACATTTCCCGCAGGCCACTGCCCACCAGAGTTTCTTTTTCGGCTTCTTCGTCATTGGCTGCCGTTGAGGTTGGTGCTGACTCCGCCTTGGTTGATGCAGTGGTGGTGATCGCCGTTAAGGTAGCGCTTTGTCCTTTGACGCTTTGCACTTGCCAAAGGGTATTGTCCGGGCGATCGGGATTATCCGTTGGGTTAAGGTCATTTCCCGCCCCCATGGTTGGAACCGTTAAATAACAGGAATGCACCAGGGCCCGCTTTTGCACCAAGGGAGCCAGGGCCACAATTTGGCCTTGGAGAGAATTGCCGCCGACTAAGCCCGTTACCATGCCCTCTCCCCCCATTCCCAGGGTTGTGGGAGCTAAGAAATCCGGAGAATTATTCGGCGATCGCCATTGGGGAATTTGTTCTGTGCCTAAACGGGGAACTAGTAAATTGCGGCTATGGTCCCAAAGGCTGGCCATCGCGCTGGCGGAGTTGTTTTCCCAAAGACTCTGGGTTAGGGCCAAGGTGAATAGTCCCGCTGACTGTTTGCCCAATTGAACTTCCACCGCAGTTTGTCCAGGGCCAGTGGCGCTCATTAGGGTGATATTGCCCAAGCTTGCTTTGGCTGGGGGATTACTAGCATTGACCTCTGGAGGCATCAGCCCTCCCCGGCCCCCACTGCGACCCCGCAAATTCCCCTCAAACTCTTGGGACCCAGTGCTAAAGCCACAGTCGAGCACAAGATAGATTTGTTTGGTTTTCAGGGATTGTAACCAATTGACCAGGGTAGTGAGGGGCAGAAGATTATTTTCCTTTTCTCCGCTTAAAAATAACCCCAAATAGGGCAAAGCCTGCTCCCAGGTGGGGTTAGGGGTCATGGCCGCTGGCGGATTATAACTGCCGTAACCACTAAAGGCCACCACCACTGGATCGCCTTTTTGCACCTGTTGCCGCAGATGATTGTCAAACAAAGTTTCCAGGGCTGGCAATGTCATGGCCTGGGAGTCTAGGCCGGCCACTTTGGCAGTTTCAAAGCCGTAACGTCCCCTTAATACTTCCCCTAACAATTGCCTATCGGTGGTGCATCCCGTCAATCCCCGGCGATCGCCAGTAGATCCATCACCCTGCCCCGCCGCCAACAGTAGGGCCCACTTTTGATTCGTGTTAGATGCTAGGGATTGGCCCATGGTTCTGCCGGACCATCCCCAGGCCCAGGAACCAAGCCCCAGGGCGATGCCGCTACGTAAAAATGTCCGTCGGTCAAAGGTCATTGTCAATTCAACTCTCTCAGGCGATCGCCATGGGCCTAGCCTAGCGTTTTGAGAACTTTGGTGCTGGACACATTCCCATAATTAGATTAACAGCAATGTCTGCCCTGGTGAATGTGCTGGAGCAAACATTTTTTCCTTAATGTCACACTAATCTACTTAGATTGTTGAGCTAATTTTGGTTGAATTTGATAACCGAAACACAACAGAGAAAACCATAATTGGGGAGAAAGCTTTTCCAACCAAGTGCGGGAATTAATTAGCCACTGGGGATACCAAAAGCGGAACAAAGCATTGAGCAAAGCCTGACGGGAAAAGTCAAAATAAACTAACAGCCATTTTAATAGATCCGTGGTACCAGCCATCTGCCAAATCCAAAACAATAGTTGGGGATTTTTACGGGCCGCCTTTAGCGCTAAGCGGGAAAATAACAACCAAGTGGTGCGGTCTTTAATGAAAGTTTCCGCCACCGTGGGGGGAGAATCTGCCAATAGGCCAAAAAAAGTATTGAGCATGGCGTTAACCTGTTGGGGCGGCAACTGTTTGCCCGTCGGCACCATCATCCCCTTGGAAAACATCCAAGTCACAGCAATATTACTTTGGTAGGCTCGAATTTGATTTAATTGCTTTGCTTGGAGCAGGTCATACTGCAAAGCCGTGTGCAACAAGTCTGTCAATTTTGCTAGGTTCCTTACCAATGATCCAAACCCAGTAAATACCAACGGAGATTGTAGGGAAGCGGCATCCCCGATCGCCACTAATCGGTCTAGGGCAATGGTGCGGTCCTGGGCGCTGGTGCTAAAGTGACCAGGAATATAACCGAAGGTAGCTTTTTTCCAAGTTAACTTTTCTAGATTACAGCGACGATACTCCGGCAAAATGCTGAAAAAGTCTTCGTACATTTCCAACAATGAGCCTGGATTTTTTGGGTTAACTTGATGGTAATGGAAAAGATAAATGGTCATTTCGTCCCCTGCTCCGGGGAACAATTCCCAAATTAATTGCCTACCCCGGGAAATATCCCCATGGGAATTGAGCACATCACCATAGGCATTATCCCAAACCACCGGATCAATGCCTTCCACCACGGCCCCCACGGTGGGACACACACTGTTAAAGGTTTTACCGCCATTTAGTTGCCAAGCAATGGGGGAAGCGGTGCCCATGGCATCCACCAACAATCTGGCTTGGGCTAGTTGTGTTTGATTATTTTGCAGGTTCAGACAATGGACTACTACTTTTTTCGGGTCAATGGTGGCGTCTATAAATTCAGTTTCGTCCCAAATAGTCCCTCCCGCTTCTTGGAGTTTTTCTCCACAAATTGCCAAAAATTTAGCCGAATCTAGGGCAATGTTTAACACAGTGGGAGTGTGGAGCACATTGGCTTTGAGATGGGGGGGATTATAGGCGTCAAAAAATTTATTAAACCCGTCTCGATATTCTCGAGCAATGACGCTTTCAAATTCCTCTGGAGTGAATAAATTTAAGTCAATTAACCGCTGAAATTCATCCCGAGAAATATTCCATTCCCGATTCATGCGGCCAAAGGGCAATCGTTCAATGAGCAGGACTCGATAACCTAATTGAGCCATCACCGCCGCATGGACTGAGCCCAGGGCCCCGCCCAGGTAAATTAGGTCAAACTCAGGGGTTGCAGGGTCTAACGCCTTCGCTGTAGGAGTTTGACTGATCACTTGCTTGGGTGTTTGGGGATTGGCCACATTTTCCCGCCACCGTTGTTCCCACCAGTAAACCCGTTTGAGGTCATATTCCCCCTGGGGAAATTTCTGGAAGAATTTAACTGTTTCAGGATATCGGTCTTGCAATGCCTGGAAAATATTTTGCCGCTCTAGATCGATCGCCGGTGGGGCCGGATAGGTAGGGGGAAATTTTTGTTCTAATGCCCGCCGTAATTCCTTGGCGATCACCGTTTCTTGAGGGAAGCTGGTGTCACCCCAACGCACACATTTAAGATAGGTGGTTCTTTGTAAAGACCAAACAAAGATGGATAGTTCACTGCTTTGGCCTGAGGATCCCCTGAGTCTTAAACCCTGTTGAGTGGGCAACTTTTGCCCCACTAAGGGCGACCAAGTTCCCTGGAGCCAAGCAACAACTTCGGCGGTGGCAGGGGTGGGGACTTCACAGTAGAGCAGTTCACGCATGGGTTGGAGATGGACTTAAAACTTAACTAATTTTCCAGTAAAAGGAGTTATTGCGAGGACGAAATCAACTTAAAACTTTTTCTAACTCATGTTGTTGCCAAAGGGATTGATAAAGTCCTGACTTCTGCAGTAGTTCTTCATGGGTGCCGGTTTGGACAATGTGGCCATGGTCCATGACAAAAATGCGGTCAGCTTGGGCGGCGGCGGACAGTTGGTGGGAAACAAATAGCACTGTGTTGTTGCGGCGGGCTAAGTAATGCAAAATGCGGGTAGCGGTCTGGTTATCCACGCTGGAAAGGGCGTCGTCTAGCACCAGCAGGGGTGCATCGAGAATCAAAGCTCTAGCCAAAGCGGCCCGTTGTCTTTGCCCACCGGATAGGGTAATGCCCCTTTCCCCCACTAGGGTTTGGTAATGCTGGGGAAAATTGGCAATTTCCTGGTCTAAATGGGCCTGTTGGGCCGCCTGCTCGATCGCCGTGTCGGTTTGACTCGGATCACTGTAGGCAATGTTTTCGGCAATGGTGGTGCTGAACAAAAAGCTATCCTGGGGCACAAAGGCGATCGCCGACCGTAGATCGCTGAGGGCAATTTGGGTGATGTCGTAGTCATCAATGAACACCTGCCCAGGAGCAATATCTAGCAAACGGGGTAAGGCATTAACCAGGGTAGATTTACCGGCACCGATGGGCCCCACAATGGCTACCATTTCCCCGGGGTAAACAGTGAAATCCACCTTCTCCAGGGCCGGTAGGTCGCTGCCGGGGTAGCAATAACTCAGGCCGCGGGCAGTAATTTTTCCCGTTGCCCGAGCCGGACTAAAGGGTAAAGGTTGGGGCACAGTTAAAATTTTCGGGGTGGTGTGGAAAATAGCTTCCACCCGTTGAATGCTCACTTCTCCCCGTTGATAGGCGGTGATGGTAAAACCCAGCAGAGCAGTGGGAAATACCAACCGTTCCACTAAAATAATCAGGGCAATGAAATCCCCAATGGTGATGCTGCCATCTTGAATTAAACCTGTGCCAAAGGCCAGCAAAATGAGCAAGCTCAGGTAAGCCAGACCTTCAATGAGGGGAAAGAGAAAATTTCTAATGCGGGCCAGCTTCAGGTTCGCCTGGAGCAATTTTTGGTTTCTTGTCTGAAAAGCCTGCCGTTCGTTATCTTCCTGGGAATAAATTTTGATTAAACTGATGCCACTCATGTCCTCTTGCACCAGTTCACTCAGGGCGGATAACTCTTCCTGCACCTCTAGTTGATAATCCCGTAATTTGCCGCTGAAAAGATTAACACTCATCAGCATCAATGGATAAACGGAAATGGCTAACAAAGTGAGGGGAATGTGGAGGGCAAACATGGCCGGGATAGTCAGGGCATAGGCAAAGATGGTGTTAATCAAACTCAACACCGCAAAACCTACCAAACGGCGAATATTGTCCACATCGCTGGTGGCCCGGTTAATCAAATCCCCAATGGTATTTTCAGTAAAATAAAGAGGTTCTAGCCTGAGCAAATGGTCAAAAATTTTCTGTTTGAGCTCATATTCCACCTGTCTCCCCACCCCAAAAATAAAAATGCGGGAGGCCATGCGAATAAACCACATCAGGGAAGCCAAAATGACAATCAGCACCACAATGCGGGCCACGTCCGACGCTTCAAACGGGGGCATTAAATCATCAATGCTATCCCGCATCAAAAGAGGAATATAAACTCCCAGGGCATTGGCCAAAAACAGGGCAAAAGTTCCAGCTCCGATCGCCCGCCAATGGGGAGTTAAATAACGAAGTAACTGCTTGACGCTGGGGGCGGCCATGGACGGAACCTAAAGGGAAAACAGCCTTGATCCTAACCCATTTAACGGTTAATTTCCTCTGACCCAGGGGGAAGAACTGCACTGCTAACGTTGCTAAACCTTGCTGAAATGGGAGAATTTTGGCTTTTTATTTGGTGACCATTTCCCCCGTAGCCTAAACTGCTAAAAGACCGTGTTTTGTGTAATTTTTTGATGGCTTTGGGGCCATGGGCGTCATGGGCGTAAATTTTTTGGCAGGGGATATTGGTGGCACTAAAACTATTCTGGCCCTGGTGACGGTGAAAGATGACAGTCCTGGATTGGGTCAGCCCGTGATCCTGTTTGAACAAACCTACAGTAGTCCAGCTTTTTCCGATCTGGTGCCCATGGTGCAACAATTCCGCCAAGAAGCGGCCTTTGTGCTGGGTAATCCGGTCTCCGTCGCTAAAGCTTGTTTTGCCATTGCCGGCCCCGTGGTCGATAACACCTGTCGCCTCACCAATTTAGATTGGCATCTCAGCGGCGATCGCCTGGCCCAGGAGTTGGCCATTGCCCAGGTTGACCTCATCAATGACTTTGCCGCTGTGGGCTACGGCATTTTAGGGCTAGGGTCAGAGGATTTAACCGTACTCCAGTCCGCGCCGGTGGATCCGTCAGGGGCGATCGCCATCTTGGGAGCGGGCACCGGCTTGGGACAATGCTACGTTATTCCCCAGGGTCAAGGACGCTATCGAGTTTTTGCCTCCGAAGGAGCCCATGGCGATTTTGCCCCCCGATCGCCATTGGAGTGGCAATTGTTGGAGTATCTCAAACAGCAGTATGCCCTGTCGCGGGTTTCCATTGAACGGGTGGTATCGGGCATGGGCATCGCCGTGATTTATGAATTTTTGCGGCACCAATACCCAGAACGGGAATCAGCCCAATTCAACAAACTGTTCCAAACCTGGCACCAGGAAAAAGAGCAAGAAGCCAAAACCGTTGACTTAGCGGCGGCCGTATCCCAAGCGGCCTTAGAAGGCACAGACAATTTAGCCAGCCAGGCCATGGAGCTTTTTCTTGGTTCCTATGGCGCCGAAGCCGGGAATCTTGCCCTCAAATTCCTACCCCGAGGCGGACTTTATGTTGCCGGTGGCATTGCCCCCAAAATTATCTCCCTACTGGAAAAGGGCAGTTTTATGCAAGGCTTTAGCGACAAAGGCAGGATGCAAAGCTTAATGGGGACAATTCCCGTCAAAGTAGTACTCAACCCCAAGGTGGGTCTGATCGGAGCGGCGGTCTGCGCGGCCCAGTCCTAGGAAGTGGACATTTCCGGTTGTTAACTTTGTCTTTACCTGGGAATTGCGGGGAAAGGTTATGCTGACTTTTGGGGGGGTCTAGCCCAATGAAAGTAATGCTTTGGCAGCGCCAACAAGATGCTTGATCAATGGGGACTAAGACCGATCGCCTGGATTGATTTTTGAGGGTTGCTTGAGTTTTATGTTTGTGAACAGTTCCCCAATCGCCGATGGTTTGAATACGTTGGTAGGGTTAGACTCCCAGCCCCTACAGTTCTATGAAAGGGGTGATATTGTGCCGCCCAAAGACCAAGGTTGTTGGCAAATTTATCGGGGGGTTTTACAGGTTAGTCAATGGACCCTGGGGGGCGACGAGGTGCTGATGGGTTGGGCCCAGCCCGGTAGCTTCGTGGGCTTGGATTTCAGTGCCAATCAACGGGAAACTTACCAGATTCGGGCTTTGACGGATGTGTATCTGCGGGGCTATTCCCTCCAGATGATTACCAACAATGCCAAGTTATGTCGCCTGGTGCTGGACCAGACCCTACAACAGGTAAGACAAAGAGAAGCTCTACTGGCGATCGCCGGTTATAAAAGGGTGGATGAACGGTTGCAAGGATTGTTGAATTTGTTGGGCCAGGAGTTGGGGCAACCAACAACCGGGGGTTTGCGTTTATCGGTGCGGCTCACCCATCAAATGTTGGCCAATGCCATTGGCACCACCAGGGTAACGGTCACCCGTCTGCTGGGGGAATTCCAGGCCCAGGGGAAAGTGAGCTTAGATGGCGATCGCCATTTGGTTGTTGCTCTGGAAAACTAAAGTTTAAATTTTATTGGCCAGGGATTTTTTGATAGCCTGAACTCAGTTGTTGCACAGTTGAGGAAATGGCTATGGTCTGGGCAAAATTTAGGTGCCGTTGTCGATGGCTTGGAGTTTGTACGCTGGGAATTGCGGCGCTGGCATTAGCTCCACTGAAGGTCTACAGCGCACCTCCCCTGAACGAGTTGACCCCATTGCCTGCTCCATTTTTACTAGCGGAAATTATCCGGGGTTGTCCCAGGGCCGAAGTGGTGGAAGCCTATGAAACCAAAACCTATCTGGCCTATATCTGTCAAACCTACGACGGACAATTTTTCTACCGGGGTGTGAATAAAAACAACGGCGACCAAATCAATGTAATGGATGTGCTCAGCACCGATGGCGGCACCTACTACGCCACCAATGGGGCTTACACCTATTGGGTAAACCGGCAACAGTTGCGGGTAACAAAGAATGGTAAGACTATTTTCTCCGAACCTGTTTTAAGGTAGATGGAACTAGTTAGCCCATTTTGCCCAAGCCCACCATGCAATTACAACTCTCCACCTGGCCCGAAGTCGAAAGCTATTTACAATCCTCCCCTGGCATCATTTTCCCCATTGGTTCCACCGAACAACACGGCCCTACTGGTCTGATTGGTACCGATGCCATCTGTGCCGAGGCGATCGCCAAGGGGGTAGGGGAAGCCACCGGAGCCATGGTGGGGCCAACCATTAATGTGGGCATGGCTTTGCATCACCTGGCTTTTCCTGGCAGTGTTAGCCTGCGCCCCAGTACTCTGATCCGGGTGATCGTCGATTACGTCAGCAGTTTAGCCCCTGCCGGTTTTAGCCGGTTTTACTTTATCAATGGCCATGGAGGGAATATTGCCACCCTCAAAGCCGCTTTTTCCGAAGCCTATCACCATTTGGGTAGCCTCGGCCATAGCCAAAATGTCCGTTGTCACCTGGGTAATTGGTTCATGGCCAGGGGAGTTTATCAGTTAGCCAAGGAACTCTACGGTGACCAAGAAGGCCACCACGCTACCCCCAGCGAAGTGGCCCTGACCCAATTTGTTTATCCCGAAGCGATTAAAACAGCGCCGCTAAATCCGGAAGTTGCTTCAGGTCATAGTATTTACAGTGCCCAAGATTTCCGAGAGCATTACTCCGACGGCCGCATGGGTTCCAATCCTGCCCTTGCTACCCCCGAACACGGCCAACGGTTTTATGAAGTGGCGGTCAAAGAACTAAGTGAAAGTTATCAACGGTTTTTGGCGGAAAATTAGCCACAATTTCGCCAAGTTTTTCCCATTGGCGAAATTCGTAGAGTGTGTTTCAGACCTTGCATAGTTCCCCCAAGTTGGAAGTGAAACTAGAGAAAAGTCCTCCCCCATTGCCGGAGTTTTATCGATCAATTGAGGGGGCAAACCGGAACTTTGCCAACAGGCCCTTGCCTTGGCGGTGATTAACCAGAGCTTCCATCGGCGATCGCCAGCAGGCCCAGGCTGGGTTAAGGTAGGTGAACATTGCGTTGCCCTGGATTTCCATCCATTCCCTTTGCCATGTTGGAAGAACTGAAACAATCCCCTCCTTGGCTCCGGCTGAGTTTACTATTTCCCCTCTTTTTCCTCAACGGCTGGTTAATCTACAAAGCCATGGGTTTTCTGCAACCCCTCAGTAGTTTATTGGTGGCGGCGGCCCTATTGGCTTTTTTGCTGGATATCCCCGTCAGGATTTTGGTGGAAAAAGGCTTAAAACGTCCCTGGGCCGTAGCCAGTGTGCTCCTCATTGCCCTGATTGTGATCAGTCTTTTCCTCCTGATTGTCATTCCCCTGGCGATCAATCAATTAGGACAACTGCTAGACAACTTGCCCGGTTGGTTCCGTTCCGGCAACGCTCAACTGCTGGTACTACAAGCCTGGGTAAACGAGCATTACGCTAACCTCCAGGTAGACCTCCAACCTCTGATCAGTCAGGTAATTGAAAAGTTGAGCCGCATTCTCAATTCCTTTGGCAATCAACTGTTGGGACTGGTGGGGGTGACTATCAGCACCGGTATTAACGGGTTGATTTTACTAGTGCTGACCATTTTCCTTGTCCTCGGGGGAGAAACAATTTGGGATGGCATTTTTAGCTGGTTTCCCCATCCTTGGCAGAGAGACTTGCAAAACCTGATTCGAGAAACTTTCGAGGGCTATTTTGCCACCCAAGCAATTCTAGCCGGCATTCTCACCGCAGCGCAGATGGTGGTGTTCACCATACTCCAGGCTCCCTATGCCATCCTTTTTGCCATCACCATCGGTTTAAGTACGTTGATTCCTTTTGCCAGTGGTTTAAGCATTATTACCATTAGTCTTTTGCTGATGTTAGAAAACTTTTGGTTGGGGGTAAAAATTCTCTTGGCAGCGGTGATTGTGGGGCAAATTAATGATAATGTTATCTCCCCTCGTTTAATGGGGAACCGCACTGGTTTAAATCCCGCTTGGATTATTGTTTCCTTGTTTTTGGGCAGCAAGTTGGGGGGGATTTTAGGTCTGTTGGTGGCAGTGCCCCTGGCCAGTGTTATTAAGGCCAGTAGCGATCGCCTGCGGGGGCTATCGGAAAAATCCGTGGAAAAATCCGCTGAAGTTTCCGTGAGCTCGACCTAAATTTTTGGATAATTGTTAAAGCTTGTCGGGCTTTATTTTTTTGCTGTCTCTGTCATTTAGATTTTTTACGTTTCGACCATCCATGGACCAGGATAAACACCTTAGTAGTTACGATTACCAACTGCCTCCCCAATGCATTGCCCAAACTCCCGCTGTCCCCAGGGACCACTCCCGCTTGTTAGCGGTGAAAGATCAATTTACGGTGGACCATGGCCATTTCTACGATTTAGGCAATTATTTAAAACCGGGGGATTTATTAGTTCTTAATGACACTAAAGTAATGCCCGCCCGCCTACATGGCCATAAAGAAAATGGCGTGGCAGTGGAAATTTTGCTGCTGACAGAATGTACTGAAAACCAATGGATTGCCCTAGTTAAGCCGGGAAAAAGATTAAAACTGGGAGCAAAAGTTAAATTTCCCTCCCAGCAGGGCGATAAACCCGATCTTTGGGCGACCATTTTGCAACGGGATGAGGCCACCGGGGGTCGGTTATTGGAGTTCGCCTTGGAGCCGGGACAACGACTCTGGGATGTGTTGCCAGACTATGGCGAAATTCCTTTCCCCCCCTATATTGGCGATCGCCAAGCTACGGATGATCAGTACCAAACCATCTATGCCGAAAAATTAGGGGCGGTGGCGGCTCCCACAGCGGGGTTACATTTCACCGAGGATTTGTTGGCAAAATTAGCGCACCAGGGGGTAAAAACAACAAAAGTTACTCTCCATGTGGGCATTGGTACATTCCGCCCAGTGGAAACGGAAAATATCCTTGACCATGTTATGCACCAGGAATGGATTGATGTACCCCCGACGGCGGTGCAAGCTATTGAACAAACTAGGGCAAAGGGGGGCAGAGTTTTTGCGGTGGGCACCACGGTGGTGCGCTGTTTAGAAGGCATGGCCCAGGCAAGTGATTTTCCCGAGCAACCCCTACAACCCTTTCGGGGCCAGACGGATTTGTTTATTTACCCTGGTTACCAATGGCGCTTGGTGGACGGATTAATTACCAACTTCCACTTGCCCAAATCTAGCTTATTAATGTTGGTCAGTGCCCTCATCGGTCGCCCTCGGTTAATGGCCATCTACGAAACGGCGATCGCCAAAGGATATCGTTTTTATTCGTTCGGGGATGCCATGGTAATTTTGCCGGAAGCTTGTCGGTTTTAGGAAAAATTCCACAAAACTAGGGGCAATGTTGGATTTGGCAGATATTTTTGAGTTGGTCATTGACGGTCTCGATAATGGAGCGCTTGCGTAACAAACGAAGACCTTTAAAACAGGCTCTTAAAACTGCGCCAAAATCACCTTTGTTACTTGATCAACCTCAGGGTGTGCATTCACTGTCAGTAATTTTTTTTTCGCATCGTAGTATTCCAACAGGGGAATGGTGTACTCATGGAACCGGCCAATGCGAGTGCTCACAATTTCGGGATGGTCATCAAACAAAGAACGGTTGAGGGAACGCTCCACCATTGTTGCTTCATCAATTTTTAGGTACAGGGCCCAATCCAAGGGTTGTCCTAGATCTTCAAGTAAAAAATCCAGTTCTTCTGCCTGGAAAGCGGTGCGGGGATAACCTTCCAAAATCCAGCCCTGACCCCCATCTTCCTGCACTAATCTCTGTTGAATAAATTCGATCATTATCGGATCTGGCAACAAGTCTCCTTTTTCCACATAGGGTTTGGCCTTGACCCCCAGGGGAGTGGCGCTGGCAATGGCTTCACGCAGAATACCTCCCATGGAAATCACGGGCAAATTAAGCTGTTGGCTGAGGTTATTTGACTGGGTACTTTTCCCTGACCCTGGGCCACCGAGCATAACTAATCGCATAATTTAAAGGTCGAATTGTTAATGGGTTGAAGACTGTTGATGGATGATGGAAGAATAATTTGCTTGACTTTCGATCCTGACCCTGACACTGAAGTTGGGGATTCTCCCTCCAAAATTTGAGTTAATTAACTTGACCTGTTGTCTCTAAATTAGCTCAATTTATTGGGCTTTCAACTTATGCTACAGAGGGTTTCGGTTTCCTGCTTTCATCCTCTGCGGTATGGTGATGCGCCATTGATCCCTAGAGTAGTTTTTCTAAACCGTAAACTAAGCCCTTCAGTTCTACCACTTTACGAATGCCCAAAAGGACCCCCGGCATATAACAAGCTCGGTCAGTGGTGTCGTGGCGGATGGTGTAGAGTTGCCCAGGGGAACCGAATAGGACTTCTTGGTGGGCAATTAGCCCCGGTAAACGAATACTGTGGATGGGAATTTGTCCTGGCCCTAGTCCTCCTTTGGCCCCGGCAATGATTTCCTTTTCTTCCACCGCCGCTGGGTTAAAGGTTTTGCCCATTTCCGCCAACATTTGAGCTGTTTTAATGGCAGTGCCACTGGGGGCATCGGCTTTCTGGTTATGGTGCAATTCAATGATTTCCACATGGTCAAAGTACTGGCAGGCTTGCACGGCGGCCTGTTGCATTAATAGGACCCCGATGGCGAAGTTGGGAGCAATCAAACAGCCTGTACTGGCTTTTTCGGCAAAGTCCCCCAGGTCTTGGATTTGTTGTTCACTCAATCCGGTGGTACCGACTACAGGCCTTACTCCATAGGCGATCGCCGAACGAACATTGTCATAAACGCCACTGGGGTGGGTAAAATCCACCATCACCCCTTGGATTTTTTCCTGGGTGGCCAACACCAACACACTCTGGAGATCAGCTAGGACAGGAACTTCCAATGGCCCAATACCTACGACTTCGCCAATGTCTTGGCCCTGGAGAGCTGGATTGTGGTCCACCGCTCCCACCAACTGGAGATCGGAGGCCTGGGCCACGGCTTTGATCACTTCCCGACCCATTTTTCCCGCCGCACCGTTCACCACTACAGGAATTAAATCTTGATTAGCCATAACTGCCCCAGCCTTGTCCAAAATTGATCACAATGGTTAACCCCTCCATTGTTGGACAAGCGTTAACCCAGGGCAAGCATTGGCCAGCTTTAGGGGGGAAAAATGGAAATGGCAATCTGCTCTCGAATACGGTGGAGGTCTTCCCTGGCACGAAAATCTTCTAAGCGTTGGATAATCTGACCACGGTTGAACAGGATTAGGGTGGGGAGATTTTTCAGGCGGTAGGCGTTGGCCAAATGCAGGTTTACGTCGGCGTTGACCTCCACACAGACGAGTTGTTCTCCCCATTCCCCATGGATGTGATTGAGTAGGGGTTTGACGAAGTGACACAGCCCACACCAGGGAGCCCCAAAGTAAACCAAAATCGGTTTTGGGCATTGAAGAACGAGATTATCAAAGTTGTCTTCGTTAACGGCTAGCATGGGCGTGTTTCTAGCGGACTGGTCCCTTGTTCCCCATGCTACAACCATTTTCGCCCCCAAAGGGAGGACTGATCCCAACTGATCTCCCTTGTTTTACTGGCTCAGACGACGGGCGATCGCCATGAAGTGACTTTCACAAAACCAGGCAGTTATTCAGGCTTCAGTAAAAGCTAATGGGAAACGATCAGGATGCTTGATGATGTCCAATGTCAAATCTATATCTAGGTCAGGCCAATAAAAATGATTGGCAGTGGGCTCAGTGACGTTAAGAATGTGCTTTACTGAGGCGTCTTTAAACCAAGGAAAATCCTCGTAGGACAAAAATAATTCATTATCCCCAAACAGCAACCAAATTCCGTGGCTGGAAATATGGGTAACTTCAACAGTTGAAATGTTTTTGCCAAGCGTTTCTAAGCTCATCTTGTCTGGCCTCAATAATTTTTTCGATGGTTTTCAGTTCCGAACGAGATAATTTGTCGTTTTTTGCCAACTCAATTTCAGGTTCAAGCCAAAACTTTGCTTCTCCCCTTTCGCAATAGATATGGACATGTATTCTAGTTTCTTAACGAGAAAAGAAGAAAAAACGATAACCCTCCTCTTTAAAAACCGTTGGACTCATGGAGTTTTTTCATTGTTGACATTTAAAACTGTAACCGTCGGCTGATCGCCGTTTGCCAAGGTTCTGTCAGAGCGGAAACTGGTAAATCAATCAGAGGGTTATTTTGGCCATCTAAAAGAGTTAGATTGCCCTGTTCACTACCCACCGCTCCCAATAATTGCCAGGGGAAGGATTGACTAGTTAAATAGGCTTCCCAGACAGGCTGATGTTCCGGTGTCACTGCCACCACAATGCGACTGGCGGATTCGCCAAACAACAAGGTATCTAGTCTACGATCACCGTTGGATAGATTAATTTTCGCTCCTAACTGAGCGGCGATCGCCATTTCCGCTAAGGCCACCGATAAACCCCCTTCCGCACAATCGTGGGCCGCATTCACCCATCCTTGGGCAATGCCGTAGCGGCAGGCCTGTTGCACAACTTTTTCTAGATCAAAATCCACTTGGGGCGGCTGACCAGCAACGGTGTGATGAACAACAGCTAAGTATTCTGATCCCCCGAGGGTATTGCCATCATTACTACCTAACAGGTAAATGCTATCCCCTGGATTGCGCCAACCTTGGCCCACAACTTGATTGATATTTTCCACCCGTCCCACCATGCCAATGACCGGCGTAGGATAAATGGGTTGGGGTTTGCCGTTAGAATCCAACGTTTCGTTATAGAGGCTGACATTACCCCCGGTTACCGGAGTGTTCAACTGCCGACAGCCCTCCGCAATGCCTTCACAAGCTAAGGCTAGTTGCCAATAGCCCACCGGATTTTCGGGGCTACCAAAGTTTAAATTATCTGTCACTGCCAGGGGTTCTGCTCCCACACAACTGAGATTGCGGGCTGCCTCTGCCACCGCCGCCTTTGCTCCTTCAAGGGGATTGAGATAAACGTAACGGGCATTACAATCCGTAGTGGCCGCCACCCCAATCACACATTCCTCCGGTTTAGCATCCAGGGGCCGCACCCGCACCACCGCCGCATCGGCCCCACCAGGCACTATGACCGTATTGTTTTGGACCTGATGGTCGTATTGACGGTACACCCAATGCTTGGAAGCAATGGTGGGACTATCCAATAGGGTGAGTAAAATCTGGTTCCAACTATGATTTTGGTTGGCAATGGCAATCCCGGCGATCGCCACTGGAGGTAAATCATTTTCCTGCCACTGCCAAGCTTGTTGGGCATAGTCCGGGGCCTGGTCTAGCAACTGACGATGGTAAATGGGAGTGTTATCGGCCAAGGCTGTAGCAGGAATTTCCGCCGCAATTTCCCCCTGGAAAAAGATCCGCACAATGGAGTCAGCAATTACTTGCCCGGCCACCACTGCCTGCAAACCCCAACGATGGAAAATATCAATTAATTCTTGCTCCCTTCCCGGTTGGGCCACAAATAACATCCGCTCCTGGGATTCAGATAGGAGATATTCGTAGGGCACCATGCCCGTTTCCCGCACTGGAATTTTGTCCAAATCCAGCTCGATGCCTACCCCTCCCTTGGCCGCCATTTCCGCCGTAGAACAGGTAATACCAGCCGCCCCCATGTCCTGGGCCGCCACCACTGCTCCACTTTTAAAGGCTTCCAAACAAGCTTCAATCAAGGATTTTTCCAAAAATGGATCCCCCACCTGCACCGCCGGGCGATCGTCCATGGACTGATCCGTTAATTCAGCACTGGCAAAACTGGCTCCCCCCATGCCATCCCGCCCCGTGGTGGAACCCACATATAAAACCGGATTGCCCACCCCAGAAGCCCCGGCTTTGACAATTTCTTCCGTTTCCATCAAGCCCAAGGCCATGGCGTTGACTAAGGGATTACCGGAATAGGCTGGATCAAAATAGATTTCTCCCCCTACGGTGGGTACTCCAACTGCATTTCCGTAATGACTGATCCCATCCACTACCCCGGTGAAAATGCGTCGATTTCTGGCATCGTCCAAATTACCAAACCGTAGGGAATTTAAAATGGCGATCGGCCGGGCTCCCATGGTGAAAATGTCCCGCAGAATGCCCCCCACCCCGGTGGCTGCTCCCTGGAATGGTTCCACTGCAGAGGGATGGTTATGGGATTCGATTTTAAAAGCCAGTTGCAAGCCATCCCCCAGATCCACGACGCCGGCATTTTCCCCAGGGCCTACTAAAATCCGTTCCCCTTCGGTAGGAAAATTACTCAATAGGGGCCGGGAATTTTTATAACAACAATGTTCTGACCACATGACACCGAACATGCCAAGCTCAGCTTTGTTAGGATGGCGACCCAGCCGTTGCACAATATCCAGGTACTCCTCTGGTTTTATACCTTCGGCGGCGATTTCGGTAGGGGTAAAGGGGGCGGTCATGGCAAGGAGGGTAAAAGGGTCAGGGATTCCAGGCTCATTTTATCTGACATTGCCCAAAAACAATCCGCTTAGATAGTTCAAGGTAGAATGTGCCTAGTGTCCATCGGGCGTCAAATCAACCCTCCAACTTTTAAACACTGACTCTGATCATCCATGGCCGATTCTGCGCTACAACCCCGTCAGCATCCCATTTCCCCCCCCAGTCACCCCAAACAATTCCGGGCGATCGGGGTGGTATATGGGCGCTACTATGCCAGCGAGGAATCCAGTCAACGGGGGATATTGGTGACGGAAACCGGGGACATTGTGGAGTCGGTGTTATTGGGAAAAACTTTTAGTCTGTTTAAACGCCATGTCAACTTAGAAGATCCCCATTTTTGGGTGGTTTATCCCCGACTACGGGATAAGGATGATCATCTCCATTTTCAGTTGGCAGGCTTATGGGAACCAGAAAATCTTGGCCCTGGTCTGACCTCAGCCTCTGACCCTGCGTCGAACAGTTTACCTAGTCCCAAAGTAGATCACCCCTATTTTTCCATTCGGGGAGAAGTAGTATTTGTATCCCAGGCGAGGGAAAACATTGTGATGAAAATTCGCCAATCCCCCAAGTCCCCCAGCAAACGGCCCTTGTTTTTTAAGGTAAAAATTAGCGGAATTTTAAAGGATGGGGAAGGGGAAATTTGTCGTCGTCCCCTCCGGCGTTTTTGGGATATGGAAGCAACTCTCCAGGGCAATGAACTAGTTTTGGAAAAAGCCACTGACCTGGGGCAGATGCAACGACGGCCAAGCTCAGGCAAACCCACTGGGAAGTCAACGCCTAAACCCAAAACCAGTACACCCAAGCCGGTTAAAAAATCCGCCACCACTCCGCCCAAGTCTTCCCCGGCCAAACGTCGTTTATTTTAGTTTTTTCAAAGCAAATGGCGCATCCAGAAATAACTAGCAATGGATTTAGCGTCAACCATTTCCCCTTTGGCGATCGCCGTTTCAAACTGGTCAAATGTCATTAACACCACTTCAATGTCTTCATCTTCGTCTTGGGCCGGTGGATTGGGTAACTTTTCGAGATCGGTAGCGAGATAGGCATAGATAATTTCGTCGGAGTAGCCCGGAGCGAGGGGAAATTGACCAATGGTCTGCCAGGCATGGCCCCGGTAACCCGCTTCTTCTTCCAATTCCCGTCTAATAGTTTCTGCTGGATTTTCCCCCACTTCTACGGTGCCCGCCGGAAATTCCAACAGCCGCGCCGCCAAAGCGAAACGATATTGCCGCACTAGCACCAACTGACCTTCGTTGGTAATGGGCACCACTAGGGCCCCCCCTGGGTGTTGGATTAATTCCCAGTCCCCTACCACGCCGTTGGGTAACTGCCTCCGACTGACATCAAAGTTAAATTTGCGTCCTCGGTAAAAGAGTTTTTGCTGGAGTACCGGGGCAATTTCCAAAGAACGGGGGGATGAATCTGGGGCAATCATACTAAGCAAAAAAGATGGGTCTTAACGATGGGTCTAGGGAATTGGATTGGACGGCTCTTCTGCTGGTGCTGGCTGGATGGGGGCTCCATCCTGTACCCTCAATAGCCCCGCTGTAATTACCTTATCCCCCGGTTCTAAACCGGACAGAACTTGGTAATCACTACCTTGGATACTGCCCAGGTTAACGGCTTTTTGTTGAGCCACTAAACCTGGTTCCCCGGTTTGCTCGTTTTCTTTTTCTTGGACTACGTAAACAAAACTTTCCCCGCCAATGCGGGTGATGGCCACGGTGGGCACCACTAGCCCCGTGTCTTGCTCCCAAATGATGCGGGCCTGCACTAACTGATTGTTGAGCAGTTTTTGGTCTTGGTTGCTGAAGGTGGCCCTGGCTAATACACTCTGGCCATCATTGTCCACATCGGGGGAGACAAAACTAATTTGCCCCCTGGCGATCGCCGTTTCTTGGCCATCAAGGATTTCCACGGTCAGGCCGGGGCGTAACCGGGGTGCTTGGGCAAGGGGTACGGCTAAATTCAGATCTAATTGCTGATTTTCGGTCAAATGAGTCAAATCATCATTGGCCTGGACGTAATCCCCCAATTTCACTGGAATGTACCCCACTATCCCCGCAAAGGGGGCGGTAATTTCCGACTTACCTAGGCGGGCTTGCAAGGTTTTGACGCTGGCCAGGGCTTGCCCCACCCGGGCCCGAGCTTGGGCAATGCTTTCGGGCCTTTCCCCCGCCCTTAAACGGTTTAAATTTTGTCGTTGGGCATCCACTTCCGCCGTTAACCTTTCCACATCGGAGCTGCGGGCTTGTTTAAGCTGTTGTAACCGCCGTTGGGCCGCTTCCACATCGGCGATCGCCTGCCGTTCTTCCTTCAACTGTTGATCATAGGCATCGAGGGAAATCACCCCTTGGTCCCGCAGATTACGAAACCGGCGCACCCGCTCACTGGCCAATTCCGCCCCCGCCTTGGTGGAATCTAACTGGGCTTGGGCCTGGGCAATTTCTTCCGGGCTAGATCCTCCCTTAGCATTGGCTAAACGGGTTTGAGCTTGACGTAACTGGGCCTCCGCCGCCGCAACATCTTCCTGACGACTGCCCGCCTCCAACTCAGCCAATTGGGCCCTTTCCGCCGCTAAATTAGCCTGGGCTTCCAATAACTCGGTTTGGAGGACATCGTTATCAATGCGAAACAAAACCTGCCCCTGTTGTACCCGTTGCCCTTCCCTGACTAAAATTTCTTGGACCCGCCCATCAATTTCTGAATCAATTTCCATGCCCTTGGGCGCTTCCAACGTTCCCATCAACGTGGTGAAATCCCTAACTTCAGTGGGTTCTAACACCTGCCACTTCACAGGGGCTGGCGGCATTTGACCCATCATGGCTCCTCCGGGAGGGCCACCGGAACGGGACTGAAACCACCAATAACCTCCGCCCCCCAGCAAAATTAAGGCCCCCACCACTAGCCAGAGTCGTTTGCCTGGTTTGGAAGCCTGGGGAATGGGCTGAAAGGACAAATTTTGTTTACCAATGCTTTGTTCCTTTTCCGATTCCGGATGAGTTTCGTGCAGTACGGGGGGCTCAGTCATGGGTAAGGGGGGACTAAATGGGCTAATCTTTAAGAAAAGTTTACACGGACGCAAAACCCCAGGGTAGCGGATCTTTCCCCCAGGGCGCTTCGTTCTTAGGGAGTATTTGGGGATTTTAAGGTTGTTCCTACTAAAAAGCCCCGGTCAACCAGAGGTTGCTTAACCTTGGTCTCCTTTGTTGCTATCTAGCCTTAGTTTTTGCTTCCCTATCCCTGTCCCAGGTTTATCAGAATTATTCACCTTATTTTAATTAAGTAGTTGTTAAGCTCCATGGCCCCAGACCAAACCTCAGCAAAAGGACAATTGATTGTGCTAACGGGCCCGAGTGGTGTAGGTAAGGGGACGTTGGTGCAACTACTGCTGGAGCGACACCCCCATTGGTTTTTGTCCATTTCCGCCACCACCCGATCGCCAAGGGCTGGGGAGGAAGACGGGCAGTCCTACTATTTTTTAAGCAAGGAAGAGTTTCAAACCTGGATTGGGGAGGAAAAACTACTGGAATGGGCTGAATATGCAGGCAACTATTACGGCACCCCCAGGCAACCGGTGGAAGCCCAGATCGCCCAGGGTAAAACTGTGTTGCTGGAAATCGAAGTGCTGGGAGCCCGACAAATTAAACAAACTTTTCCCTCCGCCCGACGGATTTTTATTTTGCCCCCCTCCGTGGAGGTGCTGGAGGAAAGGTTACGAGGCCGGGGTTCCGACAGTGAAACGGCGATCGCCAAGCGTTTAGCCCAGGCCCAGCAGGAATTGCAGGCAGCGGCGGAATTTGACCACCAACTGGTGAATGATGACTTGGACCGGGCATTGCATTGCTTAATTGATCTAATTGAGGAAGGGAACCAGCCCCAGGATTAAAATACGGCCAGTGCCACCCCAACCCTGTAAAATTGGTCTGATTTTATCGTTCAGGAGGCAGGGGGATTGGCTACTCGGGTCATCATTGTTCGCCACGGGCAGAGCACCTATAACGCAGAAAAACGCATTCAAGGTCGCAGTGATCTATCAGTGCTCACCGACAAGGGTAAGGCCGATGCCCAAAAAGTAGGGCAAACCCTAGGCTCCCTGGCGATCGACAAAATCTATTGCAGTCCCCTGCGCCGGGCCAAGGAAACCGCCCAGATCATCCAAGCCAGCTTTGCCCAACCCCCGGCATTGGTCCCCAGCGAAAATTTATTGGAGGTCAACCTGCCCCTCTGGGAAAAAATGACTAAGGAGGATGTGGCCAATCAATATCCGGTGGAATACTGTCTTTGGCATGAAGCTCCAGATCAGCTCGCCATGACAGTGGACGGGGCCGAGTATTACCCCGTTGCCGCCCTCTACGCCCAGGCTCAAAGGTTTTGGCAGGATGTGTTAGCCGATGCGGCCGGGCAAACCTTGCTGATTGTGGCCCACAATGGCATTAACCGTTGCCTGTTAATGAGTGCCATTGGCATGCCGGCTTCCCATTATCAGCGCCTACAACAGTCCAACTGCAACATTAACGTGTTGAACTTTAGCGGTGGCTGGGGCGATCCAGTGCAACTAGAGTCCCTCAACCAAACGGCCCATATGGGAGTCCCCCTCCCCCCTCCCCGTAAGGAGAATAATCGCCTGCGGTTACTGCTCATTCGCCATGGGGAAACCCAATGGAATCGGGAAGGACGTTTCCAAGGCATTCGGGATATTCCCTTGAACGAAAATGGTAAAAACCAAGCTCAAAAGGCGGCAGAGTTTCTCAAGAATATACCGATCAACCTAGGTATCAGCAGTCCCATGGCTCGGCCCAAGGAAACGGCGGAGATTATTCTGCAATATCATCCCGCTGTCACCCTGGATTTACAACCGGAATTGACAGAAATTTGCCACGGGTTATGGGAAGGGAAACTAGAAACAGAAATTGAAGCGGAATACCCTGGTTTACTGCAACAGTGGAAGGATGCCCCCGCCACGGTGCAAATGCCAGAAGGGGAAAATTTACAACAAGTTTGGGACCGGGCGATCGCCTGTTGGCAGGAACGGGTCAAATTCTATAGCCAGGGGGATGGCTCCACGGTGGGAATTGTGGTGGCCCACGATGCTATTAACAAGGTGATTTTGGCCTATTTATTGGGGTTATCCCCAGCCCATTTTTGGCAGATTAAACAGGGCAATGGCGGGGTGAGCGTCATTGATTATCCCCAGGGTTTGGATAAACCCCCGGTTATTCAAGCCATTAACTTAATGGGCCATTTGGGGACAGTGTTGGATCAGACCGCCGCCGGGGCCCTATAGACCTGTTGAACGGGCAGGTGATGCTCCCATTAGTTCCCTAACTACTTTTTGCCATGACTCACTTCGGCCTACTCTGTCCAGCAACAACGGGGCACCTCAACACCATGTTGCCCTTAGGCAAGGAGTTGCAACAGCGGGGTCACACCGTGACCATGTTTGGGGTGTTGGATGCCCAGGCTAAAACCCTAGCGGCCGGTCTGGATTTTCAGGCGATCGCCGTAGAGGAATTTCCCTTGGGTGCCCAAATAGAGTTTATGGCCCGGTTGGGGAAACTCAGTGGGCTGAAGGCGTTGCAATGCACTGTGGCCATGATCACAAAAAAAACAGAAGCCTTTTTTAAGGAAGCCCCTGGGGTGATAACCAAGGCTGGTGTGGAAGTTCTATTGGTCGATCAAGTTTCCCAGGAAGGGGGCACCATTGCCGATCACCTTGGTATTCCTTTTGTCACAATCTGTAGTGCTGTGGTGCTTAATCGTGAGCCCACTATCCCCCCCTGTGCCACCCCTTGGCCATACGCTCCTAATTGGTTGGGGCAACTGCGGAATCGCCTTGGCTATGCACTTTTAGAACGGGCTACCAAACCAATTACGGAATTGATTAATGATTATCGTCATCGCTGGAATTTACCCCGCCAATTCAGTCCCAATGATCGTTATTCCCCATTAGCGCAAATTAGTCAGCAACCGGCAGCATTTGAATTTCCTCGACAATGCTTACCAGCCCATTTCCATTTCACTGGCCCATTTCACAGCGCGGTGGGGCGAGATGTGCCCGATTTTCCCTGGGATAAACTCAATGGTAAACCCCTAATTTATGCCTCCCTGGGTACGATTCAAAATCAGTTAGTGGGCACCTTTAAAACCATTGCCGAAGCCTGCGTAGGCCTAGATGCCCAATTGGCTATTTCTCTGGGGGGAGCTGATTTGGAATCTATGCCGGTACTACCTGGTAATCCCCTTGTTGTTAATTACGCCCCCCAACTGGAACTTTTGCAAAGAACAGCTCTTACCATTACCCATGCCGGCCTCAACACCACATTGGAATGCCTCAATAACGCAGTGCCCATGGTGGCCATTCCCATTGCCAATGACCAACCAGCCGTGGCGGCCCGCATTGCCTGGGCTGGAGTGGGGGAATTTATTCCCTTAAGTAAATTGAATGTGAACAATCTGCGGACGGCCCTTGAAAAAGTTCTCACAGAAGATTCCTACAAAAGAAAGGCTCTCCAGCTTCAACAAGCAATTAAAACTGCTGGAGGTGTTACCAAGGCGGCGGATATTATCGAACAGGTAACAGCGGGGGTGATTCGCTAAATTTCAACAATTCTAGCAGTGGAAAATCTTGTTCCTTGGTGGTGAAATAGTCGGGCAAGCGGTAGAAAAAAAGAGGAAAGTTCGTGGGTACGATGACGACGGACGATTTGGTATGGGCGGAGGTTAAGGAAAACCATTTGAACTTCCCCCAGGGGAGGTCATGCCCATCCAAACTATTTGCCCCAAATCATTTTGAGGGCAATAACCAACATCGCTCCGCCAAAAATACGCCCCAGCAGTTCATTGGAAATGTTGGTGGCGACCCTGGCGCCAAACAGACTACCAAGGACAAATCCCAGGCAAATTAGCACGGCTACTTTGATGTCCACGTCCCCCTTTTGGTAGTAGGTCCAGGCCGCCGCCAGACCGATGGGGGGCACCATGAGGGCGAGGGTCGTGCCTTGGGCTAAATGTTGGGTAAAACCAAAACCAAACACTAGCACTGGTACAATAACCAACCCGCCGCCGATGCCAATGAGGCCGCTGGCAAAGCCGGCCATTAAACCTAGGGCAATAAAACTGACAATGGTGAAAGTGTTGATGGCCATCTTTGCTGGGTAAATTAATTTGGAAATTTTTTGTTCCAGTGTATGGCCAATCTGGGTCTAGGTTTTGACAATCCCTGCAGTGGAAGCTTAAATCTGCTCCACAGGGTTTACATCGGGCTGATATTTTCCAGGGCCAAAAGAATGCGTTCCCCCACGATCGCCTCTGGTTCCTTTTTCAGTAGAGCTTGGAGAAATGTCGTGAGGGGTTGGCGATAATGGACAGCCTGGGTAGTTAAATTTTCCAAACCGGCGATCGCCCCGTAGCGCACCACCCATTCTGGATCTTCACAAACTTGGACCAGGGTGTCGTAAATAGCTTTTTGTACTGTCTCTTGTTCTTCCTGGGGTAGGGATTGCCAGCGGAGAAAACCTAGTCCCTTGGCCGCCGCCCGCCGCACACTAAGGGCAAAATCCGTCAGGGCCGCTTCCTGCAACAAAGCCAACGCTCTCGGATCACCAATGCCTGCACAGGCTCTGGTGGCCCAGGCCCTAGCGCCATAATTGTAGCCATCCATATTGGCCATCAAGTGGGCCATGGCCGCGTCCCCGATTTGGATCAGCCCATCCACCGCCGCCACCGCTGCCCCTGGATTGTTGTAACGCAACACTGTGGTCAATTGGGGTACTGCCAACGGCGATCGGGTGGCCGCCAGGGCTCGCACTGCCCCCACTAACTTGGCCGCCGAGTCTGCGGTTTCCACTGCTTGGATTAATTGTTCAATTTCCGGAGTTATGACGCTATTATCCTCCATGGTTTAGCCCCTGAAGCCTACGCTACCTATGCTACTGACAGTGAATCACCATAACATTGCTTCGGCCCTAACATCTCTGTAAATACCAGGCATTAAAGAGCGGGGGAATATTCCCAGCACTACCTCGTAGACAGGGGAGGAAGTTTCCCTCTTACCAAAGTTAAATTAATCAGCCAAATGCACCGCCGGGTCTAGTTCCTCCAGGATGGTGAATTGCACATGGTTAATGGCCAGTTCGCCAATGGAAACCACCTGTTTATTGACGGGAATACCCTGACTCAGTAGCTGCTCAAAGGGCACATCCTTGGCGGTTTCAGCGTGGTACCAAGCCAGACCCATAAAGAAACGGGTGGGGTACGGGCCACCATCATTGGTGTCGTCGGGATTAGATTCCATAGGCAACCAACCGATGCCGGGCAGATAAAATTCAAACCAAACATGGTTGAAGTCCGGTTCCATGGGCAAATTACGCTGGAGGGGATGGGGGGGGCATTTATAGCGGCCAGCGGTGCGACAGGCAATGCCATTCAACCGGGCCAGGGCTAACAAAACCCCCACGTATTCCCCGCAGGACCCCACCCCCCGCCGTAGGGCTAAGTCGGGAGTATCAATGTGGGGTTTAATGCCATAGGAAAGGCGATCGTAGACGTAGTTCCGGATATTGAACATCTTACGGAGGCTGTTGGTTTCCCGACCGATCGCCTCGGCCGCGGCCCGGATAATAATATCGGTTTCCATGCTGAGGTTATCGTTATCCACTAAATAACGGTCAGCAAAGCCTTCAGGTAAGGCGGGAAGATGCTCGCAATCACTGGGTTTCAGGCGATATTTAATGCCCCATACTTCCATTTCCACCCGCCAACCAAACACGGCCCGACTATCTAAATCAAGCTGGTCAAACTCGAACACAGCCACTTTTTGCCCGTTGACATCATCAATACGGCTAAAGGGTAAACCCACCGATTCAATTTTGCGAATTCTTTGTCGGGGGGTGGCCGCCGGCAGGGCCATGCGCCATTCCACCTGTTTTAAATCAACGGGGTCCAGGGGGGCTAGTTCCTCAACGTAGCGCATCTCCACCAAGTACCCGTTGGAAAAGGTACAACGCTTGTGGGTATCGTTGTAGAAATAGAGGGGATGGATGAAGGTGGTTTCCCGATACATCAACTCGTGGTTGGGATCGGCGTTGGGGTTATCCCGGACGTAGGGTTCCTGTTGCACATAGGCCACATAGAGGGTTGCTTTTTCCCCAGCTTGATCGTTGTAAAAAGCCAGGCCAGTGGGGCTTTCAAAGGGGGTAATCAGGCTAAAATTAATTTCCCCGGTGGCCCGATCGAGGCAATAAACACTTTGTTCGGCACTGTCACATACCCACAGTTCTTCCCCCCGCACGGTAATGTTTTCCACGCCGATGCCGGGACTGTAAAAAGTGGCCACTAGCTTGCGGGTGTCCCTGCCATACACCAAAATGTGGCCCCGCTTATGGCAGGTAATGTACACAGTGCTGCCCCAGATGGCTACCCCATTGACTGGGTCGTCAAACCAGGCAAATACCTCCGGCTTCAGGTCTTCCCCTTCCAGATTACAGGTGTAAACATACTGTCCTGAGCTAAACCATAGCTGCCCGTCGGCGATCGCCAGGCCGGTGGCCCCGATAAATTCTTGCCAGTACTGACCGTTGAGTAACTTGGTGTTGTTGGTGTAGGGATCGATTTCCAACAGGTAACCATTTTTGCTGTCCACAGCCAACAGACGATCTCCGTCGAAGACAATGCCATGGATGGAAACGGCGGCCACGGGACGAATGGTTTTTCCCACAAAGGTAGATGAATCGGGCACAGAATCGACAACCATAGACACTAGATGGCAGGACAGTTTAGGCAATTCTACAGCTTAACAAAGGCCCAGGTGGGGCAGATGCTCACCACGAACGTTCCCCTGCTACTGTTCCCAGGGGTCGTGCTACCATGCCTTTAGAACGGAAAAGAGGGCAACAAAAACCACTGCGAAACTGTCCTTTTGCCCTAGGAAAGTGCTTCTGTCTGGGCACAATGTTCAGAGAAATTTCCCAAAGGATTGAGACAATGGCTAATAGGATTGGTTCAATAAGTTTAGGTTTACTCACTGCCCTGGTGGGAGGGGAGGCCCTGGGGTCCCTGGTAATGGCAACCCCTTTAAGGCCCCCCCTGGCGATCGCCCAGAATAGCTCTGCCCCTTTGACGGTGGATGTGTTGAAAAACCTGAGCTATAGCATTCCCGACCAGGGCATATACCCCCTCAACAACGGTGTGTTTACCGGCGGAACCTTTAACCTCAATTTGATTAAGCCCATTGCCCTTGGGGACGTGGACCAAGACGGCGACCAGGATGCGGCGGTGATTTTACGCTGGGGCAGTGCGGTGGGCCCAGAAGAACTGATTTACCTCGCAGTGGTGACCGATGGGCTCAATGGACCGATCGCCAACCCCAACACCTATTTCCTCGGCGATCGAGTGCGGGTACAAAGTTTAGTTATTAAAAATGGGCAAATCCGCCTCAATATGTTGAAGCACCAGCAGGGAGACCCCCAATGTTGTCCTAGTGCCCTGGTTTCTGAAGCGTACCAGTTGAATACTGGCGGGGGAACCCTGGAGCCCATCACCCTCAACGAACAGCAACGACAGGAAATTCATATTCAGGATCTACCCAGTCAGTCCCTACCAGGGGACCAGGACGAACCTTTCCAACCCCCTGAGGATCAGTTTCAAATTCAACTCTAGCCTTGCCATAACACCCTCCGGCCAATGGCTAGACCCATAGAACAAGTTTTCTATCCTTTCGTCTTTTTTCACTGATTGATTGTTGATTTTACTGACATTGTCCCCAACTTTCCCCAGTCACAGCGGAGCTAAACCATGGAAGCCTTTTTTCTCTTCTTTCTCGTCTTCTTCGGATCGGCGATCGGTACTTCGGTCAAAATTGTTAATGAAAAAAATGAATTTCTAGTGGAACGGCTGGGAAGTTACAACAAAAAACTTACCCCAGGGCTGAATTTTACGGTTCCTATTTTGGATCGGGTCGTTTTTAAGCAAACCACCAGGGAAAAGGTCATCGACATTCCCCCCCAGTCCTGTATTACCAAAGACAACGTGGCCATTACCGCCGATGCTGTGGTCTATTGGCGCATTATCGATATGGAGAAAGCCTATTACAAGGTGGAAAATTTACAGTCCGCCATGGTGAACTTGGTGTTGACCCAAATCCGCTCTGAAATTGGCAAGCTTGAGTTGGATCAAACCTTCACTGCCCGGACGGAAATTAATGAATTACTACTGCGGGAACTGGATATTTCCACTGACCCTTGGGGGGTAAAAGTTACTAGGGTGGAATTACGGGACATTATGCCTTCTAAAGCAGTGTTGGATTCCATGGAACTGCAAATGACCGCAGAGAGAAAAAAACGGGCGGCTATTCTCACTTCCGAAGGTCAACGGGATTCCGCCATCAACTCAGCCCAGGGGGATGCCCAAGCTCGGGTGTTAGAAGCGGAGGCTAAGAAAAAAGCGGCTATCCTCAATGCAGAAGCGGAACAACAGAAAAAAGTGTTGGAAGCTAAGGCTACAGCGGAGGCCCTCAGTATCCTTACGGAAAAATTGAGTTCCGATAACCATGCCAGGGAAGCTCTGCAATTTCTTCTGGCCCAGCAATACCTCAACATGGGTACGGCGATCGGCAGTAGTGACAGCAGCAAGGTAATGTTCCTCGACCCCCGTAACATTCTTTCCACCTTGGAAGGAGTGCGGTCCATTGTGGGGGATGGTGCCCTGGATGAAGGATTAGAGGCGGCCTTGGATAAGGTGGATCGTCATCGGGCTGGGTAGGCAACTGGCCTGGAGAGCCGGGGTTTCTTGCTAAAGGCTACCATTTCAGGTTATATTCAGTTTAAATTTCTTGGGCATCAGGTTTATTTCTTTTGACAATGCCCGGGTTATTTTGAGAGGGACTCCAAACCCTCAGGTTCGATGTCCGATGTAATCATTGGCATTGATCCAGGGATAACCAGCAAAAGTTATGCCCCTGTAGTGAATCGCCGTAAGCAGCCCCCGATTCTTCTTTTCTAATCGTTACCGGTTGTCGTTCTTACGGTGCAGAAAAACAGATAGTTTTTTCCGTCTTAAACTGCCTCCAATACTCTTGCCTATCTATCTCCCCCGTCCGTGCGATGGGCGGCTGTCCCCTGGGCGTTTCCCTGGGAATATCTACGGCTTTCTCCAGCAAGCTGACCGTAATCCATGCCCCCCCAAAAGTTCCTGCTCACACCTGATCAGGAAGCTGTGGTGGCAAAAAACGGTCACAACTATGGCCATGGGGATGACGGGAGTAGTTCACTGGGCGAGAGGGTAGGTTGACCCTAGAGAGGAAAATATTCAGTTCACCCCATGTCCAACATTACAACATTTTTCTGTAGGCCACCCTGCCCCTGTCCACACCACTGGGACGGCTTTCGGATGGCCTTTTGAGGAATATATTTATGCCAAAACAAATTGTCATTGCTGAAAAACATCAGGTTGCTGCTGTTTTTTGGAAGGATCAAATTCAAGAATTGGTGGTGTCCACGGGCAGCCAACAGGTGGGAGATATTTATTTAGGCTTAGTTGACAATATTCTGCCCAGCATTGACGCCGCTTTTATTAACATTGGGGACACCGAAAAAAATGGCTTTATCCACGTCAGCGACCTAGGCCCAGTTAGATTAAGACGCACCGCCGGTTCCATTTCGGAACTTTTAGCTCCCCAACAGAGGGTGTTGGTGCAGGTGATGAAAGAACCCACCGGGAATAAAGGCCCCCGCCTGACTGGAAATATCAGTATGCCAGGGCGTTACATGGTGTTGATGCCCTATGGTCGGGGAGTTAATCTTTCCCGCCGCATTAACCGGGAGGAGGAACGCAGTCGTTTAAGGGCTTTGGCGGTGTTGATCAAGCCACCGGGCATGGGACTACTGGTGCGGACGGAAGCGGAAGATGTGCCGGAAGATGCAATTATCGAAGATTTGGAAAATCTGCAAAAGCAATGGGAGTTGGTGCAACAACAGGCCATGACCCGTAGTGCCCCCATGCTCCTAGACCGGGATGATGATTTCATCAAGCGAGTGCTGCGGGATATGTATTCCAGCGAAGTGAATCGCATTGTGGTGGATACCCCGGCGGGGATGAAACGGATCAAACAACAATTGATGAACTGGGACCAAGGTCGTTTGCCGGAGGGGGTTTTAATTGATTGTCACCGGGAATCCCTCAGTATTCTGGAGTATTTTCGAGTCAATGCCACCATCCGGGAAGCCCTCAAGCCCAGGGTGGATCTGCCTTCGGGGGGTTATGTAATTATTGAACCGACGGAAGCTTTGACGGTCATTGACGTTAACTCTGGTTCCTTTACCCATTCGGCCAATTCCCGGGAAACGGTGCTCTGGACTAACTATGAAGCGGCCACGGAAATTGCGCGCCAGTTGAAGCTAAGAAATATTGGTGGGGTAATCATTGTCGACTTTATTGACATGGACACCCATAAGGATCAACTACAACTTTTGGAGCATTTCAACCGTTGTTTGGAGTCCGACAAAGCCCGGCCCCAGATTGCCCAGTTGACGGAGTTGGGGCTAGTGGAGTTGACCCGTAAGCGCCAGGGACAGAATTTGTATGAACTGTTTGGCCAGACCTGTCCTGAGTGTGGTGGTTTAGGCCATTTGGTGGAACTCCCTGGCGAAAAGGGTTTTGTTTCCTTGGTTCCCACAGCGGTCAGTAGTAGCATTCCCCCCCGGTTGGTGGAAAAACCAATTCTCTCTCCCCCCACTGCCAAGGTCAGTGAGCCGCCGAAGAAGGAAGAAGCGAAAATATCTAGCCCTCTGGACTTACTCTTCCATCCTAATTATCAAGAGCAAGGCGATCGGGATAATAACCGCCGTCGTCGCCGTCGTCGAGGCTCGGACTTTTCTGAAAAGGAAAATACTAAGTCCGTGGGGGTTGCCCGCAGTAAGAGCACTGGCACTAGCCCCAGCCCTACCAAGGAAAAGGCCAGTGGCACTGCCCCTCCCCGTCGTGAGCGGCCGTCCCGTCGAGTGGAAAAAACGTTGGTTCCGGTGGATGTCACCATGACAACTTTGGAACAGGACATTTATGCCCGCATGGGAATTTCTCCCCTGGTCAAAACGGAATACGCTGACCAGGACCCCCGCTCCTTTGTGGTTTCGGTGGTTACTGCGGGTACGGCCCGGGAGGAAAATAACAATGGTAATGGCAGTCAGGTTAATACGGTCATTACAGCGGTGGACAATGGCGATAATAGTCCCGATGATGTCCCCAGTGATGGGCCGACGATTATATCTGAGGTCACAGCCCCAGTTATTGAGCAATCAGTAGACGAAACGGTAGCTCAGGAAAAAGTTGACTTGCCCCAACTCGATGATGAAGCTTCATCTGCTGCGGTGGCAGAGGTATCTACTCCCACGGAAACAAAAAAACGTCCTGGCAGAAGACGGCGGCGTTCTTCGGCGGAGTAGGTATTAGCTTGATTTACTCTCCCAGTTGTTACAACGATCGCCAATGGTGGCAGGAGAGCCAAGGACTATCCGGCGATCGCCTGGTGGCGGGGGTGGATGAAGTGGGGCGGGGAGCTTTATTTGGGCCGGTGGTGGCGGCGGCGGTGCTAGTTCCCATCGAAGCCATTGACCAGTTACAGGCTTTGGGGGTGAAGGATAGTAAAAAACTGTCTCCCCAACGTCGTGCCCAGTTGGCCCAGGCATTGCCCCCCTATCTCCACAGCTATGGCATTAGCTTTGCCGATGTGCCCACTATTGAACGGATTAATATTCGTCAAGCTAGTTTGTTGGCCATGGAGAGAGCGGTGCAGAAATTGCCCGTTATGCCGGCCTATGTGTTGGTGGATGGGCGAGACAGGTTACCCCGCATTGTTTCTGCCCAAATGGCCATTACCGGGGGAGATGGTAAATCTTTGCTAATCGGTGCCGCTAGCATTTTAGCTAAGGTTTGGCGGGATAGTTTAATTACCCGTTTAGCAGAACGCTTTCCCCATTACGACCTGGCTAGCAATAAAGGTTATGGCACGGCCAACCATCGCCAAGGGTTAAGGCAGTATGGTGCAACTCCTCTACATCGCCCGCTTTTTTGTCGCAAAATTATTGAAGACCTGGATTGACCGACCCGTTTATTTCAGAAACTTTTGGCGCAGGGCCTGAATAATTTCCCCATTAGCCTTGGGAAAACGATACTCCCCTAAATCGGCGATCGCCACCCAGCGTACTTCTTCACAGGCAATGGTTTGGGGTTGCCCCGATAAATACTGACAGAGATGGACATACAAAGTTAGTCGCACCTGGGGATAGGTATGGTCAATGGTGAGCAGGGATTCCCCCACTGCCACTTCAATGGCAATTTCTTCCCGCACTTCCCGTGCAATACATTCGGCGGCGGTTTCCCCCGGCTCCAGTTTACCCCCAGGAAATTCCCACAGCCCCCCAAAGGATCCCCCCACCGGACGGCGATCGATCAATACTTGGCCTTGGTCATTGATAATTACCGCTACGCCAATTTGTTTATGGGGAAAAGAATGGGCCATGGGAAAAAACAGTGTCAATAAAAACTCGGAGTAAACACCAAAGCAAATCCCCTAAGTTCGGATACCCAGGGGATCGGGATGATATCAGCTTACTTGGTCAAGTTAGGCAAAACAGTTGCGGCTCATTGGCTTGTAATCAGTGGCGTTGGGAGAGTCAAACCCAAAATCAATTTAGGTCTGACCCCTATTGGCAATAGGCCAATTAGCCCTAAACCCCCACAAGCAAGTTAACTTAGCCCCGGCTGACGTTACGACGGGCTTCCGCCGCTTCATCGGGGTGGATACCCAAGCGGGTCAGGTTTAAGCGGCCTTTACTGTCAATTTCCCGTACTTTGACAATGACCTCATCACCCACGCCCACTTCGTCTTCCACTTTGCCGACCCGGCCTTCCGTTAATTGGGAAATATGGATCATGCCTTCTTTTCCAGGTAGCACTTCCACAAAAGCCCCAATGGGAATGATTCGGGTCACACGACCGAGGTACACTTCCCCTTCGTTGAGTTTGCGGGTCATGTTGTAAATCATCTGCCGAGCCCGTTCTGCCCGTTCCCCTTCGCTGGAGGCAATGGTAACAGTACCATCGTCGGCAATGTCGATTTTGCAACTGGTTTGTTCGGTGATGCCCTTAATGGTTTTACCACCGGGCCCAATGACCATGCCGATATGTTCGGGCTCGATTTTCAGGGTCAATAACCGGGGCGCAAAGGGAGACAACTCGGGACGGGGCTCCCGGATGGTGGCTAACATTTTGTCGAGGATATGGAGCCGGGCGGGGAGGGCTTGCATGATGGCCTTAGAGACTACTTCCATGCTCAGACCATCAATTTTCATATCCATTTGCAGGGCGGTGATACCGGAATCGGTACCAGCTACTTTGAAATCCATATCCCCAAGGAAATCTTCAATGCCCTGAATATCGGTGAGAATACGAATTTCATCCCCTTCTTTGATCAAGCCCATGGCGGCGCCACTGACGGGTTTTTTGATCGGTACCCCGGCATCCATCAGGGCAAGGGTGGAACCACAAACGGAGCCCATGGAGGTGGAACCGTTGGAAGACAGAACTTCCGATACCACCCGCACCACATAGGGAAAGTCTTCCTGGGGGGGGAGTACTGGTATGATGGCCCGTTCTGCTAAAGCACCGTGGCCAATTTCCCGGCGGCCAGGGGAGCGCATGGGGCGGGCCTCACCCACAGAGTAGGGGGGAAAGTTGTAATGGTGGAGATAGCGCTTTTCGTCCTCGGGATGGAGGTCGTCCGCTAGATCCTGGGCATCACCTGGGGAACCAAGGGTGGCGAGGGATAGTACCTGGGTTAAACCCCGGTTAAATAAACCACTACCATGGACCCGCCGGGGCAGAAAGCCCACTTCACAGCTAATGGGTCGTACCTGTTCGAGTTTGCGGCCGTCTACCCGTACCCCTTCTTCGACAATCTGTTTGCGCATTAACTTTTTGGTCAATGCTTTGTAGAGATTGCCCACTAGTTTGGGGTCTTCTTCCACACTCTGTTTGACGGGATCGGTTTCCGGCAATTCGGCGATCGCCGCTTCCACTTCACTGGCTTTAATTTCATCGAGGGCGGCGTCCCTACCATCTTTACCCAGGTCAAATTTACCAAGTACAGTGATAATTTTTGGGGCGGCTTTACTTTCGATGAACTGTTCCACCGTGGTATTGACCAAGGGAGGCTCAGAGGTAGCCAGGGTGATGCCCAAATCTGTCATCAATTCCTGCTGGGCGTTGATCAGATCCTGTACTGCTTCATAGCCAAAATCAATCGCTTCGATGATGTCCTGTTCTGGTAACTGGTTCGCTCCAGCTTCTACCATGACAATACCGGCGGGGGTACCAGCCACCACCAAGTCCAAATCTCCGTTATAGACCTCTCGATAGGTGGGGTTAATAATGAAATCATCCCCCACTAGACCTACCCGCACTGCGGCCATGGGACCTTTGAAGGGAATTTTGGCTAGAATGACCGCCACCGAAGCCCCTGTCACAGCCAAAACATCGGGGGGAACTTCCTCGTCCATGGAAAGGGTAGTGGCAACTATTTGTAGTTCATCCCTGAGCCAATGGGGAAACAGGGGACGTAAAGGACGATCAATGAGGCGGCTAATTAATGTGGCCTTTTCTGGGGGTCGGCCTTCCCGCCGCAAAAAACCGCCCGGAATACGACCTGCGGCATAGAGTCGTCCTTCGTAGTCCACCGTTAGGGGTAGAAAATCAATGCCATCCCTTCCTTTAGCTCTGGTCGCCGTGACCAACACCGCTGTATCACCGGATTGAATGAGGACTGAACCTCCTGCTTGGGGAGCTAGGGTTCCCATTTTGAGTCTTATATCCCGTCCGTCGAAGGATATGGACTTGTCAAACTCTTGCATTTAACGTGTTTTCCTTATGTGCTATGACGTTTCTTCTTCTCAGCAGATCCTAACACCATTGACGAACCCTGGGCCGACCAAACGGCGATCGCCTGGGCATGATCCCTATCTTTGCCAGGATTCCCCTTGGCCTTAGGGCTTTTTCCGAGCTGGTTGAACTTTTTTGTTGCGCTATGGGAATAGAGAACCGTTGGTCAGATTGGGGTCTAGGGCTGACTGAGGGTAAGTAAAAAGGCCAAGTTGGACGTCGCTTTGAGAGCATGGGGCGCATTGGCCGGCATCACCACCCACACGCCTGGTTCCAGGGTAATGTTTTGGCCGTCCAAGCTCAGTTCTCCTGTGCCTTCCAGACATTGCACGACGGCGTTACGGGGAGTGCTGTGTTCTGAGATGTCGGTGCCTGTCGCTAGACAAAAAAGCGTGTACTGACAAACCCGGTCTTGGAGTAGTACTTTACTCAGGATGCCGGCCTGGGGATACTCAATGTGACTTTGTAATTGAGTGGATGATGGTTGTAGGGAAAGAATGGTGTTGACCATAAAAACCTCGAAGACAATGGTTGCAATTTGGAATTAAACTTTGGCTCTTGCTGGGGAGCAGTTCTCGCCCCATTTTTTGGTTTGGCAATAGGTACCTTACCGACCAACGGGGAGGCAAGATTACCATTCTTGATGCCAATGAGCTCACGGCGATCGCCCAACGACAAACTGAGTAAAAAGTTGGCAACTGAGTCGATTAGGCTACCGATGATTCCGGGCCGGTCAGTTGCCCCCAACGGCTGGCGGGAAAAAAGCGAAATAGGGCATGGCCGATGATGTTTTCCTGGGGTAAAAATCCCCACACATGGGAATCGTTGCTGTTGTTGCGGTTGTCCCCCATGACAAACACTTGACCTTCTGGCACCTGCACGGCGGGCAAATTATATTGGGGCGGCTCCAAAATATATTTCTCTTCCAGGGGTTGTCCATCCCGGTAGACAATGCCATTATTCACCGCTATCGTTTGCCCAGGCATGGCAATGACCCGTTTGATAAAGGCTTGATTGCCGTCGTAGCCCTGCACCTGCAACAACTCCGGCGGATGGAACACGATGATGTCCCCAACCTGGGGAGGATGGAAATGGTAGGAAATTTTCTCCACCACCAGGCGATCGCCTTGTTCGAGGGTGGGCAGCATGGAGTCGGAGGGAATGTAGCGGGGTTCCGCCACAAAGAAACGCAGTAGCAGGGCCAACAGCAGGGCCACAACGAGCAGGGGAATATTTTCCTTGATGAATTGCCAACGGGAAGAGGCGGGGGAATTTTGCATAAAAGGGAATCGAACGGGAAACGGTCCTGGGGGGAGATTGCTAGGGCTGGATAGATAGGCAAACCCTGACAGCCAGGGCAAACCTCGGTAAGCAAAGGTCACAGATCAAGCATAATCGAGGAGAGACTGCGTACCCAAACGCCGCCTGAGATTATCGATTTTCGCTTTTCAACCTTTTTTCGATCGCCCTATGGTTAGCCTTACCCCCAATCCGAGTTATAGCGTCAGCCTCCTGTTGGAGCTACCCAACCATGCCGGCACCTTGGCCAGCGTTACCCAGGCGATCGCCGATGCGGGGGGAAGTTTTGGGCAAATTTCCTTGATTGAAAGTAATCTTAAGCTCACCCGCCGGGAAATTTCCGTAGATGCTTCGAGCAGTGAGCATGCGGAAAAAATTATTGGGGCGGTGAAGGCTCTGGATAATGTCAAATTACTGAAGGTATCTGACCGCACCTTTGATTTGCATCGCCAGGGAAAAATTAGCGTTGTCAGTCGCATTCCCCTCACTTCCCAGTCGGACTTGGCCATGGCCTATACCCCTGGGGTGGGGCGCATTTGCCGGGCGATCGCCGAGGACCCGGATAAGGTTTACTCCCTGACCATCAAAAGTAATACGGTGGCGGTGGTGACCGATGGCAGTGCGGTGTTGGGATTGGGCAACCTGGGGCCAGAAGCGGCCTTGCCAGTGATGGAAGGGAAAGCAATGCTGTTCAAAGAATTTGCCCAACTAGATGCGTTTCCCATCTGTTTGGCCACCCAGGATACGGAGGAAATTATCCGCACCGTTAAGGCGATCGCCCCGGTATTTGGGGGGATTAATTTGGAAGATATTGCCGCTCCCCGCTGCTTTGAAATTGAAGCCCGCCTCAAAAAAGAATTAAATATCCCCGTATTTCACGACGATCAACATGGCACCGCCATTGTTACCCTGGCCGCCCTGTTCAATGCGCTGAAGTTTGTCGGCAAGGCCATGGCTAAGGTACGCATTGTCATCAACGGCGCTGGGGCCGCCGGGTTGGCGATCGCCGAATTACTGCAGGAATCCGGGGCAGAAAATATTTGGATCTGCGATTCCAAGGGCATTGTGGGTAAACATCGCACCGATTTAAACAGCAAAAAACAGGGCTTTGCGGTGGAGGCGGAAGGTACCCTGGCCGATGCCATGGCCGGAGCCGATGTCTTTTTAGGGGTGAGTGCGCCGGGGGTAGTGACCAGGGAAATGGTGCAATCCATGGCCAAAGATCCGATTGTGTTTGCCATGGCCAATCCCATCCCGGAAATTCAACCGGAATTAATTCAGGAGGATGCGGCGGTCATTGCCACGGGGCGCAGTGATTACCCCAACCAAATTAACAATGTGCTCGCTTTTCCGGGGGTTTTCCGGGGAGCTATTGATTGTCGGGCTAGTATCATCACCACCAGCATGTGCATCGAAGCGGCCAAGGCGATCGCCTCTTTGGTGCACAGCAACACCCTAGATAGTGAGCATATTATTCCTTCGGTTTTTGACAATCGAGTTGCCACCACCGTGGCCAGTGCGGTGCAGTTGGCCGCCCGCAGTGAGGGGGTAGCGGCCCGATAATGCCCGTTGGGTAAACCAGTCACTGCTATTACTAAGCGTTGGGATAAGATTCAGCGCCAAAGGTTGAACATCCCCAAGCCGGCAAAAAAGAGAATAACCACACCAATTAACAGGAATAGACTAGGCACCCGCCTGAGTTTTTCCACGGATTGGTCGCTGAGCAAATGGGCTTTCAGGCACCACTGTCCTTCTTGTTCTGTCAGTTCACCGAAGACAAAAACAGGATCGTTAGTGCGCCAAAATAGTTCAGTGACGGTGAGGGAACGTCGCACCCCCAACCAGTTATCAGGGCTAATGCCATTGTTCTGCAAAAACTCCACCATCTGGGGATGATTACTCTGCCAAAGCAAGTTTTGTTGGTATTGATGTTTGGGGCCATGGTGACCCCCCAGGTCATGGATCTGCTTCAGCACAGTGTCCGGTTGCTGCTCAACTAGAAAGGAACGGCGATCGCCCCGGCGTAGAATGGCAAAATTTTCCACTCCGTAGGAACCATGGTCGAGGCGGCTAATGCTGTTTTTACCTTGTTTTTCGGTGACGATAACCCGCCAGCGGAGGCAAAATTCCTGGGCAATGGGAGACCGTAAAATGGTTCCTGAACCATACATTCCTTCCACATAGACCTTTTGACCCGATCGCCCCCTTTTACCGGGAGGCAGTGGTTGGTATTGAGCTAGAGCTTGGAGATAACTCCAACCCATGCGGTGAAAGAGGGCGAAACCTATGGTCAGGATAATTAGCTGAAAAACGATCGCCATGGCCTATCACCGAGAATATTTCCGGTTAACCTAAGCTGAAAAATTTTGGCAGTTTCCAAAGGCATAGATTGTTAGACCAATTTTTTCCATGGCGACGATCAAATGGAGCACTATGGGCCCCGTTCCCCGATAAAAAGCAAGAGCCTCGGCGCCGAAACTAATCTGGAACGGTTAAACCCTTACTGGCCAGCCATTCCCCGTTGTAAAGACGGGATTGGTAACGGGCTCCTCCGTCACAAAGTACGGTAACAATGGTGTGCCCTGGCCCTAGCTTTTTGGCCAACTCATAGGCCGCCCCCACATTAATGCCCACGGAGCCGCCCATAAAGAGGCCATCCTGTCGTAGCAGTTGGTACACCACCCGCAACGCTTCCGGGTCATCGATTTGCACCGCATCGTCAATGGGCACATTTTCCATATTGGCGGTGATGCGACTGTTGCCAATGCCTTCAGTGATGGAATTACCGCTGGGGTTAATTTCCCCGGTTTTAACGAAGCTATACAGGCCACTGCCCATGGGGTCCGCCACCACGCATTGCACCGCTGCGGACTGTTCCTTGAGGTACAGGGCTACCCCTGCATAGGTGCCCCCAGTACCCGTAGCTGCTACCCAGGCATCCACTTTGCCGTCCGTTTGTTGCCAAATTTCCGGGCCGGTGGTGTGGTAGTGGGCTTCACGGTTAGCCAAATTATCAAATTGATTGGCCCAGATGGCATTATCCAGTTCTGCGGCAATGCGGCCGGATAGTTTGACGTAATTGTTGGGGTCTCGGTAGGGCACCGCTGGCACTGTCCTCACTTCTGCGCCGAGGGTACGCAGTAGGTCAATTTTTTCCTGGGATTGGGTGTCGGGAATGACGATTAAGCATTTATAGCCTTTGGCATTGCAAATATGGGCCAAACCAATGCCCGTATTACCGGCTGTGCCTTCCACCACGGTGCCGCCTGGTTTAAGCTGGCCTTGCTTTTCCGCCGTTTCAATGATGCCCAGGGCCGCCCGGTCTTTGACGGAGCCGCCGGGGTTGAGGAATTCCGCTTTGCCTAAAATTTCACAGCCGGTTTCGTCACTGAAACTGTTGAGGCGAATCAAGGGGGTGTGGCCAATGGAGTCCACAAAGCCATGCTTAATATCCATGCTGAATTGAGGTAGGGCGGGCAATCTGGGGTTAAAACCCTGTTAGGTTATCCTACCCCAGGGAGAATTTTCGCGGAATTGGTTGATCTGATTCAGTGCCCAATTTCAGTGATCAATAATTTGAATGCCATGGCCGATGGTGTGGGTTAACCAAAAATCCACATCGGGGTCGTTTAATTTTTCTTTGGCGATCGCCAACACCTGTTCTGCGGTCGCTTGATCCTGACAGAGGGTAAAAACGCTGGGGCCGGAGCCGGACATCATGGTGCCCAATCCCCCCGCGGACTGTAAGGCCTGGCGTAACTGGGCCACAGCTTCATGGGCGGGTAACACAACTTTTTCTAAATCATTGTGGATATGGCTGGCAATTTGCCCTGGGTTGCGGTGCTGAATGCCCTGGAGGAGGGGCCCCGCATGGATGGTTTTACGCCGGGCCCGTTGGGATTGGTCGTCGTTTAGGTAATTTTTGCCAAACTGTTGGCGATAGGTTTGGTAGGCCCAGGGGGTAGAAACTTCCATGGAACGGTGTTTGGCCAACACCACCCAGAAACAATCCCCGTCCGGTAAGGGGTCGAGGATTTCCCCCCGTCCCGTGGCGATCGCCGTGCCGCCCCCAATGCAAAAGGGAATGTCGGAACCCAGTTGGGCCGCTAACTGTTCTAATTCCGGCCTGGTTAAACCCAAATTCCAGAGCAGGTCTAAACCCACTAACACCGCCGCCGCATCGGCCGAACCGCCTGCTAACCCCGCCGCCATGGGAATGTGCTTGGTCAGGGTGATATCTACACCGCCATACTGACTATGGGCCTGGGGAAAATGGTTAATCATCAACTGGGCCGCCCGGTAGGCCAAATTAGTGGCATCGTTGGCCAGGGGACTGTCCCCACAACTGAGGCGGATGTCATCAGTGCCGTTGGCCCGCACGGTAATTTCATCCCCCAGGGCAATGCTCTGCAACACCATCACCAATTCGTGGAAGCCGTCGGGGCGATCGCCAAGAATTTCCAGGAAAAGATTAATTTTGGCGGGGGCGTGGAGGGTGTAGGAATACATTAGGTTGGGGGTGAAAGAGGGGCAATAAATCAGTTAAATCTAACCACTCAAGTTATCTCGCCTAACATTTTACGGCGATTGGCGAATCCTAATTTGATCTTTTTCTAAGCAACGGCGAAACCAGTATAGGGGCGTATTTGTGGCTCATGGAAGCCAAGGACAATTTCTTCTTTGGCAATACCTGCACTGACGAGTTCTGTGGCAATGCCATCCTCTGTGTTGTCACACTGAATCCAGAGCTTACCGTCAATAATTTCCAGATGAATTAGAACACTGTGATAGCGTTGGTTCCGTTGCCAACCTTCGGAAATAATTAGGTATTGATCATGGGTTTCATCAATGACAAGACGATTTTTAATTTCGGCGTTGGCATAGGAAATATTGGCATAGGGAGTTAGGACTTTCTCAATAATTTGGCGATGTTTAGCTAGCCTATCCATTGGATAATAACCTCTTTTTCAGGGTCAAAGACAATTAATCTAACTGTGTTTTCTTCTAGTAAAATTTGGCCAATCTCCTCCATAAATAATTTTCTATAAATAGCGTCCCTAATGGCAAGATACAAAACTCGACCAAGAGATTGCCTTTTGATGATTTTTTCATAAAGAATATATTGACCTAAAGCATTTTTAAGGTCTTCCACCTCCGATGTACCAATAAAACTTTTAATCTCTACCGCAATTCTGCGATTCTGTTTTTCTGCAATCAGCAACTTTTCCGCCGCCAAATCAACAAACAGATCCTTTTTGCCTATTTTCAAGCTCAGGGGGTCTTCCGTGATCGTCCATCCTTCCTTAATCAAAGCATTTTTAACACAGTCGTGGAAAATATCTTTGGCTGGCATAGGTTGCTAGAATTTAATTTTAATCTATTCGAAAAGCTGGATTAAAGATCCCATAACTGTAAGAACTACAAACATAAATCTAAAACTTTCTAGCAAAACTTGATCCGCCGTCAGTGATAGCCATAATTTGCTTGGCGATCGCCAAGAATTTCCAGGAAAAGATTGATTTTGGCGGGGCGTGGAGGGTGTAGTAATGCATCAGGTTGGGGAAAAGAAAGTCGGCAACAAATTAGTTAACTCTAACCATTGTTCTAGGCTCAAGTCTTCCGCCCGGGCAGTACTCGGCAAGGCTAACTGTTCTAATACGGTAGTTAACTGTTCCGGGGCAATTAATCCCTTGAGGTTATTGCGTAACATTTTACGGCGATTGGCGAACCCCAGTCGGAGGAGTTGATCCAATAAACGGCGATCGCCTGGTAACTGATCTACGGGGTAGGGAGTTAAGCGAATAACAGCGGAATCCACTTTGGGCGGCGGGGTAAAGGCTTTGGGGGATACATCCACAATCCAATCCACCCGGGCGAGGTATTGCATCCGCACCGACAAGGCTCCGTAGGCTTTGGTGCTGGGTTGGGCCGTTAATCGTTCCGCAATTTCTTTTTGTACTAATAAAACAATGGTGGCCAAACTAGGTGATCGGGGTTTTTGGATGGTGCCGAGTAGTAGTTCGAGAATGGGGCTGGTGATGTTGTAGGGAATGTTTGCCACTACCTTATTCGGGGCTGAAAATTGGGGAAAATCCTGTAATAAAGCGTTTAAATCTAGTTTTAAGACATCTCCTTCCAAAAGCAGAAAATTTTCCCGTTGCCCTAATTTTTTGCGTAATTTAAGACATAAATCCCGGTCTAACTCCACCGCCACCAGGGGATTGCCCGTTGCTAATAACTGCTTGGTCAAAACCCCCATGCCCGGGCCAATTTCCCAGAGGCGATCGCCGGGTTGGATATCTGCCGCCGCCACAATGGCCTGCAAAGTTGGTGGATGGTTCAGCCAATGTTGGCCAAAGCGTTTGCGGGGTCGAAAAGCCATAAAATTTTGCTTAGTGCTTGGGTCAGTGCCCTGGGGAGGCAATGCCAGAAGCCCATTGTACAATTTGTCCTATCCTCCACCCTCGTTTGGGGATTGATTTTAGCGGGGAAAAATTCCTCAATTACTGTCCTATGGCCTACCGTTTGGTTGTTGCCCCAGAGCAAATTACTGATGCTACAGTTATGCTGACTGCTTCCCAGCGGCATTATCTCCAGCGGGTATTGCGACTGCAAAGGGGTGATGGCTTCATGGTGTTGGATGGTGGTGGCGGAGTATGGCGGGCCCAGTTAAATGATTTGGATGATGGCACAGCCCAATTATTAGAAGCGGTCAGTGAGCAGAATGAATTACCCCTGGCGGTGACTTTGGCGATCGCCTTGCCCAAGGGCAGTGGGTTTGAGGAAATTATTCGCCCCTGTACGGAGTTGGGAGCCACAGCGTTTCAACCTTTGTTGACGGAACGCACCCTGCTAAAGCCCAGTCCAAACAAACTTGAGCGTTGGCAACGCATTGTCACAGAAGCGGCGGAACAGTCGGAGCGGCAATGGTTACCCCCGGTGGCTCCTCCATTAACGTTTGGTCAATTTGTCGAAGAGGTTACGGGGCCAGAAACCCTGGCTTTGCTCTGTGTGACCCGTAGAAATAGCCCTATGCTTGGGGCATACTTGAAACAGAGTGGTTTGCCGGCCCAAATGGTGTTGGCCACTGGCCCAGAGGGGGGATGGACGGATCAGGAAATCGCCCTGGCGATCGCCAAAGGGTTTCAGCCCGTATCCCTCGGTAAACGGATTTTGCGGGCGGTGACAGCCCCCACCGTAGCCCTAGCCCAGCTTACTGCTCTGTTGGAAACCTAATATTTTTCGGCCTGTTTCCCTATGTATAAAGCCATTGCCGACGCCATTGACAGCCACGACCTGGCCACAGCAGAACAACTGTTGGCCGCGATGGAGGGGGAGAGTTGGGAAAACCCGATGACGGCCTATTACCAAGCTCGCCTGCTGGAAGCCCAGGGAAATTTAAACGGGGCGGAGGAAAAATTTCGGCAATTGTTGGTCATTAGTCACAGTCCCCAACTGGTGGCCAAAATTAGGGCGGGGCTGGGTCGCATTGATACCCATCGTCAAGCGGAAACAGCCCAATCCCTGGCGGAACAACAGGCGGCCATTGAGGAGGCCAAGGCAGATCCGGAGGCCCAGTCGGCGGGAATTTTTGTGCTGGAACCGGTGCCCCTTGCGGAAAAACAAGCCAAGGCAATACAGTTTGGCAAAATCATGGCCATGGACCCCTACACGGCTCGGCTCCAGTTACCCAGTCGGGCTTGGCGGCTCTATCGCACTGGGGCGATCGGAGAGTTGAACTATTACCATCAGCAATGTCAGGCGGCGGCCATTCCTAGCTTTTCTGTGGCTTTAGCTGACATTTTGGCCCTAAAAGTTTTCCCCGTTTTCCGCATTGAAAGTTTGTCCCCCGTGGTCACGGTTACCTATCGCATTAGTCGGGAGGAGGAGGGGACTTTTAGCTTTACTTGGCAAGATGTCAGTCAAACGGTGGAGGGTTTATTGCCCATTTTTGAGGAATGTGTGGATGTGAATGTGCGGGGCAAAATCCAGCGCAAAACGGAAATTTTAGATTACGCCCACATTTGTGATTTACATTTACCGCAACACCAAACAATTCTGCGTTTTTGCGACCAAATTTACGAGTTTAACCAGGGCATTAGCCTAGATGATGAAAAATCTGTCCATGGGCAACAGGGTACGGCCCATCAACAATGGCAACAACTGAGCCACATCTGGCAGACAAATTTAGCGGATAAACCAGCTTGGAAGGAGTTCAATGCGTTTGCGGAAACGGCCCTAGATTTTCAGGAATTACTCAAATCAGTGGACCCCCACATTCCTTTTCTCCGCCGGGAAGATACTAATTGGGATAAGGCTTTCCATCTCTACAGCACCCTCGCCTTCTGCCGCGATCGCCTTTTGGAATAAACAGAGTTTCTAACAGCCCCCCACGATACACCTCACCAAGGTTTGGTTAGACTGCTTTTACGCCCATCGCCACAAGACTACAGGCATTATGACCTTGTAGTTTAAAAAACTTTAAGCAGATTTAGCAGAGTAGATCCATAATCTGGTAGAATCTCGTCCTAAGCATACATACGAATTTTCAATTAGCATTTATTATTAAAGTAATCTGCTACTGAGGGAAAGTGCATGGTCACTGATGGCATCAGAAAGGAAATAGAGAGACTAGTTTCCCTGCATGGCTATGATGCCGGGCACCTAGAGCAATTTGCGGAGTTTGTCCTTGCCCAGAAAAAGCCTAAAGCTAAAGCAAAAACGACTCCCAAGAAACCGAAGAAAGTCCCTGCCCTGAAGTTGAGTGAAGTTAAGGAAGCAGTCTACAAATACTTTGCCGTATCTAACACTGATGAATTGAAAGAATCTGGTGAGTTTCAACTAGCTACACGGGATATGGAGCTAAATTTCAGCAAAAAAGATTCTTGGGAAAAGCTATACCGAGACTTTGTTGGTATCTTGCCAAACGAGGTGGGAGAAACTGGGGAGGATTGCATAAACGGCATAAATATATTTAAGTATTTCAAACCCTGGCAAGTATTTGGTCTAGATGGCACCACAGCAACAGAAGAACAGATCAAAAGTGCCTACCGACAACTATCTAAGGTTTATCATCCCGACAATCCTCAAACAGGGAATGCTAAAGTTTTCGACCGCATCAATCAAATGTATCGTTCCATCAATCCGAACACCTTCAAATAGACAGGATCAGCGCTATGCCTATAAAATTTACTATTTCTGAGGAAGAATTAGCTAAGGCACTTGATATTAGTCATCAAAAACTGTTAGACATTATTGAGTTTTTTGACTCAGACCCCGATGACGAATGGGATTTAGTAGAAGGAAAGGACTATATCGTTATTAGACCATCTTTGGGAATGAAAAAATTCTCTGATAAAGGGGCTCTTGAAATAGCTTACTACCTTGATGCCCACGGTAGTCTTGGTTTCGTACATCGTATTAAAGATTTCATTACTCAAAATTCAAATAGGCTGAAACACGCTTTGGCTCAAAGAATTATCCAAGAGGAATTTTCTGAGCCCCAAGATAAAATCGTTCAGGTTAACGGTCGTAATTTTGTTCATAAGCAATGCCTACGACGTATCTTGGAGACTAATGGACAGACTATTAAAAGAACTCTTGAATATTTAAGGCAGAATAGCCCACTAGAGATTGACATTGATTACGTCGAAAGGAACTTTCATAACCCCAAAAAGCAGAAACAGGGACAACAACTATGGTTCTCTGGTAAAGGTTGTGTGATCGTTTCTCGTGAAATCAGTCAAACCCTCAAAGATAAAGCGAGAAGAAGCAAATGCCGTACTATCACAGTTGAAATAGAAAAAGCATTACAAGCTCTTGATAACGATACAAAAAATATCTCCAGGAAAATTGAGAATGCAAAAATTAGAGCTAAGAAAAGAAATAAAAAAACTTGTCAGATAAAACTAATCAAGCCGAATAGTATCAATCAAATGATTCTGACAGCTCACCACCTTTATTCTGTCAAAGGTTATCCCCATCTAGCCTCGGTTGTAGATAACTTGATCACTATTGATTCAATCATCCATCAAGAGTTCCATAGTTGGATGGGAGGATTTGATCAGCCCTGTACTGTACAAGATTTTATTGATTTTGTAGTTGAGAGATATCCAGAACATGCTAACGAAACCCTGATGCAAAGACTTTATCAAGTCAAAAACATATTGAAGGTTGAGGTTGCCAAGTAGCTTGACTACCAATCAGACGGAGGGTCAATGCGGAAGGCGATCGCCTGGGGATAATATGGGGAGTGGTAATTTTGGGAGTTGCAGTTGAAAATCCCTTCCCATCTCTTAAAGAAAGAACAACTAGCGGTCTCTGTGGGGTTAACCCTACTGCCCTTCAACGCCGTAGCGGGGTTACTGCCACTGCTGTTTGCTAGCCTGAGCCCCTGGTTTTTCCATGGTAAAAAATTAGCAAGCCTACCCCTGGCCAAAGTGTGGACTGCCCTGACCCTGTGGTTTTTGTTGACCACCTTCACCGCCCATGACCGGGGGGAAGCCCTGTTGGGACTGGCCAACTTTGTACCCTACTTCATCGTTTTTCTGGCCTTCAGTCAGGTAATTTGCCAATTTAAGCAACTGAATAACTTAGCCTGGCTACTGACCGCCAACACCGTAGTATTAGTCATCCTTGGCTTTGGGCAAATCTATGGCAACTGGGCCACCCCCGATTGGTTAGCGGCGATCGGCACCAACCTAGTGGCCGGAGGCAGACCGGAAGGTCGGATGTCATCCTTATTAATGTATGCCAACCTATTTTCCGCTTGGTTATTGATGGTGTTTCCCCTCAGCCTGGGGCTATTAATCCAATGCATCCGCCGCTGGCATTTCACCGCCCCCAGTAACCGCCTTAATCCTCCTCCCCTGGTGTGGGCCCTCTTGCTTGCTTGCATCCTAGAGGCGATCGCCTTGGTGTTGACCGGTTCCCGCAGTGCTTGGGGCATTGGGTTACTAATTGGCATTGCCTACGCCATCTATTTAAGTTGGTACTGGTTAGTGGCCTTGGCCGGGGGAGCGACTGCCATGGTGTTATGGGCATCCTTTGGCCCCTTCGGCAAAGAACCATTGCGAATGATAGTGCCTAAATATTTTTGGGGCAGATTGTCGGATGAACTTTACCCGGACCGTTACAGAACGGCCCTCAGGAGTACCCAGTGGCAATTTAGTTGGGATATGTTCCTCGATCAACCCATTTTTGGCCAGGGCTTGAGAAATTTTACCCCCCTGTACCAAGCCGCCATGAACGTTTGGATTGGCCATCCCCATAACTTGGTGCTGATGCTGTTGGGGGAAACGGGCTTGATTGGTACTGGCTTGATGTTGGGAGCAGTGGGTTTCATTCTGGCCCAGGGCATGATGCTATTGATCAACCTTGGTCGTTGTCGTGGTTTTCGCCGTCAGTCCCAACATTTATTACTGCTGTCCTATGGCATTGCCTTTGCCGCCCTTTGTTTGTACAACCTATTCGATGTCACCATTTTTGATATGCGCAATAATGTGCTGGGCTGGATTTTCCTCGCGGCGATCGCCGGGGTGAGTCAACGCTATGGAGCAAAATTGGCCCGGGGTAATCCGGCCAAGTTAGAAGTGCCTGGGTAAATGGTCGTTGCCCCAGGTTCTTAGGGTTGTGATCTACCATGGGGGGAGTGGCAACATGAAGTTAATTGCTAGATACCGGCAATGCTCCCTTAAGTTTGCCCCGTCAACCCCATCCCCTCCCCATTGACCATGAGCTCAACCACCCCAGAAATTGAAGCCCTCGCCGCTGACATTGGTGAACAAATTGCCATTGATGTGGCCAAGTGGAATCTATTTTTGGCGGAAGCCCATTTGCATATTCCCCTGGCCGAAAGGGTTTATCCCCTGTTGGAGAAGGATGAACTAAGCCGGGCCACAGTAGAAAGCGCTCTGAAGGATTTGTCCGTGGCGATCGGTGGGGGCAAGGTCAACATTTCCCTACTGGATGCCCTATCTAGCACCATGGTTAACCGTTTGCTGACCCTGTTGGAAGAATATCAAAGTAAGAATTTTTAAAATTTTTCCGCCGTTAAAGGTTGGGAAAAATCCCTAACTGTTCGGCGTTTTTGCCTTTGCCCGCAAACATTCGTCACCAAGCACAATTCCTATGGCCAGCACCCCCATCCAGAGCCAAGCCCGCACCGACTTAGAACCCAGCTTTGTCATTCCCCTCGTACTGCTGTTTGGGGCCATACCGGTCTTCTTTTTGCAGATGTGGGTCGGCCTGGCGATCGCCGTGTTTGGTGTTTTTTTAATGGTGCAAACCGCCATCATCAAACTCAGCTTTACGGCCACTGCGTTGGAAGTGTACCGTGGGAGCAAGCTAATTCGCTCTTTCCCTTACACAGAGTGGCAAAACTGGCGAATCTTTTGGGAACCCGCTCCCATTTTGTTTTATTTTAAAGAGGTCAAGAGCATCCATTTTTTGCCGATTATCTTTGACCCCGGCACCCTCAAGGCTTGTCTTGAGCGCCATTGTCCCCTCCAGTCCCTACGTCCGGAATGACCCCAGAATTGAATCCTAATTTTCCCGAAGAAACTCCTTCTGATGCTTGGCTGACCCCAGCGGCTGTTGGCCAGGATGGTGATGCCCATGAACCGGAGCAAGATCGGGAAGGAGATGGGGTAGTGGCAGAGGAACTTTCCCCCCCGGAGGAGTTGCCCCCGATGGATGCCATGGTGGCGGAAGTGGCAGAAATAGCTCCAGTGGTGGAAGCTCAATTGGAGGCCGAACCCCTAGCGTTGAGTGACTTAACCGCCCAAAAGACTACCCTGGAAAAAGAAATTGCCGCTCTGCAACGGGAAAAAGCCCAGTGGTATGGCCAGCAGTTCCAGCAATTACAACGGGAAATGGCCCAGCTAGTGGAAGAAGGCACCAGGGAATTAGTGCAAAAAAGAGCAGCCCTGGAAAAGGAAATTGAGAAGTTAGAACGGCGCCAGGAACGGATTCAACAGGAAATGCGTACCACCTTCGCTGGGGCTTCCCAGGAGTTGGCTATCCGGGTGCAGGGCTTTAAGGATTATTTGGTGGGGAGTTTGCAGGATTTAGTTTCCGCCGCCGACCAATTGGAATTGGGAGTAGGGGACAGTTGGGAATCTTCCTCTACCCATGGGGATGCGATTATTGAAAATGCCGACACCACTCCCGTGGTGAGTTTTGCAGAGCAGGGTTTCAGTAGCCAAAAACGACAAATCCAAGCTTTGTTGGAGCAATACCGCACCCGCCCTGATTATTACGGTCCCCCTTGGCAATTACGTCGCACCTTTGAGCCGATCCATGCAGAACGGATTGAAAATTGGTTATTTACCCTGGGCGGCCGGGGGGCCATCCTCAGTTTAGACAGTCGTTTGCAAAATATTTTGGTGGGTTCAGCGGCGATCGCCATTTTGAATCAACTCTACGGCGATCGTTGTCGGGCGTTAATTTTGGCAGCCACACCGGAACGCTTGGGGGAATGGCGACGGGGTTTACAGGATTGTTTGGGTATTTCCCGCAGTGATTTTGGCCCAGAGCGGGGCATTGTCCTGTTTGAATCTGCTAGTGCTCTGATTCAGCGGGCAGAAAGACTAGTCGGCGATCGCCAAATGCCCTTGGTCCTGGTGGATGAAACAGAAGAACAAATTGACTTGGCCCTGTTGCAATTTCCCCTTTTACTGGCCTTTGCGCCTAGTTACCAAGCCGGGGGCAGTAACTATTTTTCGTAGTCTAGTCGAAATCAAATTAATCCAGTCAGTGCCCTAACCTTGGATGCCGGTTAACTGGGGACAAAGTTGGGCAAAAACCTCTTTAATGGTCCGGGCCGTTACCTCAATATCGGCCATGGTGGTTTCCCGGCCAAAGGTGAGACGAATGCCAGCTAGGGCCTGCTGTTCTTGGTAACCCATGGCCAACAGTACCGGACTGGGATTGAGTTTACCGGAATTGCAGGCGGCCCCGGCACTAATGGCAATGCCTTCCCGATTCAAAGCCCGCACCAATTGTTTTCCCGTCAGCCCCGCAGTGCAATGGAGACGGGATTGGACAACAAAGCTAACGTGATGGGGCAACCGATAAAGGCGATCGCCAGTGGGGGTCAAAAATTCACAATCGGCCAGTAGGTCAAAGCAACGGTCCCGCAGGGCTTGTAGCCTGGCTACTTCTTCGGCCAATTCCCCTTGGGCCAACTCGGCGGCCATCCCCAAACCAACAATGGCCGGCAGGGGAGGAGTTCCGGATCGTAAACCCTGTTCTTGGCCGCCTCCCATGAGCAGAGGGCCAATGGCCAGGTCGGGATGGATGTATAAAGCGCCAGCGCCTTGGATGCCGTAGAGTTTGTGGCTGGAGAGGGAGAGGAGATCCACCGGTAAATGTTTCACGTCCACTGGACAGCGCCCCGCCACCTGTACTGCATCGGTGTGGAAGGGAATATGTCGTTGTCGGGCAATGCGCCCCAATTCTTCGATGGGTTGGAGGGTGCCCACTTCACTTTGGCCATAGATGACGGAAATTAGCACCGTATTGCTTTGGATGGCCTCGGCTAATGCGGCCGGATTGACCCGACCCTGGGCATTTACCCCTAGGCGAGTTACTTGCCAACCTTGGTTTTCTAACCATCGCACCGGGGCGGCGATCGCCGAGTGTTCCACAGTGGAAATGATTAAATGTTGGGGGCTGGGGTAATTGCGGGTGACCCCAAACAGAGCCAGATGGTTAGCTTCCGTGCCACCGGAGGTAAAAACGATACTGTCGGGGTGGCCAGCGTTGAGCAATTGGGCCACTTGCAGGCGAGCGGTTTCCAGGGCCAGGGCGGCCCGGTTCCCCCAATGGTGCAGACTAGCGGGATTGCCCCAACTTTGATCCAAAAAATTTTGCACTGCGGCCTTTACCTCTTGCCGGGGCGGAGTGGTGGCACTGTAATCGAGGTAAATTTTCATGGCACATTGATCGGGTAACGGATAACACTCTTCCTATGGGATTAACCCCATTGTAATCTTCCCTACCCCTCCGGCGATCGTCGAGAAAATAATTATCATTGCAAACTGGGCAAATTTTGGCTGATCATTGCCGATAAAATATGGCGAGACCTTTGTTATTGCTCATTGCCACTCCATGAAATCAATCCAGAGATACATCAGATTACTATTATCTACGGATCAAGACTCACTATTTTTGTCGGTGCTACGTAGTTTTGAGAAGCTAGTTTCTAAATTACTGGCCATTTGCCTGATGGTGGTGGTTTTTGTTGCTGTGTTCGACCTTTTTAAGGTGTTAGTTATCGAATTACGGGGGGAACCCTTTGGTTTTTTTAATCGAACTTTAATCGAGATTTTTGGTTTATTTTTAAATATATTGATCGCCCTAGAACTGTTGGAAAATATCACCGTTTATCTGAAAGATAATGTTATCCAAGTGGAACTGGTGATTGTGACGGCCATGATTGCCGTAGCCAGGAAAATTATTATTTTTGACTTCAGCAAATATGAAGGCTTAGATTTATTGGCGTTGGGCTTTGCGATTTTGTGTTTGGCGACGAGCTTTTGGATGATTAAGAGGCTGAATGTTAATATTAAGCATTAACTTAGTACAAAGTTTGACAATTTTCCCACAGGGGTAGGGGTTGCAATTCCCGCCAGCTAATCCCCTTGGCGATCGCCAGTAGTAATAAGGACATACTTTCCTGGCCCCGTTGCCCAAACCAGTGGGCGCTGATAATCCGGTCTTGGGAGTCCAATGCCAATTTAAACATTCCCCTTAGGTCACAGTGGTCGCTGTAGGGTTCAAAGCCCCGGATGATTTTCTGGGCATAGTCCAGGGCGGTGGGGTCGCCGATGCGATACCAAAGAGGCTCTAGGTCAACGGTAAAGGGTATTTGACCGTAGTTAATGGGGGTAGTATCTTGGCCTAAAATTCGGTGGACCACATACTTGGCTTCCCGCTGGGCAATGGCGGGGCAACGGTAGCCTTTTAACCAATCACCACAGGCATAGATTTGGCCATGGGCGGTTTGCAAGTTCGGGTTTACAGTCAGGTAGCAATTTTGCCTTGGGCTGGCATTGTCATTTAATTCCGGCAGGTTAGCTAGTAAATTCTCGTACCTAGGCGATCGCCCCTTGGAACGTAGGTTATCCACAGTGAGGTGATGGCTAGCCCCCTCGGAACCATGGTTAAACTGGAGTCCATAAGTACAATTGCTTTGGCCGTAATGGGAAATCAAGTTACGGCAGTTAAACCAAAACTCAATGCCTAAACTGGTCAAATAGGTTTGCAGAAGGGCTGCCATTTCGGGGTCTTCCCCCGGTAATAGGTGACTGTTGCGAGTCAGGATGGTGACCCCATGGCCTTGTTTGGTTAACTCCTGGGCTAAAACCAGATTTTCCGGCAAGGCCCCCACCAAAGCCCACCGTTGGGGAGTTTCACTGAGACGATTAAAGTTTTCTTCATCAACTTTGCCGCTGGTAAGTAAATAACTTTCCCCTTCTAACGTCCGCTCCTGGGTTTGATATAGCAATCCTGACGGTGTTTGTGAAAAAGTGCCCTCTCCCACCACTACATCAACTGTTTGGGCCGCCAGTAGGCGTAACTGCTCCCAAAAGTTTTCCTCCGCTAACTCTCCATGGCGATCGCCAGACCAACCCCGTTCCCAACCCTGGGTGACTAGGGCAATTCTGGCCGTGGGATATTGTTCAACGCAGCTATGGGCCGCCGCTAACCCCTCTGGACTGGCCCCGATAATCACTAGCTGATACATAGTTGACCTTTAACTGGTAACAGGCGATCGCCTTCCAGGGAATTGAAGGATGGAACAGTTTACCAACCTAGGGATTGATTACCGTTTCTAGTCCCAAATTTTGCAAACTCAAGGCCGCCTGTTGGGCGTTAAGGGGGTCACTAAAACTACCAATTTGCAATAGCCGTTGCCCATTGAAGGTGGTGAAAAAGGCCCCAGGATAGGCGGCTTTAACCTGTTGTTCCTGCACTGGAGAGGTTACTAGGGCCATCACCCGGTAGGAAGTGGCATTGGGGGTGAAGCTCAACGCACTGGGGTCAGGCACCGGATTGGGACTGGTGGGGGGCGGTGGTAGCAATTGGGTTTGGCTAATCAACATAGGAGACTGCAGGGGCACAGCTTCGGCAGGGGCGATCGCCGAGAGGCATAGGCAGGCCCCAAGGACGGCGATCGGGAAACGGTAATTGATAACGATGGCCATGGGCGAACAATTAAAGGGGGGATAATTCTCTTTCCTGGCAATTCTACCCCTAGCCTTGCTCCGGTGTGGATTGAGTGGGCTGGAACCTTTACTGTCTGGGGGCTATCTTATATTAAGGATGTGATAATGGATGTTTCCGCATCCTTGATTTTCACCATAAACCAGAGGTAAATAATGAACAATATCGAATATGACCCAGAAGTTGATTCAGTCTATTTTCGGCTGGCAGATCAACCTGGGATTGACTCTGAAGAAATTGCAGACGGCATTATTGTTGACTATGACCAAAACAGGAATGTGATCGCCGTAGAGCTTTTGGGAGTTAAGACAATTAACCCCGATGATTTTCAGAAACTAAAGTCTTTACTTTCACAATCAGCCTTGGAGCGACTTCAAGAATGGTTGCCCAAATTGGCGATCGCCTAATTTTTTTATTTTTTTGACACTCCCCCAAATAAAAATCCCCGGCTTTGGCCAGGGTGATGGTGGTTTAACAATGCTTACTGTTAGTCTTTGCTCAGTCCGGTTAGGTGACTCAGAATCACATCTAACTTGCCATTAACTTCTGCCTGTAATCCTTTAATCTCAGCTTTGATAGCTTCCAGGTCTTGCTCCTGCAAATCAAATGCTTCCCCTATCCAACCGCTTGGATCAAGAATGTTATCTAGCTGTTGATGTCCATCCTCTAGCTTAGTTAATCGCTTTTCTAAGCTGGCTACCTTACGAAACAAATCATAAAACCTTGGGCTATCCATTTCAGTCATGGGTTACACCTCCTTTAAAGTTCAAATTTTGGTTGGAAAGGGAGGGTTTGCGGCCTTTCCTTTTCTGCTTTTAGGGTAACGGATCAGAGTGGGGCCCACGACTGCCGTCAAGTTATAGAACTTTGCCTGATGGTTAAAGAGCAAGAATAAAACAACAACTTTCCCCCTATGTTTCTCCCTTCCCCTACCAATTTATCTGGGCTTAACCAAAACATCCTCGAAGAACTACTGCGGGATAAACGATCGCCTAATACCCGGAGAACCTATGCCAAAGCGTTAAAGGATTTTTTCCTCACCATGGCCGGGGAAGAACCGTCCCCAGATGTCATTGCCTGGTTTTTAAGCTTGGATCACTTCGAGGCGATCGCCATGGTTTTACGCTATCGGGCGGAATTATTAGAAAGGGAATTGAAACCAGCCACCATTAATGTGCGATTGGCGGCGATCAAAAGCTTGGTAAACTACGCCCGTCGGGTAGGAAAATGTCAGTACACCCTGGAAGATGTGGAAGGTTTAAAAGCAGAAACCTATCGGGATACCACCGGAGTTAGCCCCACTTCCTTCAAACAAATTACCGACCACATTACCCCTGATTCCCTCAAAGGTAAGCGGGATTTAGCCATTCTGCGTTTGCTCTGGGACAATGCCCTCCGACGGGCGGAAGTGTGCGCTCTTAACCTGGGGGACTATCAGCCAACGGAGCGTCAATTACTTATTAAAGGCAAGGGAAAATTAGGCAAACAGGCCATCACCCTCAGCGTTAAAGGCATTGCTTTAATTAACCAATGGTTAACTGCTATTGGGCCCCGCCCTAAAAATGAGCCCCTATTTTGCACCCTCGACCGGGCAACTTTTGGCCATCGCCTCAGTGGGAACGCCATCTATAACATCGTCCGCACCAGTGCAGAATCCGCCGGGATCAATAAAGTTATGAGTCCCCACCGAGTGCGCCACAGCGCCATCACCGCCGCCCTAGAAGCTACCAATGGTGATACTCGCAAAGTGCAAAAACTAAGTCGCCACAGCAATTTAAATACCCTGATGATTTACGACGATAACCGCCACCAGCACCAAGCTCAAATCACCGATATTCTGGCGGATCTACTTTAAATTTTCTGGTTTATGGGAAAAATACTGGTAATTCTCTCAATTTTTCTAACCAAACTTTTCCATCATCGTTTTTGCCCGCTTATGGTTGGCGATCGCCTGGCGAAATTCAGCCTTTTGCTTCGCCTGTTCCAGAATGGCGGCCCAGGCCTCTTTGTCTTCCAGATAGTGCTCGAATAAAGCCTCAAATAAAACTTCTCTGCTCAAACCTTCCTTGGCACAGAGCTTACCAATCCGCTCCATGAGTTTGCTTTCCAGGCGGATGGTGGTCTGTTTGGTGGAAAAATTTTTACTGATTTTGCCCATGGAGTTTACAGTGCTAGAATTTAGCATTGCTTTAATTTTAGTTAACTTAGTTACTAGATTTCTTAGTTTAAAGTATTTTAGCAACTTTGTTGCATTTTAGTCTAGATACCTAGAATGCTAAATACCTGAACTCTAAAAGTCTAGAATTTACAGATTAAAAAATTCTAGAAACTAAAAGTATTTTGAAAAATTTATTGCTGCTGGCCGGGATAGGAGGCAATTATTTTCTGGGATACGGGGCAACAGTCCTTTTAGGGTGAGAGCAAAACCGGAAATTTTCCCCTATGATCAGATTTTCAGCATCAGCAAAGTTCACCAATGCCAAAAGTAGCCATTGTCGGAGCTGGGGTGGTGGGGGCCACCATCGCCTATGAGCTTAGTGGATTGCCAGGGTTAACCATTGACCTGTTTGATGCCCAGGCACCAGCCCAAGGAGCCACTGGAGCAGCCTTAGGCATTTTGATGGCGGTCATTAGTCAGAAAACCAAGGGCCGGGGTTGGCGCTTGCGGGAACAGAGTTTACAGAGATACCGCACCCTTTTACCCGAACTAGAAGCGGCCACAGGCAAGACCATTCCCGGCGATCGCCAAGGCTTAGTAAAAATCTTGCTGGAAGAGGATTGGTCCCGCTGGCAACAACTGCAAACTGTGCGTCGCAGTCAGGGCTATCCCCTGGAATTGTGGACTAGGGCAGAAGTTGAACAAAAATTATCGGGCTGGTCTTTGGACTACGAAGCCATGGCCGGAGCCATCTATTCCCCCTGGGATTGGCAAATTCAGCCCCAGGCTCTCACCCAAAGTTTGATTGAAGCAGCCCAACAACGGGGAGTGCGTTGCCATTTCCAGCAAACTGTTCATTCTCTGCCTCCGGCTACTGTTAGTAAACATTGCCAGAGTTTGCCCACCAGCCAGGATGATTTTCCGGTGGACTATGTTATCGTCACCGCCGGCCTAGGCAGTGATCCCCTAGTAGGGACCGCAAATGGTAAAAATCCACTATTGCAGTTACAGCCAGTGATTGGCCAAGCCTTCCTACTACAATTTGCCGACGCCTATAATCCCCTGCACCATTCCCCTTGGCGATCGGTCTTGACTACAGAAGATATTCACCTCGTCCCCCTTGCCAATGGCCAATTTTGGTTGGGGGCCACCGTGGAATTTCCCGCCGACTGTCCCAGTGGAGAGCCTAATACTGAACTAAGGGAAAAGCTTTGGCAACAGGCGATCGCCTATTATCCATTTTTAGAACGGGCAGAAATTATTAATTATTGGAGTGGGAAACGTCCTCGGCCGGTGGGGGAAAGTGCGCCGGTAATCCGCCCCCTGGATGGCTATGACAATGTTCTCTTGGCCACTGGCCATCACCGCAATGGTGTGCTCCTTGCCCCAGGCACAGCCCAGGAAGTAAAAACTTGGTTAAAGGCAAAACTAACCTAAAGAGAGAAAAATTTGCCTTTTAAACCAGCGCCGACAAAAGAAAATCTAGCCCACCACCATCAACATTGATTGATATACCGCTAGATCAAACCAAAAGGTGGTACCAACCCCCACCTCACTGACCAAATGAATTTGGCTTTGGTGTTTGGCAATGATGTTTTTGACAATGGAAAGCCCCAGTCCCGTACCTTCCAGGGTGTGGACTCGGTTTTCCACCCGAAAGAAACGCTCAAAAATAGCCGCTTGATCCTCTGGGTCGATGCCAATGCCAGTGTCGGAAATTTCCACCCGGACTAGTCCTGGGCCATCTTCTGCCCTGAGGTTACTGCGGTGGAGAGCATAGGCCCGCACAATGATTTTCCCCCCGGCTTTAGTGAATTTAAAGGAATTACCAATTAAATTGGTCATTACCTGCAGGAGTAGGTCGTAGTTGCCCAGAGCCAGGGGTAGATCCGGATCCAAGATTTTTTCCAACTGTAGTTGTTTATCCTTGGCATTGAGTTGGTAACTACGTAAACTTTGCTCAATTAATTGATGCAGATCCACCGCGTCCAACTGGTAAATTTTTGAGGATTCCAGCCGGGATAAATCCAACACATCGTTGACCAATCGGCTCAGGCGATCGGTTTCGTGGTTGGCAGTTTCTAAAAATTCCTTCCGCTCCACTTCACTCAAATCTTCCCCAAACTCGCTCAGGGTTTCAATGAAGGATTTGATGTTGAATAGGGGGGTACGCAGTTCGTGGGAAACATTACTGATGAACTGACTTTTGGCTTCATTTAATTCCACTTCCCTGGTAATATCCTGCACCGTCATCACAATGCCCCGTAAATTTTCCCTGTTTTGATCCAACACCTGGGTCAACATCAGACGAATGGTGCGGGGAAACGGTTGGGTGAGGCTAATGCGAAATTCTTCCGGGGCATAGGTTTTATCCTCCTCTTTTTCTTGAGGCCCATGGCCGGGGGCAAACAGCAAGCTTCCCTGGTCAGCAGCCAATTCTCTTAGGGGTTGGGTCAGTTGGGCCGTGATTTCCGGGGGTAAATTTTCCAGTAGATTCTCGCCAATGATGGGCTTATTTTCCCAGGCAAATAGGCGGCGGGCAGTGGGATTGACCAACAATAGTTCCAAGTTGGTGTCCACTAACATGGCCCCATCGGCGATCGTGGAAACCAGGGTGTCCAGTTTGGCTTTTTCCGCAGTCAACTCTTCAATGTTTTGGGCTTCATAGCGCTCTAGCCTCTCCGCCATCTCGTTGAAGTTAACAATTAATTCCCCCAATTCCCCCCCGAAGGGCAGGGTGATTCTCTGCTTAAAGTTACCGGCGGCGATGTTCTTTACCCCCAGCAATAATTCCTTAATCGGTTGGGTAATGGTGAGGGCATTGAATACAGCCCCGAGAATTACCATCACCCAGATGGAAATAAAAACAGCAATGGTCACATCCCTGGTCAAGTTGGAAGAGTTGACCGCAGCGGGGTTGGGGTTGATCCCGATCGCCAAAACTCCGAGGGATTTGCCCTGGTATTGCAGGGGAATGAAGACATCGGTGACATCGCCATTGGGAGTGTGGTGTTGCCGCACAAAAGGCTGGTCAAAGTTGTGGGGATCAATCTGGGGTAATTCGATACGCCGCTCTAGGGTGAGGGAGTTTTGGACGGTTTCTTCGGAATAGGGAATGCCAAAAAAGATCTTGCCGGAGGGGTCAGCATAGATCATGTAACGGATATTAGAAGTATTTTCGTAAAAGCGACTGGAAAACCGGGCCACTTCCGTCAAATTTTTATCGGCAATCATGGGGGCAACATTGGCCGCCAACAACAAACCCACATCCCGGCCAAAACGGGTATCCACCAATTGAGCATCCTCTTGGATTGTATTTACTGCCCAAAAAGTTAGCCCACTCATCAATAGGGACACCACCAGGGTGGCCGCCGCCATCAACCGAGTTTGCAGGTTAAACTCAGACCACCATTTCCGCAGAAAACCCTGCAGGGTCTGTAAAATCGCCGTCGGATTGGACACGGAAGTCCCCATAATCTCCTTGCCAAAACTCCTATGATTCTATCTTGATTACACCAACCTACTAGGGGTTCTAGCAGAGATCCGCTACCCGGTGCAGCGGGGGACAAAATTTGGTGAAATGTTACAGTTCTTGACAAAGCCAGATGGTAACCGTAGGTCAGTGGTAGGATTCCCTAAAATACCTTATGAAATTCCATTTTCATCCCTATGACAGAACTCTCTGGACAACCGCCTAAATTCGGTGGCAGCACTGGTGGACTTCTCTCCAAGGCCAACCGGGAAGAAAAGTATGCCATCACCTGGACCAGCGCCTCTGAACAAGTTTTTGAAATGCCCACCGGCGGCGCGGCAATTATGAATGAAGGGGAAAATCTCCTTTATCTAGCCCGCAAAGAACAATGTTTAGCCCTCGGAACCCAGCTACGGACAAAATTTAAACCCAAAATTCAAGACTACAAAATTTACCGTGTTTATCCCAGCGGTGAAGTTCAATACCTGCACCCCGCCGATGGCGTTTTCCCTGAAAAAGTCAACGAAGGTCGGGAAGCCCAAGGTACCAAAACCCGCCGCATTGGCCAAAACCCAGAACCTGTAACCATCAAGTTCTCCGGTAAAGCCCCCTACGAGGTTTAGTTCCTGGCGATATTTGCTTGCGGAACTTGCACAATTGGCAGAAGTTTAACTAACGGGCGAATTTGTTAAAGGCACCACTGCACCTTTGACAGTTCGCTCTTTCACTGTTGGCAAAGGTTTTATGATTTCCCCTGGGTTTTCTCACTTCACTGAACTCGCCCAACACGGTAATTTTATTCCGGTGTATCAAGAATGGGTGGCGGATTTAGAAACACCAGTTTCTGCTTGGTATAAAGTTTGCTCCACCCAACCCTACAATTTCCTGCTGGAGTCGGTGGAAGGGGGAGAAAATATTGGCCGCTATAGCTTCCTTGGTTGTGACCCAATGTGGGTATTGGAAGCCAGGGGGATGGTAACCAATTTAGTTTGGCGGGATGGCCAGAAGCAGACATTTACGGGCAATCCCCTAGATATTTTGTCCCAATGTTTGGAATCTATCCGCCCGGTGAATTTACCCCAGCTACCTCCGGGCATTGGTGGGCTATTTGGGGTTTGGGGCTATGAGTTGATTCGTTGGATGGAACCCAGAGTTCCCGTTTATGAACCCCAGCCCGAAGACCTACCGGACGGTATTTGGATGCAGGTGGATCATCTGCTGATTTTTGACCAGGTAAAACGCAAAATTTGGGCGATCGCCTTTGCGGATCTGCGGGGAGAGAATGTAGACCTGGAAGCCGCCTACCAAGCGGCCTGTCAACGGGTGACCAAATTGGTTCTGCAATTGCAACTGCCCCTGCCCCCCGATGCCACTCCCCTAGAGTTATTGAGTCCAGGGCAACTCCAAGGCAAAGAACTGCACTACGCCAGCAATACCGAACAGGGCAAATTTTTAGAGGAAGTGACCACTGCCAAGGATTACATTACTGCGGGGGACATTTTCCAGGTGGTGCTCTCCCAACGCCTCTCCACCATTTATCGGGATGATCCGTTTAAGCTATACCGTTCCCTCAGGCTGATTAACCCTTCCCCCTACATGGCCTATTACAACTTTGGCCATTGGCAAATTATTGGCTCCAGCCCGGAGGTAATGGTGAAGGCGGAACGGCAACCGGACGGGAAACTCGTGGCCACGGTTAGGCCTATTGCGGGTACTAGACCCAGGGGCACAACCCACCTAGAAGATGAACAGTTAGCGGAAGAATTGCTCAACGATCCCAAGGAAATTGCTGAACACGTCATGCTGGTGGATTTAGGACGTAACGATCTGGGGCGAGTCTGTGTGCAGGGTTCCGTTAAGGTCAATGAATTGATGGTGATTGAGCGTTACTCCCACGTTATGCACATTGTTAGTAATGTCATTGGGGAAATGGCTGCCGATAAAACGGCCTGGGATCTGTTGAAGGCCTGTTTTCCCGCTGGCACTGTCAGTGGTGCACCCAAAATCCGGGCCATGGAAATTATTAATGAACTGGAACCGGAACGGCGGGGGCCCTACTCTGGAGTATATGGTTATTACGATTTTGAAGGGCAATTAAACACGGCGATCGCCATTCGTACCATGGTGGTCCAGGAACAGGCTGATGGAACCCACCGGGTATCGGTGCAGGCCGGAGCGGGCATTGTGGCGGATTCCGATCCCCAAAAAGAGTACGAAGAAACCCTCAATAAAGCCCGGGGCCTGTTGGAAGCCATTCGTGCCCTATCCTAGGTTTCTTCCATCACCCCTACCTGTAAAATGGGCCGTAGGTGCCGTCCCCGGCCATTGCCCAACACCGTTATTCAGTATCCAGTGACAGTATGGTTGCCCAACAAACACGAACCGACTTTGATTTAGCCCAATACTTACAAATTAAAAAAGGCGTGGTCGAGGCAGCCCTAGATAGTTCCCTGGCGATCGCCCGCCCCGAAAAGATTTACGAAGCCATGCGCTACTCCCTGTTGGCGGGGGGAAAACGACTGCGCCCTATTTTATGTATTACGGCCTGTGAACTATGTGGCGGCGATGAAGCCCTGGCCCTGCCCACGGCCTGTGCCCTGGAAATGATTCATACCATGTCCCTCATCCATGACGATCTGCCCTCCATGGATAATGACGATTTTCGCCGCGGGAAACCCACTAACCACAAAGTGTACGGGGAAGACATTGCCATTTTGGCCGGGGATGGACTGCTGGCCTATGCGTTTGAGTATGTAGTCACCCATACTCCCCAAGCCGATCCCCAAGCTTTGCTCCAGGTCATTGCCCGTTTAGGTCGCACTGTGGGGGCAGCCGGTTTAGTGGGGGGTCAAGTCCTAGACCTGGAATCGGAGGGCCGCACAGACATTACGCCGGAAACTTTAACTTTTATCCATACCCATAAAACCGGAGCGTTACTGGAAGCTTCCGTGCTCACTGGGGCGATTTTGGCGGGGGCCAGTGGGGAGCAACAACAGAGGTTGGCTCGCTATGCCCAAAACATTGGTTTGGCTTTTCAGGTGGTGGATGACATCCTCGACATTACTGCCACCCAGGAAGAATTGGGTAAAACCGCCGGTAAAGATGTCAAAGCCCAAAAGGCCACCTATCCCAGTCTGCTCGGTTTGGAAGCTTCTCGGGCCCAGGCCCAAAGTTTGATTGACCAAGCCATTGCCGCCCTGGAACCCTTTGGCCCCTCCGCCCAGCCTCTCCAGGCGATCGCCGAATATATTGTTGCCAGAAAGTATTGATTCCTTGCTTTGGACTGGTTTCTCGTTAAGCTAGGGACAGTTTGATCTGTTCAATGCATTAACTGAACTCACACTCGCCATGCTGGGAAATTTTCAACATAGCCAACTCCGCCTTGAAGTAGAAGCGGCGGCGCCGGTAATTCGGGACAGCTTAACCAAAATTCCCCAACTGCGGCAATGGTTAGCGCCCCTCCCCCTGGGGGAAGGTTTACCGGAACGTCTCGTCCCCGGTGTTACGCTCCACACTGGCATTGGTTTTGCCACCTTAACCCAAACGGTGGACCGGGTGGGGGACGACCATTTACGCCTCATACTCAGTGGGGCCATTGACGGTTTCCATGAATGGTACTGGGGCGATGGCTGGGTGCAATCCCGTTTGGAAGGCATTTCTATCTTGCCCTTAAATTTGGGACAGACGGTGAGTTTATTGAAGTTGCGGCAATTCGTTACCGGAATTAAGGGCCAGTCCGTTTAAACCGAAGCTTTCTGTCCCCGGCTCACCAGCAAGAGTAAAAGGGATAAACCGGCAATGCCCATCACCCCGGAGAGGGGATTTTGATCAATGCCCGTTACCCAGGCCGGTACCCTATCGGTATAGCTGATCAACTGCCCCACATTGACAATGTAATAAGCCCACACCAATCCTCCGTGGAGACCAATGCAATGCCCCAGGCGATCGCCGTGGCGGTGTTTCGTGACCACCAAGCTCAAACCCAACAACACCAAAGCGGGAAATTGGGGTAGGGTGCGGATTACTTCCCCCAGGGGCTTAAGAAAATGGAGCACGGCAAAAATGATGGCATTACTGCCCAGGGAAACTCCCCTGCTGTAACCCTGTTCCAACTCCTTCAGCAACCAGCCCCGAAAAAATAATTCCTCCGCCAGGGCCACCCCCAGCCCCGTAAGGCTCCCCTGTAGGATAATTGCCCAGAGGCGATCGCCAGCGGGTTCCAGCACCGCCCACCCCAACAACGCCTGGATGATAAACAAACCGAACGTAAAACCAAAACCCAGCCCCAGCCCTTGTAATAACTCCACTCTCTGGCGGCGGTTCCAGCCCAAACCATACTCCCCATAAGCCCTTAGGGACAGCGGCGTTTGGTAACACCAATGACTCCAAAAAATTAGCAAGATGAGGAAAATTAAAAATAAAATCCCCATCACCACAATGGAACGCAAATTGGCATCGGCGATCGCCAGGGATAGGGGCAGCAAAAACGGCAACCAGGCAATGGCCAGCAGTAAAATGAACACACCTATTCTCAATGGGGGAGCTAGCCGAGCCATGGCTTGGCCGTTCAACCTAAAATTAACGACGGATTTGGGCATGCTGTTCTTCCTGAATAAAGCTCAATAGTTTGTTTGCCAAGAATTCCTTGGTAAAGTCCCATGCTGCCTCTTAACATTGACCCATTAAAATCAGGACTTTTCCCAAAAATTAGATAGTTAGGCAGACTTGAGGCTCCGCCCCCGCTCCCAGTTGTTTCCATTGCTCTCTCCCTCCCCATTCCCGCCATGGCCGCCAGTTTATCCCAACAGATTAACAATCCCGAACGTAGTTATTTTGAGCAAGCCCTCAAGCGAGTGGAGCAGGATGTACTCCGCATGGGGGCTTTGGTGGAGGAATCCTTCCGCATGAGTCACCAGGCCTTGTTTGAGAATAGATTGGAAACTCCCCTCAAAATTGTCGAATTGGAAAAGGAAATTGATCGCCTCTACCGCCACATTGAACAGGAATGCGCCAGTTTTCTCACCCTCCAGGCCCCCGTGGCCCAAGATTTGCGCCTACTCAGCGCCATTATGCAATTAGTGCGGGACTTAGAAAGAATTGGCGACTATGCCCAGGATTTGGGGGAAATTGCCATGAAGTTGACCCGTTATCCGCCCCATCCCTGTATGGACGACATTGCCGCCATGGCCTGGCAGGCCCAACACATGTTAGACCAGAGTCTCGTTTGCCTGACCCAGCTAGACCCCAACGCCGGGGAAATTGTCAAAAAAATGGACGATGTGGTGGACGATGCCTACGATCGCCTTTATAAAACCCTCGCCTTTCAGCGGGATATCAAAGGAGTGGTGGAACCCATTTTGCTCATGGCCTTGGTGATCCGCCACCTGGAAAGAATGGCCGATCATGCCACTAACATCGCCCAACGGGTTTCCTATATCGTCACCGGCAAAAGGGAATGAGGTGAGGCGATCAATTAGGGACTGGGGAGATTCGGTCTGATGGCAACGAAGATTTGCTAAACTAGACGGAGAGTAGATACGCAACGGTGCGGTCTGCCCCAATCTTGGACTTTTTTCCAGAAGTGGGTGTCCCCCGCTTTTTTTATGCCCAATTGTATTCAATGACCCATCCCGTAATTCCCGACATTCTTGCATTAGCACAGCCCATTGCTGAGGATTTGGGGCTGGAAGTGACGGATGCGGTGTTCCAAACCAATAAACGTCCACCGGTATTGCGGATTGATGTCCGTAATCTCCAGCAGGATACTAGCCTAAATGACTGTGAAGCCTTTAGTCGGAGCTTTGAAGCCCAATTAGAGGAAAGCAGTTTGATAGCCAGCGCCTACGTGTTGGAAGTTTCTAGCCCAGGCATTTCCCCCTACCTCGCCACGGAGCGAGATTTTATTGCCTTTAAAGGGTTTGAAGTGATGGTTACCAGTGACAATCCCCACCAGGGTCAAAGTCAGTGGCAGGGGAGTTTACAGGGGCGAGATGGAGAGGCGGTGTACTTGAGCATTAGGGGGAGAACCGTAGCTATTCCTTTGGCAGCGGGGTTAACGGTGCAGCTACCCCATTGATTGACCCCAGAATTTAGCCAGCCTAGCTCTGGGGACGGCCTAGAGCCTTATCGCAAACATTTTGGAGGATTTTCCATGTCTCTTGTCAGTTTACCGGGGCTCCCGGCCATGATCAGTGAAATTAGTAAGCGCAATAATTTGCCCACCACGGCGGTGGAAGAAGCCCTGCGGGAAGCTTTATTGAAGGGCTACGAACGTTTTCGGCGATCGCAGTTGATGGGGCACCAATTCCCCGAAGAATATTTCAATAACTTTGAGGTGGAACTAGACACGGAGGAAGAGGGTTTTCGGGTGCTTTCCACCAAGCGCATTGTGGAGGAAGTGGAAAATTCTGACCAACAAATTTCCCTCAAGGAAGTGTTAGAAGTGGCCCAAGAAGCCCAACTGGGGGACGAAGTGGTGTTGGATGTGACCCCGGAGCAGAAAGACTTTGGGCGCATGGCCGCCATCCAAACTAAGCAGGTGCTACTGCAAAAACTGCGGGATCAACAACGAAAAATTATCCAAGAAGAATTCCAAGATCTGGAGGGGTCAGTGCTCAATGCCCGGGCCCTCCGGTTTGAGCGTCAATCGATCATTGTGGCGGTCCAGAGTAGTTTTGGCCAGCCAGAAGTGGAAGCGGAATTGCCCAAGCGAGAACAGTTGCCCAATGATAATTACCGGGCTAACTCCACTTTCCGGGTGTATCTCAAACGGGTACGGGAAGGCTCCCAACGGGGGCCCCAATTAGTAGTCTCCCGGGCGGCGGCCGGTTTGGTGGTGGACCTCTTCAGTGTGGAAGTACCGGAAATTGAAGAAGAAGTGGTGCGCATCGTGGCAGTGGCCAGGGAAGCTAAACCCCCTTCCCCCTCTGTAGGGCCCCGCACTAAAATTGCCGTGGATACCCTGGAGCGGGACGTAGACCCAGTGGGGGCTTGCATTGGCGCCCGGGGTTCCCGAATCCACGCGGTGGTCAATGAATTACGGGGAGAAAAAATTGATGTGATCCGTTGGTCCCCAGACCCCGCTACCTACATTGCCCAGGCCCTTAGCCCAGCCCGGGTGGACCAGGTTTACCTCATCCATGCGGAGGAGCGCCATGCCCTGGTAATTGTGGCAGAGGATCAACTTAGTTTGGCGATCGGTAAGGAGGGGCAAAATGTCCGTTTGGCAGCCCGTTTAACTGGTTGGAAAATTGACATCAAAGACCCCGAAACCTATGCCCGGGATAAGGAAGCCATTGAACAATCTATTTTGGAACGGGCGGCGGCTTCTGCCCAGGCCAGGGCAGAACGGGAAGCAGCGGAACAGGAAGCCCAGGCTAAATTAGAAGCGGAAATGGCCGCCCTCCAAGCGGAAGAAGCAGAAGAATTGGAGTCCACTGCCGAGGCGATCGCCGGGGGGGAAGAAGAACTGGAGGAATCAGACCAAGACCAAGGGCCGGAGTTAGGGGATGAAGAAGCGCTAAGCTAGGGAAGATTGACAATGCCAGCTTTCTGCTAATTTGTCCTGACCATTTCTAGCCCACCGTTGACCATGGCCCCCGGATACCGTCGTTGCCTCAGTTGCCGCAAAGTAGGCGATCGCCGACAATTTTGGCGAATTGTCAGAGTCTATCCATCCCGAACTGTACAATTAGATCACGGTATGGGGCGATCGGCTTATTTATGTCCGACCCATGACTGTCTGCGTAAGGCTCGCCACAAAAATCTGTTGGGGCGGGCCCTCCGAGCCCCAGTCCCCAGCCATCTCTTTGAGCAACTAGAAGCTCGTCTTCTCGCCACTCCCTGAGGCCCTGTCATAAACCCTCTCCCTATCCACCACCATGGATGCCCCTTGCCGAAACTTACCCAGCGGCAGTTATCGTTAGTTAGCATTAGGAGTAAGACCATCTACCATCTCGGCTTCACCTTATCAACTCCGCAAAGCGTTCCCGGGGACGATTCCCCTGGAAAGAGTTAGTGCTCTGTCTGTGCACCCAGTCTTTGCACTCACCTAAACCAATTTGTCACTTATTAAATTTATGGATCATTAGTCAGGGGGACAGTGGATGAACAACGCCAAAGTCAGAATTTATGACCTATCAAAAGAATTAAATCTGGAGAATCGAGATATTTTAGACATCTGCGAACGGCTCAACGTGGCCGCCAAAAGTCACAGCAGTACCATTAGTGAATCCGATGCGGAGCGCATCAAAGCGGCGGCCGAAAAATTCACCCCCCAGCAACCAAAGAAGCCTAGAGTGGCCGCTAAGCCAGAGTCGAAAGAGGATAAGTCAGATCCCAAGCAACAAAAGATTTTAGCAATCCACCACAAACAGGAGAAATCCGGCGCTGCATCTCCGGCCCGCCCCACCCCTGCTCCCAGGCCAAAACTACAGGCACCGAAGGCCCCTACTCCACCCCAGCCCCCCGTGGCTAAAGCTCCAGCCCCGAAGGTGCAGAAACAGGAAGATATTCCTAATGAGACCCTGAAGAGTGCTCCCCCTTCCCTGACTCCTCCCCCTGTACCCAGCCTACAAACGCCCCCCAGTAAGCCGGTTCTTCCCAGCTCCCCGGCGAAGAAAACTGCTGCGGCTCCCCGTTTAGCAGGGCCTCCCAGCCGCACTTCCAGTCCAGGCAAGCCCGCTGCTCCAGCCAAGCCCAAAGCTAACCGTCCGGAAATTGTCAGTCTTAAGGACAACCGCGGTCAGAGTCGCTCCGCCAATAACGATAAAGAGGAAAAACTAGCGGTCCCGGTTGGGGCCCCTAAGTCCAATAATGCTCCGGAGCCCCCCAAGCCCAAGGTAGAATTGCGCCGTCCCAAGCCCCCCCGGCCCGAAGAGGACGAAAATTTACCAGAATTGCTGGAATTTCCTCCCCTCAGTCGGGGCAAAGGAGGCGATGGAGATAACGATGGCGATGACAGTGATCTGCTCTCCACCGAAAAACCCAAGCCGAAGCTAAAACGTCCCACCCCTCCTCGCCTTGGTAAACCGGATCAATGGGAGGATGATGAAGACGAAAAAGCCAATAAAGCTAAGGCGGCCAACAAGGGCAAACGACGGCCCAAGATGGACGACGATGACGATGACCTGGATATAGATGGGGATAATGGTCCCAAGCCCACCCTCGTTAGTCTTTCCATTGCCCGTCCTCCCAAACCAAAATCCTTGGTAGCTAAACCTAGCACCCCCACTGTGGCCAAGGTTAAAAAGCCGACCCTCAAGTCCGAGGCCGGCAGTGGTAGCAGCAGCAGTTCCCGTAACCGTGGTGATCGCCGCGACCGGAAGGAAGTGGTGCAAAAACCAGAAGTGATCATGTTGGACCGGAGCTTAACTGTCCGGGATCTGGCAGATCTGTTAAAAGTTTCCGAAACGGACATTATCAAACGGCTCTTCCTCAAAGGGGTAGCGGTACAAATTACCCAAACCCTGGACGAAGAAACCGCCCGCATGGTGGCCGAATCCTTTGAAGTGGCAGTGGAAACCCCCGAAAAAGTGGCCGCCGCTGCTAAAACCACAGAAATGCTCGACGAAGCGGATCTGGATAACCTGGTGCGTCGTCCCCCCGTGGTTACCATCATGGGGCACGTAGACCACGGTAAAACTACCCTGTTGGACTCCATTCGCAAAACCAAGGTAGCCCAAGGGGAAGCAGGGGGCATTACCCAGCACATTGGTGCTTACCACGTTGAAGTGGAGCACAACGACAAAACCGAACAGATTGTCTTCCTCGATACTCCTGGCCACGAAGCCTTTACCGCCATGCGGGCCCGGGGAGCTAAGGTTACAGACATTGCCATTCTGGTGGTGGCCGCCGATGACGGTGTGCAACCCCAAACCAAAGAGGCCATTAGCCATGCCAAGGCCGCCGGCGTGCCCTTAATTGTGGCCATCAACAAAGTCGATAAGCCCGAAGCTAATCCCGATCGCATTAAGCAGGAGTTATCCGAGCTTGGTCTCCTGGCCGAAGAATGGGGTGGAGACACCATCATGGTGCCCGTCAGTGCCCTCAACGGCGACAACCTAGATGGCTTGTTGGAAATGATTCTGCTGGTGTCGGAAGTAGAAGAATTGGTGGCTAACCCCCAACGTCAAGCCAAAGGTACGGTAATCGAAGCTCACCTAGACCGCACCAGGGGCCCTGTGGCTACCCTCTTGATCCAAAATGGTACTCTCCGGGTTGGGGATGCCATTGTGGTGGGGGCTGTGTACGGAAAAATCCGAGCCATGATCGACGACCGGGGCGACAAGGTGGAAGAAGCCAGTCCTTCCTTCGCCGTGGAAATCCTTGGTCTGGGGGATGTGCCCGCCGCTGGGGATGAGTTTGAAGTCTTCACCAATGAAAAGGATGCCCGTCTCCAGGCCGAAGCCCGGGCCATGGAAGACCGTCAAACCCGTCTGCAACAAGCCATGTCTTCCCGCAAGGTGACCCTCAGCAGTATTTCTGCCCAGGCCCAGGAAGGGGAACTCAAAGAACTGAATATTATCCTCAAAGCGGACGTACAAGGTTCGGTGGGGGCGATTTTGGGTTCCTTGGAACAATTACCCCAAGGGGAAGTACAGATCCGGGTTCTGTTAGCATCCCCTGGAGAGGTAACGGAAACCGATGTGGACCTAGCCGCCGCCAGTGGAGCAATTATCATTGGTTTCAACACCACCTTGGCCAGTGGGGCCCGTCAAGCGGCCGACCAGGAAGGGGTGGACATTCGGGAATACGACATTATCTATAAGCTTCTGGATGACATCCAAGGGGCCATGGAAGGTCTATTGGATCCCGAAGAAATTGAGTCCTCCCTGGGAACGGCAGAAGTGCGGGCGGTCTTCCCTGTGGGTCGGGGCAACATTGCCGGTTGTTACGTCCAGTCGGGCAAAATTATCCGGAACCGTAACCTACGGGTGCGTCGGGGTGACCAAGTGGTGTTTGAAGGCAACATTGATTCCCTCAAACGTATTAAGGAGGACGTGCGGGAAGTTAATGCCGGCTATGAATGCGGTATTGGCTGTAGCAAGTTCAACGATTGGAAAGAGGGAGACATCATCGAAGCCTATGAAATGACCATGAAGCGTCGCACATTGGCTACTTAGGATGTTGTTGCTCCAATTCAGCACTTCCCATTATTGCCGCAAAGCCAGGCTGGCCCTGGGTTATAAGAGCATGGTTTACCGAGTTAGAAATTTAACCCCCGGTGTCCATGCCCTGCAACTTAAACCCAAGACCGGTGCCACTACGGTGCCGGTGCTTTGTCCAGAACTCCCAGGGCAACCGGAATATATCAGTGATTCCAGCGAAATTTTCCGTTTTTTAGAGGAAATCTCCCCCGATCGCCGTTTGTTTCCCCCAGATGCTGAACAGAGATTAAGGACGGAATGGTTGGAAGATTGGCTGGATGAGAGTATTGGTACGGCAACCCGGTTTGTTTATTACGACTACCGAGCTGGGGCGGGCAAGGCCATTGATCCATCCCTGGCCAGTCAGATAGTTATTCAAATTGTCCGTCACCAGTACAACATCAATAACACCACCGTTGCCCTGGCCAAAAAACGATTAGACTTAGCTTTCCAGGTGCTAGCTGGTTGGCGGGATCGCCCCTATCTGTGCGGTGATCAATTGACCGTGGCAGATTTAACCGCCGCCGCTTTGCTCAGTCCCTTGGCACTGTTGCCTGCTTATCGAGAGTCCGTACCTTGGTTGTTTGAGCGCATCAAGGAAGTGCATTTAATTTGTGGGGAACCTTTGCCACCGGGGCTAGGGTGAGGAACGATAAGAGCCCATTACCCCAGAAGTTTTAACTTCTCACTTTTTCCTGGCGGTTCTAGCCCAACTTCCTGCCCCTAGGGAAGGAACAGTTCCATCTGGCCATGGCGATCGGAATTGTTTCCCTTTTCCAAAGGTTTGCTAGCTTTAAAGGAAAGAGTCTGAACAATTTTTGGAATTGCCCGTGCCACAGTTGATACCTGTTCCCAACCTGTCCACCGATGTCCGCCTAGGCCAAACTTTTCCGTTGGGGGCAACGGTTTATGCCGATGGGGTCAATTTCTGCCTGTTTTCCAAGCATGCAGAAAAGGTGACGCTATTGTTGTTTGATCGCCCTAATGATCCGGCCCCGGCCCGCACCATTGAGCTCCATCGAGGGCAGAACCGGACTTTCTACTACTGGCACATTTTTGTGGCGGGTTTAAAGGCAGGACAGGTTTACGCTTACCGCATTGATGGCCCCCACGAGCCAGAAAAGGGCCATCGCTTCGATCCAGATAAAGTTTTGCTCGATCCCTACGCCAAGGCGATCGCCGGTAAGGATATTTACGACCGCAAAGCGGCCATGGTTCCCGGAGATAACTGTGCCCAGGCCCTACGCAGTGTGGTGGTGGACACCAGTGTCTACGACTGGGAAGATGACCATGCTCCCCGTACGCCCTACGCCGCCAGCATTATCTACGAACTCCACGTGGGGGGTTTTACCCGCAACCCCAATTCCGGGCTCAGTGAAAACAAGCGGGGCACCTATGCCGGCTTAATTGAAAAAATTCCCTACCTCAAGGAACTGGGTATTACAGCGGTGGAATTATTGCCGGTGCATTATTTTGACCCTGAAGACGCCCAACCGGGGCTGACCAACTATTGGGGTTATAGCACCATCGGCTTTTTTGCTCCCCACCAGGGCTACAGTGCCGCCGATGATCCCCTGGAAGTGGTGGACGAATTTCGGGATATGGTCAAAGCCCTGCACAAAGCGGGCATAGAGGTAATTTTAGATGTGGTGTTTAACCATACGGCAGAGGGCAACGAAAATGGCCCGACCCTTTCCTTCCGGGGCATTGATAACAGGGTGTACTATATTCTTGATGAAGACAAGAGTTCCTACAGCAACTATAGTGGTTGCGGCAACAGCATCAAAGCCAATCACCCCATCGTCGGCGGCCTAATTCTTGATTCCCTCCGTTACTGGGTTTCAGAAATGCACGTGGATGGTTTCCGTTTCGACCTCGCTTCGGTACTGGTGCGAGATACCAAAGGAGTGCCCCTCCATGACAGTGCCATTGCCACCGCTAACGTTATCTGGGCGATCGAATCCGATCCCATTTTGGCTGGCACGAAATTAATTGCCGAAGCCTGGGATGCGGCTGGTCTGTATAGCGTGGGGAAATTTGTGGAATTGGCGGACTGGTTTGCGGAATGGAATGGCCCCTTTCGGGACGATGTACGCCGTTTTGTCAAAGGGGATAATGGCACTGTACCCCTCCTAGCTAGCCGCTTACTGGGTAGTCCTGACATTTACCATCGTCAAGATACGGACATTAACCGCAGTATTAATTTTGTCACCTGTCACGACGGTTTTACTATTTACGACTTGGTTTCCTACAACGAAAAACACAATGAAGCCAACGGAGAGAATAATCGCGACGGCGCCAATGACAACTTTAGTTGGAACTGCGGCGTGGAAGGGGAAACCGATGATCCTGAAATTAACCAACTGCGACTGCGACAGATTAAAAATTTTCTTACCATTCTTTTTTTCTCCCAGGGCACACCAATGTTATTGATGGGAGACCCGGTGGGGCGCACCCAAAAGGGTAACAATAACGGCTATTGCCAAGATAACAAACTCAGTTGGTTCGACTGGAGCGGGGAAGAAACCCACAGCGATGAAACCCACTTTTTGCGGGGAATTATTGCCCTGACCCAAAAGTTATCCCTCTTCCTTGAGGAAAGTTTATTGCCGGTGCTACATTTTGACCTGCCCCGCTTGCCCGATGAAAATGACGGCTCCGAGGAGGATAGCCAGGAGGGGGAGGAGCCTATTTATAAACCCCTCCCGCCAGTGGATGAAGTGACTCTGCGGGAAATGTACCTCAAGGCTACCAAGGATTTACCTGGACCCTGTGTGGTCTGGCAGGGGGCAAAACTGGCCCAGCCCGATTGGTCCTATACTTCCCACACCTTGGCGGCCACACTATTCTATCCAGCAGCCAAGGAAATTTTGCATCTAATTTTTAACGCCTATTGGGAACCCCTCAGTTTTGAGTTGCCCCCTTTAAATGATGGTATGGTGTGGCACCGACTGGTGGATACCTATCTGCCCACCCCGGCGGATTTTCAAGAGCCAGAAATTGCTCCTCCTATCAAGGGCGATCAATATTGGGTCCAACCCCGCTCATCGGTGGTATTAATGGCAAAATAGTGCCTCAATGGAGGTGTTGCTTGAATTTTTGCCCAATTTCACTTTTGTCAGCTTACTAAAATAATGAAACTGATTAAGCAGATTTTGGCCTTTCTTTTGCTCTCTTTGGGATTGCCTTTAGGACTGTACTGTGTGGTGGAAATATTTGATTCCACCAAGTCCCAGGAGGACCGGGATGGAGCCGCAGCGGCCCTCATGATTTTTGCTTTACCGATGAGCGTCTTGGGAGGCGGGCTACTTTGGAGTGCAGTCCATGATGGCAGAAAGCAACGACAAAAAATAAGCATGGAAGCCTCGGAGAACCTCAGAAAAATTTTCTTTCAAGTTCTAGAAGAAAATGACAACACTATTACCGTGCTGGAATTTTGCAAGGCCGCAGAAATTGAAGGTAAGGAAGCCAAGGAATATTTAGACCAAAAGGCGATCGAATTTAATGCCACGTTTGAAGCCAGTGAGTCCGGCGGTATTGTCTATAAATTCCCGTGAATTTGCATCAAGTTCACTAAAATCACAAGCGGTTTAATACTGTGGGAGACTGCCAATGTGATGTAGTGCCCACCTGATTTTGGTACGATGGGAGACTGTTTTGCCCCCCATAATCATCCTCAAGATAGTTAGACATTATGCTTAGAGCTGGAATTGTTGGTCTGCCCAATGTGGGAAAATCTACCCTCTTTAACGCCCTGGTGGCCAATGCCAAGGCGGAAGCGGCCAACTTCCCCTTCTGCACCATCGAACCCAATGTGGGGGTGGTATCTGTGCCGGACGATCGCCTGGGCAAATTGGCAGAGATTTCCCAATCGATTAAGGTAGTTCCCACCCGGATGGAATTTGTTGATATTGCCGGTTTGGTGGCAGGGGCCAGCAAGGGAGAGGGATTGGGGAACCAGTTCTTAGCCAATATCCGGGAAGTAGATGCCATTGTCCATGTGGTGCGCTGTTTTGATGACGATGACATTATCCATGTGGCGGGTTCGGTGGATCCGGTGCGGGATGTGGAGGTGATTGATCTAGAGTTGGTGCTGGCGGATTTAGCCCAGGTGGAAAAACGATTAGAACGCAGTCGCAAGCAAGCTCGGGGCAATAAGGACCTATTGGAAGAAGTGGCCATCTTGGAAAAATTAGTCGCCGCCCTCAATGAGGGTATTCCAGCCCGACGGGTGGGACTAACGGCGGAGGAACAGGAATTAATTAAATCCCTGGGTTTACTGACTCTCAAACCGATCATTTATGCCACCAACGTCACCGAGGATGATTTGGCCACCGGCAATGATTGGGTGGAACAAGTAAAGGCGATCGCCGCCAAGGATGAAGCAAAAGTGGTAGTGATTTCGGCCCAAGTGGAATCGGAGCTGATTGAATTGCCGGAGGAAGAACGACAGGATTTTTTGGCTAGCTTGGGGGTGACGGAAGGGGGATTAAAATCCTTAATTAGAGCTACCTATGAACTGCTGGGGCTACGCACCTACCTGACCACGGGACCCCAGGAAACCAGGGCTTGGACCATCATCAGTGGTATGAAAGCTCCCCAAGCGGCGGGAGTAATTCACACCGATTTTGAGCGGGGCTTTATCCGGGCAGAAACCGTGGCCTATGAAGATTTAATTAGCTGTGGCAGTATGCAAGGAGCCAAAGAAAAGGGTTTGGTACGCAGTGAAGGCAAAGAATATGTGGTGCAAGAAGGAGATGTTTTGCTCTTCCGCTTCAACGTTTAGGTTTCGATCCCCACTCGGAATTATCACTCTTCCATCTTCCCTTTTCTGATAGAAGAGCGGTAAACCCACTTTTGCAAAGGTTTTACTGTTTCATTCAAGTACTGTAACCGCTGTAAGAAGCAATAACGACACCCAAAAGTTCAAAATTGTGGGGTCACAAAGTTTAAGTAGCTAGCAATCAGTTTTTCACCCCAAAAGAGACTGACGAGGGCACCGATCGCCAAAAAGGGGCCGAAGGGAAAGCCCTGTCGCCGTTGCAATGTGCCCAGCAATAGCTTTAAACCGCCATAGATGGAACCGAATAGACAGGCAATGAATGTGGTCAAGAGCAATGATGGCCAGCCCAACCAAGCTCCCACCATGGCCGCTAATTTGGGATCGCCGTCCCCCATGCCTTCCCTGCCGAGCAACAGACTCCCTCCCATGCGGATCAAATCAAACAGCCATAGCCCCAATACCGCCGAGGCGATCGCCTCCACCAAGGGAATAATCCAATTGCCGCTCTGCCAACCCAGCAGTAAATGAAATAATAGCCCCAGCACCAGTCCTGGTTTAGTGAGACTATTGGGTAGGGTCATGGTGTCCCAGTCGATTAAAGTTAGGGCAATTAAAAAACTAATTAATGTCCAGTAGCCGAGGATTTGCCACTGCCAACCAAAACGCCAACAGGTCAGGGCAAATAATAAACCCGTAACAGCCTCCACCACGGGATAGCGGGGGGAAATAGAGACTTGGCACCAACGGCATTTACCCCGTAGCCAAAGCCAACCCACCACTGGCACATTTTCTTTTGGCCCCAGTGGGTGGCCACAGTGGGGACAACGGGAAGGGGGATGCACCAGGGATAAACCCTCTGGTAAGCGATAGGCCACCACGTTGAGAAAACTACCCACAGCAGAGCCCAGGGCAATGACAAGCAGGAAGGCAAGGGGAGCAATCAGGGGATCCATGCTGGTTTCGGCTAAGGAAAGTCAAAAATTTAAGGTGGTGTTTGCCAAGCCTCCTTGCCCCCCCATTTGACGGGAAAAACTTAAAGTCCCCCGACATTAAGGCATTAGAAAATTTAAGGAGCAGAATTGGACTTGACGAACAGGTTCTAAAACAAATGTAGTCCGTTTTGTTTTTGAAAAGCCCAATTTTTTCCTGATTGACTAGGGTTAGTCATCCAATTCCTTCTTGATAACTCGATAATTGGTATCTAGATAAATTTCATATTCCCGCCCGTCGGCACAAACTGCATCGTCAATTTCAAAACGTTTTTTGTCGATTTCGTACTCAGCATCATCAAAGGAATTACAGCCCATGCCATTGAGTACTTGGACGATTCTCTGTCTTTCCTGGGCCGTCACATCCCGGTCATCGGCCCTGGCGATCGCCGCTGTGAGGGTCATTTCCATCAGCACCACGCCGGCTAGAAAATAGCTAATTTGTTTGATGGCATTCATCATGGTTAGTTTCTCCAAGGGAAGTTTAAGCAACACATTAGTTTTTCCAACCTAGACCGTCATGGTTGGTTTACCAAGGCGAGGGTTAACAGCTTGGCGATCGCCCACTCCCTGGGGCCAAGCGGCTAGTTAACGGAGGCCATCCACCAAAGGATTAAGATGGGAAACAAATACCTGCCATGGGTATCAATTGGGGGCCCCGGCCCCACCGCTAAGCAGAAATCAGTCGCCGACATGATTATCTGGATTGGATGCAAATTGTATGAAAACTTTACTACTAACCTGGCTAGACTGTATTTTGATTGCCGATGTATTCCTGGTGCTGCTGGGCTTTTTCTGGTTTGCCATCGCTGTGGTGGGGGAATCCACCGGTATTCCCTTGGGCTATCAAATTTGGCAAAAACTCTGGCTACCCCTGTTCAATCCCGCCATTAGTATTTTAATTTTGGGTGCCATCAGTAGTTGGGGGATCAAAAAACTTTCCCAATGGTTCACTGCAAAACAAGGGAGTTAGGGCCATGAAAGGGTGGGTCAAGGTGGCGATTGTTCTGGCCATCGCTTGGGTTGGTTTGGAAGTCATTGCCCGCATCTATGTGGAAAATCTCTGGTTCCGAGAGTTAAACTTCCAGTCCGTCTTTTGGAAGCGGGTGCGCTGGCAGGGGAGCATTGCGTTGGTTGCAGGCTTTATTTCCTGGGCCTTTGTCGTTTTCCAGGTCAAAGTCGCTAACCGTCTGGCCCACGAGGAAGCCCAACTGAAAAGCCTTGCCCTTGCCCAAGCTGCTTCTGCACCAGTGCCCGTGGCGATCGGCTCCCGTTACTTGCCCATGCCCGAGCCGCCGGTGGGGCCAAAAGCCCATTCCCGTTCTCTACAATTACCCGTTCTACTGCCCCTGATTATTGCCCTACAGCTGATTCTGGTGGCCCTAGTGATGTATTACGTTTTCATCACCATTCAAGTGTGGACCCCAGACTATACTCTGCCCAATATCACCCCGGCGGTGCCCCAACCCTTTCGGCTTCATTTGTTGTTTACCAATTTCGGCAATGGGCCTGCCCAATTAGGAGCAACGGCTTTGGCCGGAGTTTTAGCCCTCATTGGTGTATTACGGGGTCCCAGGCTATTACCAGGCTTAGTTTTTATTTTGAGTGGGGTTTGGGGACTGTTGCTGTCGGGCAACTGGTTTCGATTGTTGCTTTCTTTTAACAGTCAGTCCTTCAATGCCATTGACCCCCAATTTCACCGCAATATTAGCTTTTATATTTTCCAAATTCCCCTCTGGCAGTTGCTAGAGAGTTGGTGGCGGGGACTATTTCTCTTCAGTTTGTTGGCGGTAACTCTAATTATTCTTAAATCCGGTAATAGTTTATCGGAGGGACGATTTCCTGGCTTTTCCTCAGCTCAGTTGAGACATCTAAGTGCCTTGGTCGCCGCTCTGGCCGCCACCCTAGCCGTGGAGCATTGGTTAAAACGTTACGATTATTTGTTTGCTAACCATGGCGTTGTCTATGGAGCCAATTACACTGATGTTCATTGGCGTTTACCCGTAGAAACTGGGCTAGTAGTTTTCAGCGTGGCGATCGCCCTTTGGTCGGGATGGTTGAGCCTTAAAGGTTGGCCCCTAGGGAAAGGAAACAGTGTTCCCCAGCGACGGGGACAGTTACCCCTCATTGGCCTCTGGTTGCCGATGTCTATTTATCTTTTAATTCTGCTACTGCAAAACCTGGGCGGTTGGGCGATCGAACTGTTGGTGGTGCAACCCAATCAACTCACCAGGGAAAGGCCCTATCTTGCCCGCAACATCGCCGCCACCAGGGAAGCTTTTAACCTACAAATTATTCAGCCCGCCACCCTCAGTGGTCGTGGCCAACTCACCCCGGCTAGTCTAGAAAAAAACCGACTCACCCTGGACAATATCCGCCTTTGGGACCCCATCACCCTGCTGAAAACCAATCGGCAACTACAACAAATTCGGCTTTACTATAAATTCGTTGATGCTGACCTAGACCGCTACACCATCCGGGTGCAAAAAGACGACACCCAAACCATCAGCACAGCCAAACAACAGGTTCTCATTGCCCCCAGGGAATTGGACTACACCGCTGTGCCAGAAAAGGCCCAAACCTGGGTAAACAAACATTTGGTCTATACCCACGGCTACGGTTTCACCCTTTCCCCCGTTAATCTAGTGGACCAAGGGGGTTTGCCCTATTACTTTGTCAAAGATATTGGTACTGACGAAAACGAAGGCGCTCTGCGCACCTCCAGTGAACTGATCCGCACCAGTATTCCCATCGGCAAGCCCCGCATTTATTTTGGTGAGATTACTGATAACTACATCATGACCAACACCGCCATTCCTGAACTAGATTTTCCCAGTGGCGAGGAAAACGTTTACAACTTTTATGACGGTCGGGGTGGCATTTTTTTGAATTCTCCCATCAGAAAATTATTATTTGCCGTTTATTTGCGGGACTGGCAAATGCTGTTCACGGAGAACTTTAAGCCTGATACCAGAATTTTATTTCGTCGTAATATTAACCATCGCATCCGCCACATTGCTCCCTTTTTACGCTTTGACCGTGATCCTTACTTAGTAACAGCCAAAGTAAAAGGAGAAGAACATTCCACCCTTTATTGGTTGATTGATGCCTACACCACCAGCAACTACTATCCCTATTCCGATCCGGGGGAAGGAGATGCTAACCAACCGGGGCGCAACTTTAACTACATTCGTAATTCGGTCAAAATTTTGGTAGATGCCTACAACGGCGATGTGCGGCTTTTTACCATTGATAAACAAGATCCGTTAATTAATGCCTGGCAAAAAATATTTCCCGAATTATTCTTACCTTTTAGCTCCATGCCCGCCACTTTAAAAAGTCATATTCGTTATCCGGTGGATATGTTCAGTACCCAATCGGAGCGGTTATTGACCTACCACATGGAGGATATTGACGTATTTTACAATCGGGAAGACCAATGGCGCATTCCCCAGGAAACCTATGCCGATGAGCAACAACCCATTGCGCCCTATTATTTAATTATGAAATTGGCAGGGATTGATGCCAAAGAAGAAGAGTTTGTTCTTTCCCAGGTTTACACTCCCAACGCCCGTAATAACCTGATTGCCTTGCTCTTTGCCCGTTGTGATGAACAAAATTATGGCAAATTGTTGCTCTATACTCTACCCAAGGAAAGACTAGTCTATGGGCCAGAACAAATTGAAGCATTGGTTAATCAAGATCCGGTAATTTCGGAACGGATTAGTTTGTGGAATCGCCGAGGTTCTCGGGCTATTCAGGGTAATTTGCTGGTAATTCCCATTGAAGAATCCTTACTGTATGTGGAACCAATTTATCTGGAAGCAGAGAAAAATAGTTTGCCCACTCTCGCTCGGGTGGTGGTAGTTTATGGTAATCAAATTGTTATGGCAGAGAGTTTAAATGAAGCCATAGATGCCATTTTTGACCCTAATCCAACTGGAAGAAACGCAATTGTTCGCCCCCTGGATGACGCTGTTAATGACCTTAATAGCGGAGGTATTAATGAAGAATCTAACTAAGGGGTAAGTTTACAAAATTCAAACCAGCTTAAACCAATAGCTCCATGCCACTGAAGCTACGGTTTGACAGAAGAGACTGCGGCCAAAATTTATAACTCATCAAGGGGCGCAAGGAGAAGTCTAACAATCTAACTCCGAAAACTTAATTTTTCAACTTACATTCCGCTATTAAAAGCGGGGACTGATATAATTGGGATGTATTAATAATGAAGAGGGTGTATGGAGCCTGCAATGAAAGTAGAGAATCTAGATCATCTAGGGATAGTGGCTGGATTGATAGA